>NZ_FNTF01000002.1:2747500-3400000 GCF_900105495.1 Pseudomonas frederiksbergensis | reverse complement strand
GGCTGCTGGCACAGAGTTAGCCGGTGCTTATTCTGTCGGTAACGTCAAAACACTTACGTATTAGGTAAATGCCCTTCCTCCCAACTTAAAGTGCTTTACAATCCGAAGACCTTCTTCACACACGCGGCATGGCTGGATCAGGCTTTCGCCCATTGTCCAATATTCCCCACTGCTGCCTCCCGTAGGAGTCTGGACCGTGTCTCAGTTCCAGTGTGACTGATCATCCTCTCAGACCAGTTACGGATCGTCGCCTTGGTGAGCCATTACCTCACCAACTAGCTAATCCGACCTAGGCTCATCTGATAGCGCAAGGCCCGAAGGTCCCCTGCTTTCTCCCGTAGGACGTATGCGGTATTAGCGTCCGTTTCCGAGCGTTATCCCCCACTACCAGGCAGATTCCTAGGCATTACTCACCCGTCCGCCGCTCGCCACCAGGTACAAGTACCCGTGCTGCCGCTCGACTTGCATGTGTTAGGCCTGCCGCCAGCGTTCAATCTGAGCCATGATCAAACTCTTCAGTTCAAACATCTTTGGGTTTTTAAGAAACCCTAAACTTGGCTCAGCAATCGTTGGTTACATCTTTGATTTCTCGCGGAGTAACTTGTGATGCTGATAATCTTGTTGACTATCAGTCTGACTCCACAAGCACCCACACGAATTGCTTGATTCAGTTGTTAAAGAGCGGTTGGTTAAGATCTTTCGTCTCAACCGAGGCGCGCATTCTACAGCAGCCTCTGTTGCTGTCAAGCGGTTTTTTTTCGAAGTTTTCAAAGTTTCCTTTGAAACTTCAACCACTTGCGCTTTCGATCTCTCGCTAGCGGGAGGCGAATTCTACAGCGTTACTCGCTGCTGTCAACACCTCTTTTACACCGCTTTCGACCGAGAAGATCGAACCGTCAAAATAGCCAAGCAACCCTGCTCTTTCAACTCCTTCTGGGCTTCGATGACCTGAAGCAACTCGCTGTCGAAAACCGCATAACTCATTGTTTACCAAGGAGTTTTCAGTTTCGACTGCGCCGGAAGTGGGGCGAATTATAGACTTCCAGAATCTGCCGTCAATCTTTAATTACGCGTTTCTATTAATCACTTGCCTGGGTGCCACTCAACACCACTATTACGGGAAAGTGCACCGGTGCGGTCGGGCTATCTCAATTACCGCATATTGTCAGCTGACGACGTCTCTTCATCCGCCTCTGGCATGTTTCTCTCGGCCGGATCTCTCCAATCTTCAGGACGTTCGTCCTTTGGCTTTTTTAAAGGATCGGGCTGGCCTGGATCATCAGGACGCTGCGGCTCCTCGGAACCCGGCTCAGGCTTGGACGGAACAGAACCTTGTGTTCGATCTTCAAAACTCGAATCAATGGACATACCCACCTCGCAATTGAGGTCCAGCTTTTCTGGGTCGTACACATTTGAATTCTGCGTTAGCGCGGGGTGCAGTCCAGTTGATGAACGGGCTTGAAAAACCGGCGCTTGGGCCAGGTTCATGAACGACACGCAAGCGTCAAGGCTCTGGATGCTCGCTCGACACTGAGTTGGTGGCATCCACATCGGCCATTTCTTCATCGACAGGCGCTTCGTCGTCTGGAGGCAGCGGAACCTCAGGTTCTTTCTCGTTGGAATCATGTCCTGTTTCGTTATCAGTGCCGCCCGTTACGCCCTGCTGAGATTTATTTCCAGGAGCATTCTCATCAATGTCCATGCTGGCTCTCCGTTCTGATACACGGGAAGTCCGTGCTTGTATTTGAGAGATGACAACGTATTTGCAAGTGCCGAGCATTGGACGAATGGACAAACAAAAAAACGGCGCAATGGCTGCTGTCGCCCCTCTCAGGACACCGCGCGACATTTATAGAAGAAAAGATCGCTCTACACCGAATGCTTGGGCAGCCCGATAGAAATCAAGGCCGCGAGCAGCACGAAAGCGCTCGATATCCATAAGCAGGCCTCCAATCCATGCAGCTGGTACACCCAGCCTGAGAGCACCGTGCCGATAAGACGGCCCATGGCGTTGGACATGTAGTAAAAGCCCACGTCCAGCGATACCCCGTCTTCCTTGGCATAGGACACGATCAGGTAGCTGTGCAGCGACGAATTCACCGCGAACAGCGCTCCAAAGACCATCAGTCCACCCAACAGCACCACCTGTTGCGACGGCCCAGCATTCAGCCCTAGTGCAATGGCCGCAGGTAGTCCTGCCAAGGCAAGTGCCCATAAAAATGCCGCACGACCATCCGGTACGTGTCCACGTTTCTTGCCGGTAATGTTCGGAGCGAAGGACTGCACAATGCCGTAACCGATCACCCAAGCTGCGAGGAAACCGCCAACCTTCCAGAAGTCCCAGCCGAAAACACTGCTCAAGTAAACCGGCAAGGCCACCACAAACCAGACGTCGCGGGCACCGAACAGGAACATCCGCGCCGCTGAAAGGATATTGATCGCCCGGCTCTTGGACAGGATGTCGCGAAACCTGGGCTTGACCTTGGCCTTGCCCAAGTCCTTCTTCAACAGGATCAGGCTGCTGATCCAGATCAGCGTCAGGACGCTGGCCATAGTCAGCAACGCACCTTTAAAACCAATCAGCGCCAGCAAGGCTCCGCCGAGAAAGAAACCGATGCCCTTGAGTGCGTTCTTCGAGCCGGTGAGGATCGCCACCCACTGGTAGAGCTTGCCCTGCTGCCCATCGGGGACCAGGAGTTTGATAGAGCTTTTGGCACTCATCTTGTTCAGGTCTTTGGCAATTCCCGACAGTGCCTGAGCGCCCATCACCCAAGGGATGGTCAGCCAAGCTACCGGAACGGTCAGCATCAGCAGCGCCGCGACCTGAATGCCCAGCCCGATGTTCATGGTTCGGTTCAACCCCAGACGGGCGCCGAGGTAGCCACCCACAAGGTTGGTGATAACGCCAAAGAGTTCGTAGAACAGAAACAACGCCGCGATTTGCAGTGGGCTATAGCCCAACGCGTGAAAGTGCAGCACCACCAACATGCGCAATGCGCCGTCGGTGAGGGTGAAGGCCCAGTAATTGCCCGTGACGAGCAGGTACTGCCGCACTTCCGGAGCGAGGGCTGACAACGCTTTCATGACCGCTCCTTAGACTGCCAGACCGACCATTTTGGCCAGTTCGACGGTGCGGTTGGCATAACCCCATTCGTTGTCATACCAGGCATAGAGTTTGACCTGGGTGCCATTGATGACCATGGTCGACAACGCATCGATGATCGATGAACGCGGGTCAGTACGGTAGTCGATGGACACCAATGGACGCTCCTCGAAACCGAGAATGTCTTTCAGCTCGTTCTCCGAAGCGTCCTTGAGGAACTGATTTACCTCTTCGACAGTGGTGGCTCGCTCGACTTCAAAGACACAGTCAGTCAGCGAAGCGTTGGCCAGCGGAACGCGTACGGCGTGACCATTGAGGCGCCCACGCAGCTCCGGAAAGATTTCGGCAATGGCGGTGGCCGAACCCGTGCTGGTTGGGATCAGACTCATACCGGAGGCACGCGCACGACGCAGATCCTTGTGCGGCTGATCGAGGATGCTCTGGGTGTTGGTCAGGTCATGGATGGTGGTGATCGAGCCGTGGCGAATGCCCAGCTTTTCGTGGATCACTTTCACCACTGGCGCCAGGCAGTTGGTGGTGCACGAAGCGGCCGTGACGATGCGATGTTCAGCCGGTTTGAACAGCTGATGGTTGACGCCCATGACGACGTTCAACGCGCCTTTTTCCTTTACTGGAGCGCAGACCACCACACGCTTGACGCCCTGATCCAGGTAGGCCTGCAACACCGCCACGGTTTTCATCTTGCCGCTGGCCTCGATCACCAGATCGCAACCCGACCAGTCGGTGTCGGCAATCGCTTTGTTCGCCGTTACTTTGATCCGCTTACTGTCGATGACGACGCTATCGCCTTCTGCGCTGGCTTCGTTGTGCCAGCGACCATGCACAGAGTCGAAGTTGATCAGGTGCGCATGGGTTACCGCATCGCCTGCCGGATCGTTGATCTGTACGAACTCGAATTCCGGCCAGTTCCAGGCTGCTCTCAGCGCTAGGCGACCGATCCGACCAAAGCCATTGATTCCAACTTTGATGGTCATGTGGTTGTGCTCCGTATCTGTAGTCAGTGAGAGTTCGACTGAGTGTCGAACTGGCCGATGAATTGGCTGAGAAGCGGATGGTGCTGCGTCCATGCGGTTTTGAATGCTTCGCCGGGAGCTTGATCGTCTTCTACCGGCAGGTGAAACCACTTCAACGATCTAGCTTTTACAGCAGGCGAGTGCCCGCTCAGGACGGTCGCCCATTTCATCAAGGCGTTTGGCGTCAGGGCTCAACCAACGCTTATTGCTTTCGAGCACAGTGGTCAGCACTTGATGGACCCAATCAGGAAGATTCGGGTGCAGTCGGTAATACACCCATTGGCCTTGCCGACGGTCCGACAGCAAACCGCAATTACGCAGCTGTGCCAGGTGTCTGGAGACTTTTGGCTGACTTTCATTCAACGCACAGGTCAGCTCACAAACACAAAGCTCTCCTTCACGAGTGATGAGCATCATGGTGCGCACCCGAGTGTCGTCAGCCAGGCATTTGAAAACAGTGGTCGGTGTCAGATGGTCAGCCATATCGTTTCTCAGTGTTTGTTTTTGACCTGGACGAACATCTTGATGCGCTCATGAATTTCGTGAAGGGTGTGACGGAAGGCGGATCTACCTGAACAGGAAGTCTCAGCTCATATACGGCTTTCCGAATATATGATTTATCGTATATCAGGTAAAGACTCAGCGGCACATTGATCCGTTAAAGGGACCTGACCCTGCCGAGCGGACTAATAAAAGCCAGAAACAGGGTCCAGCCATGGCGCATGACATGGCGTTGATGCGGCGCCCTTCTTATTTGATCCGATAATGGAACGTATTGCGCACGGCCGGCACCGGAACTGCTTGACCGTCGACGATTCGCGGTTGGTAACGGAAGGTGTTGGCGGCGGCCAGCGATGGACGAATAAACAGCGGATGGCAACCCTCAAGCACTCTGGGACTCTCGACTTTGCCCTGCGGGTTGACGGTGTATTCCACAGAGCAATCACCCTCTATGTTCTTGTCCAGAGCCCGCTGCGGATAGTCCGGCGCTTCCTTGCTCAAAGGCAAATATTGACGACTGTCGGCCGCCTTCTGTGCGGCCAGTTGGCGCGAGCGTTCGGCCGCCAGTCTGGCCTGCTCGGCGCGTTGTGCTTGCTGCTGGGCGAGTTCGCGTTGCTGTTGTTCGGCCTCACGGTTACGTCGTTGCGTCTCCTGACGCTCGCGCTGTTGCTCGGCTTGCTGCTCGCGTTTTTTATCGTCGACCCGTTTGCGCGCCAAGGCTGCCTGTTCGAGTTTTTTTTGTATCTGGAGCTGCGGATCGACAGCAGGTTTGATCGACTCGACGGGGGCGGCAGCAACGGGCTCGGGTGGAGCTGGCTCCGCTGAAGCTGGAACCGGTTCGGGTGCCTGCGGCTGCGGCGGCAACATCACCAATTGGGTTCTCAACACAGTCGGCTGCGTGGCTGGCGTTTTTTCCAGCGACCAGCCGTGTACCAACAAGGCCAGGACAATGACGTGCAGCGCCCCGGCCAGCCCCGCCGCCAAACTGTTTTGCCAGAACCCGCTGCGAACACTGCGCTGCAGCGAAATGGTCGAAGTGTGCATGATCATCGCCGTCATTGCAGAGCCTCGGTCACCAGCCCGAGGTTGCTGACCCCGCCCTGCTGCAACGCCGCCATCGCCGAGACCACACTGCCATAACCGGCGTCCTTGTCGGCGCGGATAAAGACCTGTGTGTCATGCCGCTCACTGACAATCTGCGCGACCTTTGCCCGCATGTCGTCGAGTGTCACGGCGCTGTCGGTCTGGTGCTGGGTATCGAGTTCACCGCCGAGGTTCCAGTAGTAACCGCCCTCGGCCTTCACCGACAGGGTCAGGATTTGCTGACGCGTGTCAGTGGCGAGGGCTTCACTGGCCACCTTGGGCAGGTCGATCTTCACTCCCTGAGTCAGCATCGGTGCGGTGACCATGAAAATCACCAGCAGCACCAACATCACATCGATGTACGGCACGACGTTCATTTCGGCCTTCGGCCCGTGCTTGCGTTGCGGTCTGACCAACATCTTCATTCTCCTCTCAGGCTGCGGCGGCCAGGTTCAACGACTTGCCGTGCAACGTGCGATGCAAGCGCACTTGAAGCTCATTGCCGAAGGCGTAGTAACGGGTGAGCAAGGTCTGGCTGCGGGAGGAAAAACGGTTGTAGGCAATCACCGCCGGAATCGCCGCAAACAGGCCGATGGCCGTGGCGATCAGCGCTTCGGCGATGCCCGGTGCCACGGTCGACAGCGTTGCTTGCTGCACCTGAGACAAGCCGAGAAACGAGTTCATGATTCCCCAAACGGTACCGAACAGGCCGATGTAAGGGCTGACCGAACCGACCGTCGCGAGGAACTGCAAGCTTTTCTCCAACTGCACTTCCTGCTCGCTGATGGCGACGTACAACGCGCGCTCCACTCCTTCGAGCACCACGTCGGCGGCATTGCCCGTGTGCTGATGAAGATGATTGAACTCGTGAAGCCCGGCGTGAAATATCGGCTCGACGCCGTTCTCGCTGTCAGCCGTTTCCCGGTACAGCGGCAGCAGATCCGTCGTGTCGCGAAAGCGCTGCACAAAAGCGTTCATCTGCCGTTCGCGCTGTTGCAGCACGCGACTGCGCTGGATGATCAAGTACCAACTGAGCAACGAGGCCAGCAACAGGGTAAGCATGACCGCTTTGACCAACAGACTGGCGTCGCTGATCAGCCCCCAGATCGTCATGTGTTCGAGTGTGGCCTGCATGGTGAAACTCCTTGTCTGATGCTCGCGGGCCGCCGATGCGCGACGGCCGTTGAGCTATTCGATGAAAAACGGATGACGGGTTGATGACAGCTCGGGTCAAGGCAACTTCAGGGCTTGGGTGACTTCGGCCCACGGCACAAATTTGAAGTTCTGCGTTTGCTCGGGCATGCGTTTGCGGCCGTCCTGCACCACCAGCATGCCTTGACTCCAAGGCCCGCCGAGGTTCACCGAGGTGACCTCCAGGCCGTCGGTTTCCGCCGCACCGTCGATGCCGAGCTCGGCGTTCAAACCGACGCGAAAGGCGCCGCGCGAAGCAAACGGTGGCTCGGCATCCAGCACCAGGTAGCTGTCGTTGCCTTGGCTGGAGATCACCAGATAGTCGTGAGCCGCACTTTGATAGAGCGCCAGTCCTTCCACATCGGCCTGCAGTTGCGGCCCGACCTTGATTACGCTGCTCAATGTCGCCGGTTGATCGGCGCGGGCATCCACCGCCCAGACGCCGACGTCTTCTTCACCGAGAAACAGTCGTTGGCGCTGGTCGTCGGCCACGCACCCTTCGGGTTGGCTATCGACCTTGAACTGACGCACCAACTCACCATGCACCGTGCCGTTCGGCGCGTTCAGGCGGTATTGCAGGAAGGTGCCGTCCTTGTCATTGGCAATGGCGTAAAGCTCGCCACTCGCGGGCTGAAACAGGCAGATGCCGTAGATGTCCTTGAGTGGCGTGGGGATCTCGCCAGCTTCGCGCAGCTCGCCGCTATGACGGTCGATGCTGAACAGGCTAAGGCTGTTGCGATCGCGATTGCTGGCCACGGCGAGGTCGACCGTCTGCTGGCCGAGTTTGAAATTCGGTCGCACGTCGACGTTGTTCAGGCGTCCGACCGGCAGGTCCTGCAGCAACTTGCCTTGCAGGTCGTACGCCAGCAGCCCCTGCTTTTTATTGGTGCCCAGCACACGGCTCAGGGAGGGTTGCTGGGGGTGAATCCAGATCGCCGGATCGTCCGCCGCATCGCCCTGGCGCCCGACCGGATCACTTTGACTCAGCGCTTTTACGCTTGGCAGCACTGGCGTCAACGGCATCGGCGTAGGCTGCCAGTCGAGCACGCCTTGATACAGTCGGCCGTCGTCATCGTCACGCAGCAGTATTTGCAGGCCTTTATCGGTTGGGCGCAGGGCGAGGCTTTCCGGTTCGTTCAAGCCTGGCAGCGCCAGGATTGCCTGAGCTGACCAGCGTTCACCCTGATGCTGATAGAGGTGCAATTGCGCCGCTTTCGGGTCGAGCGCGACAATGCCACCCGGCACCAACGCCATGGCGCCTGCGGTTTTTTTGATCTCGCCGAACGGTTCACGCATGGCCACCGGGCTGCGCGTGACATCGGCTTCGGGATGCGCCGGGTAGGCCCACCATCCGACGTTTTCCTCGTTGACCAGCAACTGATTGACGCCATCGTCGACCTGGCAATCCGTTGCCGAAGGCGGCAGCGGCAAACCGCGCACTCGTTGTGGCTGGGAGTTGAGCGTCGCGCCATTGCCCACCAGCCATTGCTCGCCCTTGCCCTCCTCGCCCACTAGAAACAGGAACAGGTTGCTCGCATCGTCGCGGTACAGGCACAGACCATTGACCGGGTAATCGCGCGGCGGCAGATAAACCGGTTGACCCCATGTGCGCTTACGCGGATCAAGGCTGACCAACAGTGCTTGCTGACGATTGTTGTCGAGGCTCGCGACCAACACTTGTTGGCCGGCGGCGCGGCTGTCCACGCCATTGAACGAGCCCTTCAAACGCAGCTGTTCCTTGCCTTGCGCATCCAGCAAGAGCAAGCCGTCACGCTCGCTGGCGGCGAGGCGTTCGCCGTCGGGGCTGGCGGGCAGAAACGCCACGGCATCGACCGACAGGTTCGGTGCCCAGGGTTTGAGAGACAGGGTCGGCGCAGCCGCCAGCACCTGGCCGGTGGTCAGGCAAATCAATGCAGCCAGCACGTGGCGCTTGGGTAGAAACGAAATACTCATGAACAGGCAAAGTCCTTGTCGTAAGAGAGCTGCAACGGGGCTTAGAAGTGGGTGAAGGTCAGGCCGAGCTTGTAGGTCGGGCCGTATTCTTCGTACTGGCCGTTGTAGGAGCGGTTGCCGGTGTAAACGAAATAGGGCTCGTCGGTGAGGTTCTGCGCCTCGAAGCTGACCTGGAGGTTTTTGGTCAGCGAGTAACGAGCGCTGAAGTCGACAAAGGTCTGGGCATCGACGTGCAGGTCGTGGGCCTTGTCATTGATCGAGGCGAGCTCAAAGAGGTAATCCGACTTGTAGTTGGCCGACAGGCGCAGGCTCAGCTTGTCGTCCTCCCAACCGAGCATCAGGTTGCCGACCGTATCGGCCTGATTGGGCAAATCGATGCTGCGCTTGCGATTGATACCGCTGGCAGCGTCGAAGCCTTTGATCTCGGCATCCGATCGGCTGAAGGTGGTATTGGCGCCAACCAGCAGGCCGTTCCAGGGCGCCGGCAGCCAGTCGAATTTCTGTGAGTACGCCAGCTCCAGGCCATAGAGTTTGGCGCTGTCGCCATTGGCGAACGTGTGGGCTTCGGAGAAATCGACCCAGGCACCCGAGCCTGCCAGGTCGGTGTTGTAGACGAAGTTCTTGATGTCCTTGTAGAACACGAACGCCGAGACGGTGCCGGCGCGGCCCATGTAGTGCTCGATACCGAGGTCGAGATTGCTCGACTCCAGCGGCTTGAGTTCCGGGTTGCCAAACGTGGCCTCGTCATCGTCGATGACAAACCCGGGCGCGAGCTGGCCGAAAGTCGGGCGCACCACGGATTTGGTCCAGGCCGCACGGACCTGAGTGTTCTTGTCCAGTTGATAGCGTGCGTGCAGCCCCGGCAACCAGTGGTGATAACGGCGCTTGGTCTCGGTGGACTGGAACTCGCCGTCGGTCACGCCGGTGCCCTTGGCTTCGAACTCGGTGCCCTCGTAGCGTAGACCGGCGATAAAGCGCCAGTCGTCGATATCGAGGGTGTTCATCAGGTAGCCGGAGTTGATGTCCTCGCTGATCTTGAAGTCGTTGACCCGCGATTCGGTCTCGTCATAGAAATCCGCTTGATTGAGGCCGCCGATCAACTGCTTGACCGCACTGCCACTGATACCCGGCCCGAACTGGCCGAGACGGTAGTCGACATTGCCCTTCTTGAATTGCGTCAGATTGAGTTGGTCATCACTGAAACCGAGATCGTCGAAGTCTTCATAGACCCAGGCGTCGAGGTTGTTGTCCTTGTTGCGCCGGCTGACCTTGCCACCGAATTTGACCTGGGACGCATAGCCTTTGAAGTCGTAGTCGCGAGCGAGATCCAGGCGCAGGTTTTTCTCGGTGTCGGTGGTTTTCTGTTTTTCCCAGTCGACTTTGTCGAGGCTGAAATTGCTCGGGTCGTAGAAGGCCTGGCCAATGATCGGCCGTGGCTTGTCATTGTCGTAGAAACCGCTGTCGGTGAAGTCATCAATACCGGCGAATTTGGCATTGGCGATGTGGCCCGGGCTGTCTTCGCTGGAGCGGCTGTAACCGGCCTGGCTGCTGACAGTCCAGAGGCCGAACATGCGCTCGCCACCGAAAACGTAGGACTGGATTTCCTGGGTCTCTTCGCGCTGCTTGAGTTTGCGCGAACCTTCGGCGTCACCCAATTCGCCTGCGGCCTGTGGATCGGCGAATTCGAAGCTGGTGGAGTTACGCGTTTCGCTGTCCTTGTAGCGGCTGTAAAGCGTGCGCAGGTAATAGCTGCTGAGGTCATCAGGCTTGTAATCGAAGTTCAGGCCACCGCCAGCACGTTCGCGGCTGATGTCGTAGTCACGTTGCTCGAACTCCTCAAGTTTGGCGCCCTGCTCGAAATCCCAGGCACCGCCGGTTTCGACGTTGTCCGAGCCGAAGTCGCGCTTCTGCCAGCTCAGCGCGGCGGCGACACCGAAGTTGTCGATGCCGTCGCCGAGGCTGAAACGATCACTGACGGCGCCGGAAAACTTCGGGCTGGTCTGGTGGGTGTTCTTGTCATAACTGGCTTCGCTGCTGCCGGTGTAGAACAGGCCCGTGTGATCGAAGGCCGAGAGGCTTTTCACATCAACGGTGCCGCCCAGCGAGTTGGCATCCATGTCCGGGGTCAGGGTTTTGATCACCGACAAGGACTGCACCAGTTCCGAGGGCAACACATCAAGAGCTACGGCGCGGCGTTCGCTTTCCGGCGACGGCACCAGCGTGCCGTTGATGGTCACGCTGTTGAGGTCCGGCCCCAGACCGCGCACGCTGACAAACCGTCCTTCGCCCTGATCACGCTCGACGCTGACCCCCGGTAACCGCTGCACCGCTTCGGCGACGTTTTCGTCCGGCAATTGAGCCACGCCGTCAGCATGCACCACGCTCTTGATGCTGTCGGAGTTGCGCTGTTCTTTCAGCGCCTGATCGATGCTCGCAGCCTGCCCGACCACTTCGACGTGTTCAGTGTTGGGTGCGGTTTCAGCGGCGCTCAGGCGTTCGCTGGCCATTGCCATGGCCAAGGCGGTGAGCGTAAAGCTGACGATCCCGGCGGTGCTGCTGCGCTGGTACATGGTGGTCCTCCCCAGAGTCCTGTAAACGCCAGGCAAGTGGCCCGGCAACTGGGAGGGCACGCTAGGGTCGACGGATGACAGTCCTGTGACACAGGTTGGCGGGAAGCGCTTTAAACCGGGGTTTTTAACGGTATTGCGGCACACATTGAGCTGATTTGACCTGTCACCGCCAGCCACCACTCAACTCCCCGCACCTGCCGAAGGCTGCGTGAGGGTATTCAGGGCATCGGCAGACAGAAAACTGCGCAGGGCCATGAGCTGATTCGACCTCAAACCCCGGTCACATCGCTGTCACAAACATCTGCTGTGCTGACGCGCATTACCTCTTCGCCAAAGGATCACGGCCATGTTTTCAGTGCTCAAACCCCATCGTTGGAAACTCGCGCTGCTGCTGTTGGCGGCGAACATGGGATTGCTGCTGCACCTGGCCTGCGGTGAGCTGAAAAGTGTCAGCGAATGGGTCTGGCTGGACATCATCGGCGAAGGGGGTTCCGCGCTGCTCGCGCTGGTCTGGCTGGGCCTGGTGCTCAAGAGTCGCCCGGCCGGGCGCGTCACCAATTACCTGGCACTGGGCTTGAGTTGCATCTTTTTTTCCTGGTGGATCGACAGCCTTGACGAGTTCATCCGCCTGCCCGACAGCATCACCTGGGACCACTGGCTGGAGTCCGGGCCGATGCCGGTGGGCATGATTCTGCTGACACTCGGCATCTATCACTGGCACCGCGAACAACTGGCGATCAGCGCGCAAATGGAGAAGCGTGAAAGGCTCTTTCGCGAACACCGGCTGTTCGACAAACTCACCCCTTTGGGCGGTGCCGATTACCTCAAACGCCAGTTGATCAGCAGCCTTGAGGACAGCCAGGGTCAAGCGCAACCCTTGTCATTGCTGGCGCTGGACATCGATAACTTCGCGGCGATCAATCAGGCGTTCGGGCATGCCGAAGGCGATGCCGTATTGCAGGCGCTCAGTCATTTGCTGCTGCTCAACCTGCGCCGCCAGGACCTGCTCTGCCGACTGGCAGGCGATCGTTTCGTGGTGTTGTTGCCCAACACCGGCGAGAGCCAGGCACGCTTGCTGGCGCTGGAACTGCAACAGGCAGTACAAGGGCTGGCCCACAAAACCCGACAACACGGCGAACGCATACACCTGTCGGCCAGCACGGCAGTGGTCATGGCCGTGGAAGAAGCGCCGGACGCCCTGCTCAAACGCCTCAACCTGGCACTGGCCCGGGCCAAACAGCCCTTGGCAAAAATTGCCTGAGGCCCGCTCATGACCCTGAAAAATACCTGGTTCGAAGCTGACAGCCGTTTCATTCCCGGGCATTACCAACCCGCAACCCTGATTGATCTGGCGCTGTCCCGGGACATTGACAGCCATCGCCTGCTGCGCGGGACTGGACTGTTTCATGAGGACATCCTGGCCGGCCAGACTCGTCTCAGCCCGCAACAATTTCTAGGGTTGATCGGCAATAGCCGGCGCTTGCTGGATGCCGATGACAGCAGTTTTTTGTTCGGCCAGCGCTTGCTGCCGGGGCATTACGGCCCTGCCAGCCACGCCCTGCGACACGCGCAAAACCTGCACCAGGCCCTCGACACTCTGGTGCAACAGCAGGCGGTGCTCTGCCCGCTGGCCACGCCGCGGCTGGTGCTGGACGAAAAGCATGCCTATTTCTACTGGCTGGACAGCTGCGGCGCGGGCGAGCAATGGCGTTTTTTGCTGGAGGCGAGCATGACCTCAATCGTTGCCATGAGCCGGTCACAGAGCGGCCAGCGCCTGCCGTGGGAATGCAGCTTCAGCCATGCCGAACCGCGTTATGTCGAGCAGTACTGGGTGCACCTGGGCGAGCACACACAGTTCAAACGCCCGCTGGACCTCATGCGCATCCCCCGGGAATTTCTCGCCCAATCCTGGCCCGACGCCTCGGCCACCGCGGGCCAGGTCGCCCGTCAGGAAGCCCACCGACAAATCGAACAATTGGGCTTTGCCTCAAGCTTCATCGATTGTGTTAACCGCTACCTGCAAAGCCACGTGCGCCAAGCTCCCAACCTCGAACAAGCCGCCCAGGCCTTCGCCATGAGTCCCGCCACGCTCAAGCGCAAACTGCAAAAACACGACACCGGATTTCAACAGCAGGTGGATTTGGTGCGCAAGCACGTGGCGCTTTACCTGTATCAGATCAAGGGATTCAGTAATGAACAAGTGGCGGACTATCTGAGATTCAACGATGCAGCTAACTTCCGGCGCTCCTTCAAACGCTGGACCGGCAGCACGCCCAACCTGATTCGCGAGATGTTCAATACCCGTTGAGGTCGGATTTGTGTGTGTGTGTGTGCGACAGAATGCACATGGAGCCAAACCAGATCGCCGTAATACGAACATAAGCTGTCATCAGCCCAATAATTGATGCAGTAAAGCGGTCTGGATCCCCTGCACCCACTGCTCAGCTCCGGTTGTCGTCATTTGAGCGTCACACTTCTGACTCCGGCTCCCAACGGCGAAACAGCACGCTGGCGTTAACACCGCCGAAACCGAACCCATTTGATAGCGCATGCGTGATCGACAACTGCCGAGCGTTGAGTGCGACCAGGTCAAGGCCGCCGGCCGCCTCATCGGGATGATCGAGATTCAGTGTGGGCGGCACCACCTGGTCGCGAAGCGCTAGTACAGTGAACACAGCTTCAATGCCTCCAGCCGCTCCAAGCAGATGCCCGGTGGCGGACTTGGTCGAGCTGATCGCGACGCCTGAGTCGCTCCCGAATATCGAACGAATCGCTGCCAGTTCGCCTTTGTCACCGACCTGCGTGGAGGTCGCGTGTGCATTGATATGCTGAACATCGGCAGGACTCACAGCCGCCTGGCGCAGTGCCTGTTCCATGGCGCGGCGTGCGCCGCTGCCGTCCTCCGGCCCCGCCGTCAAGTGATAGGCATCGGCGCTGGTGCCGTAACCGACCAGTTCCGCCAGTGGTTTGGCTCCACGAGCCAACGCATGCTCCAGTGACTCGATCACCAGTAACCCGGCACCTTCGGACATGACGAAGCCGTCACGGTCGCGATCAAAGGGACGTGAAGCCTGCTGTGGGTACTCGGCAAAGCCAGTAGATAGCGCGCGGGCCGC
Organism: Pseudomonas frederiksbergensis; assembly: GCF_900105495.1. Taxonomy (NCBI): domain Bacteria; kingdom Pseudomonadati; phylum Pseudomonadota; class Gammaproteobacteria; order Pseudomonadales; family Pseudomonadaceae; genus Pseudomonas; species Pseudomonas frederiksbergensis. The sequence continues at coordinate 3,385,449 of NZ_FNTF01000002.1, read as the reverse complement.
CGCAAAACAACCCAGGGTTACACGGTCTATCGCGGCTTCGGTACCGCCGCATATGGCGATATCCGCCTCACCACTTCTGATGATTCTGGCCGCATCGCCGATGGCTTGTACTCCAGCAGCACAGGCTGTTACCGGAGCGCCGAGCGGGCCTTTGAATCCGTTCCGAATGGATACGTGCCCGGCCGCCATGTTGGCGAGAAAAGACGGCGCAGTGAATGGCGACAATCGGCGAGGACCACGCGCATCGGTAGTGCGGACAGCGTCGGCTATCGCGCCAAAGCCACCCACGCCCGATGAAATGATCGTGGCGGTCCGCTCCTGGTCTGTGACTTCTGTCGGATGCCAGCCTGCCTGCTCCAGAGCTTCGTGCGCTGCCACAAGTGCAAACTCGATGAAGCGATCCATCTTCTTGCGATCCTTGGCCGAGATGATGCGCTCCGGGTCGTAACCGGCGATGGCATCATCTTCCAGAGACGGCACCTGGCCGCCTACTGCAACGCCCGTACCCTCAGTAATATCGTCGGGCAGCTTACGGATGCCAGAGCGCCCAGCCAGCAGTCTCTTCCAGACTTCTTCTACTCCGCACCCCAGAGGCCCGACAATTCCGACGCCCGTGACCACGATTCGCTTTTGACCTTCGAGATTAATCATTGAACCCTCTTCATTTTTCAGTCGACGCCCACGCTATGGCCTATGGCTAAAGCTTTGTGGTGAGGTGAACGGCGAGAGGACGCGGTGGTGTCCTATCCACCAGGTTTGCTTGCTTACTCGCTGTTTCAGTTTGACCCGTATTGTCTGGACGGATCTTGAACCAGATGGCGTACATCGCAGGCAGGAACACCAGCGTCATGATGGTTCCGACCAAAGTGCCGCCGATCAGGGTGTAGGCCAGCGTGCCCCAAAAAACAGAATGGGTCAGCGGGATGAATGCCAGGATGGCCGCCATCGCCGTTAGCAGTACCGGGCGGGCACGCTGTACCGTGGCTTCGACCACTGCGTGAAACGGGTCCAGCCCTTCTTGCGCGTTGTGATGAATTTGCCCAATCAGAATGAGCGTATTGCGCATCAAAATGCCCGACAGCGCGATCAGCCCGACCAGGGCGTTGATACCAAACGGCTGCTGGAAGATCAGCAGCGTTGGCACCACCCCAATCAATCCCAGCGGCGAGGTGAAGAACACCATGATCATTGCCGAGATAGAACGCACCTGGACAATGATAATCAGCAGCGTCAGGGCAATCATGATGGGAACCAGCGGCACTATCGCCTGGCCGGCCTTGCCCGATTCCTCGATCGCACCCGCCTGCTCGATCCGGTACCCGGCAGGCAGCTTGTCTATGATCGGCTGCAGCTCCTTCGTGATCACGCTCGAGACGTCCGGTGGCTGCAAGCCTTCGGCAATGTCGCCGCGCACGGTAATGGTCGGCGTGCGGTCACGGCGCCTAAGGATCGGATCCTCCATACGCACATCCACCTCTCCGACCTGGGACAGAGGGATACGCTGACCCGCCGCGCCCACCAAGGTGAAGCCTTCAATCCGGGCGGGATCGAGCCGGATGTCCCCGGCGGCGCGCCCCACCACCTGCACTGAACGAATGCCTTCACGAACCGCCGTGATCGGCACTCCGGTCAGCAGGAATTGCAACTGCTGGGCGACTGCACTGGATGTCAGTCCAACCGCCTGCAAGCGATCCTGATCCAAGCTGAAATGCAACGTCGGCGTCAGAGGGCCCCAGTCGCTGTTGACCGTCCGCATCATCGGGCTGGCTTGCATGACATCTTGCACACGACCCGCAATCTCGCGCAGCTTCGTCGGGTCCGGCCCCATCACCCGGTAGGCCACCGGGAATGGCGAATACGGACCGAACACAATTTGAGATGCCCTGACTCGGGCCTCTGGGGCGAGGCCTGCAGCGACCGCTTCGCGAAGACGGAACTTGAGGGTTTCACGCGCCTCCTGACTGTCCGTTAGCACCACGATCTTGGCGAACGATGGATCGGGCAGTTCTGGCGCCATCGCCAGGAAGAAACGCGGCGCGCCCTGCCCGATATAAGCCGTGACGATTTTTGCCTCTTCCTGCTGTTGCAGCCAGGCCTCGACCTTTGCCGCAGTGGCACTGGTCTGCTCGATGGAGGTTCCGTAGGGCATTTGCACCTCGACCATCACCTCGGGACGGTCCGAGGTCGGGAAGAACTGCTTCTTCACCAGGCTCATGCCCAGAACTGCCACGAAAAACAGCGTGATAACCGTGCCGGCCACCAGCCATTTACGGGCGATGACGCGTGTCAGAACCCGGCGGAAGCGGTTGTAATGGGGAGTGTTGTAGATAGCCGCATGCCCACCCTCGACCTTCTTGATGTCCGGCAACAACTTCACTCCCAGGTAAGGGGTGAAAGCCACCGCGACGACCCAGGAAGCGATCAGAGCAATGCCGACGATCCAGAACATGTTGCTGGTGTACTCGCCGGCAGTGGACTGGGCGAAACCGTTGGGCATGAAGCCAATCGCCGTTACCAGCGTACCGGAAAGCATCGGCGCGGCCGTATGACTCCAGGCATACGCGGAAGCTTTGATTCGGTCGTAGCCCTCCTCCATTTTCACTACCATCATTTCGATAGCAATGATGGCGTCGTCCACCAGCAGTCCCAGCGCCAGAATCAACGAACCAAGGGTAATACGGTCAAAATTCTTTCCGGTGGCCGCCATCACCACAAACACGATCGCCAGCGTCAACGGAACCGCCGCTGCGACCACGACGCCTACCCGCCAGCCCATGCTGAGAAAGCAGACCAGCATCACCACCAGCAGCGCGACAAAAAATTTGACCATGAACTCGCCAACGGCCGAGTCAATGTTCACGGCTTGATCAGTGACCTTGGTCAGCGTCATACCCAGCGGCATGCCTTCATTTATCTTCGTCGTTTCGGCGTCCAGCGCCTTGCCCAGGTCCAGGCCATTCCAGCCCTCGCGCATTATGACCCCCAGCAACAAGGCCTCTTCGCCCTTATTGCGCACCAGGAAGGTTGCGGGATCTTCATAACCACGCTCGATTGTCGCCACGTCGGCGAGTTTGAGCGTGCGCCCCTGAACCGCAATGGGTGTGTCCCGAATCTTCTGCACCTTATCGAAGGCGCCATCCAGCCGGAGGAAGACCTGTGGCCCATTGGTTTCGATCGAACCGGCGGGTGTGAGCACGTTTTGATTATTCAGCGCGGCAAAGAGGTCCTGGGGAGAAACGCCCAAGGTGGCCAATCGGTCATGGGAAAAGGACACAAAGATGCGCTCGGCTTGCTCACCGATGATGTTGACTTTCTTTACACCCGGCACATGCAACAGTTGTTGGCGTAACGCCTCAGCATCACGCACCAACAGTCGCTGCGGCTCGCCTTTGGCTTTGAGGGCGAACAGCGCAAACGTCACGTCCGAATACTCGTCGTTGACCAATGGCCCGATCACACCCGCCGGTAGCTTGGTGGCTTCGTCATCGAGCTTTTTGCGCGCCTGATAAAACTCTTCCTGCACCTGTGAGGGTGGCGTGCGATCCAACAACGACACCATGGTGAAAGCGAGACCGGGCCGCGTATAGGTTTCCGTGCGGTCGTACCATTTCAGTTCTTGCAGGCGTTTTTCAAGTGGCTCTGCTACCTGATCCTGCATCTCCTGCGCCGTGGCGCCCGGCCACGCGGTAATGATCGTCAACTGCTTGACCGTAAACGGCGGATCTTCCGCACGCCCCAGCTGGAAGAACGCCAGGGTGCCTGCAACGGCAATCAGGAAGATCAGAAACACCGTAATGGAGCGCTCACGAACGGCGATCGCGGAAAGATTGAAGCGACCCTCGCTCATGGACGCCCCCCGGCAACTTTTTCGTCATCCTGTTGAGGCAATCTCACCTCTTCACCTTCGCGCAACAAATGTGCGCCTAACGCTACGATCTGCTCGCCGATTTTGAGGTCGCCCGCGACTCGCACTGTGTCGTCGCTCAAGCCCAGGACTTGTACAGGTCGCCAGGTCACCTTCGCCGGCGTACCGGCGATCACCCACACGCCCGTGCCTTGGCCTGGGTCATAAACGGCAGCGATCGGTACTTGCAGCCCCTGCCCTTGCGTGATGACTTCAGCGATCCGAAGTGTGACGGTCGAACCTATCGGTGCATTGGCCAACGCGCCCTCAAGCACGTACCGCGCCTCGAAGGTGCGTGTCATTCGGTCGGCCGAGTCAGACAGCAGCCTGAGCTTTGCTGTAACAGCATCCGTGGAATTGCCATAAAGCGTCGCCTGCGCAGTGGATCCTGCTGCGGGGCGCAACGTCTCGGGCAGGTGCACGATGGCTTCGCGCTGTCCTGCCCGCGCCAGTCGAACCACGGGCTGTCCCGGGCTGACAACTTGTCCTGGCTCGGCGAGCGTCTCCACCACCACGCCGTCGGAATCGGCAAGCAGCACCGCATAACCAGAAGCATTACGGGCAACGTCAGCCTGCGCTTCTGCAGCGCCAAGCTGCGCCTTTGCGGTATCCGCTGCGGCTTTGATCTGGTCGTAGGCCGATGCAGAAATAGCGCCTGCGGCAACCAGACTGCGGTATCGCGCCTCGTCATCTGCTGTCTGCTTGGCTCGGGCCCGTGCGGCTATGACCGACTCTTGCTGCGCTCGCGCCTGCAACCCCAGGTCGATTGGGTCAAGGCGCATGAGTAGCTGACCACGCTTAACGGTCTGACCGGTGTCAACCAGACGCTCAAGCACCTTGCCTGATACCCGAAAGCCCAGGTCGCCCTGGACGCGGGCAACCACGACACCACTGAAAGAACGCGAGACATCGGACGAAGCCTGAACAGCAGTGGACCTCACCAAAGGGGCATGCGTGCGTGGATCGTCAACGGTGGATGAGTCGCCACATGCCGTCAGGACGAGAGGCAACAAGCAAGCGGCAATGGGGAAAGGTCGAAGCCGGCGCATAGGTTCCCTTACTTAAACAAATAGGACAGGCGTCATATTCTCAGTCTAGTGACCATTTATGTCAACGGTCACACGCTATGAAGTTCTAAGCCCTTCCACCTCAGCGGCTAATTCGCCGTATACGCTGAGTCAAATTCGAACTTGACTGAACAAGCGTCGATTGACAGGAAGTGACCATAACGTAACATGGTCACAAACATGCTCAATTGAAGGAGCCTCAATGCCTCCCCTCCGCCCCGTTGCTCTCTTGGTGAGTGCCAGCTTGATGACAGGTTGCGCGATCGGTCCGGACTATCACCGTCCGGACGCCCCGCTTTCGGACCGTTACTTGGGTCAGCCTTCTGTCGAACAGAGGCCTGGGGTGACGCCTGCCAGTCTTGTCGCCTGGTGGGAAGGCTTTGGTGATCCACTGCTCGCCGACTTCGTCTCCAAGGCACTTGAGCAGAACCTGGATCTAGCGCAGGCGTCGGCGCGAGTAACCCAGGCACGGGCAGGACTAGGCGCCGCAAATGCCGCTTTACTACCCTCGGGAAACATCAGCGGCCAAGCCGCGCGTTCCTACCAGTCAATCGAGACCCCACTCGGCCAGGTGTTGAACTCAACGCCTGGCTATGATCGGTACGGAAGTTCCTACGAGGTCAACCTCGATGCCAGTTGGGAGGTGGACGTCTTTGGCGGATTGCGACGCGGACGCGAGGCTGCACTGGCCGAGTACCAGGCTTCCGAAGCGGGTGTCGCTGCCACACGACTGACCATCGCCGCGCAGACCGCCGATATCTACATCACTATCCGCGGATTGCAGACCCGGTTGGACATTGCGAACCGACAAGTCAAAACGCAGCAGGAGCTACTAGAGAAAGTCCAATTGCTCTACAGCAAGGGCCTCGCCGCCAACTATCAGGTTCGTCAGACTGAGGGGGCACTATCGCAGGTCCAAGCGACAGTGCCGGCCCTGCAGACCGGCCTGGATGCTGCCATGAATGCACTGGATGTCATGCTCGGCACGCCGCCAGGCACTCACCGCACGCAATTGGCAAATACGGGGAACATTCCTGTAGCGCCGCAGATAAAGGCCACGGGAACGCCGGCCGATCTGCTGCGCCGCAGGCCAGATCTCATTGTTGCTGAGCGCCATCTCGCAGCCTCAAATGCACGCATCGGGGAGGCGATTGCCGAGTACTACCCGAAATTCTCCCTGAGCGCATTGCTGGGCAGTGCCACGGCTGTATCCGCAGGCAACCTTTTTACCGGCGGAGCCAGCCAGTCGGCGGGTGTATTGGGGTTACGCTGGAGACTCTTCGACTTCGGTCGCATAAACGCCCAGATCGACCAAGCCAAGGGACAGGAAGCCGAAACCCTGGCCGCTTACCGTCAGTCTGTGCTGCGCGCCACCGAGGATGTCGAGAACGCGTTCTCCGCACTGGTAAATCGGGAAGCTCAAGCAACCACCCTCACCGGGGGAGAGGCGTCTCTGACGCAAGCTCGCCAATCGTCATTCATTGCCTATCAGAAAGGTACGGCCAGCCTGATCGATGTCCTTCATGCCGACGAGACGATGCTGCAGGCTTCCGATGCCCGAGCGCAAGCACGAACGGAATCGGCACAGGCGGCGGTCGCGGCATTCAAAGCGCTTGGTGGCGGCTGGCAACCGCCTGACGCCCAGCCTGTAGCGACCCGATGACTTAACCGGATGACGCGGCACTTAATGCACGCCCCTCTTCTTTCAGCTACTACCAAAACCCGAGAGCGGGCTTCGCTCACTGACTGACGAGATGAAGCATTAGAAGAGAGGAACCGCCCTGTTTACTCATGTGACTAAATCGACAAATGGTCACATCACAGATAAATAAAATGCCCTTCGAGGGATGGAAGAAGGGCAAAGTGAAAAGCCATTGAAGATTCTGACGGGTACCCGCGATATGCGATAAACCTTAGCCGAAGGTCAAGGCATGAGGCTACGCAAGATGAGGTTGGAGGTGAGCGTGGGCGCCTCCTCGACAAAATCGAGGTTGTACTGCAGCAGCAAGGGGTTAACGAATGGCCGCAGCGCGAGATGTATCGCTTCTACTGTCTCGTCCAGCGGAGTCTTGCGTTCAAATTCGCCAATCTCTCGCCCCTCTCGCACGATTTGCAACACGAAGCGTTTGATCTGTGCCTCATAAGCCTGCGTACTGGGCCAGCTTTCCGACGCTGCGAACGCTGCAATGTCATAGAGTTTTCGGTCGTTAAAGAACAAATTCACACCTGTAGCGATCACCGTTTTGACCAAACGTCGAAAGCGCTCCGTCGGCGACAGGTCTTCTACATTGATAGCCTTCTCCACAGCCACGACGATTTCTGCCAGACAATTTGCGCAGATGGCTTCACCGATCGCCTGCTTGGAATCAAAAAATTTGTAGATGTAGGCCTTTGAAAACCCGATGGCCTTGGCCAGGTCGGAAACCGTGGTTTTGCCATAGCCGTATTGACTGAAGTGTTCGTTGGCCGCCGCGACAATTTGATCGCGAATCTCGTGATCGATTGGGCCACGGGGGCTAGGCGAAGATATTGATGGCTGATTCATGGAAATAGCTTACTCACCCTATCGAGGACTTACAATGTGACCAAACAAATACATAGTCACAAATCTACGTTTTGAAACCACAGCTGATCAGATTTGAAACGAGCTGACGTTTTGGGTAGCCCAACATGGCGCATTAGCGTTCCAACAGCTCATTGTCGCTAACGCTAGACAGGTTTATGCCCTTTGCCTCGTGCTGATGACGAAGCTCAGCCCAGTCTATAAGGGCAGTCATAGCCGGGCCGAGTGCATGCCCCAGCGCCGTTAGCGCGTACTCCACCCGCGGCGGCACCTCTGGGTATACGGTACGCTGAACGATGTCGTCCTGCTGAAGCCCTTTCAATTGCTGAATGAGCATCTTCTGCGTGACATCGGGAATGAGCTTCTCCAGTTCGGAGAACCGAAGCGGCCGGCCTTTAGCGGCCATCAACTCATTGATAATCACAATTTTCCATTTGCCCTCCAAAACGCGAAGCGTGGCGTTTATAGCGGCAGACCAGGCCTGCCGTCGTAAAGGGTTCTCACATTCCCACTCACGCGCCATCGATACTTACCTTTTGGTGGGTTACAGACTAAATCGTCGGTTCTTGCTGAACCTGCAGTACGAATACTAACGTATCCAGACTTTGAATCTCTGGAGGCATTATGAAAATCGCGATCGTTGGTATTGGGTCTATCGGCGGAACCCTTGCCCGAAAGCTCGTCACTGCTGGCCATGAGGTCAGCGTCGCCAACTCTCGCGGAAAAGACTCGGTAAGCACTTTTGCCAAGGAAGCGGGTGCTATTGCTTGCGATCTGAACGATGTCTTCGACGGCGCCGATACTGTGATTGTTTCCATCCCCCAACCAGCCATGGCGGCTCTTCCCAATAACCTGCTGGCGGCATTGCCATCTTCGGTTCCAGTGATCGACACGAGTAATTACTACCCAGGCCTGAGAGACGAGCGCATCGCTGCTTTGGAAAATGGTCAAACGGAGAGCGTCTGGGTTAGCGAGCAGCTTGGCCGACCGGTGATCAAGGCATTCAATAATATTCTGGCTTATTCGCTAGAAAATCTTGGTAAGCCAAAAGGTGCGGAAAACCGTCTGGGAGTCGCCGTTGCTGGTGACGATGCAAATCACAAGCGTCTCGTGATGCAACTTGTCAATGAAGTTGGATTCGAGCCAGTCGACAGTGGCCGCCTGGAGGACTCATGGCGTCAACAACCTTGTACGCCAGCGTACTGCTGCGATTACACCGCTGATGAGATGCGTCCCATGTTGAATGCCGCAGTCAAGGGAGTCGCAGCGCAGAAGCGAGAGGCATTCAATGCGCAACTCTCTGCCCTGTTCGCCAAAAATCCCTCTCATCATGACGTAGTTGAATTTAATCGGAGCTTCAACACGGCAAGCTGAATTCGTCGCCACCGATCTAACCATAGGCCCCACCCAGAGCCGGTGGTTTTTGTGAGTTAGCAGCGGATTTGGCACCGACCAGGACCTTGCAAGAGATTCCGAGCTGACCGCTAGAAACCGCGGCCGACGGATCTTTCGAGGGTTCAGCGGCACTCAATCGGTGCCAACTACCTGCAAAATGGTTTGTCACCAAAACAGCAAGAAATCGGGTGAATTTGCGGTCTGTTTGGCACTGCGATTTGGGCCCAAAAACGTCGAATTTGGAGGTTTGAGTCAGGCTCTCGGACGCGATGGTTTGATTCCATATCGGCCCCTGGGCTTTGTAATCAACGAGGCTTCACAAGGCCCACAGCCCGTCAGCAATCAATTCGAATAGATGCGCCCTCCCCGCGCTCTATTCCGTTTCCCTAGCGCACAATCGGAAGTCCGGCTTTCGCTGCTTCCGTTTGTCTTCAAAGGCACGACCCGCGTGACGTACAGCCGGTTTCGCTGATTTGGGATGGTGACCGTTAAGAACGAAGAATCGGAACTGAGCTTCCAGGGTTTAGCGTCGCGGAGCGGGTGAGGGAAAACGCCCTAATTGCCCGGAAACAAGGCGTTAGGCAAGACCATCTGACATGCGAAAAAGCTGAGAAAGGAAGAGAAATATCAAACAGGATTGGTGCCAAAGGCAGCGCGAAAAAGGGCCAAAAACGGCGTGAACTCACACCAGAGCCAGTGGTTTTGTGGGGGTAAAAACGCCGAATAATAAAAAGGGGTCGCGAGATAAAATCTCGCAACCCCTTGAAAAATATGGTCGGGACGGAGTGATTCGAACACTCGACCCCTAGCACCCCATGCAAGCTTAGATCGCTGAAACCCGCCAAATATAAGGCTTCGCGCCTGGCGCTCGCTGCAACGATGCCCAACAGTGCGCAACTGTGTTTGACAAAGTCACTCGGAAAGTCACTGAGCCACTCTCCCATCGTTCCCGGCGTCCTGCCGACTGCAACTTCCACTACTTCTCATTGAAACTCCTTCCCAGGCTATCTATCAATGGCAAAAATCACCCTGCACTTGTGAAAGCCTGAAGCGCCGCCATGCATCCCTCGTAGAATTTCCAAAACGAACCGAGAATAAGAAGAACTGCGACCCAGCGAAGTATTTCTCCAATGTTTTTGCTTTGCTTGCCAAACTCCCCGCCGAATGCCGCCTGGCACACATACGCCAAGCACGCGCCCAATCCAGTAAACATAACCCCAATAACGAAATGCTCCAGTGACACAGCCAAGAGTCCCTTGACCGTTGCGCCGCTAAAACGCGACCAAGCTGTTCCAAGGAATGCCAGAAAGGCGACAGCGGCCCCCCCATTAATTATTAAGGCACTCTTAATAGCTAAATGAGACGTCGCGATAGTCGCCCGCAACATCTCCAGCAGGCTCTCATGATCTCGCTGATTATTATTTTGCCAATCCACCAAGTTAGACTTGAACTGCTCCAGACGAGCCTGCACGTGTTCAACGTTTTCCGGTGTTTGACGTGACTCACGTCTCAATCATGTCGACCAGCTTCGAAAAGCTATCGAGTGAAACGTCTGATAGGCCGCTCCCTTTTGCCCTGTCAATTTCTCCGCGAAGAATCGATATAAGTTCCGATGTCAACATTGAGCAATACTCTCTAAAGGGGTAGCGGAAGTGTGTCGGGCCACAAGATTTTATTCAAGGCTGCCGCCGTCTCCGTTCGCTGGTTATGTCAGTACCTCGCGGGCTTTCTTCCACAATGCCAACCGGTCAGCCTGCCCGTTGACCCCGCCATTGATACGGCGCGTAATCCGCTCGAAGTAGCCAGCATCAGCCAGTGTGTTCAATCTTTTGTCGCTCAGAACCAGGCGGCAGACAGGCCAGGCGTGTTGCGGTTGCTCGCGCAGCTCGGAGTGATTGACCATCTCCACACCCAAGGCTTCACCGCACGCCGCATAGTTCGCCCGCCCGGTAACCTGAATCAGCCACGGCCAAGGTACTTGAAGCCATCACCAGCCACGGCGATGCGCAAATCCGCACGCCCCTCTTATTTGACTGGGCCGATGTTGGCCCCCAGATCTCGCATACGTAACCCCACCGAGATCGGGATCATCGACGGGGATTAACGCTTCATATCGTCACCGAGTTTCTTCTCCTTAGCGGCGTACCAGGTGCGCTGCCCTGGGTTAGTGTGGATACCGTGCTTGGCGGACAGCTCATTGAAGTAGTCGATCAGGCGCTTCGGGATGACCGCCTCGACCGGATCGAGCCAGTAGGCCTTGTTCTTCCTCCTGAAGAAGAACTTCCAGTCCGCTTGCCCAGTGGCGTGCCGGATAAGCGACTCGGACCATCAACTACATCGCCGCGCTGTACGGCATCAAGTTCGCGACGCCCACCAGCGAACTCTTGAGGAGCGCCGCAAGGAAGAGGCTAAGCTAGTACCGCGCATCCGGCGGGTGGCCAAGGCCAACATTAGCCAAATGGCTATCGCCGAACAACTCGGCATCAGTCGCATGACCTTGCGCCGTATCGGCCGCTTTCACGGCATCACCCTCAACTCACGAACATCTTGATAAGGGCCCAGCAATCGAAGAGGCTGCAAAGCGGCAAAGTGCACTGGAGGCGGCGAAGGCTGCCTTTTTTCTCTGGTGGTCAGTCTCAACTGATTCCGACCGGCGCCTGCATGGACAGCCCAGGCGTGCTGCAGGCGCCGAAGCCGGCCTACAAGTACAGAACGATCGAAGAGCAAAAGAGCAAGCGCGGACGGACCACCACCGCTCACCCTGGCTACTCGTTTGATGGGATGCAAAGCGGCGGGTTTGACGCGCTACAAGGCCAGCAGGCATTTGGAAATCAGCGAAACGTTGTGCCGATGCTTGATCGCCGATTACTCGCTCGACTTCCCGGCCTCAGCATGAGGCGCATCAGCAACCAGGTGCGCCAGCGCCGACGACAGACATGGCTGGATATACCGGCCCACGGAATTGAAGAGGCAGGCCATGGCCGAGGAACAGCAGCAGCCGACGGCGGAAGCGCTCAAGCAGCGCAGGAAGCGAGAGAAGTCAGCAGCAAAGGACGCAGCCCTGGGCATTGGAAAGTTTCAGATCGAAGTGGCCGGGGTGTTCAAACCTGACCTGCATCGAGTGATGAAAGCCCACAGCATTAACAATCAGCGGGAGGCTTACCAGCTGTTGCTGATGAACCTGATCGGCGCAGACTTCGAGACCCAGGCCAAGATGCTGCGCTGTGTCACGACACCTTACGAGCCAAGTGAAAAGGTGTTGCGACAATTGAGAGCAGCCGGGCTGCAACACTTAGCGAAGCATCCCGGCGAGGTAGGCGACGTAATCATTGATCCTTGTCAGTGAGAACGCCCATCTGCAGATGAAACTCCAAAATTTCCGGAGAGTTTTTCCCTTCCGGCGTAGTCCTCGGGACGGTGTACAGAACCCTTCCCGAATGATGCGCGCCATTTTCGAGCTGGATAGTGTATTCACCATCACCAGTTGGACTGCCAGAGTGGTGGAATTGCCCTTCCCGAAGGATGACCTTGTACCGACCAGGAGCATCACCGAGCGCCTCGAGAAAAACCGGATCGATTCCAAGTTTTACTTCGTAGTGGACGAACGCCGGCGGTGCGGTGACCGTAAACGATTCAATTTTAAGCTTTTCCACGATTTTCTCCTTGTTCCAGCTCCATCCGAGTTGAAAAAATACTCACCTCAACGAATGATGCCAACTAGCGACGCAGGCGCTTACGGATCATTTTTTTGCTGGTTTTGGAGCTGGTGGTGGAGAAGATGGCCGTTGCGAGACGATGACCTTTTTTGAAGACCCATCATTAAACACCTGCACTTTCTCGCCGCCGCGTACGTTGCCTTCTCTGAATTTTTCGCTCATGGAATGTTGCTCCACTGACTTTTGGGGATTGACTCAATAACGATGCTGCCGAATGGCTTACAAAGGTACACGAATGGCACCTCGTAAAGAAACTCTGAATCGCTATACCTATATACCTTAACTTCCGCGAGTACAACCTCATGACACGAGGAATTTTCTGCATAGCTTATAACATGACCTTCATAAGTTAGATCATCTGGCTTGTCGCGAACATATATCCAAGTTATGTCCTTTCCACCCATAAAATAGGAAAAAAGGTTTTCATCACCATACTTCGTCGAGACACCAAAAAATCTTGCAAGTTTATTAAATAGCTTATGATTAATACAAAATGAAGCAAATAGGGCTATGGGCAACGCGAGAACCGCCGCCCCAAAAACCTCAATAGCATTTACGCTTGTTTCTGCCTTTAGAGCTGCTTGCCATATCCCTAGCCAAGTCCACTGCGCCGGGACGCCCCAAGCACGCAAAATATCGATAAAAAGCCAACCAGCTTGTAATCCACCGTATGACAAAACCCCCAGCACAAGAGAATACAAACCGAATCGAAATGAATCCCACTTCTCGTGAAAAGTGATTTTATCACTGACTATTGCAGCGATTATTCCTGGGAGCATTATGACGATTAAAGTAACTACGAGCTGACTCATATTTTCTTCCATAAAATTGTCGATCCAATTTTTCCCCCATCACAATAATGCACCAAAGCAAATTGGGATAGATAGACCGCAACGCGATCCCCCTCCTCCCACCGCCCGGGCATGACCCGGCATAGGACGCCCCATGCCCACAGAAAACCGAAACCATCCAGATGACCGCCACGCCGTCGAAAACTTGCACCAACTCCACTCCGAGTGCATCTCAGACCAACTTATCGCGCTCCAGGATCAGGCCTATGCCATGGGCTTGAATCGCGGTGCGCAGCTGACTAAGGGGGTCGTGACTCTGGCCGGCGCACGCAGCAACCGCGTGTACTTGACTGGCCCAATGACCGGCTTCGAAGACTTCAACTTCCCTGCCTTCAACAAAATGGCCGCCGACCTGTGCGCCTGTGGCTACGTGGTCGAGAACCCCGCAGAGCACGGCATCGTACCCGGCCGATTGGGCCGATTACATGGCCTATGACCTGACGCGCTTGGGTCTGTGCGGAATGATCGCCCTACTGCCTGGCTGGGAAAATTCAGAAGGTGCGCGTTTTGAAGTCCAGATTGCCCACCTCCTCGACATGACGGTTGTGAATGCCCATGATCTGGTATCGATGGAGATTGCATTATGAGCAACCGATGCTCATACGAGTTGGCTATTGCTCTGGAGCTCGCCTGAACTCTTCTCCAGTAGGCATCGTCCAGTCCGAAGCTGTTCTTTCATGGACCGATTCATCACGGCTGTATCCATCGTAGGTGAACATCAAAAGGTAAAACGCGAACGCCGTTGCGGCTAACGCTGCCCTGCCCATGGGGTTCGCATCCTTGGGTAGTCCACCGGGTCCGATACAGACCCAGCCTCCTCGAAAGTAAGCAAACACTGCTTGGATGAACCATCCATGCACGAACAACGCCCCAAAGAAATTGCTCCAATCCCCAGAAAAACGCTCAAAAGCGTTTACAAATGAAGCCGTAATCATCAACGACAGTAGCAAGTACCGATAGCGTCTCAAGAACGCCAAGGCGACGCTTTCCATACCCATAAAACTCTGTCCCTTCGATTGGTCTAGCTTCCCTCGCCACAACGCCTACCAAGCGCCGTAGGGGCGAGCCAATACTAAGTCAAAAACCAATTTAAACCCTCCCCCTTCAAAGTCAGCCGCTATAGCGGCAAGGACGGCATCTACGGCACGAATTGACCTAGGCTTTCGCGAGCAGTTGGGATCGCATACTCAAGCAGCTCTAAAGGGACATCTTGTTCGAAAAAGGTCACCTCAAAGCGCAGCGTTTCGTCATTCCTGAATATCTCAAAGACCATATCGTTGCCGCGCCAGCACTCGATCCCCAAGCCGTCATGCCCATTTGTCACGTGTGAGGCGGTAAAAAACTTGTATTCGACTCCGTGTACGACCACATCGCACCTCCCAATCTGAGGTGGCAACGATACAACTCCGCTGAACGAATTTGAAAGCCGCTATAGCGGCAAGGACGAAGTCATGCCTGAAGAAAACACCTCCCGCGAGGAAACCTGGTTAGCCGATAACGAGATGTTCAACTGCGACAGCCTCAACGAACTGCTCAACGAGAACGACGAACTGGCCGTCGGCGACAGCGTATGGAAGGGAGAGAAATTCACGGTGAACATCACCGGTTATGTCGACGCCGGCGATGTCATCGAAATGCTCGGCGAGCGCGCCTATGACGATGTCGGTGAAGTCGCTGAGGACTGGCCAGACGTATCAGCCGATGCTCGCTTGGAACTGGATGCGGTCTTGGCCGCATGGGCCAGCAAGCATTGCAACGCCACGTTCTACCGAGTGCGCAACGTAGTCGAATACACACTCACCGCCGAGGATCTGGCGGAGCAGGTGACGCCATGATCGCCCTCGCCTGGTTCGCCTACGTGTGCTGCTACAAGGGGCCGCGATGATGAATACCTACCGGCACACATTCGCGGCTGTCTGCCCGTCGGACGGCGAAACAATCGTTTACCGATTCGAACTGCGATCTACCGCCATGATCCACGTCGAGCACATCAAAGCGGCGACGGCGCTGATTAAGAAATCGCCAACACATGACTACTTGCGTGGTATATCCCGAAAATCTTCGCCATTGTTGTGTGTAACACCAACCTGCAGTATCAGACTAAACGCACCCAAGACGTATGTGAGGCATCCCACGAACTCCAATGCAGAGGTGCTCCCCTCTCCACGCAACCTGACAGCCTCAATGATAGCGGCCTTGTGGCTATCTAATTTGGAAGAGTCCGGGTCCAGCGCATGGGCCATGATGTTGCGAATACGATTGATCTTCTCGCACAGTGACCACAACTCCACCATGCCGCCAAGTTTAATGTCCGCGGGGTACAAAGCCCGAGATAGGTCAAGGATTTGAGCAAACGTAAAGCGAGAGTCTTTCAAAAACTGGGGCTGGGGAACCATCTCAGAACAGAAATCACGAAGCATTTCTTCCAGCATCAGGTGACATTTCAAGATGAGTGTTATGTCATCCATCTGCGATGAAAAGTGCTTTTCGAATCGTTTGTCGTGTTTCTTGCTGAACTCTACATTCACCATAAAGCCACCTTTCAAACGACATTTCTTCAATGGGTTTTGCGCCAGTTTTGCGCGGGTTTTGCGCAGACACAAAAAAGCCGATTCCATCTGATCGGCTCAAGTGTCTGATTTTACTCAGGAATAATGGTCGGGACGGAGTGATTCGAACACTCGACCCCTAGCACCCCATGCACGCAGTACCCCTGTAAGACCTTGTGAAATGGCCGTTTTTACTGGCGCTCGCTGCAATCGAATGCCCACAAGTGCTTACACGTGCGTGAGAGAGTCACGCAAAAGTCACGCACCCTCCCACGGCGTCCTGCCGACCGAACACCAATCCTTTTTTGACTGCTACGCTTTTCCCAACCACACAGAGGAATCGCCTTGCCAAATTCAGACCTGCTCCCCTCCCTACTATTCAAGATCAACAAAAACCAGCTCGCCCTTGAGGCCGCCATCATGGAGCTTTCGAATTGGGTCGAGGCCCGCGGCTAGGCTGACGTCGCCGACAACGTACGCGGCGCCCTGGACACCATCGACAAGAACGAAGAGGTCATCAAGCTGACGCTCGCAGTCCTGATGACCCCGGAGTGACCGAGAGCGACAGCTCGTCGCCTCATCCTCGCCCAAGACTTGCGTCCAGACTACTGTATATCCGAACAGTAAAAACAAGGCGCGACCGTGGACCCTCTCGAAATCGAAGACACCAGCGACTGGCTCGGCAGCCCGACTGAGCTCGAAACCTGCCGTCACTGTAAACAGAGGCAAAAGGCCCTCATCCCTCTTGCAAATTAAGGGATCGACCTCATATTCGTCAGGCTCAATTTCGGGCGCAGGAAGCGGAACAATTTATGACTGAATACTGGATTATTGCAGCTGCTTACTCAGAAGAAGAGCAGCATATCAGCTGGGTGATGCTGACCAGATCTGTCGACGACAAGGTTAAGGACGCTTGGTTGGCAGACCGAGAATATGTTGCTGACCTCATAAACACAGGTTCAGCGACATTCAAAACAGCGACCCGAAATCGTCAGACCAAAAAGTTCGAGGCCCGTGCAAATGTGCACGTATATGATGAGACCTTTTTATCCACTGACGGAAACGATACAGAACTCGACAACTTAAATAGTCTTCCGCGCTTCACCGCACCTATTGTTGAAGTGGATTTGAAAGAGCTATTTAAATTACCAAGTTGACTAATCGCATGATCCGCTCAGTAGGTGGGAAATGATCCTATGGGCATATCCCGCCTACTGGCACGCCACGACTGCTGCGATCAGACCGCGCTCGTATCCTATACGCTGGCGCCGCTCAGCCAGCAGCGCCCGCACCTTCAGCTCCAGCGGATCGGCCTTCTTAAGGCTCGCCGCAGCCCAAGGCGGCACCGCCACCTCCTGCGTCTTGCACGACACCAGCACCGGAACCTCCATCCGTACTGTGCGCACCTCAGGCACCTGGGTCGCGCACCCCACCAGCAACACCACCAACCCCATCAACACCAACCTCATAACCCTAACTCCTGATCAATGATCGATGCGGCTGCCTGGGCCGGGTCGCCGCCAGTACGCTCCTGTAGTAGTCGATTGGCTGCGGCGTAGTCGGACTTGGCTTCTTCCTTGGCCCGGGCCTGAGCCATGCGAAATGCCGTGGACCATGTTGCAGCCAGGGCATTCGAAGAACAGCCGATCCTCTTCGGACTTGGCCAGCACGCGAGACAACCGGCTGAAGGCTGTCATGGCACATCCTTGAAGAAGACGTGGTGACCGAGTTTCAACGTCTGCTTGGCACCCTTCACCCACGTCGGTGGCTTCGGCATGGTGGTCGCGTAGTAGTGTGTGGCGCCGCCAGTGGGATCTGGCACCTTTCCGGCAATCACCTGGTCAGCAGCGATCTGTGCTTGGGCGAACTCGCGAAACGGGATGGGCTTCGCGCCATTTAGGTAAACGTAGTTCGGGTCGTTTTTGTTCCAGCAGCTGAACTGGTACGGCTTCTGGCACACACCTGCATAGCCCTCCCCCCACCATGACTTGGCTTTGCCATCGTTCACGCGGTTGCGGATCGTCCAAGCCACGGCGATTTGGCCCTCCAGCGATTCTCCTCTGGCCTCGCCCCACAGCGTGCGGGCGAGAATGTCGCGGTCTTTGTCGGTAACTGGCATCACGTTTCTCCAGGCAAAAAAAATCCCGCTCGATGGCGGGTTGCGTTGTACTGCGGTGGCGCGTCAGGTCAGGCCGGCGGCCACAGTTTGCGGATCGGCCACGATTACCGGCACCACTGGCTCAACCGGCCATACCGGCGCGGCATACCAGGTCGGCTGCACGGTGACTTTGCCCAGTGCGAACTTGTAGGTTTTCCAGGCTTTGAGATTGATCAGCAGCGCGGCCTGCTCCGCCTCATCTTCCTCGGTCGATTCGCCAACTTCGATACCGAAGCCGATCGTGTCGATGCGGTCCTGAATGCGGGCTATCTGTACGGCCGCCCCCCCGTTTCTGGCGGATAGCTCGGCTTTGGCTAAGGCAAGCTGCTCGGACGCAATTACGGCAGCTTTCATCTCAGCAGTGATCAGTCGAGACCAGTCGATGTTACTCATTGCCCTCTCCTTGTGCGAAAGGATCTGGAAGTGCGGCGGGGAACAGTACATCGCCGTCTGGAACGCTGAGCAGGTCCTGAGGTGTCGCCTGCTCCGGGCTGAAGTTAAACGGAATTGGATACCTCAGCTGTATCGAGATAGCGCCATCCCTACAACTTGCATCACCAACAAACCAGTCAGAATTAATAGCCTGTACCGGCAGGGTTGAACCTTCGAGCATTGGCGAAAAATCAAATTCTTCACCGTTAAGAATCAAAACTTTTCCGCGCTTTTCCACCTCAAGCGAAACGCCGTCTTCAAATCGCTGGCCACAGACACGGATATTCATAGTTTCCATCGACCGATCCCTACCAAAGATATAGTGATGCTGCCTGTGGCTGCGGTACTGGTGTAAGCCGCCCACGTGCCCCAGGTCCCCGCGGCACCGAATGTTTGTTGTCCGGCCCAGCCGCCGCCAGACGATTGTGAGATTCCGTAGGAAGCAACGACCCAGTCCCCCACCGGCGAAATTGCCAAGTAACCCATGTCATAAGAGAGAGACTTGAATACGTTGCCGTTCGCAACCGTGCCGCCCCCGATGGTGACGGTCTTGTATTGGAAAAGAGTGCCATCAGCGAGCTTGACATAGCGCGTCGCGTTGATTGTCCCACTATCAAAAGCCGCGCCATTCGGAATGCCAGCCAAATCACCAACAGGGCCGACGAGGTTTGTTCGGTCGTAGGAGAAATCCTTGGCAAGTGCTTTGCCGCTTGCCCTGTTGTACTCCAGGCAAAACCAGTTGCCGCCGCCCAGGCTCAAAAACACAGCCGTATCATTAGCCGCTGTAGCGATACTGGCGCCAGTCGGCAGTATCAGAGACGCGGCGCTATGCGTAAGAAGTAGCGAACCAAGAAATCGGACCGTGCGGACGGCCCCGGCTGCAACAGTTCCTAAGCTTGTAACGGTGCTTGTTCCGCTGATAGTGACGGTATTAGACGCAGCGCCACCGATGTCGACCGTCGCAGCTGAAGCCAGAGCCACCGGCGTCGCCTCGTTCATCGCTCCGGTCATCTTTCCGCCGGCCAAGGGTAGGCGCCCGGTAACTTGCGCCTGGAGTTTTCCCGCTGCGGCCAATACCGAATCTGCTTCAACAACAGGCTCAGCCTCGGTCAGGACCAATCCTGAGAGCAACGCGGTACGGACTCTGGTTTCGGTGAAATACTTGTTGGTGGCTCCCTCCGATAGGCCGTCGGTGTCGGTCAACGCAGCCAGCTGCTCGCCAAACTGATTGACCAGCGCGCGCAGTGCATCGGCCGAATCTTTGACGTAGCCCTGCATCGGGGCCAGAGCGTAGGCCCCAGCCGCATTCGTCGCGCCCAGGTAATTCGGCGAGATGGACATTGCCGTATCGCCGGCAATGTTGGTGACTTCGTACCAGCCACCATCGGGCCCGCGAAACGCATCACCGACACGGCTGTTGGCAATGAATGCGGTATCAGCGCCGATCACGGCGTTCGAATTTAGGACGACAGAGACTGTTCCTGATTTGTACCAGGGCATTGAGTATCTCCAGAAAGAATTTGTGCGAAGCGGAAGAAGTCAGGCCAGTAATTTGGCGCAGAGGAATGGACGGTGACCTTGGTCAGTCCAGGCAGTTGTGGCGAGGCTGTACATCATGATCCGGCCGTTGGCGTAATCGACGCCCAGTGCGCAACCGCCACCCGATGCATTGTTGTGGCAGTTCATGGCGAAAGGATTTAGGGAGACGTACTCGCCTGCGCCGAGCATCTTGTTGATTCCCCAGAAATACCGGTGGCCTACGGTCAGCTGCTCCTCTCCGAGGTACGTCCAGTTTCCTGCCGCGAAGGTCACGACAACCGCTGGCGCGCCACTGTCATAAACAAGCGTCGCATTCTGATCCCATAACCGCAGGCCATAGGCCGCCGTGCCCATGGACGCCCAGGTTGCCGCGAAATACTGGCCGCTTAACGTTGCGTTGACGTTGGATGCCTTCATGGTGAACCCGGTCCAGTTTCCAGGGCCACCGGTGAACCACACCGATATCGGAACCTGGATCGCCCCCGGATCCGGGCGAACGAACACCAGCGGCGGATCTGCGCTTGTGATTGCCCTGGCAAACACCCCCGACGCATTGGTCGTCCCTGAATATACCCCCTTGGCGAGCATGCAAAGCCGCGGCGCCTCGGCGTCAATCTGCACAAATGCATTGTCGTTGATGCTCTGAAATCCAAAGCTCATGTTGCAAACCTCACCGCGTAGGCCTTGGCGACAATCCTTGTCTGGAGTGTCGACGCGCGGGCCGATGGGTTTTTAGGCAAAACGACCACCTGCCCTACCGAGGGAGTGACGTACGGATAGGATTTAGTGTTACCACTCCCATCGGTTTCGGATGACTGCACATCCTGTGCCCTGGACGGAATGATCATGAACACGCAGTTAGCTGGATTGAACCCCGGAATGTTCAGCGTGTAACTAGGCGTGGCTCCACTGAAGTCGATCACGCCCTGCCAGATCACCTGATAGGTGAAACTGTTGGTGTCCATGGACAGGCCACCGCTTCCATCAAAAACACGCAAGCCAAATGAAGCCATAGTTCACCCCAAATAACCGAGACGGACACGCAGTACATTGTTCGCGTCGTAGACCGAGACGTTCAGCGCATTGATCACCAGCCGCCCCTGCCCGGGAACGATGCCGTTAATTTCAAGCGTTCCATCTTTATTGAGAATCCAGCCTTGCTGGCCAGCGATGTAGTTGGTCGAGCTGATGTAGCTACCGATCTTGGCGTTGGTGATGGTGCCGTCCGCGATAAACGCCGAGTTCATGAACACCTGACCACCCTGCACCGCAAACGGAACCGAGATGGCGCCGCCGGCGATGGTGTTGACGATGGCGAAGCGATCGGCACTCACCAGGAACTGGCTTTGCAGACCCGCGCCGGTGTTCTCGATGCCCAAGCCGATGCCGGCTGCGACGTACTGCCCGCCTGCGGTGATCTGCATCTTCACCGACCACATGGTCGAGAGCTTGCCGCTGGTGTCCGCGTAGGCGGTCGAGGTTTCCTGAATGGCAGCAGTATTCTCGCCGACCTTTACATTGACTTGGGTGATCGCCGTAGCAGTGGCCTCCTTGTCCGTCGCGACAGTCTGGCGCAGGTCGATGACATTGGCTTCGTTCTCGCCGACTGCGGCGGTCAGAGTGGTGATCTTCTGCGCGCTGGCAAGATTCTCCGACGCCCGCACCTTCTCTTCAGTGGCAATGGCCGCGGTACTCCCCCACTCCTTCAGCGCGCCATCCAAGTCGCCTTGCCCGTCATCATCACGGAAAGAAGCGCGCAGAGCCTGGAACGCTGTCGATTGGGCCGTGACCACGCCGTCGAGCTCGGTGATCTCGGCCGTGTTGGTCGCGACCTGTTGCGCCAGGCCGTTGGCCGTCTCGACGGTTTGGCCAACATCCAGCCAGTAGTTCTCATTCGGTGGCGGGGTATCGAGCGGCACGTCGCCGGTCGCCTGATAGATGCGCTTGCCAACCACAACCAGATCGTATTCAACGTAGGAGGCTTCCGGGTCGTAACCCTTCAGTCCGTCCAGCGCATCGATCTGATCCTGAAGTCCCGGGATTTTGTTGATCTCGTCCAGCAGGTCCTGGCCCAATTCAGTTTCGCCAATTTGGCCGGCAATCATCTCTAGAATGGCCGCTGCGTCGGCGCTGGACTGACCTTGCACGCCCATGCCAATCGGGTACCACGGACCGATGTTGCCAATCCGATCCACTAGGCGACCCCAGAAGTAGAGCGTCACGCCTGCGCGCAAGCCCAGCATCGAGAAATCGCTTTGCGGGTACGACAGGTCTGTCAGCTTGGTGGCTGCCTCCAGACTGGTCGTCGGGCCGTGCCAGATCTCCGTCCGCTGCGTGTCCTCGGCACCGGCCGGGAATCCCCACTTTAGATAGATGCCAAACAGCAGCGGCGTGGCCGTCAGATAGCTGAGCGCCGGCGGCAGACCCTCCTTCCCCTTCAGGTTGGTCAGGATCGAGTTACGCCAGATCGACGAGATATCGAAAGCACTCACCGCGCGGACACGAGCCACATAAGCACCAGCGTAGATGCCCACCACGTCGACACTGGTCATCCCGGTGCGCTGCAGTTTGATCCAATTGCCGCTGTCCTTGCGCCACTCGACGTCGAACCCGACAGCTCCGTTTACCGCAGGCCAGGTGATGGTCATGGTAGCCACGGCGATACCCTGGGAGACAACCGAGTTCGACGTAACGGTAACGCTGGTCGGCGCCGGAACGACGGTGATCGGAATAACGCTGATCGGCCGCTCTTCCAATCGCGCGCCGGTGTCGATGTAGGCGAACTTGCTCGGATCGTACTGCAACGCACTGATCTCGAAGTCGCCTTCGGTTGTGCGCTTGGTCCGCAGTACGCGATAGAGCGGGATCGCCAGATCATCAGCGTCCAATGCCCATTGCAACTGTGGCAGCGGTGGCTCGCTGTAATTGGTGGTGACAGTCACAGCGCGACCATTCACGCTCTGCACGGTGCGACCTTCGGCCCTGCCACCCGGCAGGTTGATAATCAGGCGATCACCGGCCTTGGCCTGGGTGTCACGATCCAGCGTCACGACACGACCAGCGACAGCAGAGATGCGCCCGCCGACCTCACGACCTGCCAGCAGCGAATCAGCCACAGGAATGATGTGGCCCGGGAGCGGGATCACCCCTTCCATGCCGGTCTTGAACGAAATGGTGCGGTCCTGATTGTTACTGAGGATCGCCCACTTACCGCGGCGCTGGGCTTCCGACGCTCGGGTGCAACCGATGGCGCTCAGCTCGGTCGGCTTGTCGCCCATGCGTCGCTGAAGGTCCAGGTCCGCGAACGGAATGACGTCGGTGTCGTAGTTGTTCGCCGGATTGTCGTAGCTGACCAGAGCCCGGGTGTACCGAGTCTTGGCCGAGGCGCTGCCGTAGGAGAACTTGCCGTCGATGACGTTGGCTCGAGTGAAGACGTAGTCGAAGTCCTGCGCGCGAGGCATGTCCGCTTGCATTACCAACTGGCCCTGGGCCCAGTAGGTCATGCCTCGGTAAATGCCGGCGATATCGCGCAGTAGGGACCATGCATCAGCCTTGCCTTGCAGGTTCATGTCGCAAAGAAAGCGAGGCTCTACGCCGCCGAGGCCATTCGGTACCAGTTGATCGGCATATTGCGCAATCCGATAGAGCTCCCACTTGTCGACCATGAACGACTTGACTCGCTTGCCCAGGCCGAAGCGGTCCTCAGTGCAAATACCGTACGTGATCCAAGCCGGGTTATTGGTCCAGGCCTGCTTCATGGAGCCGTCCCATGTGCCGGTGTAGGTCCGCGCGATCGGGTCGTAATTACTCGGCACCTGCCACCTGCGCGCACGGCACTTCACGGTGACGGCTGGAATGTTGGTGAACTGCTCGGCGTCGAACTCGATGTAGAGCAATGCGGTATTTGGGTAGCGCAGCTTTGCGTCAATGACTTCGGTGTAGCCGGCGATCAGCATCGTGTCTGCGATCTTGTTGCTGTTCTGGTTTTGTGTCAGGCGGCGGACGCGGATCTGCCAGCCAGTAGTCGCATCGGGCAGATTGATGCGTGGCGAACGCTCGTAACGCGTGGTGGTCTTGCCATCCACAGCGTCGACCAGCGCCTGCTGATAGGCTCCGCCGTCAGTGGCCACGTCGATGGCGTACTCGATTCGATACCCGCCGACGTTGCCTTCATCGTCTTGCTGCTGAAGCGCCGGCCAGGCCAGGCGCACGCGCACGGCAGACAACTGGATGTTGCTGATTGAGCGCACCCAGGGTGCATCGCTGCGCAACTCGACGTTGAGCGAGGTTTCGTTTTCGACCGATGGAATACCAGGGATATAGGTTTGGTCGACGGAACCCGAGCGCCAGTCCCACTTCACATTAGGGAAGTTGTAGTTACCGCTCGCGTCCCGGATCGGGGTGTTGTCCAGATAGATGTCGTAATCGGTTGGGACTTCGTCGAACTCGCCCTCGCCCACGGCGATAAGCAGCTTGGCCAGGTTGGTCGAGCGCAGGCTATCGCTGGCCTCGGTCGGTGATTTTGGTTTGCTCTCCCCGCCCTTCGCGCCGTGGATGTCGATCTTCTGTGCTGCGCCCATGCTTTCCTCCAGGCGAAAAAAAACCGCCTCATGGGCGGCCTGCTTGTTGCGTGCGGTTTACGCTTTGTCTTCGGCGAGGATCGATGCGGAAATGATCATGCCGCCCCACCGGCGTTCGCCGATGCAGATCGGTACCGGGTTGCCGCTGGCAGTGGTGTTTTTGGCGGAGCCGAATGCATACGACGGCGAGTTCTCAGGGGATGCGCTTTGCGACAAGCCGCCCTGCTGGGGGCTGAGCATCTGGATCACACCACCAGCAACACTGGCCGTGCCGGCCGCATACAAGAAAGGGGATGCTGCTGCGAATGGTGTGAACGACAGCACGTAAGCGGCGGCAATCATTACCGTGCCAATAATCGTCTGTAAGCCCCCGGCGCGTTTGCTACCCCCGATCACCGGCACAATGCGGATTTCTCTGGTACCGCCGAGATCGAATCCATCCATACCGACGTTCTTACGGTTGCGAAAGATCGCGAACTTCAATCCAAGACGCTCAAGGCGCTTTATTTCTTCGGCGAACCCCTCGATCGTTGCGTTTAGCGCGCGGAACACCTCCCCAATAGAACCTCCATCCAGGAGATATGGCCTGCTGCGGTAGAACTTTTTAGCAAGCGAACCTGAAAGCATTACTGTCGTTGTCGGGGTGTAAGTGATAGCTGAGCACATGCCATTCTCCGGACAATAAAAAAACCGCCCGGAGGCGGTCATGTTCAAAGCGTTGTGGGAAGAATGTCTATCTGCCCATCACCGCCGGTGAAAACTCTGTATTTCTTCACTGCACCATCTTTGACGGTGGCCTCTCGCTCTACCCGATCAGCGCCCATCGAGCAGATTCCGGATCCCGTATAAGCAGCCCCCACCGATACAGCGCCAGGTGGAAGATAGAACGAACCTTTTTGCCCCGCATCAAGCCGAGCAACCTGCCTACCTTCAATAAATACAGCCATTGAGCACAAGCTACCCGTATGGCCCGAGTCCCGGATTACTTGGAGTACTCCAAACGATCCTGATGGCTTCTGCTGGTACGCAGTCAACTGGCTTGCCGGCGCCTGCTTCGCTTCGCTCGACGGCGTGGGGGATGTCGCACATCCCGCCACCAACACAACAGCCAACGCCCCTACGAATAATTTCATGCAGGTCACTCCTGTGGAAAAGGATGCAAGATATCACTGGGTGGCGAAAACAAAATAATCGAAGCTGGTCAGCAACGTGGTGCCAGCCTATTTAAAGCTAGCCGGAATTGGGGAACTTCGGAAGAAAATGACTCGAGTAACATCGGTCACTCCGTTCGCGTGACTCCATACCCACATCTGACCATCAGCTCGAGAAACAACGGAATATAGCGACCCCATAATCTCGAAGACCTGATCCTCCGTCATACCGATTTGAACCTTTCGTGCTTCATCGCAGGAAAATCTGTTCCAGCACACCCTGCAAGTAAAAGCACAGAAGCCAACACAAGCGCGCCCATCAAATCCTCATATCGTTACCTAATTTGGTCTGGCGTAACTGTAGCACTAACGTGTGAGCCACATGGAAGCACCACATATGCAGGCTCTCCCTATGTATGGATCCACAGTATTGCTCATCGCGAATAAATGGCACAATGCCTTCATCACAATTTATCAAAAATGTTGTGCTTTAAGCACTTATAACTATTGGAAAGTTAAATGGACATAACCTCAATCCCAGCAACAGTTTATGTTGCCTTCGGCGTAATTACTGCTGCACTTCTAAGTGGCTTTTTTTCTTTCATGAACATGGTCAGCTCAAAAGAAAATAAAGTATCCGAATTTAGACTTGCTTGGATAGATGGCCTTAGAAACGAAATAGCCGAGTACATCTCAGCTGCACAAGAGCTTGTACGTGTTACCAATACATTCGATGCGGAGAAATTTCATACCCCTCAGGAAAAAAACACGCTTCATATTGAATGGTATAAGGAAACACGAGATGCATTTTCACGAGCAATCGAAAATCTCACTAGGATTCAGTTAAGGTTGAACGCAGATCATATTTCTGAGGATGCAACAACGCCAGAATCCGAACTAATGAAAGCAATCTCAAAGGCAAGGGAGTTCTCAGCTAAAGGGGATTTTGAGAGCGTTTTAATCTCTTGCAATGAAATAAGATCGAAAGCCGCACCAATCTTAAAAAGTACGTGGACCCTGGTCAAGAAAGGAGAAATCGGTTACAGGCGCATTCGTAAATATTCGTTACTTACAGTCACCATAGGATTCTATTCAGTTATTACTTTCGGAATCTATGTAGGCGCTAGCACATACAAAACAAAACTAGAAAAAGAACAAAAACAAACTTTGCAAATGATTGAGAAGGTCCCAAATATTCCGGTATCTCCTGCCATCCACACTCCGGCACAAGAACCTTCAATTAAGCAGTAAAAACAAGGAGATCTCGATACCATCAAGAGTGGTATTTGATGCTCATATCCCACACAAAAAAACAACGGATTCCCCAGTCCTTTGCCTGCAAGCCCAAGGACTGGGATTGCGCCAATCTCGGCGCGGATAACGCAAGGAAAGTGAAATGAGTGACAAAAAAGTACTGAGTTCATTCGAGACGGGCACGCTCGCCGCGATCACCCTAATAGGTACCGCGCTCGCAACGCTAGACGTATCGAAGCGCACGTTGATCAGCGATGCCGCGCAGGCTCTTATCGAAGCGCTGCCTGTTGATCGCGAATACGCGGACGGATCGTCGGGCCATCAGCTGGCGCTGCGAGCTTTGATAAAAGGCTTGCACCCAGTTCAGTCGCCGCAATCTGCTGACTAACCCACTCCAAAACCTTCCCTGCGTCACGATGACCAGGGAAGCAGTCTTCCGCTGTGCCATGTGATTCTGCTTTGTCTTTGCTCATGCAAGCCTCCTGCGGCCCTGCCGCATCATATGGTTGGTTGTGCATCTTTGTGCCTGAGGATCAGGCGCGTCCGGTCAAGCCATGGACCACCGAAAACGATGATCTCACTCGGCCTGCCGTAAAGGTGATGCAGCAGGAAAGGCCCTGGGCCGAAAGTCGCAGCATCCTCACTAGGAAGTTCCGGGTTGGTGCCGAGGAATATCCCCGCGTGATTTGGGTAAACCGTCCGACCCACTTCCATCACGATCATGTCGCCTCGCTGCGGCTGGTCGACTTTATAGAAGCCGGCGGCCTCGTAATTCGCCTCGTACAGGCTGGTGTTGTCCTTGCTCTCCCACCAGCCGTCGGCGCGATTGAAGGCTTCAAACTCCAGTCCCCACTCGCGCTGATACCAATCCGCGCAGACCTGCCAGCAATCCCAAGCGCCATGCACGAACGGACGCTTCAGCAGCGGAACGGCGCCGGCTGGCATCACCGTGCGCAAGTCACCCTCCGGCCAACTGAGGATGTGCCACGGCATCGCGGTCGCTTCGCACATGGCCAGGTCGCGGGGAGACGGCCTGCTGGTGGCATCCGGGTGCGAATGGACGATGCCGATCACTTCACCTATGTCTTCGGCCGCGGCGTAGTCCTCCGGATCAATCCGGAATTCCTCGCTGGGTTCAGATGCGATGTTTCGGCACGGGTAATACTGCTGTTTGCGCCCAATGCTCAGCAGCAGGCCGCAGCACTCTTTCGGGTACTCGGCAGCCGCGTGAGCCTGGATTGCGCTCAAGATTTGCTTGCGCATTGTCAGCTCCGTGCGATGAGTGAGACAGCGGGGAAGCCACCGAATGACAGCGGGTTACCCTCGCCGAAGCGCGGGATACAACCCCGGCCCAGCGTCGCGTCGCATTCATCCATCTCCGGGTTGTCGGTTGGCACGCCATCCTTCGTGACGTATCCCCCGGTGTAGCCGCAGTTCGGCCCGCGATAGCCGCCGGTGAGGCACCAGTGGCACAAGGTTGTAGCCTGACGGCCGATTGACTCGCCGCCCACGTCACCCGGGCTGGCAAGCTCCCAACTGACCGTCTCCCCGTCCTCGTTCGTCTTCTGGTCGATATACCAGACTTCGATCGTCTCTTGAGTCGGATCAGCGCTAGGGTTACCGGCTGGGAAGTTCTGCGCGTCCAGGTACGTGCCCAGCGTGTGCCGCATGGTCAGCTTGAACTCGAGCAGGTCGTCGAAGGCCAAGCACAACGCCGTGATACGTCCGTTCACGTTACCGACTGACAGCGTTGGCCGTACGGCCGTGCCGTCGCCGTTGGCTTCGATCCCGTCGATTTGCATCGGCCAAGCGCCGTACTCGTTGCCCTGCCACCAAATCGCCTTCGCGGGCAGCTGATTCGCATCGGCGCCGACGGCAATTAGTTCCTCCGGCGAGTGCGGGATCGCATGCCCGTGGAAGCGCAACACATCCGCTCCATAGTCCGTACCGTCCAATTCAAAGAGCAGCACTTCGCTGCCAGGCTCAAGGACTTGGATATCACTGATCAGCGGCATGGTTGCCCCTTATGGTTGGAATGCACGGTCAAAAGTTGCCGTGAGTTTGAAAACTCCACCACCCACGGGAGTGGGTACGGGATTCTTGCAGGTGAACAGGCCGAGCTGGCCTAGAGGCGTGGTCCAGAGGAATGCCTTTGCCCCAGCGTGCCGGTCGAGAAACGCCATAATCTCCAGAACTTTGACTTTTGGGCCGCTGTAAGTAATCGGATAGGCGTCCTCTTTATTGTTCGGGCCATCGCCGGCCGTCTGCTTGTAGCCGTTACCGAACTGCGAGGTGCGCACCCGATAGGTAATTTCAGGTGCGTCGCCGTGCTGAGTTGGCCAGGTGAATGTCTCAATCGCCATCAGGCTCTCCCGTTAACGTTGCGGAAACTTACGCCGCCGGCACGCCACGACTCGGCCACCGCTCTCTCTGCTGCGGCCTTCATCTGCATCTGGAGGTTTTGCGAAAGCGCCTGTTGGTCGAGCTGCATCCCTTCAGAGCTGCGATCGGGAATCGCCACGGTGACCGGTGCGTTGATGCTGATGGTCGATCCGCTGCTGCCACCACCCAAAGCCCGCACGCCAAGCTGGCCGCCTGCTGTTCTGGTCAGCGGCATGATCGCCTCTTCCCCCGCCTCCCCCATGATTCCGATATCGCCACCGGCCATGCCGAAGGCTGTTGGCTTGCTCACTACGCTATTGGTGAAGGCTGCACCGTTGGCAAACAACTGCACGCCGGACGACCAGGCGCCACCTTCGGCCTGAATACTGCCCGGAGTGAAGCCAGATAGGTCGCCGCTGTAGCCTGCCTGAGTAGATCCCGCCGAAGCGGCGGTACCGCTGCCAGTGAAATAACTGGTGGCGGCCCCGACCAAGCTACCCAGCAACGCCGAACTGGCCTGCCGAGTAGCTATGCGCGCCATGTCTGCAATGATCGACTTCGCGAAATCACCGAACGACGCCTTCCCAGTCATGGCGAAGTTTACGATCGCGTCTTCCATCGAGCTGAAGGCGTTGCTGAACAAGCTTTTCGTCTGTCCGGCAACATCCCGCGCCGACTCCAGGTAGTTCTGCCACGCCGACGATGCGCCAGCGCTCCAGTCACCCTGGGCGGCTGTCATCTCGTCATAGTTGGATTGCACGGTGTCGTGCAGATCCTGCTGGGTGGTTTTCAGCGCCGCCAGCTTCTGGGTGTACTCGTCAAGGCTCATGCCTCGCGAGCCATCACCATACTGGTTGGCCAGTTCAAGGCTCTGCTGGTTGAAGCGATCATCGATACCGTTCTGCTGATCCGTCAGCGCACGTTGGCGGTCACCCTGACCAAGACCAGAAGCCGCGCGCATACCCTGCTGCCGAAGTGTCTCGACCTGTTGCTGCAGCGCGCTGGTGTATGTGCTGACAGCCAGAGTCTGCTTGCGCAGGCGACCTTCTTCGTTGGTGCCGATGATCGACAGTTCGCTGTCGCTATCCTGCTGCGCCTTGACCATGGCGCTGCGGGCATCGGCGATCTTCTGATCGATCTGGATGACCTGCGCCGCGGTTGTGCCCTTTTTTGCCTTGGCCGCTTCGAGCGCATAGATTTCCGACTGGTAACTCTGGGCTACCTCTTCCGACTGTTGCTTCAGCAGGCTGACACGTTGCTCGGTGAAGCTGGCCTGAGAGATCACCCCGGCCCGCTGCGATGCTTCGAGCTCCTTGTCCGCGCTTTTGTAGTAGGCCAGGGTTTCGGCCAATACGTTCTTCGCGTTGTTGAAGCTGGTCAGGTCAGCACTGCCTGCGGCAGCTTTCGGATCCTTGAACTTGTCATTGAGGTTCGCCATGTTCTTGGCGACCGCTGCCGGATCAAGCCGAGAGTCTTTCGGGTCTACCTTCCGGATATCATCAAGGCTTTTCTTGTAATCCTTGATCGCCTCGGCGCGCTTCTGCTCGTTGGTTAGCGAAGACTTGGTGATCGCGTCCACTTTGGACATCGCCACGACTGCGCTTTGCTGTGCCTTGGCCTGCTCGCCGTCGTACTTGGCAATGTCAGCTTCAGCGGCCTTCTGGTCCTCCAGCATATTCAGCCGGTTGCGGTAGAGGTCGATCATTTCCTGCTTGTTTTGAAACAGGCCAACATCCCCAGACTCTGCCCGGGCCAGATCACGCTGAGCCTGCTCAATATCGGAGCCGATGTTGCTGCGGCCGATGTTTTTCAGGTTGTCAGCAGCACGCGCGACAGCGTTGTAACCCTTCTCCCAGAAGCTTAGGTTTTCGAGGATTCTCGGCGTGCGCTCGTTGATGGCGTCCGCATATTGCTCGGTCGCCAGCTTCACAGCGCCTGCGTGGTCGCCCTGTTCTTCCAGCGCCGCGATCTGCGAGTAAACCGAGGCAGTCAGGTAGTGGTACTGCGCGTTCAGTGCGGCAGATGCCTTCACCGGATCGTCGGCAAGCTTCGAGAACTCGGCGACGGTTTCGCTGACAGCCTTGCCCGTCGCTTCCTGCATGGAAACGGCGGCCTGGGTGATGCCCGTGAAACTCTCGCCCGCGATCTTGCCGTTGCCAGCCAGCAGCGCGAGAACAGCAGCAGCTTGGCCAGTGGTACCCACCGTAGCGCTTACCTGCCGGGCCATTTCGCCCAGTTGACCAGCGCTGACACCGGCGAAACTACCGGTCATCACCAGCGACTTGTTGTATGCGTCTTGCTCCTCGCTGCCTTTGTAATAGGCAACAGCCAGAGCGCCGACGGCGGCAGTGGCCAGCGCGATCGGGGCAAGGATGGCAAGCAGGCCGGCAGCTGAAGCGCCAGCACCTGCACCCAGCTGAGCGACGGCGCGCACGCCGCTCCCCCAATCACCGGACGACAACGCGTTGCCGAGCTGAACGACGTTTTCCTGCGCCTGGCGGGTGCCAAGCTTCAGCCGGTCGAAACCGGTGGCGGTTTTCTCCAGCGCCGCATAATTGCCGTCGATCTTGCTGAGCGCCGAGTTGTACTGGTCCTGGCTGATCCGGCCTGCGTCGAGATGCTTGCCCAGCTGCTCGACTTGGGTGTCGAGCTTGCCCATGGCCGCACGTGCCGGGTCGATCGCTCCGAGCAGACTATTCAGGGCCTTCTGCTCGTCCAGGGTGGACTTGGCCAGGGCCACTTGTTGTTTATCGAGCTGCGCGGTGATCTTGGTGAATTCGGCCTCGCCATAAGCGCCGGTCTTGGAGAGTTTCGCCAGACTCTCGCGCTGCTTGGCCAGTTCCTGCGTAGTGGTCGCGCCTTTCGACAACGACTTCTCCAGCGCTTCCATCTCTTTCATCAGGCCAACGGCGGATTGCTCTGCACGCTCACCGGACTTGGTCAGCTTGTCGAGATCGGTCGCAGCCTGGGCAGCATCAGCCGAGTCGACCTTAATGCCGAGTTCTGCAATGTTCATCGACTCACCTTGAATAAGTGCCCGTTTTCACGGGCTGTTGTCGCGGGCTTGGGCCATGACCGCGATGGCTTCCGATTCCATTACGCGGATGTCCTGAAACACACCTGGGCGATCCGTCGCCGAAACACCGACGAGCCTCATCACGTTCGGAAGGACGCCGTAATCGAGTCCAGTTGCGCCGCATGCGCCTGTTCGCCACTGAGTCCCCATCGAATCCATGACGAGGAAGGCCTTCCAGTTGTCCGGCCAAACTTCGAAGGTTTCGTCGTAGTCCTCTGGCGAGAAGCCGAACATCGCCATTTGCTCGGGGTCGCCGTCGGCCTCGTAGAGCGCGCGGGCAGCGGCGGTCAGTTTCCCAGGCGGGCCTTGCCGAAGGCTTCGCTGTAGGCCTTCACCACGGCATCTGAAACACCGACGCAGCTCTTCACCAGGGCTGTGATCGACTCATCGTCGAGCTTTTCGCCGAAGCCCCACGAAACAACCAAATCCCTGATCTGATCGACACCTTGCTCGACTTCAGCCGCAGTGATTTCCGCGAGTGTTGGTTCAGTTCCTTTGAAGCGCTCCCCGAGCTCTTCCGCTTTTGCCTTCCAGGCATCGAACAGCTCAGCCAGTGCCGTGCGATCGCGATACTTGAAGGTGAACGGCACCATTGCCGGCCTGTCGCCAACCTGCGGGATGGCCACGTCGACAGTGAACGTCGGCTTTGGCGCGATGGAAAACTTTGCCATGGGAACCCCTTAGGCGTTGTAGCGAGTTGGGCGGGAGGCGAACGACAGCGTGATGGTCCGCGTCATGATGTTGTTGCGACTCAGCGTCGGGGTCGCGGTGATCGACACGTACGCGTAGTAGTAAATGGTCGCGCCGCCCGGGAGGTTCGCGCGCACCAGACGCGGCTCTTTGTCTTCGTCGGCAGCCTCGACAATCGCGACGTACGCTTGAGCCGGATCATCAGCAACCGGCAGCGTCATGCTGCTGGCCGACTTGGTGGTGGGCAGTTGTCGGTCATCATCATCTTCGAGGAAGCCGTAAGTGAGGAACTGCTGCTCGCCGCCGTTGGCAGCTGGCTCAGTGATCTGCGCGATCTGCGTCCAGCCAGAAGCGGCCCGGACAGTGCCGGCACCGGAGCCGGACGGGTAACTCTTCACGCTAGTGGTATCCACGCCTTCAGCCGCGAAGTCGCCCACATCGGAATCAATCACTCGTGCAGGACGGCCGTTCAGCTTCGCCCACGCCGAATCAATGACGACCACGTCGCCATTGGCCAGGCCGTGCGCGGCAGCGGTCAGCACTGCGGGCTTGGCGTTACTGATTGCAGTGAAAGGTTTCGCAAGGCTCAGCGTGGACGCGATCTCGAATGTGGTGCCGTTGGGAATCTTGACACTCATGGGTTTTCCTCTTTGCAGAAATGACAAAACCCGCTCAATGGCGGGTTCTGGGTTTGCCCAACGGGCTAATTCAGTTGGTGTCGGCTCGGTACAAGAACGAAACCGGCACCGTGAAAGTGGTGTCGTCTGGAATGCCGGGGCCTGGGTCAACCGGCGTCATCGTCACAACGGTCAATGCGTCTTTCGTGTTCCGCTCGTACAGAGGGAACAGCGTGGCGATCTGATCAGCCAGCGCACCGGCTGCACCGCGGTACTTGCCCGACGGCGTCACGATGCTGATCTGAAACATGCCGGTGTACAGCTTGTGGTCGCCGCCGAGCGTGTTGCTTGCGGTGTCCGCTGGCAGCGTGAACGCCTTCAGGTAGGTGGCGCCGTCGACGGGCGTGAAAGCCTCGTTCTCGACGACGACCTTCAGCGGTACCGGCAAGGCTTTCGCCCAGTTGATCAGCTTGGCCTCGTAGATTGAGGCAATGATGTTGTGACTCATATCTGGTTGTTCCTGATGGCCTCCTGCACGATCTGCTGGAAGCGGGCCACGGTGATGCGGACCATGCCACCCGGTGCTTGGGTCGAATGTCCGAACTCCAGAGGGATGGCGTAAGGCAAGTTGTTGATGAGGTAGGCAGTCTGTCCGGCGGTGAAGTCGCTGACAGCCGAAACCAGTGCTGCAATCGTCTCTTGCCCACTCGGGTCGACCTCGTCAAAGGTCACGTTCTCCACTACATCGATCGAGAGGTGCCAGTTGGCTCGGAACCGCCCGCCGGCGTAGCCTTCAGGGGCAACGATGTCCATGCCGTCGTTCAGCTTGCGACCCGGCTTGAGGCGACCCGCCTTCGTCAGGTTGACCGGATCGCTGCGCAAATCGCTGTTGTGATCGTCCACGGCCTTGTTGTACTGATGGGCCACAGTGTTCTGCGCCCAGATCTCAGGGTTGCCGACCGGTGACATCCGGATAACGCTGCTACCGACCTCGATGATGATCTCGCGCAGACTGGCATCGATGGCTTCCGTGGCTTGGGCCGCAAACTCGGCAAGGCTCAGCGCGAAACTGCCGGATTGGCCGGCGCGATTGTTTGCCATCTTCAAACCCTCAACTGGACTGTCCAGGTAGCGCCGACCGGGTCCTGGCTGACGTTCAAAGCGCGCTTACCGCCGATGACATCGCCTATTTCTGGAACTGCAAGAATTGCTGTCGAAGCACCCAAAAACGTGATGAACAGCTCGTTCTGGAGTACCAGAAGCTTTTCGTCAGTTGTCTGGATCAGCGAGCCGTCGATTTCCTTGGCCAGGTAGCTGCCGAACACTCCACGGCCGCCGTAGGTGATGGTCACTTCGGGCGCTGTGCCAGTGTCGGGGTCGTATTCACCCGCCACCTTCCGAATGCCAGCTACCGGCTTTACGGCATCTGCCAAACCATCAGGATCGTCGAAAGCCTCGACCATCTCAGCCTGAATCTCGTCGCGCATGCCCATGATCAGATCCTCTTGAGCATCATGACGCCGGAGCGCTTGGTCCAGGGCACCAGCAATGCCATGGCGAAGTTCTCGCCGGCAGACAGGTCCTTTGACCCGGCCGCATAGGTCTTGCTCGTCGAGGTGCCAGATTGAGCGGATACCGTCTTGCTGAGGACTTCCTTCTGGGTGGCCTTGTACAGATTGCCCGCTGCCGCCTCTTTGGCGATTTGGGCGCCGGCTGTTTTGATCTCAGCCGGAACCGGATCGGGAACAACCCGCTTAATCTTGGCCGTGAGCCAGGCATTCGCCATGCTCACAGCAAGGACCGGATCACCGGTGCCCGCCCAGCCAGGACCCAGCAGGGTGTCAACGTAGGCAACAGTGATGAAGTCGGTCATGTGCTTGTCCTTATTCCTTTGGCACCAGGGCCTGAAGGTCTTCTTTCAATGCGGAGGCATCGAACGCGATGCCCTTGCCGGTCAGCCACTCTTTCAGGTCGGCGACCTTCATTTTCAGCGGGTCGGTTTCGGGATTGGCCTGGCCCTTTATGGCTTCCGCAATTTCTTCCGGCGTGCTGCGGGAGACATAGCCTTGCGGCGGGTAGTTGGCTGCCTGATAACCAGCGTCCATAAACTCGGCGACTGTTGGGCCGTCTTCACGCAACGACGGAGTCTTACCGTCGGTGACGATGATGCCAGCGCGCTTGTAGGCTTCAATGATGTTGGGCTTGTCGCCGTCCACCACCACTTCCTTTGCCGAACTGATGACCCCGAAGAACTCATTGAGTAGGCGATAGCAAACCTCAGGCTCGTTGCCCGGCTTGTCGGTGTAGATAACCTTCATGATTCTCTCCGTGTCGACTGGGGCGCCGCGAAGCGCCCCGCCGAGGTTGGCTTACGGGGTGGCGGTGCCGCTGATTACGGCAGCGAAAGGAACCTGCTTGCGGTCGAAGACACGTTCCCAGTTTGCCGCTGCGGCGTACTGCGCGGCAGTCGGGCTGAGGTTCTGATTGGTGCTGCCCTTCCAGCTGAAGCCGGCTGGTTGCAGGATGAGCGTCTTCCGCTCCCACAGCACCTCGGCACCGCCACCGTTACCGCCGGAAGCTTTGCGCTCCAGTTCGACAGGCACGGTTGGATTGCCTTCGCCGTAACCGAACGCGCCTTGACCGAAGAAAACCGACAGGTAGCGACCAGGGCCGTATACCAGGCTGTCGTCCATGAACACCGGCTTACCGAGATAGGTAGCCAGGATGATCTTGCCGTCGGAGTCGCGCAGGTATTCGATGAGGTCCTGCTTGACCATCTGGTTCATCACCACGGAGTGCACGCCGATAGCTGCGAACACATCAGCAGCATCGCCAGAGGTGAAAGCTGCATCTTGGAACGCACCGGCGCTGATGGTCGCGCCCGCATCCACAACCATGTCACCGGCATCATTCAAGATGTTCGAAGCAATCACGCCACGGGCTGCACCGAGCAGGTAACGCTGCCAGCGGCGAGTCCAGTAAGTACCGAAGCGGTTGCGGATGTGCTGCATCGGTTCGGAGTTGGCGAGCTCCGAGGTCAAATCCGCTACGCCGTAACCTTTGTTGAGGTACAGAGTGCGGGCACGCATGCTGCCTTGCTCGGCCTTGCCAACTTCACCCAGGTCATCCGGGTTGTCGTTGGAGATGTTCGGCTCTTCATCAGCGTCCAGATCCTGCCAGTAGCTGATTTCCGAGGTGCCCTGGCCGTTCTGCGCAATGGCATCAAGCTCGGGGGATTTGGTGATGATGCCCGACTCAAAGACAGCGGTCTTTTCCGGGGAGTTGACCGGCGCCAGAGCGCCGTAGTAATCGGCGACGAAGATGTCTGCCAGCTGGGTAGTTGCCATGGATTAGGTTCCTTTGGTGGCCAAGAGTTTTTTGAACTGCTCGGGGTTGTCGCGGGCAAGCGCAGCGCGCTCGGTTTCCGTGTACTCACCCCACTTCTTCGTGGCCTTGCCACCTTGATCGCCGGTCGGACCGGCACCCTGAGCCCTAGGCCACAGGTGTGTTGCTGTTTCACGCAGCGATTCCGCCCATTCGAGCGGCGACAGCGGGGTTTTCCCGTCCTTCCCGTAAACGACCTCGCCGTCACGGTCGGTGGCGATCGCCTCGCCGTCTTCACTGAGTTTAAAAGTGCCCCGGGCGCGTAGGATGATGTCCTCGGCAGCCTCGGGAAGCGCGCCAGCTTTGATGGCGGCAGCGCGGATGGAGTCAGCCAGAACCTTGTCGCTGTACTTGGCTGCGAAGGCCTCGGCCTTGTCGGCACGGGTCTTCTCGGCGGCCAGCTTGGTGTCGTAGTCGGTGCGCAGGCGCTCAGTACGCTTGGTGATCACCTCGTCGAGCTTGCCCTCTGCCAGAAGTCGGGTTTCTTCGTCCTGTCCGACCTTTGTCAGCAGGCCTTTCACCGCATTGATGTCCAGACCTTCGAACTGGGTCTTGAATCCGTCCAGTTCAGTTTTGGTGGTCCGGAGCGAGCCAAGCAGCTCGGTGTTTTTATTCTTGAGGCCCAGGGTCGCAGCGTCGACTGCTGCCGCGATGGCGGTTTTCACTGCAGGGTCTTCAAGATCAATCGTGTTTTCGTCTGCCACTTGGTGCACCCCTTGGGTTTGATTTCCCGCTTTGCGGGCATAAAAAAACCCCGGCATGGCCGAGGTTCGTCTGTAAGGATGGTTACTGATCTTCAGTAACTCATTCCGCTAATCATTGAGTGTTAGAAGATGCTCTGGAAGCGGTGCATCGAAGTCTTTTAACGTTGTGCTGATTACGACCTTCAACCCTGCCGCCCTACCTTTACAGTGACTGTTCACAAAGCCTCTTATTTCCCTCTCAAATCCAGCGAGTAAATGGAAGGACGCTCTTTGTCCATAGGAAAGAGAAGCAGGCAGGGCACTACTTCCATAGGCAAGATCGGTGATTGGGATGTATGCCTTCGCATGAGGCGAAATAACGGAAATGCTGGTCACCTCAACAGGCCGCTTTCCATCACTTATTACATTCAAAGCTATGAACCAGCCCCCTTGACCGTTCATCGCAATCGCCGACCTAACCTGCACCTGTAAACTTTCTACGTCTTCCCTTCGCTGCTTGTCGGCCAACCACAGAGTGGTGAGAACCGCTGCCAACGCGCCGATACCTGCGACCCATCCGCCAAGCATTGACAGCACTGGCACCGTCTCGGTAATGAACTTGTCGTGGTTGTTGCCAAGGCCAAACGATAGGCCGAGCAAAAAAGCGAGGCCAATAATGGTGGCCAATACTACGAGCAGGAATGCCCACCGCAGCAATTTGAACATCAGCTACTCCTTAGCGACTATATGCAATCCACGCATTATCAGATAATCGGCGAACTGCGTCCTGCTCGGTGCGTACGGCGGCGGCCTCATGCGGAAGCCTGGCGTATCGCGATTGAGTCGGGTGCGGCGGCCATTTGGCTCAGTGCAATGCGTTGGCTCTTCGATCTGAAAGCCATGCTCCGCGGCATAAAGCTCGACCGCGAGCCGCACCTGCCCCCATTCAAGCTCAAAGGGCACGAACGTCTCTGAGAGCGTCTGATGTTCGATCTTGCACTCACGTCGAGGCCAAGCCATTGCCTGATTGGGGTTGGCTTTGCGCCCTTTCCATTCGCGAGCGTTGATATCCGCCGCAGCGCGCAGCAGCAACGCGATCTGCTCAGCCTCGACTCCGGGGATCCGAAAACCGTAGTAGTCGCGGTAGAAGGTTAGCTTTTCCAGGGACACAAGGCTGTTGGCGTCTGGCCTTCCCTGCCCGTCCTCGACAATGATCTGCATCGGTCATCTCAACCTGGTGGAGCCCCGAGTGTAACGCCTGCCCGGGTGAACATGTCAGGTTCAATGGCCTTCAGTTCGGCCAGCGTCAGCGGCTTGAATTTCTTGTCGAGCTGCAGCATGGCGAACTTCTCAGGCGTCAGGCCGCCGTCGCGGAACAACTTGCCCCGCACCGGCCCGAGAGCATGATCCTGGAAGCGCGCTGGCTGCGTTGCCAGCCACTCATAATAGTTCAAGCCTGCATCGACCTGACCGGCCCCCTTGTCGCCGATCGATGCGCGTGTGGCGTCTTTCGCGAACAACTCCGAAAGTCTGGTGATAGGTACGGTCGTCGATCGGCAGTTGATGTGCGCTGGCGGCAACGGCCCCTTACCCAGGTCGAAACGCATCCCGTCCAGGCCCTTGCACTGCTGTGAAGTCTTGCGGTCGAGCGTCGACAACCAACGATAACCCAGCACCACGTCACTGTTGGCCTTCAGCGTTTCCATTCGTGCCGTTGTGGCCACATGTTGGATCGCCGTCTGCACCACTGATGCCGCGTTGCGGTTGCTCACAGCGAGAATGCCGTCGGTGAAGTTTTGCGCCGCGGTGCCGCGCACGGCCTGGATGATCTGCGCGTTCGTCTGGCCTTGGCCGAAGCCGAGCCGGATCGTGTTCGTCACCCGCATCGTCTCGGCTCTGGTCCAACCACTGAGAAAGCTCTTCAGCAGCTTGCCGCCATCCAACCCTTTGACCTGAAGCGGATACGAAAACACCGCGGCGCGAATCACTGCGTTGGCCGGGACCACTGCGTCAATCGACATCGCATGACTGAGGCTATTGGCTTCGAAGGTGGACTCATACAGAGCGATATCCACCAGATCGGCCTGCACCACATCACTGAAGGCTTTGTAGATCTCCAGTAGTTTTCCGTCGACCCGACCAAGGAACTTCTCAAGGCGATCGCGACTGTAGGTCGTCAACTCTTTGCGGGTCAGTTGCTCCCGTACCAGAGCATCAATCTGGCGCAGGTACTTCTCGAACTTCTTGACCTCGCCGGTCTTAAGCCGCTCGATCATCACTGAGTGACGGGTCGTCTGCTCCAGTAGCTGGCTGTCGGCCTGTTCCTGGTTTGCTGTCGGCATCATCTTTGTCCAGGTTAAGGCCGACCGATTCGCGCTCTTCGCTGATCAGTTCGGCTTCTTCGTCGTAGAGACGTTCCGGCAGTTTCCCGGTCGTGAGGTACTGCCAGTAGGTGTCGGCGCTGACCGTGCCGGCCATGACGCTCTTTTGAAGCTCGGACAGGACCTGAGGATCGACCTGTGGAATCACGAACTCAGGATTGACCTTGAACGTCACCTGTTTCGGGTCGTAGCCCTTCCATTCGGCGGCATATCGCAACGCCTGCTCTACCGCCTCGGCCACGGTGATGACGATGCTGTGCAGCGTGGCGTGCTGATCGTTCTGGCGCGTTTTGCGCGCCTCGCCTGACTCAGTGCCCCCGACGTCCATCACCTTCGCACCAGCCTCAACAGCGGCGTTGCGCTGGTCATCCATCGCCGTCCGGACGGCTTCAATGCCTGCGCCTTGAAACTCCAAATAGCCGCATTTGCCATTCGGACCAAGATCCCATGCAGCAGATGGCCCAGTGACGCTGAGCTCCACCGTTTCATCCATTCCCGCCACCCACGGTTGTGGATGGCTGGTCTGGTGCAGAGCAGTAAAGTAGTCAGCGCTGAGCTGGTAGGACTTCAACGCGGCCCGGGCCATCGTCAGCAGCGGCACTTCATCCACGTCAGGCGAGTTGTCGGTCGAGCCGCAGTAGATCACTGGCAGAAACTCCAGGCCTCGCACCAGGCGATTGTCGGTGCCGGTAGTGCCGAGCGGCTTCAAATCCTCGATGACCTCTCCGTTTTCACCCAGCACCTCGCTGTGGCAAACGTTGCCGACCATCTTGAAGACGCGATAGACCATCTTGCAGTCGTGGTCGAACTCGTCTTCCTTGTCGTCTCGGAACTCGATGAACACCCCTAGCACCAGGTCCTGCCGGCCGCCTTGGCTGCCCACTTTCCAGTTGATGGCGTTGCGGGTGGCATAGGTCGAGAAATACGGCTCACCTGCATCGTCGATGTTCACCACCAGCGGCACCCGGCCATGGGAAATGGCCTGGCGCACCATTCGGAAGAACAACTGCTTTAGGCCGAAGCCGTCCGAAGTGGCATTGTCTTCCAGCCCTTTCAGACCAGACGGCAATGCGATTTCAGGAATCAGCCGGGTCACCAGCCCCATCATCGACCGCAGCGAGTCGCGCACCCAGTGTTCGTACTGCGCCCGGTTTGTATAGTTCTGGTACAGGTATTTATTGCCGGTGGCGT
Organism: Pseudomonas frederiksbergensis; assembly: GCF_900105495.1. Lineage (NCBI taxonomy): Bacteria > Pseudomonadati > Pseudomonadota > Gammaproteobacteria > Pseudomonadales > Pseudomonadaceae > Pseudomonas > Pseudomonas frederiksbergensis. Next base: position 3,343,886 of record NZ_FNTF01000002.1, on the reverse strand, counting down.
CGAGCTTTTCAGCTTCCACCATGCCGCTGGGCTTGGGCAGGTTCCGATCGTTGCGCTTGATGGCGCCCTCGCCTTCGAGCGCGTCGTCCATCATTTCCCATTCGGCGATGTGCGCGTCGAAGTCGGGGTTTGTCGATTGCACTGGCATCAGGCCAATCCTCCAATACGGCGGACACCGCCTGTGCGTTTGCGCCTGCCCATCGAAACAGCGAAGTAGCGGAATGCATCCGCGCCGTGTGATGACCAGTCGTGTAAAGGTTTGTCTTTCCAGCAGCCGCGCTTGTCGTCCCACTCTTTGCGGTAGTTCTCCAGGCAGGAAATGCCCAGTTCGCACTTCGACTCATCAAAGGCGCAGGCCGGAAGGATCTCCCGAACCTGCTCAATGCCCTCGTCGATGCCGAGCTTAGGAACGACGCTGAACTTGAGGCTGTATTTCTGACCGTCGATCTCGTAGCCCTCGCGGGCCAGCTCGCGACGAGTTTTGCCGTCGCTGCCGAACTCCCGGTTATCGATGTCGTGCGGCCCCCAGTGATCGCCATACGTGTATTTGCGATCCTTGAGCACCTTCATGTAGTGCCGCAGGCCTTCACCGCTGTTCTCGTAGAAATCGATGACGTGATATTCCTCGCCAACGATCCGGACAAACCAGATCGCGGTGGAGTCGCCTACGCCAATATCCCAGATCGTATGGACCGGCAGATGGCTGTTGTCGGGCAGCGCTCCGATACGCTGAGCGGCGTAAAGCTTGGTGAACTGCTTGGCGTAATACGCGCCCTCGATCGACTGCTGGAAAGCTTCGGCCGGCAGAGACGGGTATTCTCGCTTCATGTCGTCGCCGAGCGTCTTCTCCTTGGCCGCGTACCAGGCGCGCTGTCCGGGGTTCGTGACGATCCCGTGTTTGGCTGCCAGTTCGTTGAAGTAATCGGTCAGGCGCTGCGGGATGACCACGTCGGTGGGGTCAAGCCAGTAGGCCTTGTTCTTCCACCAGCTGAAAAAGAAAAACTTCCAATCGAGCAGGCCCAGGGGCACACCGGCCAGTTGCTGGCGCTCGGCACTCTGCGAGTAATCGAAGAAGTAGCCGGCCCGACCTTCCGCCGTTGATTCAATCGTGACGAAGCAGTCGGTTGCCACAGCCTCAAAGGCGCCGGTGACAATCTCGCGGGCCTTGTGCGGGAACTTGGCGCAGATCTTCCCGAACTCAGACACATGCAGGTAACGCAGCGTGCCGCCCCGGAAGGACGTGGAAACGTAGAGTGAGCCGCCTTTGCTGAATACCAGCTCCCCAGCCGCATCGTTGCTCGCCGGGTTGGCTGCGCGAATATCAGCCGGCAGGTTGTCGTACGCATACTTCACCTTCTCCCGGAACAGGCGCTTAGCGTCGTTCAGGGTGTGAGCAATCAGGGCGCACTTGGCTGACTCGAACAGCGCCGCGTCCAACTGGATGATGCAACACTCAGTGGTGAAGCCGAGCTGCCGAGCCTTCAGGATGATGTTGCGGGTGTGCATCCCATCGAAGTACTCGATCTGCTCGTCCGTCATCCGGAAGCGGACCTTCTTGCCCTGCTTGTCCGTGATGAAGTAGAGATTGTTCAGGCGCCAACGCTTATCCCGGAGCAGCTTCATGTGCTCGGGCTTCATGTCAGGCTTCCTTCGATAGTTCGTCCATCATCGCGGCCAGGTCGCTGACTGTCTTGTCACCTGTCTCCGTGTCGAGGTTATAGGCCTGGCGTTCGCCCTTGATGACCTTCAGCTGTGCGTCAACGCCAGCGTTCAAGGATCGGGCGAAGTCACCGTGGTTGTCTTCCGTAACCGGTAGCGTATCGAGCGCATCGCGCAACTTGTTGGCTATACCACGCCATTGCGCAAGATCGGTGCGGTGCGACAGCACGATAGAGGCCGCCACGTCGGAGGCTTCCTCGATAATCTGCGCATCTTCGCGCACATCCGATTGCGCGACAGTCGTGCGCGAAGTACTGCGCGAAAGCTTCTCTTTGGTCGCCGCCTTTACCTGGGCGGTCAAATCCATCTTCCATCCGTTCTTGGATGCCCTACTGCGGATTGTCGACTCCTTGGAGCCGAACTGTTCCGCCATTGCTCGCAAAGAAAGCATCCCGGCCCGGTAGGCGCGTTCGATTGCCTCCCAGTCGGGTTGCTTGGTTGTCATGAGTTTTCCCTGATAGTTCGAAAGGGGGATTGAAAAGATGGCGAGTAGCCTGTATTAATTGGATCCAATTAGTCAGTCATTTAAATGGCGTCATTTTTTGGCTGAACTGAGAACCGCACAAAGGATTGAGCTCCCTATCAGCTTTTGAGAAACAGATATGACCCCTACGATTGGTCTTTTCAGCTTTGCTTTAGCAGTCTTGTGTCCTTTGCTTTACTTGCTATCCCGCCAAGTGCGGAAGGGTATCGCGTATGCAAACGGCACAGATGGCCCTAAAGAACGACCTAAGATCTACTGCGTGGTTTGCGCGATCATGGGATTCATTTTGGGAAGTCTCTATCAGCCGTTGCACGAACGAGGTGAGGAGTGCATCGCAGCATCCCAGCCATTGGTGCAATGTGTAGTCTTTCCAAATCGTTGACCGCTGGATGATTTAAGCTTTCGTGCCGCACTCACCTGCGGCACACCTACCCTTCCCCGCCATCCAGCAGCACATCAATCAACTTCTGCTCACCCAGACGCATGGCACCCAAGCACTGCAGGTCGTCGCACTTAGGCCCCAACCCGAACACTGTAACCTCGCCTTTTGGGCCGATCAGGGTTAAGGCTCCAACAGTACAATCCGGATGCTCGCCGGCATCGAGATCATCAGCAATCTTGCGCAGGGTTTTGGCGGCGTCGCGCCAGTCCTCCCGCTTGAATTCCAGAACCTTGACGGTCATTCAGCTCACCATGATGTTGGTCTGCATCAGCGCGTGCCCGTGCAGCAGCGATACGACCAAGCCTTGAGGAAGGCCGGCGCCCTTGGCGGCGTCAATCGCTTTGGCAATGGCGCTATCCAGTCCAGTGATCGCCTGGTTGATGGCAGGACTAAGTGGCAATGCATGATGCAGGCGGGTGACATTGGTCATGCACCCTCCACAGGAACCACAGTGATCTCGCCCCATACAGGGTGGAAGTCGATGTGTTCGCCATCCAAGCAAGTAGGCGGGTCATCACACACCACTGCTATTCCGGCTTTGGTGTCGGCGTATAGCACCCAGCTGATGCGCTCGCCGTCGATGAATATCAACCGCCGCCCTCGTCCATCGTTCACCCAGTGGGCGTGCTCGCCTGACTGATCGCTCATGACTCTCTCCAATGTCGCGACACGATTTGATGATTCGCGAAACGTGTCGCGGACTACTTGCTCTGACTGCGCTTGATCTGGGCGTCCACCTGGTCAGCACACGTGTCCAGCAGCTTGATGGCCTGATCCTTGAGCTCCCACACATCGCCGTTCAGGCGAAGGCCAGCCTCAGACTCGGTCGCGTCGATCCGCTCACAGGGAATTAGCTCAGGCGCTTCAATTCTTACTGCCTGTGTCTTTGTTACCACTGCCGGGCTTCCCGCGCAGGCCGTCAGGCAGAGGCTGAGCAGCCCAATCACGAACAGGCTTGCTGTTGCGCTTGAGATCTTCAAAGTCTTTCCTCGCCTTTTTGGCTTTGTCTTCGCTGGCCTTGATTCGCTTGTTCAGGTCTTTCAGGTAGTCAGCATTGCGCTGGGCTTCGGCCCGTAACGTGGTGATGGTCGCCTGGCTCTCGGTGTTGGCCGCGATGGCGTCCTGCTTGCCCTTGGCCTCGATCGTCACCTGCCCTTCGAGTGCAATGACCTGGTAGTGCTGGATACCCAGCAACAGGCAGGCAACGAGGGCGATGATTGCTGCAGCTGCAAAGGCCTTCATAACGAATCAACCTTGCGACCCAGGAAGCGGGTCACCAGCTCACGAATGGCTGTGACGCCAAGAAAGCCAATAGCACCACCGGCCGCGACCGAAAGGTTCGATGGCCACTCCATCCAGGCGATAACGCTACTGGCTGACAGGCTCAGGCCTCCGCAGATCAGCGCCTCGAAGATGATTCGGCGCTTGCTGGTTTCTTTGGCGTCATAGAGCACGCGCAAGAGGGAGATGAGGATCGCCATAATTGCGCCCTGTAGGAGTGGATTGCTCATTGCCTCCCAGAACTTGGTCCAGCTCTCAGGTCTGTCCGGCATGATTGAGAATCCAATGACTCCCTCTTGGGGAGATTGATAGATCCGACTCCAGCAGCACTCCCAGCTCAGAGCGATGGTTGTGGTGGAGCCGAAAACGAAAAAGCCCCGCACAATGGCGAGGCCTTAAATTTGTTTACTGCGAATCTAATGGGTCGGACCTACGGAGTCTTCGTAGAATCAGATGAATCTTCCCGGGCTACTTTTGCCAACCGTCGCTTCAATATCAACGCAGGGGTGTCCACATCGTTGATGGTCTGCTTTCTCGGTATCTTCCCCGTGTTCACCATTGGCTGTAGATCAAGCATGTGGGCGAAGGCTTTGTTGGGGTCCAAGTAAATCGCCACAATTTTCCCTTCAAACCACACTGCCCAAAATGGCCCTGGGACCTTCTTTTTAGGCTGCCATGCCTTGGCGATGGCTACAAAATCGCTAGGTAGATCTACGAAATCAACAAGTGATACTGCAAGAGCGAACATCTGTCACATCCGATCAATGGGAATTACCGATTTTTACAGATATTCCATAAAAAAGCCCGACTCAATGGCCGGGCTTTAGAAGAGGCTTGCGCTGGAGGTAAGTTGCGCACTATGGGAAAAGTACGTGCAATCCCCCGTCATGTCAATATTATTATGCCGCCTCTTCTTCTTTTTCCGCGTGAATCACCTGCCATACCGGTTGTTGTGCCTGAATATCCACTTCAGCGATCACTTCTTTTAGGGATTCCCATAGGTCGAGCCAGTCTCGCGTCCAGTTCTTCGGATCAATCGTCACGCCGAAGAAAGTCTTCATCTCGGCGGCGACCCGAGCCGGCCCCCACTCTGCCGCCCCGACGACCTCACCCTTGTACGATTGCAGCGCCAGGGTCACCAGGTACTGCGCCTTCACGCGCTTGGCCGATGTCAGGTCTGGCAACTTGGCGTGCGCGGTAATCAGCAGTACTGCATTCATAACGTGGCGCATGGTCATTGCAGGGTGGTAGAGGTAGTGACCGAACTGCTGCACCTGGAACGGCAGTGTGTCGATGGCGCGCAAGACCTTGCCGATGGTTGCCAGGTGCGCGGCGCGTGCGGTAGATCGGCCAATAGGTGTACGGCGTGTCTCGCTGATGCTGATCTTCTGCCGAACGATCTGGATGCGTTCTTCCTTGTCATCGCCCAGGGCGGCAAACACGGCCTCATGGCGGCGCATGCGGTTGCCCTTCTGTACCGGCGCCGATTCGCCCTTGTCGATTGCCACCGCGCTGATAGACGCGTTCGATTCGTGCTGAGCTTCGGTCCATACCTGTCTTGCGTTGATCAGTTTCATGCTGCGTCCTTTTTCAAGTCTCTGGTCTTTGCCCGATAGTCAGCGGTCATCGCCTTCAGTTCTTCGATGGTGTACTTCTTCGGCTCATGCGGACCTTCCAGCCAGTCGACGGACTCGACCCCGATCCGCTTCACCAGCGCGATGCGGTAATTGACGATGTTCCCAGACAGCTGGGTGTTGCACGGCGAGCACTGGCGATGGCAATTCAGCGGCTCGAAGCGCAGTGCGGGGTTGCTGCCGACGGTGCGATAATGCCCCGCGTCGTACTTGCCCTGGTGGTGCCGTCCGCAGCTGATGCACGGCAACTCAGCATCCCGCTCGCGTACCCATGCATTGAAGGCGATCTGCGTGTCCTTGAGGTGGTCGGCCCGGCTCTTCAGCTTCTCCTTGCGGACCTTGATCTCTTTGCGCTCGATCTGGGCCAGCGACTTGCGAGCCTTCTCCTGATTCACATCCTTGATGGCCAGGCCACACTTAGGGCTGCACACCGCCTGACCCAAGCGCTGCGGCGGGAAGCTGATGCCGCACGCCGGGTTCTTGCAGGTTTTCGGCTTGGGTTGCTTGGCGATCATGCAGCCTCCTTGCTCAGCAAATCGGTGAAGACCACGCCTTGGCCGGTGAAGAACGTGGCGATGCGGTCGGTGTACTGGACTCCCTGGGCGCGATTGAACAGGCTGGTCACCGGGAAGCCGTCCGGGCCGAACAACTTGCACTCCCCCATCATTGCCAGCTTCTCCTCGTAGGGCAGATGGCGCATGACCCGGTACCACGCAGCCTGGAATCCTGAATCCTCGTTCAGCAGGATCTGCACGCCGAAGTGCAGTTTGCAGTAGCGACGGGCGTCGGCCGCATCGCCGATCTGAGTCATCTCGGCGATGCGCTTGTACATTCCGAACCACAATGAGTTCTGATCGAGCGTGCGGTCCTTGCCCGGGCGCAGGGAAACCACTACGAACTTCTTGTCGCGGTACATGGTGGTCAGGCAGGTGATGGCCTCAGAGAGCTTGGCCTGGCTGTTGACACTGATTTTGTCGCTCATGCCGTCACCGCCATTGTGATCAGGACGCAGAACACGCCGATGGCAAAGCCGGCGAAGGTGCAGGCCAGTGTGTTTGCAGATTTAGGGATCATCAGAAACCCTCCTTGCCGCGCTGAGATTCCCACTCGAACGGAATGACGATCACTCCACCCTCCCGCAGACGATCCGCGCAGCGTTCGCCGATGGCGGCCGGCAGTGCCTTGGCGTCGAGGTTGGAAACGATCACCGTCGGGCGCTGCTCCTCGTAACGGCCGTTGATGATTGCGAACAGCGTGGTCAGCTCGAAGTCGCTGGGCTTTTCCTTGCTGACGCCGATCTCATCGAGGATCAGCAGAGAGGGGCTGATGAGGCTCGACAAGATCTGGCTTTCACTCTGCTCGCTGGTCCGGTCGTAGCTGGCGCGAATCGCTTGCAGCACGGCGCCGACAGTGCGGTACACGGCGGTGGCGCTCGATCTGGCCATGATCTCGTTGGCGATCGCCACGGACAGGTGCGTTTTGCCCGTTCCCGGTTTGCCCAGCAGCAACAGGCAGCGGCCCGACTCGGCGACCTGCGAGAACTCAGCGGCGTAGCGGCGGCAGGTGTTCAGCGCTTTCTGCTGCTCGGCGGTGGTGGCCACGTAGCCCTCGAAGGTCTTGCCAGCGAAGCGCTTCGGGATCAGCGCCGAGCCAAGCTTGCGCTCCATGGCCATGCGGAGCATCAGCGCCTTACTCTGGCGCTCGGACTCATCCGTCGCTTCCTGGGCAATGCGGGAACACTCGGGGCAACCGGTCTTCAGCTCGCGGCCGATGACCGAGAAGATCTTCTGCTCGAACTCGCCGTGGGTGTCACAGTCGGCGGGCTGGATGCGAGTTCCTGGCGGGAACTCAGGGGTTGTCGGAACAGGCTCAGAACGCATAGGTGCCATCCTCCCGCTTGATCAAGCCAGCGGTGTAGTCGCGGTCAGTGAAGCCAGTGTGGCGGCTCGGTGGGGCAGTTTTGGCGGTGGGCTGGTCAGCCAGGCGCTTGGCGATCCACTCAGCCTTGAAACCCTGCCATCCAGCGGACAGTGCCTCCGTCATGGCGGTCTTCACGTCGATCCCGTGATCGGCCTGGCACTTGACCAGCTCGGCGTTCAGCGAATCCCAAACGGTCGCGGTGGTCGCGGCGCGCTTGGTCTTGCGTAGGGACAACCAGTCGACCAGCAGTTGCTCAGGGATGGCGTTTGGGTTGTTGGCCAGCATCTGGATTTTGCCGAACGGCTTCTTGCGCTCAAGCTTCGGCGAAGCCAATTGCGCTTGGGGCGGATTAATCTCTTTCGAAGAAAGAGTTAATAGGGGTTCTTTCTTTGTATAAAGAAGGCAAGTTGCTGTTTTGGTCTCACTCGCCTCAGGTCTCAGTGAGACGATTTGGGCTGAGTGAGACGTTTTGGTCTCAGTGAGACGGTCAGGTTTTTCCTCATAGAAGGACCACTCGCGAATAGGGGAAATCCCGATATCACCTCGGCTTCCCCCTACCCGGAAAATGATTCGACGCTCAAGGAGATGACTGATCGCTTTCGACGTGACGTCTCGGCGCATGTTGGTCTGCTTGCCGATATCGTCGGCGGTCAGGCGCTTGGTTTCGAGTTGATAGCCGATGGTCTGCCGTGCAATGGCCATGAGAACGCGCAATTCGCGCGCTGGCAGGTCAACCGTAGCCAAAGCCTCCATCAGGCTGTTGTCCATACGGGTGAATCCCCTGCTGCTGTTCAGCTGGATGATGTTGTCGGGAGTCATTGCTTGACTCCCTGAGAACGATATTTGATGCGCGACACGTTCTCGGGATTAACAAAACGTGTCGCGACATGGTTCGGGGTATTGCTTGAATTGGGTTGGCTCTGCATAATCGGCGCTCTCTAGTTTTGCGAATCAGCCGACCTTCTCCGTCGGCTTTTTTGTGCCTGAAACTCAGGCAGCCTTCAGCGACTCGCGCAGAACGTGCAGCGCGTCGATGGCTTCCTGGATGGCTTTGTCGCCCTGGGCTTTTTCGTGCTGGCTGATGTGGTTGTCAGAAGCGGCGTCGAAGATCAGTCGGCCGACGTCGCCGCACTCGGCGGTCAAATGGCACAGCGCAACCATCAGCGGTTTCGCTGCCGGACGCTCACGCTCCACCAAGTCAAAACTGAACTCGTCGGCCAAGGCTGCCAGCGGACCTTTGTCGCCGGTGTGTAGCAAGATCCCGTACAGGTGCTCGATGGTCAGGTGGTGAGCATCGTTGTCCGGGTTTGCGCGCTGGAGCAGGCTCACATGCGGAACTCCCATCTTGGCGCTAAGCGACTTCGCTTCGTTGTCCTTGACCGCGTCGTGGCAGGCCCGCAAGAACTTGTCCATTCGTAAAACCTCGTTTCTGTTTCCGTGGCGGCGTAATGCCAACAAGGCGATCATTCGTTCATCAACTGATCAGGGACGCATCCGTGACCTCTAATTCCGAATTGCAAGGTGAGATATCCGTCCTTTGTTGCATGGTGGTCGCCCTTGCTTCCACCCTTCCCCTGTCTTCTCAGCTCAAGCTTTGGCCTGCGTTTGAGCGAGTTGCCAGCCCTCTTAGAAGGAGGCTTGACCGTGAAGAGTTGCGCGGCTTCGAACGGGCTACTGCCTCGCTCAGCTCGCAGCGAGTTGTTGGTTAGCTGGCAAGGCGCTGGACTTGCCCGGGAAATGGCTTGATCTCTTCAGCCTTGAAAGATCCGTCCTCGAGCTCGATCACGTAGACGACCCGATCTGCACGAATTGCTTTGCTGATTCCGCCTTGGGTAAGCCCAAGAGCGGCAGCAGCCTTGATCTGCCCGACCTTTGTCACGAACTCTTTAAGTGGTGTGCGTTGCATACGGGATTCTCCTGCGCGATGCATGCACAAGTATTACTTGCGGTCTTTATTAAGTCAATATCGGCGGTCTTAGAATGTTAATACCCGAAGTAATACAGTTGGCCGATGAAAATTCCTGATAAAAAGCCAGCCAAAAAACGCCCCCTATCTGAGATAGAGGCGGCTGAGTGTTCCGCGCTGAATGCCATTTACAAGGCAAAAAAGAAGGCTCTTGGGATCAGCCAAGAGAAGATTGCGATCGAGGGCTTGAAGGCGAACAGCCAGAGCGCTGCAAGCCATTACTTGACCGGGCGAAATGCCCTAAATATTGAAGCCGCCGCAGTGTTCGCTCGCTACCTCCAAGTACCGGTTTCCGATTTCAGCGAGCGCCTGGCCAAAGAGATCAAGGGGATTTCTGGCTATTCAGAATCCAACGTCGGCGAATCCCGTCAGCCCATTGAGTCCTACCGCTACCCGGTGATCAGTTGGGTCGCCGCTGGCGCATGGGCCGAAGCAGTGGAGCCCTACCCGGCCGGCTTCTCGGATCGCTATGAGTTTTCCGAGTACGACTCAAAAGGTGCGGCGTTTTGGCTTGAGGTCAAAGGCGACTCGATGACTTCACCGGTTGGGCAAAGCATTACCGAAGGGACTCTAATTCTGGTCGATACGGAAGCAGAGGCTGCCCCCGGGAAGCTAGTGATCGCCAAGCTGCCGGATAGCAACGAAGCGACCTTCAAGAAGCTGGTCAATGACGGCGGCAAGCTGTTTCTGAAGCCGTTGAACCCTGGGTACCCGATTGAACCGTTTGACGAGCAATGCCGGATCGTGGGCGTCGTCGTGCGAGCGTTGCAGAAGTTCTGACAATGCCAAAGAAGCGGCCAGCCGACACTGCAGCAAGTGCTGCAGATATCGAGAGATCGATCCAGGCACTGAACAAAATGGCTGAGCGCCTTTGGGGAGATGGTCGAGAGACCGAGGCGAAAGCCCTCCTCGATGCCTTGGATGCGTTAATCCGTGCGCTAGATCGGATCAGGATTGGCGAAAGTCGCAGGGTTCTTCATTGAATACCGTCTTGGATCTGGAACGAGGGTTGATGGCATGGCGCACTCAGTTCAATACCAGATAACTGAATCCGTTCGCGTCGTTGAGATCGAGATTGGCAAACTGCTCGATTTGGCGGCAATGCTGAAAGACGCCGGAAATGATGTCTTGGCGGCGGCTGTCTCGAACCAGGCGAATAAGCTGCTTGAGGCTGCGGTAGCGCTACGAATTACGATGGCATGCTGAATGATGAACTGATGTGGCGGGATCGGCTGACTGCTTACGCCGGCGAGGTAAAGGCATGACGGATTGCGTACGTGGAAAGCTTTAACTGTTCGTGAACCTTCGTCTTTTTTCTGAAGGGTTTTCCGAGCCCATCGATAGGGCTGGCTCAGCGGTGCCAGTCTCAACTAGACTGCAAGCAATTCCACCTTAATAGCATTCATCATATTTTTGGACGGACCCATGACCGATGAGATTCTCCCTGGCAATGACAGCGATCCAACCCAAGAGCCGGGAAAGCGACTGCCAGTAGAGGCTCGGTATCAAAAGACATTAATTCCTGTGGATGCGATTACGACCTTCACAAGTACTCTGGGCACTGCCGACCTCAAGACTATCGTCGAAGGTCGTGACGGAAAACACTACGCGGTAAAAACGACCAGCGATGGCGCTGGCAAAATCCCTGCGTCAGAGCTCTTTTGCTATGAGCTCGCTTACCGCGTGGTGATCCCCACTCCGTCCTATTCCTTAATCAAATTGCCGACTGGAGAGTTGGCTTTCGGATCAGCGTGGGAGGGAGGCGTAATAAATGGCAATAGCAAAATTGACTACCCTACATTCATCGACAACGTTTTACGCGGAAACGTAAAGGTTACAAACCTGCAAAGCTTTTTTAGCAGATTGTATGCCTTCGATTTATTTGTAAACAATGTCGATCGCCACTGGAACAACTACTTATGGCGCACCAGTTTTGGCGATTCTCTTATTGCGCTGGCGTTTGACTTTAGCAAAGCTTGCTTTGAAGTTGGACACTCTGGCTTTGAGGCTACCCACCCCAGCACTAAGACACAGCTAATATTCTCCATGCTTAACGTTTCAAAGAACTATATTCGCGCAGAAGCGGTAGCTTGCCTTGAAGAGATTCGAGTTATAAGCAGTGAGGATGTTTCGACTATTCTAGAGAACTTTCCATCGTCTTGGATGTCAAAACATGATCGAAAGTCATATATTGATTGGTGGAGCTCGCAGGCGCGACACGACAGAATCGACTCTTTAATGAAATTATTGTAGGAGGTAATAAAGTGATTACCTTTAAATATTCAATAGTTAAGTACATGCCTGACCCTAAGCGAGGCGAGGTAGTCAATGTTGGCCTGGTCGTCTTTACAGAGCAAAAGGTCGATGTTCGTGTACTGAACGCATCCGCGAAAGTACGGGTAATTGATGGCACCTCAAGCGTAGCTGATTTGGACTCCCTTAAAAAAGGTCTTGAGTCGATTGCAGCTTGGGCGACCACTTCAGAACAGGCGATTAGTTTCCTAAAGACGTTTGACTCTTCTAATTCATTTATGGGCGAAATTTCCTATTTTATAATTGATGACATTAATCAATATGAAAAAAGAGTTTCAAACTTGTTCAATGAACTAGTGAAGCCGTATGCATCTAAAGAGAAAACTGTTAGAAGCTCAAGAATTCATACCTATGTAAAAAACATATTCGACGGAATGGATATGCTAGGAAAAGACTACGACGATCTAAGCAGGCACAAGGTGGTTCACAATTACCCCCTTAGTGACAAGTCAGGCTTTACGGCTGACTTTCTTTTAAAAAATGGTAAATTCCACATTACAGAAGCCATTGATTTTAACTTGAATGATCCAAGCGCCAAGTTCAAAGAAACAACAATGAAAGTAATGACTTTCATGGAGGGAAGAAAGTTTCTTGGCGAGGACTCAGCTAGATACTTTGTGTACTCCGCAAGTGCATCAAGAGAAAAAGATGTGCTTCCTCACATCAACCTAGCCGAAGAATATAGCGACCGAATTTTCAACTTAGAGTCTAAGGCTGAACATACGGAATACTTCAATTTGATGTCTTCGTTGGTAGGCCGAGACCTTCTCAGCATCCATTGAATGCGGCATTACCGTATAAAGCCTGAGCTCAGCACCGGGCTTTTCGTATCCGTCTGTCACACCTTCGTCACACCTACCAAGCACACTGCAGTCAGCCAAAGGGATTTGGCCACGTGCATAAAGAGCCCGGCCTAGCGCCGGGCTTTTTCGTTCTACCCTACCCTGGCCCGCCCATGCACTCTGCGGTGCTGGCAAGCAATGCCCCCGCCTGCTGGACAAGCTTTATCCACTCGTCGCTGGTGATAAGGTCGGCGCGTTCCATAGCGTCAGCCCGCCTCAACAGACCGAAGTTACTTAACCTCTGCGTCCATTTGGCTTCCGGCCAGTGTGAATAGCTCGCGCCAAGCTGTCATGGCCAGTCTTCGCTGTGCCTCTCTCATTGGAGCCCCTAGTGGTGATCTATGGGTCAGGTTACAGGGACCGTTCAGTATGATGGCACTCTGGGCGACCAATGGTGGCCGTGCGCCATGAACGAATAAAAGAATCTGAATAGAGCCCGCCAAGTGCGGGCTTTTTTGTGCCTGGAGAAAAAGCTCGCAAACCCCGGCTACCGAAACAAATAGGCCAATGTTTCTTGCCAAAATATGGCAAGAACAATACTGTACATACATACAGTTATAGCAAGGAGCTTTTCCATGTCACAAATCGCGTCACCCGCTTCGCATGCCAGAGACTCATATGAATTGGTAGGTCGGCGCATCCAGCGTCTGATAGCTGCTCCAGGCGTTCAGAAGGTCCAGGTCGTCACCGTCGCCCGCAACGATGATGAAAGCCCAGAGGCTTGGCGACAGGTAATCCAGGAAATCGAAGAAACGAGCGGCGTGCGCATTGAGCATCTGGACGGCGGCGCCGTCAGGATCGGATGGCGACAGTACTGCGAAGCGTGAAATAAGCCCGCCACTGAGCGGGCTTTTTATTACCTGTGATTTATTTTATTACCTGCGGTCTTGACGAGCAATATTATCGCTAGTAATGTTCACTCCATCGCAAGCCAGTCCCCACATCGGGACCAGCTGCGAAGGGTCGAGAGATCCGCCGCTCTTTAACAGCTCAGGATCCTCGCCATCGACTACCCCGGGTTTCAGCCGGTAAGTGCGAGCAACAAATAGTCGATGCCACGCCAGCTCTGGAACTGGCCGTGCCTTCCACATGAATGCACGCGAAACCACGCAAGCCAGCCGTACCAGCACCGAACACGAAATGTGCGACGACGGCCAGAGATATGAATCCGGCGATGCGCGTGGTGGAGACAACAGATTTCACTGGCTGGCCTTGGCGACAGGGCCAGACGGGAAATCAACCAATCAAGCACGGAGCATCAAATGAGCGAACAAACACTTCAAGCGCTGCTCGCTCAGCGCGTCACTGCTTTTGCGGACAGCGACAAGCCGGTCGAAATCATCGACGAGCACGTCAAGAAGATGTTCACGAACGTGGTCGACAACTGCTTCGGTCGTTATGGCGACATGGGCAAGCAGGTCGAAGAGGCAATCAAGGCCGCTCTGCCAGCCAATCTCACTGAAATCTTTGAGCTGACCCGCTACAACGCCATGATCGCCGCTGCACTGAAAGAAAAGTGGGAAAACAGCGGCGTCGAGGCTGACATGGTGCGCTTGGCGCAGACGCAGATCGATGAGGTTCTGAACAAAGACGCGATGCCTGAAGTGATCAGTTTACAGGCTCTCCTGGAGGCTTTTGTAGAGGACCACAAAGAGTCCGCTGCAGAAGAACACTGGGAGGCCCCCGACATCCGCTTCCAAGCATCCGACTACGGCGGCCTGCACATCTACTTCGATAAGAAACCCAAGGATCACGGGATTACGAGCTACTCCAGAAGCTCTGAGCGCAGCGAATACCTGCTCGACAACGCGATCCACATCAGCTTCGACCGCCACGGGAAAGACCGAGACGAAAAGGGTCGCGAGGTCGGATCGGTGTACGCCGCGAAGATCGACAACGAGAAGATCAGCCAAACCCTGAAATTCCGTTCTGAGTTCGAAAAGATGGTCGCCGCACTCTACTTCGGCTCTTCAAAGATCCTCGTCGATTGCGACGAAGACGAGTTCAGCTACGGCATTTATGACTGAGCATCACCTCTGCCCATTCAATGAGTGGGCAGACGGATGTAGATGAAAGCGGACGTGGCCTTGGACCAGCGGGAGCTGAGGCATTCAACAAATAGACGTAGCGGCCTTATTCGGCCATCTGCATCCCGAGCACCTGGTACTCCCCAGCACCTGGCCGCATCGGAGAGTGATCGAAGCGTGCCCAAGCGGGCTGCAGCGCTAGGATCGCAAAGCCCCGGGAATCTCCTGAGCCGGTATGAGCGAGACGGCCAACACTATAAACGCGGCGGGAAACAAGCAGGGGTTGCGCCCTGGTGTTTCGATCACTCTCCGATGCGGACGAAACTGCGGCCTATAACCGCCCACCTGCATGCAACAAACCAGAGAACGGCGAGCGCCCGCCAAGATGCCAACGGCGCGCATTGAAGGATGACCATCATGAAATAGACCAACGCTTCCCCGCGTGGCGTAGCAAGCCTGAAGGCTGCGCCCAACACCCATACAGGCAGCGGACAGTAGGCCGTCGATGTCACCGCACATCGGCCGGAGTTCCGGTAGGCCACCCCAGCGCACGAAGACAACTTGATGCTGCAAACCCAGGCCGTCGCCAGTAGCGAGCCTGGGCACCTTCCCGACTAAATCCGCATGCACTCCCCTCCGCGCCCAACGGCAACCAGCGGAACGGATGAGTGCAGCCGAGTTTTGTTGACGAAAGGCCCGCATGGCCGATGAATCCCGCCGCATTGGCTGCGGTCAATATGTTTAAAACGGATGGGTGGTCCTCGCCTACTCCACCTCGCCCATCTGGAGGCGATCATGAACACCCCGCATAGTTCGCAGATTAAACACCAGCCCCGCATGCCGCCTCCAGTGAGTAGTAGCCCGCCGAATACAGCTCGCTCTGAATGGCTTTACAACGCTGCCGAGGACCTGATGCGAGGCTCTGACGTGATCATCCAGCGCCGCATGCGCCAGCCACACGGCGTGACGGCGGATCAATTCGCGCTGGCGGTTGATGAGTACGTCAACAATCGCCTTGCTGACTGCAAGGTTCAGACCTCTGCGCTTGGCTGGCTGATCATCACCGCCGAGCGAGGACTGGCCGACAAGACCGCTACAGCCGAACTGCTGGGTCCCAGCGATCACCCACTGGGCAAGCTTGGCGAAATCGCCGAGGCGCTACTTGAGCCACTGGCCGATGAAGCTCTGATCGCCCAAGCCGAGGACAGCGAGCTGTGAGCACCCAGAAAGCTATTGCCTGTATTGAGTTCGAGATAGCGAGACTTTCGCGCTCTTTCAACCCGGTGCCGGACCGAACGTTTGTTATGGGCATGATCGAATTGGCCGAAATCGCCGAGCTTATCGATCGCGCCACGGCAAACCGTTTCCGCGATGCGCTTGATGCGAAGTTCTGCGAGCGCAATGATTTCTTGAAGAGGACTTCCACTTGAGTACTGCATCGGTTAAATCACTGATCGACGAGCAGCTCGACGAGATCGAATCGAAGCTGGTCCTGCTGGGTTTTGGCCTACCGTTCAACGAGGTGATTGGCAGGTCTCGCGAAGCCCTAGTTGCCAGCCTGCCACGCCGTCTGGCGGCAACCATGAAAGGCGGCCGGATCGCGGTGAGAATTCGGCCATGACTGCCTATCAGCGCGCAAAGCGCTTTTGGTTCTGGCGCGGCTCAGCCATCGCCCTGCTCTTCTTTACCGCCTGGATGCTGGCAAGCGCCTACTGCTCGCAGCTCACTCAATAACCCACAACTTCAAACGCTGCGTGCATCGCGGCAAGGATTCGCTCGTGTCCGAATTAACCACAAAGCAAAGCTTCAGCCTGACGCCGTCGTCGCTTACCGAGGCAATGGCTTTCGCCGACATCCTGGCCAAGTCGACCATCGTGCCGAAAGAGTTCCTCGGCAACCCGGGCAACATCTTGGTTGCAATCCAGTGGGGTTTGGAGCTGGGCCTGCAACCGCTGCAAGCAATGCAGAACATCGCGGTCATCAACGGGCGGCCAGCGCTTTGGGGCGACGCAGTGATCGCCTTGGTGCGCGGCTCGCCTCTGTGCGAGTACGTCTACGAGAGCGACGACGGCCACACGGCCACTTGCCGGGTGAAGCGCCGCGGCGAAGACGAGCAGGCTCGCACCTTCGACATGGAAGATGCAAAAACGGCAGGCCTGATGGGCAAACAAGGCCCGTGGACACAGCACCCGAAACGCATGCGCCAGATGCGCGCCCGGGCCTTCGCCTTGCGTGACGTATTCCCTGATGTGTTGCGCGGTATGCCGGTCGCCGAAGAGCTGCAGGACATGCCGAAAGAGCGCGAGAACGGCCAGCCTCTGGCCAGCGTAGCCAAGATCGAGGCACCGACGGAGCTAGAGGCGTATCCCGACGAGAAGCTGACAGAGAACCTGCCGAAATGGCGCAAGGCGATCGAGGGCGGCAAGTCTCCCGAGCAAGTGATCGCCACTGTCAGCAGCAAATACACGCTGACCGCCGAACAAATCGACTCCATTAACCAGCTCAAGCCACTCGAAGGTGAAGCAGCATGAAAATTCACAACGTAGCTCAAGGCTCCGCCGAGTGGCACGCACTGCGCGCTCAACACTTCACCGCCTCCGAAGCCCCTGCAATGAAGGGTGCCTCGAAATACCAGACCCGCACCGACCTGCTGACCCTGAAGAAGACCGGCATCACCCCGGACGTCACGCCGTCGCAGCAGTACATCTTCGACAAAGGCCACGCCACTGAAGCATCAGCCCGTCCGCTGGTTGAAGCGATGATCGGCGAAGAGCTGTATCCGGTTGTTGGCACGCTGGGAAATCTGCTGGCCTCAATGGACGGCGCGACGATGCTCGGCGAGACGTTGTTTGAGCACAAGCTCTGGAACGAATCGCTGGTCGCCCAGGTGAAGGCTGAAAACCTGGCCCCGCACTATTACTGGCAACTTGAGCAACAGCTGCTGGTCAGCGGCGCCGAGCGAGTGATCTTCGTTTGCTCAGACGGCACCGCCGAGAACTTCGTCAGCATGGAATACCGTCCGGTCGCTGGCCGCGCCGAACAGTTGATCGAAGGCTGGAAGCAGTTCGAAGCGGACCTCGGCGTCCATGTAGTGGCTGATGCCCCTTCGATCGTCGTCGGCAAGGCGCCCGACGAACTGCCAGCGCTGCGTATCGAACTCACCGGCATGGTTACCGCGAGCAACCTCAAGCTGTTCGAGCAATCAGCACTGGCGGTCATCGACTCGGTGAAAACCACGCTGCAAACGGACCAGGACTTCGCGGACGCCAAGAAGGCCGTGAAATGGTGCGGCGATGTGGAAGAAGCCGTCGCCGCGGCGAAGAAGCAGGCGCTGTCGCAAACCGCAACCATCGACGAGCTGTTCTCGTCGCTGGATCGCGTCTCGGCACATGCCCGCGAAACTCGCCTGAAAGTAGACAAGCTGGTGAAGGCGCAGGAACTGCTGGTGAAGACCAACATAAAACAGAAGGCCGAACAGGCGCTGATTGATCACATCGCCGCGATTAACAAGACCCTGGGCAAAGTGGTTCTTCCAAACGTGGCCGCTGACTTTGCTGGCGCCATGAAAAACAAGCGCACCATCGCCAGTCTGCAGGATGCTGTTGATACCGAGCTGGCCCGGGCAAAGATCGATGCGAGCCAGGCAGCTGACTGCATTCGTCTGAACCTGACCAGCCTGGCCGAGCTCGCCACCGACCACGCGTTCCTGTTCAACGACATCCAGCAGTTGGTGACAAAAGCCAATGACGACCTGGTGACGCTGATCAAATTTCGGATATCGGAGCATGAGAAAGCCGAGGAAGAGAAAGCCGAAGCCACTCGGAAGCAAATTCGTGAGGAAGAGCTGCAGCGGATCGCCGACGATGAAAAGGCCAAATTGGCCGTCGCGCCTGTTGTTGAAACTGCACCTGTAGTGACACCCGCGCCAGTAAGAGCAGCGCCAACAATGCATCAGGCGGCATCCAAACCTGTGACGGCACCAGCGGTGAATATGCAGGCCGAGGTCTTCGATCTTGAGGTGCTGGTCAAAGCCGTGGCTTGCGGCCAGGCCCCTCTATCGATTCTGTCTGTCAACTGGGAAGCGCTCGATGCTCTTGTCGCGAATCAGGGCTCCAAGTTCAGCATGGCCGGCGTGAGGCTGGTAAAGGTGGCCGCATGATCAGCAACCACCTCAACATCATCAACGAGCGCCAGCCGGTGGCCAACGAACTCGCCGCCCGAGTCGCGCAGTTCCTGGCCATGGGCGGAGAGATCCACGCTCCGGAGTCCAATGCGCCCCTCAGGTCTTTATCCGCCAGCCTCCGAACTTCCAACGGCCCGCGGTGAAATCCGAAACGTCGCAGCAGATTTCGCGGATCCGCGCCTTGGCCAAGAAACTGACCAGGTCCGAAATATGCGAGCAAGAAAGTATAACGATGGGGGTTCTTCGGGGCATTGCTGCGCGCTACGCCATTGAGTTCACCGCCGGCCCGAAGAAGGCTTTCGCGCCGAACAAGACGGCGCTTGAATCCGATGCATTGCTGGTCACCCAGGTGAAGGACTGCATAGCCAAAGGCATGAACCGAACGCGATGCTGCGCAGCCCTGGGCATCAGCTCAACGCTGCTCTACCGGTTGATCAAGGATTACGACATCGATTATCCGAAGCTGGAGCCGACGTTTCGATGAAGAGCCGGTCACAACAACGCAAACGACAAACCTGGCTGGATATACTGCCAAGCGGGATATCAGGGATAGAGGCCGCCAATGACAGTAAAAATAACGCTACCGAAGTGGGATGGAGTCAGTCGCGTGCTGACGTATACAGAGAAAAAGCGAGTCCGCGCTGCCGAAAAGGCTCTCTGGAATGCTTTGACACGTGAGCAGCAGCTTGAGAAAGAAGGCGCTGCCTACGACGCTTACTGCAAGGTTCTCTACAAAAACGATCCAAATAGCCTGAGCCGGCAAGTGCTGAGCACTCGACCAGGACTCAGCGAAGAGTACGAAGACTGGAAAGCCAGAAACAACATACCTAGTCGTCGGGAGATGGCAAGGCAGCACGGCCTCAAGCGATACGCATCGCAAAAGCAGAGAACGCCCACCTTCAACGAAGAGTTTGACCGGTTTGTTTGGCGAGAACTCTGCTTGTTGCGAGCCGACAGAGAGAAAGCAACCGGCATCCGCTGGGCCATTGATCACATGCTCCCGCTGCAGGGTAAGCGAGTATCGGGGCTCCACACTGCTCATAACTGGCAACTGATCCCTCGCTGGATGAATAACGACAAGCTTAACCGTGTCGTGCTCACGCAGCCGGATGAGTGGATCGCCTACCTGGGTCACAAATGGCTTCCTGCTGACCTCTTCTGCCAGCGCTGGAGGTCGAGCCCGAATTACGACTTCTACTCAGTGGACTACTGAAATGGCCATGACAGCACGTGAGCGATCGGCGTTGGCTGCGGCCAAACGCGAGATCTACGCAGAAAAAGAGCTGAGGCACCGGGTTCGTCCAGGCATCGAGAAGATGTTGGCTGACCTGATGGCCTGGCATCAAGTCGGCGAGCAGAACGAAGCTATTCAGAACTTGATCCTCAATGCGCACGCCCTGGGCCCCGAAGGCTCGACAGACGCAATGCGCACTCCGCGACACGAAATAACAGTCAGTAAACGTGTCGCGGAAATGCTCGACGCGTTTGTTGCGCCGCCAGAAGACGATTAGCCGCCTGCCTGTAACCGCTTAGCTTGGTGTCGTGTACAAGTGACTAACGCATGTTCCACAGACCGCCCGCCCTTTAGCTGCGCAAGCGATCCGAGCCTCTGCCTCGGGCTTGCAACCAAATTCTTGGCCGCCGCCTTCAGTGTTGTTCATTTTCTTACATATCGATTTGAAAGGGACTGAGCAATTCACATTCACTTCCCCTGCGATCCACTCCCCTTGGAACAAATGATACTCATTGGAATCAGCCTTTTTCCAGAGCGTATAAACAGCCATTTTACTTCCCTGCTTGATGATGGCGACTTGCCAACAAGCGGTGTAATCCAAATCGGCAACGCCTGCAATCATCAAAAAGCAGCATAACCACACCCCACTGTCGCATCCGGTCACGGAGGACGGTGACTGACTGGAGCAAGCCCGCGCCGACGACAGACATGGCTGGATATACCAGCCCAGGAATTGAAGAGGCAGGCCATGGCCGAAAAATTGGAGCAGGAGCAGGAGCCGACGGAGGAAGTCTTCCGGCTCTATTGCCGGTCCGCCGTGATAACTTACCGCAACCTAAATTGCCACTACTATATCCTGCGCGTCAACGGTGAGAGTTGAGATTGAATATGCATAGCTTTAGGCAGCAGTTATCGGGCCAACCTGCACACCATGACTTAAACTACTCTTAAGGACTGTCCCCTTTCGGAACTTTCTTAATAACAAATCCAAATTTTCCCTAGGAAAATTCAACTGATCTGCAACACTTATTATTTTTTCTACCGGCACACTTTGTTCTATCAAAGCTTTCAAGTAAGAAGCTTTTTCATCGAAATTGAATTCTGGAACTCGGTCTTCAGACGACACAACTCTCGACTCTAGATCCCTGATCCTATTAGAAAGAGATCGAGTATTTGCCAAAATTTCAGCAAGCATACTTTCTTCCGATCGTGGAACGACCTCCACCCCTAGCGGATTAAGATCAAGCGCCAGTTGAAACTTAGATTCAAACTGAGGCCAGTACGTATCAAAGACTTGACGGAGAACTCTTTCTTCTAATTTATTAGAATCCAAGCAAGTATTCAAAGATGAGATAAGTCCCCACATTGAAACTTTTTCAGGAAACGTATGATTAAACTGGGCCAGTGGATCTTCGATTTCGCTTGATTCAAGATCTATCAAAAATGTACACACTCTGTTAGTGCTCAGACCTTTGGCCAGTGCTCCAGTTTCGAACAGTATCCAAGGTTTATTTTTGTTTTCTTGAGTCAAACAAACAATCCCAGCAGCAGTATCTTTTAGTTGATCTGCAATCTCAGAAAACCAAATGGCACCCTTATCAATATCTCTCGTCGAAATCCAAGGCTGTGAAGCCTGTAGAACACACTTTATCCAATCACTTATTAATTCAGCAACAGCCTTGCTTCTTTGACCAGACCAACTGACAAAGACTTTCATTGACTAGCTACCTACGCTGATAAATAGACTCGAAAAATCTCATATTTTTGCCCAGAAAGCCATAACTGCCCCCCGATGCCGTCGAGATTCAGTCGTCTACAGGAATATTTATGATTCACTATCATGGAACCCCGATCGGCGGGACTCGTCAGGACGGTGCCCGCTTCCTCGGCGGCCGGCATGCGCTGGTGCCGTTTCCACGCAAGGACGACATGGGCATTGTCGCCGACGTCTGTCAGTCATTTGTCTTCGACAACGGCGCGTTTTCAGTCTGGAAGAAAGGCGGCACCCTTGACGTCGACGGATATACCCGCTGGGTTGAGCAGTGGCACCGGCATCCCGGTTTCGACTGGGCACTCATCCCGGACGTGATCGACGGTGACGAGTTTGCGAACGACACGCTTATCGCGGCCTGGCCCGAGGAATTACGAGGTGTCCCGGTCTGGCACCTTCATGAAACGCTTGATAGGTTGCAGCGGCTGGCGAGTAAATGGCCAACAGTGGCTATCGGCAGTTCCGGTCAGTGGGCAAGCCCAGACACAGCGTCATGGTGGAAACGAATCGGCGCGGCGATGGATGCAATCTGCGACGAACACGGGAGGCCAACGTGCCGCCTTCACGGCCTGCGCATGCTCGACCCAGCAATCTTCCAAAACCTGCCCTTCACTTCAGCCGACTCGACAAACGCCGCAGTGAACGGAGGCAGCATCAGCCGGTTCGGTATGTACGCCCCGCCAACCGCCGGTCAACGCGCCAACGTCATCGCCGACCGGATCGAGTCGCACAATAGTTCACCAATTTGGCGACGGGAAATGCAGGTTGAGATGGCTCTCTAGGGAAGCACAGCATTTGCATCCAAGACCCGCCAAATCTCCCCCGGCGTTCCGTCAGTTTCTACTACGAGAACCGTCTCTCCATTCTGATTGCTTTCGATATCAACGACGATGCCGATTCGGCAGTCCACCGCGTGTTGATCGACTACAGGATCGCCAACTTCAAAAATAAACTTTTCACCAATGATCACAATCGTCTCCTTGATCCGGCTCCATGCCGGGTCGAAACACAAATACTCATATTCCACATTCCTAGCCAGTGATGTGGCGCTTTGCCATGGACGCTTAAGTCTTATTCAGAAACGCTTCAGATCGTATTTTTGGACGTCGAACGAAACGCGTGCGGGGTCATCCCGCTTTTGACTTTAATAATAAAACTCTTGAATGCTTCTTCAAAACGACTTGATTCCGCCATCAGGTGCAAATCAGCATCAATCATTCCAAACTTACTGATGCGCCCTAGCACCGAACACAAGTTACCTATATACCTACTCACATTTTCCTCATTAAAGCCACTTGGTGTATAGCCACTCATATAAACTTGCTCAGTCTCCACTGAGACATTGCGCACACATATCTCACTAGTCAAAATCATAACCAAAACCATCCATCGTTCAATCAGCAGATCTCCAGGATGACGAAGATATTCAATTACTGAAAAATATGACCTCTTCCAACTCTCAAGCTTCTCCAAGTCACCTTCTACTTTAAACTGCAACAACGGATTCCGATTAGTAGGAAAAACCCTATCATACAAAGTAATACGATCATAAAAAACAACACCTAAATCCAGCTCAGTCTGAGTCAGCATTTCATCGAATTGCTTTCGGTGCTCTGCCGAATTACTTAGTCTTTCGCTACTACGACTTCCAGCGGCCATTTGCGCAGAAATTTTAGCACTTTGCCAAGCTGCAATTGCCGCAGCCAAAGTTCCTAAAGCAGAAATCATCCCAATAAAGTCTGTCAAACCCAACTGCCCAGGGACAATTTTTGAAAAAACAATCCCAGAGGCAAACAAAGAGAAACAAAGCGCCCAAACCAACCAATCCCTACCCAATTTCCCACTCCACTTCGCTGAACATTCCTACGCGCCAACAAGCCCGCTGCACTTTAGATAAAACCCCACACAAATACCCCACCTCAACGAATCACGCCAGCGGGCAAGGATCCTGTATGCGCAATAAAAGCCCCCCTCCGAATCAGCTCCTCGCTTCAATGCTGCCTTTAAACACTTTATTTCGGTGGTGCTCAAGATAACGGCACTGTCCCACGCTGAACTTCCCGACATTTTTCTTCAGGTCAACATTCCATGCCGCCATCACCTGTTCCGCCCCGGGCACTGACAGCAGGTCTCCATTATCACTAAAAGATATCCATCCGCGATCAAATAGCTTATCGATGTGAGGCGCCAGCATTAGGCCGTTGCAACCATCTAAACGCTCATCATTAGCGCAGTCCTTCCAGGGTTTGATGTGACTAGCTATCAAAAAACTTTGATCTTCAACACCTGTGATACGGCACCGCGATTCGATCGCCAAGGCTCGCAAACGAAAAACGCCCTGCCCGCGTCGAGATCGAATCAGTTGCTCTTTCTCTGTTTCAGGAATGGCTTCAGAGGCCTGAATTTCATCCTCGGCGACGTCTGCCTCTACCAGTTGTTTTAGGTCCTGGATTGACTGAACTACATCTGGGTTAAGTTTGCTGGCTACATCAAGAACCAGATGGCCTAGCTCCGATGAAATCGCTGCTAGGTAGCAGCCTTGATTTCCATTTCCGTTTGCTTGCAGGGGGGAACTCTTACTAGGTAACAATGGCTGAACGCGGGCGATATGGCTCTTTGGAGAAATAGGAGAAGACAAAGCAGTCCATTCGATCGGCACAAGCCACCCACGGTCAGCCCAGTTGGCGCCTGCCGAGCCAAACTCTTCAGGCTTCAAAGCCTCAGAACAATGCTGTTTGGCGACACCGATGGCTTTGATTTTTCCATCAGCGTAGGACACAACAACATCGCCAGCCTTCACCTGTGTCAAATTATCGTATGTTCTATTGCGGGCCCCGTTCTTGTTAGTTTTGGGTGACCAGATATAACCGCCTTCAAACTCAGATTTAAAAGTCTGCTTGTGGTTGACCCACCAGAAGCTCTGCACTTGTTTTTTAAGCCAGCTAGAATGCGCTGAAAAACTACTGTTTCATTTACCCTATCAAGCGACCCGCACTCCCACCCAGCAGCGATCCACTGGTGCGCCCAAGAATGAGTGTCATCCGTCCGCGAGTTAGCCCACCAAGCGTCATGGTTTCTTGCGCTGGGCGGTAGACCATTGACTAACATATCAATCTGAGCAAATCCCAGCTTAACGGAGTCGAGGGCCTGGGCTCTCAGATAGTCTGCTAACGGCGCATATTTGCTCACGGCTCACCTCCTTGCTTGAGGATGAGAGCATATTGACATCACGTTGCGACCGCAACACCGTCAGCCCGCCTCCGATGGCAGCACTGCCCCGGGCTAACGATCCTTGGCGCGCAATTGAACGCCTAGCCGCTGCAGCGTAATCACGCGAATAAGGCCTGCCACGGCATCGTGTTGAGCCATTCGATGAGTCGACCCAAAAGGGTTATCACTTGGTCGGTCAGGAGCTGTAGCAGCAGATCTTCTAGAAGTCGAAACATCAGCGTTTACCGCCTATCAACGAACCGGCATATCCGGCGACCGCTGATGTTACTGCGACCAAAAAAAGCGAAAGGCGATTTACGTAATTAGTTGTGGCAGCAGCTCCCTTTTCCCTCTCCCCATCGCCCGGGCATGACCCGGCATAGGACGCCCCATGCGCAAAGAAAACAAACTTGCCCTGAAGCGCCAGCGCGCCGAGCAAGTGAATCAGGCAATCCAGATCATCGCCGACCACGGCCGCCGGTTCTTTTACAGCCAGACCGTGAATCGCTACGCCAGCATGGAAGTAGATCACCGCGGCAAGGTCTGGTTCATCGATTACTACAGCGGGAAGCGCGTCTTCACGCATGAAACGGTGTGGGGTGGCCGGTGGCGCGGGTTCACTCACGGCGGCATGCTGAAGGATGTGGTCAAGGCGTTCCGGGACTACATCTGTACCGGCGAGCCGATGCACCCTGGCTATCTCGGGCCCGAGCGGTCCTTCGATGAAAGCAACATATGGGGTTACGACGACGAAGGCATGAAGGTTGTGCGCGAACAAGCCGGTGCCCTTCCAGTGTTTCGCCAGCCAGTCGCGGTGACAGCATGAAGCGTTTCTACCTCCGCGGGCCAATGACCGGCCTGCCCGCCCTCAACTTCCCTGCCTTCGCCGCAATGACCGCCAACCTGCGCGCCGACGGCCACACCGTCACCAACCCCGCCGAACCCAACCCTGACGGCGACTCCTGGAACGACTGCATGCGCCGCGATATCGCCGACTTGATGGACTGCGACAACGTGGCCACGCTCCCGGGCTGGGAGCATTCAAAGGGCGCCCGCCTCGAAGTGCTGATCGCTGAACGACTCGGCATGACGGTTGTGAATGCCCATGATCTGTAGATGAAAGAGATTTCAACGCGAGCGGCTATTGCGTGATGGTTTCCGTGTCTTTGATAGAAACTTTTTTAACGCCGACACCTGAACCGTCCTCATCATGGTACGTATAGAGCTCAAATTTTTGATGATTTGCGCGACCGCTTAACTTCACATAATTAACCTTAACAAACAACTTACGATAATCATCAGACACATCATGCAAAAGAAAAACACGATCCACGCCATTGTATAATGGCTCCAAGCCAATTGGGTACTGATCAACTCCGTCAATAGACAAAACAACATTAACACCCTCACAATAACTACCAATATTGGTTAGTGAAAACCCCGAATAGTAGTCGCCTTCGTTCTCATGATTGTTCGTATATTTCAACTGAAGTAAAGGTTCCAGCGATCTCTCATGATTTTCTAAACTAAGTTGTTGAGCAGCTACAAGTGCTGTCTGCTGTTGTACTGAAGCCTTGAGCTCATCAGCCTGCATCCGAAGCGCATCAGCGCTAACACGAAGCTCTGCTCCCTGCTGCATAAAGCCCAATATCAACCAGAAAAAAGCTATTGGCCCGAAGGCCCCAGCCAAGAAGTCTCCAACACTGTTTAGCTCCATAGTTTGAAGCTGAGGCAAACGATCAAAAATAAACCAGGTAAAGCCGACTAAGTAAATTGCCGTAAATATCGTACCCACCCAAGCAAGCTTATTACGCATACATTCCTCATGCCGTAGCTAAAAATGTGCCGATCATATTCTATGTGCACACAACCAGCTACATCCCTCCCCCTTCAAAGTCAGCCGCTATAGAGGATCAAAATCCCCTAACCGATCGCGGGCGATTGGGACGGCGTACTCAAGCAGCTCGAGTGGAACATCCTGTTCGAACAGGGTTACTTCAAAACGCAGTGTTTCATCGTTTCGAAAGATTTCAAAAACCGGCCCGCGGTCACCTCGCCAACACTCCAGTGCAAGGCCATCGTGGCCTTCGACAACGCTCGATGCGTTGCAAAACTGATATTCAATTCCGTGTACGACCACATCACACCTCCATTTTTTTATGGCGGCAACGATACCTCTCCCTCATGTGAATTTGATAGCCGCTATAGCGGCAAAGGAACAGTCATGCCTGAAGAAAAGGTTGTGATGTACGAATCGCCGGAAGCGGCCAGCATTCAAACCGTCACCGGCTGGGTCGGCGCTGATGGTCGTTTCTGGGGTAATGATGAGCATATGGCCCGATATTGCGGCTCTACTCATCGCCGCTGCGAGAAGAATCCAGATCACTCAATCTTCGAAGTGCGCAGTTGGTGCAAGCAGTGCTATCAGAAAAGTCGCCAAGCGAAGTTCGCGGCGATGCCCGTCAAGGAGTGGTCCGGCGAGCCACTGGTTATCTTCGATGGAGATACGTACTTCTTCGATGAAGACAGCCTGCGCGACCACATCATCGACAACGATATCGATCTGGCCGGCCTGCAGCTTTGCATCTGTGAGCCGAACATGCCGAGCGAAATTGACCCGTCAGACGTCTTCTGCGATGACCTGCCGGAAGACGGTGAGATCCGGGATGAGCAGGTCGTGGCGGCATTCGACCTGCTAAACGAGGTGATCCGACAGTCTGAGCCACTGTCGTGGTCGGAGGGGAAGTTTGCCGCAAAACTCCCTCAGGCGCTTCTCGATGAGGTCATCGCATCCAGGGTAACGCCATGATCATCCCAGTTTATGCCCTCGCCTACATGGCCTGGCTCATCTACAAGGGGCCACGGTGATGAAAGCTCGCATCGAGAAGAAGCTGAGCAAGCGCCTGTTTCAGTTGCACCCCGGTCACTATCGACGCGCCTGGATCGACAAAGACGAACCCAGTGAGCTTGCGTACAGCCAGCGTACCCGTGTGAGCCACGTATGGAGTGTCGGCGGCGGCACCGACTATTGGGGTGAAGGTCTGGACGCGTACACCGTATGGGCTGACTGGAAATCGAACTGGTTCTGGCACGGTCCGTTCGAGGCGCACCCTGAAGGGCATGAGTTTGAAGGCTACCCGGACACCGGAAGCTTCAGGCCGACAACCCTCAACCTTTTGAAACTGGCCGCTGACTGCGAGCTGGCCTCCAAAACAGCAGCCTAACCCCTCTTCCACCTACCAGCCTGCCGGTGAACGGCGGGCGAGGAATCCCTATGTCTGAAGAACAGAAAGTGCAGTGCACTCGCTGCCGGAACAAGCACCTGCACAGCGAACGCGTATGCGTGCCGAGCAAATGGCTCAGCGGTGCTCGCGATCTGGTCTGCCCGCGCTGCAACTGCCGCAACTATTACAAGCTCGACGCCGACGGCAAGCGAGCGGCGTAACCCATTCCCACCCTCTGCCGCCACGCGCGGCATGGAGCACTTATGTCTGCAGAACTGGCGCAGGCGCCCTTCCGGCCCCGGCGCGAAAACATCCTTCCCCGCTTCATCCGTGCCGGTGCCGCGCCCATCTATCTGGGCATGTGTCGCGCTGAGTTCGACAAAACAGTCCGCCCCTATGTCAGCGAGTTCCCGATCGGCGAGCGCGGTGTTGGCTTCGACCGGGAAGAGCTCGACGACTGGGCTACGGCCTATGTCGCAGCAAAGGCAATTGATAAAAATGGCGCTTCGGAGCAACAATCGCCCCGCAGCGAGCGCCAGAAAGGAGATAAATCATGGCGCGAAAATCGATCACAGGCCTCTCCGAGAGGAAAGGCATCTGGCATATCGACAAGAAAATCAATGGAGAACGACTTTACGAAAGCACTGGAACTGGTGACCGGGAAGAAGCGGAGCGCTACCTGATCTACCGGCTGGAGCAGATCCGGCAACAGAAGGTGTACGGCGTAAAGAAGGTCAGGATCTGGCGGGAGGCGGCAACACGCTTCCTGCTGGAGTTCAAGGATCAACCTTCAATCAAGCTTTCAGCTCACCACCTTTCTCAATTGGACCCGTTCATAGGCGATATACCGCTGACCCACATTGATGACCAGGCCTTAGCGCCGTTCATCAAGGACAGGCTGGCGACAAAGAAGCTTGAGGGCGGCAAGGTAAAGAAAGGTGTCAGCAACAGGACGGTGAATATCTCGATCGAGCGTGTGGTTCGGGTTTTGTCGTTGTGTGCCAGGAAGTGGCGAGATGATGAGCGCAGGCCGTGGCTAGATAGCGTGCCGATGCTCACGAAGCTGGAAGAGAAGAAGTCGAGCCGCAAGCCGTACCCGATGTCGTGGCCGGAGCAGTCGATTCTATTTGCGGAACTGCCGGCCCACCTGCAAACAATGGCGTTGTTCAAGGTGAACACCGGCACCCGGGAGCAGGAGGTTTGCAAACTGCGATGGGATTGGGAAATTTCGGTGCCGGAGCTCGGGACCAGCGTGTTTCTGATTCCGGCTGATTTTGGCGGCAGACACGAACGGGCTGGAGTGAAGAACGGTGACGAGCGGCTGGTCGTGCTCAACAACGTGGCTAAGTCCATCATCGAGAAACAACGCGGTGTGAGCAAGGAATGGGTTTTCCCTTACAACGGCACCGCGATGCATCGAATGAATGACACGGCTTGGAAGAAGGCGCGGGTGAGAGCGGCGAAACTCTGGCAGGAGGAAAACCTTCGCCCCGCTCACCCAGGTTATGCATCCATAAGGATCCATGACCTCAAACACACATTTGGCCGTCGGCTGCGCGCAGCTGGAGTAACCGAGGAAGACCGCAAGGCTCTTCTTGGCCACAAGAACGGCAGCATCACCAGTCACTACTCGGGTGCTGAGCTCGGGCATCTGATTGAAGCTGCGAACATGGTCTCAGCAACCGATTCGCGTGGACCGGTACTGACAATTCTGAAGAGGAAGCAGGCGTGAAAATTAGAGAAGTCACGCAAAAGTCACGCACATGAAAAAGGCCAGTGCTGTGAACACTGGCCTAAGACACTGAATTATATGGTCGGGACGGAGTGATTCGAACACTCGACCCCTAGCACCCCATGCTAGTGCGCTACCGGACTGCGCTACGCCCCGACTAGGCGTTAAATCCGTTCCTCTTCTCGAAGAACGCTCAAGAATATATCGCAAGCTTTTGAAAACTGGAAGTATTTAAAAGCAGGAATTTATTTCTTGAGTACCACCAGAACATCTTCCAGCTCGGCAATCATCTGGCGGATCATTTGCTTGTATTGGGTCGTGTCATCTTTGGCTTCATCGCCGGATAAACGCAAGCGTGCGCCGCCGATGGTGAACCCCTGATCGTAAAGAAGCGCGCGGATCTGCCGGATCATCAGCACGTCTTGTCGCTGATAATACCGGCGGTTTCCGCGGCGTTTGACGGGGTTGAGTTGAGGAAACTCCTGCTCCCAGTAGCGCAGCACGTGTGGTTTTACCGCACACAGCTCGCTGACTTCACCAATGGTGAAGTAGCGTTTACCTGGGATGACGGGTAGTTCGTCGTTATGACTTGGTTCCAGCATAAGCCTCAACTCGGGCCTTCAACTTCTGCCCTGGACGAAAGGTGACCACACGGCGAGCCGTGATCGGGATTTCTTCACCCGTTTTCGGATTGCGGCCAGGCCGCTGGCGTTTGTCCCGAAGGTCGAAATTGCCGAAACCGGACAATTTGACTTGTTCGTTGTCTTCAAGAGCGTGCCTGATTTCTTCAAAAAACAGTTCGACCAATTCCTTGGCCTCCCGTTTATTCAGGCCCAACTCTTCATACAGACGTTCCGCCATCTCAGCTTTCGTCAGAGCCCCCATACGTCACTTCCTTAACGTGGCGTTCAACCTTTGTTCGAGCGAGGTGAGGATGTTTTGCGTCGTGGTATTCACCTCATCGTCATTAAGAGTGCGCGATGGATGCTGCCAGGTCAAGCCGACTGCAAGGCTTTTTCTATCAGGATCAATGCCTTTACCCTGATATACGTCAAATAGCCTGAGGTCCGTCAGCCATTCCCCTGCATTTTCACGGATTACGTCCAGTACTGCACTGGCTGCGACGTCTTTTTCGGCGATCAGTGCAAGATCACGACGCACTTCAGGAAAGCGCGATAACTCCTGGAATTTAGGCATTTTACCCAATGCCACTTCCGCAAGAACGAGCTCGAAGGCGAAGATTGGGCGGTCAAGACCGAGGGTTTTAGACAATTCGGGATGGATAGCGCCGACAAAACCGACCAAACGACCTTCACGCTCAATACGAGCGGTTTGACCCGGGTGCAACGCAGGGTGTTTACCTGGTACGAAAGTGAACGAATCAAGCGCCCCGGCAAAGCCCAGCACCGCTTCCACATCGGCTTTGACGTCGAAGAAGTCCACTACATCGCGACCTTGCGCCCAACCTTCCGGCAAACGACTACCGCAAACAACACCTGCCAGCATCGGCTCTTGCTTCAGGCCTTCCAGCTGACCGACGAAACGCAGGCCGCTTTCGAACAGGCGCACGCGATCCTGTTGACGGTTCAGGTTGTGCTGAAGCGCCTTGACCAGGCCTGGCCACAAAGATGAGCGCATGGCGGCCATGTCGTTCGAAATCGGGTTGGCCAACAACAGTGGCTCGACACCTGGATTAAACAGTTCAAACTGTTTTGGATCGATGAAGCTGTAGGTGATCGCTTCCTGATAACCACGGGCTACCAGCAGACGACGCAGTTCAGGCAGATCGCTCCGTGCTTCAGCCTTGGCCTGCGGTGCCAGACGAGCTTGCGGGTAACGAACTGGCAGACGGTTGTAACCGTACAGACGGGCGAGCTCCTCGATCAGGTCGACTTCCAGGCTGATGTCGAAGCGATGGCTTGGCACTTCTACGCGCCACTGCCCTGCTCCATCGGCAGAAACCTTCAGACCCAAGCCACTGAGCAGTCGCTCGACTTCGGCCGAATCCATTTCCATACCCAGCATCTGAGTGATGCGTTGCGCCCGCAGGGTAACTGGCGCAATCGACGGCAGGTGCTGCTCGCTGACGGTTTCGATGATCGGGCCAGCTTCGCCACCAGTGATATCCAGAAGCAAGCCGGTGGCACGCTCCATGGCTTCACGGGCCAGTTGCCAATCCACGCCACGCTCGTAGCGGTGCGAGGCATCGGTGTGCAGCCCGTAGGAACGGGCCTTGCCAGCAACAGCAATCTGATCGAAAAACGCGCTTTCCAGGAATACATCGCGAGTAGTCGCAGTGTTGACACCACTGTGTTCGCCACCCATCACGCCGGCGATGGCCAAGGCGCGGGTATGGTCGGCAATCACCAACGTATCGCTACGCAGACTGACTTCCTGACCATCGAGCAGTACCAACTTCTCGCCTTCTTCAGCCATGCGTACGCGGATGCCGCCATTAATTTCGGCGAGATCAAAGGCATGCAGTGGTTGACCCAACTCCAGCATCACGTAGTTAGTGATGTCGACGGCAGCGTCGATGCTGCGCACGTCACCACGACGCAGACGCTCGACCATCCACAGCGGCGTTGGTTTGGACAAGTCAACGTTACGGATCACACGACCCAAGTAACGCGGGCAAGCGGCTGGCGCCAGCACTTCGATCGAACGCACCTCGTCGTGCACGGCCGGCACTACAGCAACCACCGGGCGGGTGACTTCAGCGGCGTACAGCGCGCCGACTTCACGAGCCAGACCGGCCAAGGACAGACAGTCACCGCGGTTCGGGGTCAGATCGACCTCGATGCTGGCGTCGTCCAGGCTCAGGTATTCACGAATGTCCTGACCCACTGGCGCATCGGCCGGCAATTCCATCAGGCCATCGTTGCCTTCACCGACTTGCAGCTCGGCTTGCGAGCACAGCATGCCATTGGACTCAACGCCCCGCAGCTTGGCTTTCTTGATTTTGAAGTCACCTGGCAGTTCGGCACCGATCATGGCGAACGGGATCTTCAGGCCCGGGCGCACGTTTGGCGCACCGCACACGACCTGGAAAGTCTCCGAGCCATTGCTGACCTGGCAAACGCGCAACTTGTCGGCGTCCGGGTGTTGCTCGGTGCTCAGCACCTCGCCCACTACCACACCGGTGAATTCGCCGGCGGCCGGCGTAACGCTATCGACCTCAAGACCGGCCATCGACAGACGAGCAACCAGCTCGTCACGACTTACCTGCGGGCTTACCCAGCCACGCAGCCATTGTTCACTGAATTTCATCCTGCTCTCCTAAGAATTCGTTACGACTAGCGAAATTGCGCGAGGAACCGCAAGTCGTTGTCGAAGAACAGACGCAAGTCGTTCACGCCGTAACGCAGCATGGCCAGACGCTCAACGCCCATGCCGAAGGCAAAGCCCGAGAACTCTTCCGGGTCGATCCCGGACATGCGCAACACATTCGGGTGAACCATGCCGCAGCCCATCACTTCCAGCCAGCCAGTCTGCTTGCAGACGCGGCAGCCTTTACCGCTGCACATCACGCATTCCATGTCGACTTCGGCGGATGGCTCTGTGAACGGGAAGTACGAAGGGCGAAAACGCACGGCCAGTTCTTTTTCAAAGAACACGCGCAGGAACTCTTCGATGGTGCCTTTCAAGTCAGCGAAGTTGATATCACGGTCGACCAGCAGGCCTTCGACCTGGTGGAACATCGGGGAGTGGGTGATATCGGAGTCGCTACGGTACACACGGCCTGGGCAGACGATGCGGATCGGCGGCTGTTTCGATTCCATGGTGCGGACCTGTACCGGCGAGGTATGGGTGCGCAGCAACATGTTGGCATTGAAATAGAAGGTGTCATGCATCGACCGGGCCGGGTGATGGCCTGGGATGTTGAGTGCTTCGAAGTTGTGATAGTCGTCTTCGACCTCAGGGCCTTCGGCAATGCCGTAGCCGATATGGGTGAAGAACTGCTCGATTCGTTCCAGAGTGCGTGTGACCGGATGCAGACCACCCGAGGTCTGGCCACGGCCAGGCAGGGTCACGTCAATGGACTCGGCAGACAGTTTGGCGGCCAGGTCGGCCTCTTCAAACAGTGCCTTGCGCGCATTGAGAACCTCTGTGACACGCTCCTTGGCAACGTTGATCAGCGCGCCGACTTGCGGACGTTCTTCTGCCGGCAAATTCCCCAGGGTCTTCATCACCTGAGTCAATTCACCCTTTTTGCCAAGGTAGTGAACCCGGATTTGCTCCAGGGCATTGATATCTTCAGCGCTTTGCACAGCCTCTAGTGCTTGAGAGACGAGCGCATCCAGGTTTTCCATGTACAGACTCCAGATACAAAATAGGGGAAGAGCTTGAAGGCTCTTCCCCTATTTATGACGTTTAACACCTGACCCCACAGAGATGAGACCGGGTGACTGTCGGGGGTACTTAAGCCAAGGTGGCTTTAGCTTTCTCGACAATCGCAGCAAACGCCGCTTTTTCGTTCACTGCCAGATCAGCCAGAACCTTACGGTCGATCTCGATGGACGCTTTTTTCAGGCCGGCAATGAAACGGCTGTAGGACAGACCGTTGATACGTGCACCAGCGTTGATACGAGCGATCCACAGAGCGCGGAACTGACGTTTTTTCTGACGACGGTCACGGTAGGCGTATTGGCCTGCCTTGATTACCGCTTGCTTGGCAACACGGAATACGCGCGAGCGAGCGCCGTAGTAGCCTTTAGCAAGTTTCAGAATTTTTTTGTGACGTTTACGGGCAATGACGCCACGCTTTACACGAGCCATGAGTTACTTCCTCTATTCTTGACTAAATTAACGAAGGCGCAGCATGCGCTCGACTTTTGCCACGTCACACGGTGCCAGCAAGCTGCTACCGCGCAGTTGACGCTTACGCTTGGTCGACATTTTAGTCAGGATGTGGCTCTTGAAAGCGTGCTTGTGCTTGATACCGTTAGCAGTTTTCAGAAACCGCTTAGCAGCACCACTTTTAGTTTTCATTTTTGGCATGTTCGGATACTCCGCATTCAGTTGATAAACATAATCAGAAGGCCTGCCGTGCCCTATTGATTACTTCTTCTTTTTCGGGGCGATGACCATGATCAGTTGGCGTCCTTCCATCTTAGGATGCTGTTCGACCGAACCGTACTCGAGCAAGTCACCTTCAACTCGCTTGAGGAGTTCCATCCCCAGCTCCTGGTGGGCCATCTCACGGCCGCGGAATCGCAAGGATACCTTGGCCCTGTCCCCATCACTCAGGAAACGTACCAGGTTGCGCAGTTTTACCTGGTAATCCCCTTCCTCCGTCCCTGGACGAAACTTGATTTCTTTAACCTGAATCTGCTTCTGGTTTTTCTTGGCCGCGGCAATCTGCTTCTTCTTTTCGAAGATCGATTTGCCGTAGTCCATCAGTTTGCAAACAGGGGGTACTGCATCGGCGGAAATTTCCACCAGATCCAGTTTGGCCTCTTCAGCCTTAAGAAGCGCGTCTTCAATTGACACAATCCCAAGCTGTTCACCTTCAGCCCCAATTAACCGAACCTCGCGTGCCGAGATATTCTCGTTGATCGGGGCCTTCGGTGCAGCTCGTTTATCTTGTCTCATTTCACGCTTAATAGTAATTACTCCGAATCTGGGCGACCACGCCGGGAAACCGCTTGAGCGAGGAACTCGGCGAACTGGGCGACGGGCATCGAGCCCAGGTCAGCACCTTCACGAGTACGCACAGCGACAGTCTGCATCTCGACTTCCCGATCTCCGATAACCAAGAGATAAGGAACCTTGAGCAAAGTATGCTCGCGGATTTTAAAGCCGATCTTTTCATTTCTCAAGTCAGACTTGGCACGAAATCCGCTTTCGTTGAGAGTTTTTTCAACCTCAGCGGCGAAATCAGCCTGTTTATCAGTGATATTCATGATCACTGCCTGGGTCGGAGCCAGCCACGCAGGGAATGCACCCTCGTAGTGCTCGATCAGGATTCCGACGAAACGTTCGAAGGAGCCAAGGATCGCCCGGTGCAACATAACCGGGTGCTTGCGACTGTTGTCTTCAGAGACGTATTCGGCTCCCAGACGGACAGGCAGGTTAAAATCGAGCTGAAGGGTACCACACTGCCAGACGCGACCGAGGCAATCTTTCAGCGAAAATTCGATCTTCGGACCGTAGAACGCACCCTCGCCCGGCTGCAGATCGTACGGCAGGCCAGCACTATCAAGGGCTGCAGCCAGGGCCGCTTCGGCGCGATCCCACAATTCGTCGGAACCGACGCGTTTTTCCGGACGAGTGGACAGCTTCATCTCGACGTCTTTGAAGCCGAAGTCGGCATAGACGTCCATGGTCAGTTTGATGAACGCAGCGGATTCAGCCTGCATCTGCTCTTCAGTGCAGAAGATGTGGGCGTCGTCCTGAGTGAACGCGCGCACACGCATGATGCCGTGCAGTGCGCCCGATGGCTCATTACGATGGCAAGCACCGAATTCGGCCAGGCGCATTGGCAGTTCACGGTAGCTTTTCAGGCCCTGATTGAACACCTGCACGTGGCAAGGGCAGTTCATCGGCTTGATGGCGTAGTCACGGTTTTCCGACTGCGTGGTGAACATGTTGTCGGCGTAGTTGGCCCAATGCCCGGACTTCTCCCACAGACTGCGGTCAACGACCTGCGGAGTTTTGATCTCCAGGTAACCGTTGTCGCGCTGAACCTTGCGCATGTATTGCTCGAGCACCTG
Source organism: Pseudomonas frederiksbergensis (assembly GCF_900105495.1). NCBI lineage: Bacteria > Pseudomonadati > Pseudomonadota > Gammaproteobacteria > Pseudomonadales > Pseudomonadaceae > Pseudomonas > Pseudomonas frederiksbergensis. Next base: position 3,307,188 of record NZ_FNTF01000002.1, on the reverse strand, counting down.
GTACAGAGTCCAGCCGTTCGGATGCCAGAACACCATGCCCGGCGACTCTTCCTGGGTGTGAAACAGACCCAGACGCTTGCCGATCTTGCGGTGATCGCGCTTCTCGGCTTCTTCGATGCGCTGGATGTAAGCCGCCAGCTGCTTTTTGTCTGCCCACGCCGTGCCGTAAACGCGCTGCAATTGCTCGTTCTTGGCATCGCCACGCCAGTAAGCGCCGGACAACTTGGTCAGCTTGAAGGATTTCAGGAAGCGCGTGTTCGGCACGTGCGGGCCGCGGCACATGTCGACGTATTCTTCGTGATAGTACAGGCCCATGGCCTGTTCGTTCGGCATGTCTTCGACCAGGCGCAGTTTGTAGTCTTCGCCACGGGCCTTGAACACTTCGATCACTTCGGCACGCGGAGTGACTTTCTTGATGACGTCGTAATCTTTTTCGATCAGCTGCTGCATGCGCTGTTCGATGGCGGCCAGGTCGTCCGGAGTGAAAGGACGTTCGAAGGCGATGTCGTAATAGAAGCCTTCGTCGATGACCGGACCGATGACCATCTTGGCCGTTGGGTACAACTGCTTGACCGCATGGCCAACCAGGTGGGCGCAAGAGTGACGAATGATCTCCAGCCCCTCTTCATCCTTTGGCGTAATGATTTGCAGCGTAGCGTCGCTGCCGATGATGTCGCTAGCGTCGACCAGCTTGCCATCGACCTTGCCGGCCACGGTGGCTTTGGCCAGGCCTGCACCAATGGATGCAGCGACCTCGGCAACGGATACCGGGTGATCGAATGAACGTTGACTGCCGTCGGGAAGAGTAATAGTTGGCATGGCGCCTCCTCTCCTAGTGGTGACCCCTACCAAAGGTCACGTGGGTTGGGATGAGCCAGTACAAGATCCGATCCAGGCCATTCAATGACGAACGCCTGCCTTACAGCGGCAGGAGCCTTGCGGCCAACCGGAAAACCGAACCAGAGTGACTGGGATTCAAATCAGGGTTATTCGCACATTTGCCGCTACCGGGACTGAAGGCCATCCGGAGCCTGCAAACGCCCGAGCGGGGCATGCTAGCACAGATGAACGGTCGTCGATGCACCGAGGCTTTGTCTAGGGGCAAATCGGGTAATTTTATGCCAGAGTGCTGAACTAGAACCCTGTTTTACCCCTCAGATAACAAGACATTGACCCACAAGGAGCATCCCAGCATGCATCTGAAACGTTTATTCGCAGTAGTCGCCCCTATCGTTTTGCTGCTGCCACTGGCCGCCCATGCCGATTGGCCGAAGGGCGAACGCGAGAAATACATGGCTCAGTGCACAGAAGCAGCTACGCCACAGATCGGAGCTGCAGCAGCGAAGTCTCACTGCGCTTGCGGCGCCGATGCCATCAAATCGTACCCTGCCAAAGACATCCAATCCCTGATGGACAACACCGCCAGTGATGCCCTGAAACAAAAAGCATTGACCCAAATCTCGTCGTGTAAAGCCGAAAACAAAGCGAAAAAATAAGCCCGACAGAGCGCTTTTTTCGCCTGCAACGACTGTAAAAAGCCTCTGAAAACCGATTTTTCGTACAATTTATGCAGGTTTTACAGGTTTTTTTATCGTCTTTACTTTCGGCTGAAAGCCTTGTAAAACGGGGCTTTCAGCTACATCAAGCAGCAAACGGAACGCGACTGCTGGGCAAACAGCACGTCCGGGGGGCTCCCAAAGCGAACATTTCGACTATGATACCCCGGTGTGCCCAGTTGGCCTGAGCAGCACAGCACTACTGAAAATATATGTTTCTTGGAGATACACCATGTCTAATCGCCAAACCGGCACCGTTAAATGGTTCAACGATGAAAAAGGCTTCGGCTTCATCACTCCTCAAGGTGGCGGTGACGACCTGTTCGTACACTTCAAAGCTATCGAAAGCGACGGTTTCAAAAGCCTGAAAGAAGGCCAAACCGTTTCCTTCGTGGCTGAGAAAGGCCAAAAGGGTATGCAAGCTGCACAAGTTCGCCCAGAGTAAGTTTCTGGCGCACTAAAAAAACCCCGTCCATGTGACGGGGTTTTTTATGGGCGAAACAAAAGCGCGAAATGATCAGCCACAGTTGACTCGGGTCACAACCCGGCTGGCATCGGTGTTCAGGTTAAGACGATCGGAGCGGTACTCCAGGGTCACCATGTCGGTGGGCAAGAGGAACCGTGCATTTTGCGCACCTGCGCGAGTGCGTGCCTGCTCCAGCAGTTCAGGCGAAGCCTTTTTGCCAATGGTGAATTCGGCAGCTTTTGCCTCACAACGGCTGTGGCCCGTGTCAGTCGTGGTGACAGGGTCTGTTGTCGACTCGGTGGAGGTAGTGCTGCAACCGGCCAACATGGCAACGGCGAACAAAGTACCCAATGACGCGAGCTTCCAAGGCATGAAGCCTCCTTTTTCAATAGTTAAGCTGAGATCGTGCGACCGCCAATCTGGCGTTTTGTTTCACGGAGAGTACTAGCACCCTGCCCTCTATTGGGACACGCGGCGAGTTTGCCTGAGCATTGCCCTGCCGTTTACCACTCAATCGTGACTGAATATGAACAGCGCTCAATAGACGTCAATGTAGTCAAACGGCGGAATCGGCCAGTTCTCTTTCAGCGCGTTGAAAATCTGCATGACCCAGACCTCGTCACTGGCCGCGACCAATCCTACATAACCGGAACCCTTGGCCCACGTCTCCAGACGAAACAACAGTCCACTGATATCAGTACCGCCTACAACGCCTGACGAAATGTAGGCGATGCCGCCCTTGGTGACTCGCAATTGAGTGTGCTCATCGTCGCTGGCAGAGGCCAGCAGCTGACGCACCGCCTCAAGGGTCAAGCCGTCAGGAGTGTTCAAATCGATCTGCACAGCACAGTCCTTGAAAAATCGTCAAAGACCAAGTGTCGCATAGCCCTCCCCTCATGCCTAAGTCGGAGTGTCAAAAGCCGCCCAAAATGGTTTACTCGACACTCAGACTTTCCCGACTTCACGAGCGCCATCATGACCACCGTAAGCATCGACGCCGACATCAAAGCCAAGTGGCCCCAGGGCCACAGCTCTTACAGCCCGGGCAGTCCGGAAGAGTTGGCGATCATTGGTATCGATCTATTAGTCAAGGAATTGGGAACCCAAGCCGCCCAGATATTCATCGCACAGGTATTCGAGAAGTACCCTGCCGACTTTATTGGCCTGATAGATAGCGAGTGACGGAAAAAACCCGCAGGCTGGCACCTGCGGGTCTATGGCTTACTTCAGACGAGCCAGGCGCTCGGTCAGCAGGTCAAAGAAGCCCTGGGCGTCGCCACTTTCTACCCAGAAAGCGTTTTTCGGCGCTTTCAAGCCGTCATACCAGTCGACGATGGTTTGGCCGAACGTCGGGCCTTCACGACTATCAACCACCACATTCACCGAGCGACCGGTGAACAGCTCCGGCTTGAGCAGGTAGGCGATGACCGTCGCGTCATGCACCGGGCCACCCGGAATGCCGTAGTGCTCCATGTCGCCTTTGACGTACTCATTGAGAATATCGCCCACCAGCTTGCTGGCATTGTTGTTGATAGCCGCGATCTGTTTAAGACGCGCGTCACTGGTGAGAATCTTGTGGGTTACGTCCAGCGGCAGGTAGGTCAGCTTCACTCCGCTTTTCAGCACCACTTCTGCAGCCTGTGGGTCGGCGAACAGGTTGAACTCAGCCACCGGAGTAATGTTGCCACCATTGAAGTGCGCCCCGCCCATGATCACCACTTCCTTGATGCCCTGAACGATCTCAGGTTCCTGGATCAGCGCCAGGGCCAGGTTGGTCTGCGGACCGAGCATGGCGATAGTGATGCTGTGGGGCTTGGCGGCTTTCAAAGTGTCGATCAGGTAATTGACCGCATTGCCTTGGGCCAGGCCTTTTTTCGGCTCATGTACGGTGACGCCCGAAAGTCCTTCCTTGCCATGGATGTTCTCGGCATAGATCGGCGTACGCATCAGCGGCTTCGGAGCGCCCGCGTAGACCGGCACCTCCTCGCGCCCCGCCCACTCACGGGCCAGCCGCGCATTACGCGAAGTCTTGTCCAGACGCACATTGCCGGCGACGGTGGTCAGTGCACGAATGTTCAGCTCTTGCGGCGATGCCAGCGCAAACAGCAAGGCAACCACGTCATCGGCACCCGGGTCGGTGTCGATGATCAAGTCGATCTTTTCCGCCGCCTGGGCGCTTGTTGCGGTAATCAGGGACAAAAGCAGCAAACTCCGGAGCAGGTGGTGCAGTTTCTGAGCATAGCGGTACATAGCGCACTCGTTGTGCGTGGGACAACAGAAAGACAACAGCGAGTTAGAACGTAACCCCTGCCACCAGCACGATGTTGCAGTACGGCTGACATTCGCCCGTACGAACAATCGCCCGTGCCTGTCGGCTGAGGACTTTGAACTGGTCATGACTGAGCAGCTCACGCCGACCCAGCGCACCGTCGGCATTCAGCTCATCGAGCGTTGCCAATGCCGAAGGCTTTTTGCCCAGGATCTCATGGGCCAATACATGGCTCTCGACCTGCATTTCGCTGAGCACAACCTTCAATGTGCTGACGAAGTCCGGGATACCGTGGGTCAGGGCCAGGTCAATCAGCTCAACGCCTGGCGGCACCGGCAGACCCGCGTCGCCAATTACTACTATGTCGCCATGGCCCAGGGAGGCGATCAGCCGCGATAACGCGACATTGAGCAAAGGGGTCTTTTTCATGGTGCGTTAAAGGCCTGTACGTCGGACAAGTTGGGAATCGAGGGTTGCGCGCCAGCACGGGTCACCGACAGCGCGGCGGCGACCTGGCCGAAACGGATCGCGTCGGCTTCGCTTTTGCCAGCCGCCAGCGCAGCGGCGAAACCACCGACGAAGGTGTCGCCAGCCGCCGTGGTATCGACAGCTTTCACCTTCGGCGCAGGGAAGTGCTCGAAGCCTTTGCCGTTGGCAAACAGCGAACCTTGAGCACCGAGGGTGATGATGACCTTGCCGGCGCCCAACGAGATCAGCCGGGATGCAGCGGTTTCGGCAGATGCCAGGGAATCCACTGGCACACCACTCAGTGCCGCAGCTTCGCTTTCATTGGGAATCAGATAATCGATGGACGCGTACCATTCCGCCGGCAGCGGACGGCTGGCCGGCGCCGGGTTGAGGATCACGGTCTTGCCCAACTCACGGCCGCGCTTGAGCGCATGACCGACCGTGGCATCCGGGACTTCCAGCTGGCAGATGATCACGTCCGCCGCCTGCAACACGGCGTCGAAACGATCAATTACCTCTGCAGTCAGCGCACCGTTCGCACCGGCAACGATCACGATTGCGTTCTGGCTGTTGTCATCGACCACGATCAACGCTACGCCACTGGAATCGTCGACGGTGCTGACCGCTTGGCAATCGATCTGCTCAGCCAACAGCGCCCCGCGCAATTGTTCGCCGTAGGCATCGCTGCCCACGCAACCAACCATCGACACCTGCGCCCCCAGTCTCGCCGCGGCAACTGCCTGATTCGCGCCCTTGCCACCGGAAACCGTGGCAAACGACTCGCCGATCAGCGTTTCACCACCACGGGGCAGCCGTGGCGCCCGGGTGACCAGGTCCATGTTCAGACTGCCGATAACCACTACTTTTGCTGGCATACGTCACTACTCATCAATTCTGTTTCAGCGGTGCTGTTGATTTTGCGACTTTCCATTTCAACGGAACTGCGCGAACACGCTGGCCAGCGGCGCAGTCGATTCCCGCAGGACAATACTGGGCGTCACGATCCGTTGATCGGTGGCCATGTCCGGTGTGGCGATTCTTCTTAAAAGCACTTCGGCCGCCATCTCGCCGAGCTGCAGGATCGACTGCCCCACGGTGGTCAGCGCCGGGTACACATAGCGGCTCATTTGAATATCGTCGAAGCCGATTACCGACAGTTCCGTCGGCACGCGAATATTGCGCTCGGCCGCCGCTCGCAGCACGCCGATACCGATCATGTCGTTACCGGCAAAGATTGCGCTGGGCGGGTTGTTTTCCAGCAGGATCGCGGCAGTGTTGTAACCGCCAGTACTGGTGAAGTCGCTTTCCAGCATGCGCTCGCGTGCTACTTCGACACCTGCCTCTTTCAGGGCACGGCAATAACCCGCCAGACGCATCTGCGCCACACTGGTACTCGCCGGGCCACCAATGGTTGCGATGTCCCGGTGCCCCAATTCCAGAAGGTGGCGGGTTGCCAGATAGGCGCCGTATTCGTGATCGATCCGCACCATGTCGGCATTCACACCTTCCAGTCCACGGTCGACGATCACCATCGGCGTGCGCACGCCTGCCAGCCCCTCCGCCAGCCCCGCGTCACCGCCCGCCGAAGCGACAATCAGCCCGTCGATGCGCTTTTCCAGCAGCACGCGCAGGTAACTGCGCTGCTTGTCCGGGTTGTCATCGGAGTTACAGAGAATTACGCAGTAGCCATTACGCTCGCAGTAATCCTCGATGCCGCGCGCCAGTTCGGCGAAGTACGGGTTGAGGCTGTTGGGCACCAGCAGTCCGATGGTCGCCGTGGTTTTGGCCTTGAGGGACCGGGCCACGGCGCTGGGCACGTAGTCGAGGGTTTTGATCGCAGCCTCAACCTTGACCCGCACCTCTTCGCTCACCGGCCGGGTCTTGTTCACTACGTGGGAAACCGTGGTGTAGGAAATCCCCGCGAGCGCTGCCACATCCTTGATTGTTGCCATGTCTCAGGTCCGCCGGCTTGCGCGCTGACTGCGATAAGTATCAAGCACCACCGCCACCACGATCACTGCGCCGGTGATGATGCGTTTGGTGGGTTCAGTCGCGCCGATCTGCGCAAGACCGGCCGCCAATACGGAGATGATCAGAACCCCGAAGAACGTACTGATGACCGAACCGCGACCGCCCATCAGGCTGGTGCCGCCGATCACGACCGCGGCGATCACTTGCAGCTCCAGCCCGGAGCCGGCATTCGGATCCGCCGCTTCCAGACGGGAAATCTGGAACAGCGCGGCAATACCGGCCAGCAGCCCCATCAGACTGAATACCAGAATCTTGTAGGGCTTCGGATTGATCCCTGCCAGACGCACCGCCTCTTCGTTGGTGCCGATGCCGATCAGGTAGCGACCGAACACGGTACGCGTCAGCACTGCCTGGGCAATGAAGATGATCAGCAAGGCAATGATGAACGACGGCGAGATGCCAAAGGCGATCGGGTTGGACAACCAGGCGAAGGCGTCACCGATGTAGGCCGTGCGCGACCCGGTCATCTGATACGCCACGCCACGGGCCATTTCCAGCACGCCGAGGGACACGATGAACGACGGAATCCGCCATGCCACAGTGATCGAACCGGTGATGGTCCCGGCCAGCGCTGCCGCCGCCATTCCGAGCAGCGCCGCAGGCAGCACGCTCCAACCCCAACCGAGAATCGCCACGCTGACCGTTGACGCCGCCAGCGCAAGCACCGAACCCACCGACAGGTCGATGCCGCCGATGATCAACACGAACGTCATGCCGACCGCCAGCACCATCAAGTCCGGAATCTGGTTGGCCAGGGTGCTGAAAGTGTCATAGGACAGGAAATGGCTGCTCAGAACCGAGAACAGCGCAACCATTGCCAGCAAGGCACCGGCCAGTCCCAGATAGGTACCGAGGCCATAAAAGTTGCCACTACGTTTGCCGGCAGTCACTGCAGTATTCATGCGAGATCCCTAGGCGCTGCTTCGTTGAGCAACGCGTCACGTTTTTGGTAGCCGGCGAACGCGGCGGCAAGCAAATCATCCTGGGTCCAGCTGTCACGCTCGAAGGTGTCGATCAGACGTCCCGCCGAGAGCACGCCGATGCGGTCGCAGATCAACATCAGCTCACGCAGGTCGCTGGACACCACCACCAGCGCTTTGCCTTGACGGGTCAGCTCACCGAGCAAGGCGTAAATGTCAAACTTGGCGCCGACATCGATGCCACGCGTTGGCTCGTCGAACAGCATTACCGAGCAATCACGCTCAAGCCAGCGGCCGATCACGACTTTCTGCTGATTGCCGCCGGACAGTTCCGACACCAATTGCGTCGGGCTGGAGCTGCGGATGCGCATGGCGTCGACCTGACGCTGGGCCAGCGCCATCTCGTCACCCTTGTTGACAATGCCCGCGCTGGAAATCACCGGCATATTGCCCAAGGCAATATTCGCGCTGATCGACTGGGTCAGCAGCAGGCCTTCGCCCTTGCGATCTTCGGTGATCAAGGCGATGCCATGACCGACCGCGTCAGCCGGCGACCGGATACTGACAACCTGTGCTGGCGAGCCGAGTGCAACCGTGCCGCTGTCCGCTTTATCGGCACCGAAGATCAAGCGCAGCAACTCAGTGCGCCCTGCCCCGATCAAGCCGGAAATCCCGTAGATCTCGCCGGCGCGCACCTCGAAGGACACATCGCGAACCTTGTCGGAACGGGTCAGCCCGTTGACCGTCAAGGCTGGAGCGCCGATCTTGCGCGGGCCCATATCGATGTGTTCGCCGAGTTCACGACCGACCATCAGCGTTACCAGTTGCTCGCTGTTGTAATTGACCATCGGCTCGACGCAAACCAGGTTGCCATCGCGCAGTACCGCAATACGCTGGGCGACCCGCGCCAGTTCTTCGAGACGGTGCGAGATATAGATGATCGACACGCCGCGAGCTTGGAGGCGGGTGATCTGCTCGAACAGCATCTCGACTTCACGGTTGGTCAACATCGCGGTCGGTTCGTCGAGGATCAGCACGTGGCAATCGCCGATCAGATTGCGGGCGATCTCCACCATTTGCTGGTGACCGATGCCCAATTCGCCCACCAGCGTGTCCGGGTCAATCGCGTCGAGGCCGACCTGGGCCATCGCTTCGATCGCCGCCTTGCGCAATTGCTTGCGACTGATCCAGCCGCCATTGCTGGGCAAGTTGTCGAGAAACAGGTTTTCCGCCACCGACAGGGTCGGCAACAGATTGAGCTCCTGCATCACCATGCGAATGCCGAGGTCTTCGGCCTGAGCGCGGCTTGCGGGGCGGTAATCCTGCCCCTGGAATTGCATGTGGCCGGTGGTCGGCGTGACCAGCCCGCCGATGATCTTCGACAGCGTGCTTTTCCCCGCGCCGTTTTCGCCGGTCAACGCCAGCACTTCACCGCGCATCAGCGTCAGGTCGATGCCGGTCAGGACCGGTTGGGCGTAGGTCTTACCGATACCGCTGACCGAGAGGACAGCGTTCGGGGCGGAAACTGACATAAAAACTCTCCATGCGCTCGCCCCGACGGGCGAGCACCGTTGTGTCGCCAGAAGGACTACTTGGTAACCAGCTCTACCGGAGTTTCGATCACACCATTGGTGCCGCTGTCGACTTTTTCACCCTTGATGATCTTCAGCGCAGTCTCGATGCCGAACACGGCTTGCTTGGCCGCAAACTGGTCAGCGGTGGCCAGGACACGGCCATCCTTGAGCATTGGCTTGATGGCGTTGATGTTGTCGTAACCGACCACTTGCACCTTGCCGGCCTTGCCCGCTGCACGCACGGCAGATACTGCGCCGACGGCCATGCTGTCGTTGCCGGCCAGCAGGGCTTTGACTTGCGGGTACTCGCTGAGGATCGAGGCAGCCACTTTGTTGCCCTTGTCGATTTCCCAGTCACCAGACTGCAAAGAGACGACCTTGATCTGCGCCGCTTCCATCGCATCCTTGAAGCCTGCGGTTCTTTGCTGTGCGTTGGTGGTGGTTGAAACGCCTTCGATGATGCCGACTTCGTCTCCGGCCTTCAGTTGCTTGGCCAGGTACTCGCCCACCAGACGCGCGCCTTTGCGGTTATCCGGGCCTACGAACGGTACAGTGATGTTTTTGCTTTTGACCACAGCCGGGTCCAGCTGGTTGTCGATGTTGATCACGGTGATACCGGCATCGATGGCTTTCTTGATCACCGGAACCATGGCCTTGGAGTCAGCCGGCGCGATGACCAGCGCATTGACCTTGGCCAGAATCATTTGCTCGACGATGCGTGTCTGGCCAGCTGTGTCGGTTTCGTCTTTGATGCCGTTGGAGATCAGCTCGAAATCGCTGGAGTGGTCTTTCTGATAGGCCTTGGCGCCGTCTTCCATGGTCAGGAAGAATTCATTGGCCAGGGATTTCATGACCAATGCGACTTTGGGTTTTTCAGGCGTTTCGGCGAAGGCCGAAGAGACGGGTAACGCGACGGATGCGGCAGCCAGCATAGCGACAGCGAGAAGACGTCCAGCGAATGGCAGCTTCATGGGTTCACTCCGATCTTATGATTATTTTGAGCAACGCTTGCGCTGGCGTAGGCTTCATTGCGCTCACAGATGGATAACCACCACGAGCACCGCGCAAACGTTTGCGAGACCGAACTATGCGAACCCTGCCGACATTTGTCAACGAGCAGAGAGGACCATTTATTTGAACTGGCTGGCAAAAGCCGGGCATTCAAGTCATGCCGTGGTGTTGACCACCGTTCCGGTGCTGGAACCCTTGGCCAGTTCCTTGACCAGGGCCGCGGACACTTCCAACAACGCCCCATTGGTGTCGGCAATCTGTCCTTGAAATGCCATGACCACAGTGGCCTTGGCTTCCGGTGTCGGATAAGACGCCGCCTGCGCTGCGGCTAATTGTTGCTGTTGCTCGCGCAGTTGCTGTTGTAGCTCTTGCATGCGTTTGAGCAGGACTTTCACCGCCACACTCTGGTTGCTCTCGTCTGGGGTTTCGGTCTGCGCGCCCGCGCTTTTATCCAACCCCAAAGGGCCAGTCTTGACTTGATTACCATCGCCTTCCATTGTGCCCAGCGCTTTGTCGGCAGCCTCTACGGTGGCGTCATTCAAAGCTCGGATCGTAGCGGCGGATTTGCCACCAATGGTGACGCCTGCAGCGTTTGAGATACCAATGGATAACGACATGTGAACTCCTGAGTAGAAAGATCCTTTAAAGGAGCATCGACCGAAGCGCGGGTTTCTTTAGCAATGATTCGTAATCTTGCAGGACGATTTACTCGACAGAGGTTGTAGTACTTTTCGGAGAGCCGAACACAAACACTCAACGCGTTCGGAAACCCGGACAACCGGCGGTGCACTCCCTCCGGAGACACAGATAAATATTTATATAAATCATCAAGTTAAAAGTTTTTCTCATTCAAAGTACGACTGGTACAGATCCTGCTCATCTCATTCACCCCAAGCGTTCAGATCCGCTGGGGGCGCATCTAGATGAACCTGCATCAGCACCGTCTCACTACTAGAGAGAAAAATAATGACATCTGCTTTCAAGACCTTCGTTCCGGGCGCTTTGGCCCTCTTGCTGCTCCTGCCTACTGCCCTTCAGGCAAAAGAAGTCGAAACCCAACAGAAACTGGCAAACGTGGTGATCCTGGCCACCGGCGGCACCATTGCTGGCGCGGGCGCCAGCGCCGCCAATAGTGCGACCTATCAAGCGGCAAAAGTCGGCATCGAACAATTGATCGCCGGGGTTCCGGAACTCAGCCAACTGGCTAACGTTCGTGGCGAACAGGTCATGCAGATCGCGTCCGAAAGCATCACCAACGAAAACCTGCTGCAACTGGGTCGTCGCGTGGCCGAACTGGCAGACAGCAAGGACGTCGACGGCATCGTCATCACCCACGGCACCGACACCCTGGAAGAAACCGCCTACTTCCTGAACCTGGTGGAAAAAACCGACAAGCCAATCATCGTTGTCGGCTCCATGCGCCCGGGCACCGCCATGTCGGCCGATGGCATGCTGAACCTGTACAACGCAGTGGCCGTGGCCAGCAGCAAAGAGGCTCGCGGCAAAGGCGTACTGGTGACCATGAACGATGAAATCCAGTCGGGTCGTGACGTCAGCAAAATGATCAACATCAAGACCGAGGCATTCAAAAGTGCCTGGGGCCCGCTGGGCATGGTGGTCGAAGGCAAATCCTACTGGTTCCGCTTGCCGGCCAAGCGTCACACCATGGACTCGGAATTCGACATCAAAAACATCAAGAGCCTGCCTGATGTCGAAATCGCCTATTCCTACGGCAATGTCAGCGATACCGCTTACAAAGCGTTGGCTCAGTCTGGCGCCAAAGCCATCATTCACGCCGGTACTGGCAATGGCTCCGTCTCGTCCCGTGTAGTCCCATCACTGCAAGCCCTGCGCAAGGACGGCGTGCAAATCATTCGTTCGTCCCACGTCAACGCCGGCGGTTTCGTACTGCGTAACGCTGAACAACCAGACGACAAGTACGACTGGGTTGTAGCGCACGACCTGAACCCGCAAAAGGCTCGCATCCTGGCCATGGTCGCACTGACCAAGACCAACGACAGCAAAGAGCTGCAGCGGATGTTCTGGGAATACTGATTGGCCCTCGCCCGACCGGCTCCGGTAGGGCACCGCTTCCACCACTCGCCAAACCCAGGCGAGTGGCTTACAAGCCCTCCCGATATTTCGATAAAAATTTTCCCTTCGTCCTACACCAAACGGAAAAAATTGCTGTCAGAGGATTTTCTTGAATTTTAAGCAGTTGCGAAAATGCTTACAGTTAAATACTGTATGCACGTACAGCTTAATAAGGATAATTCCGTGGCCAACACCTCTGCCTCTCCTGACTCCTATGCACGCATGGGTATGCGCGTTCAAAAAATCATCAATTCCCCCTCCGCCCAAAAAGCCAAAGCAGCGTTGATCTTCCGTCTGCCGGACGAACCCGTGGATGAGTGGGAACAATTGCTCGAAGAAATCGACGAGAACGACAACGTCACCCTCGCCTATCGCGACGATGGCGGCGTGCAGATTTTTTGGGTTGTGCCGAAGGAAGATTGAGTCAATGAGTGTCCGCTGGCTTGCTTTGCTGTTTTTGTTCATCACCCTCGGCGCCCAGGCTGGCGCCCCACGCACCTTCAACGAAGCCAAGAAAGTGGCCTGGAAGCTCTACGCACCGCAATCCACAGAGTTCTATTGCGGGTGCAAATACACCGGCAACAAGGTCAACCTCGCAGCCTGCGGTTATGTACCGCGTAAAAACGCCAAGCGCGCTTCCCGCATCGAGTGGGAGCACATTGTTCCGGCCTGGCAGATCGGCCATCAGCGTCAGTGCTGGCAAGAAGGTGGGCGCAAGAACTGCACGCGTTATGATCCGGCCTACCAGAAGGCCGAAGCCGACCTGCACAACCTGGTGCCGAGCATTGGCGAAGTGAATGGCGATCGCAGCAACTTCAGTTTCGGCTGGTTGCCGGTGCAGTCGGGCCAATATGGCTCGTGCCTGACCCAGGTCGACTTCAAGGCGAAGAAGGTCATGCCCCGCCCGTCCATACGCGGCATGATCGCTCGAACGTATTTCTACATGAGCAAGCAATATGGTTTGCGCCTGTCGAAACAGGATCGACAGCTCTACGAAGCCTGGAATAAAACCTATCCGGTAGAGGCCTGGGAACGACAGCGCAACCAAAGCGTGGGGTGCGTCATGGGACGCGGCAACGAGTTTGTCGGCCCCGTCGATATGAAAGCCTGCGGTTAAGCGCTCGCTGAAAACACAAAAGGCCTCGGGTTTGATATCCGAGGCCTTTGTTCGTTTCTAACCGCCGGCTTTGTGGTAGCGCCAGTAGCCCATCAGGCTGAGTGACTTCTTGGCATCTCCACGGCGATCCAGCCGTAGAAGCCATCACGGGCAGATTCGGCCGTTCCCCCAGAGCGTCACGCATCAAATGAGGACTGCGCCTGGAAAAGGATTGTTACTGGGCTACGGGATGGTCGACAACCAACAGTTCGATGTTCTGTTTCTTCGCCCGGGTGAGCGCCGCGCGCACTTCTGCCTGTTTGGCTTCGGCCTCTGCTTTCGAACCGAATGGCCCGAGCAGAATCCGGGTCTTTCCATTTTCCTTGACGATATTGGAAACGAAACTGTGCTCAATCAACCAGCCGCTCAAATCGCTGACCGCCTGAGGTGTTTCGCCTCGAACTTCAAGATCCCATTGCGGACCGGAGACCACCGAAGGTGCAGTCGCGGCTGCCGGTTGCGGCTTTTGCGCGTCAACACTCTTGCCTTCACCGCATCCCGCCAGCGCCAATACCGCAATTACCAAGACCATTTTGCGCACAACGCGTCCCTCAGAATGCTTAAAGCGGCGATTTTAGCATCCATGAATACTTCCCGAGTGCCGCAAAATGGGCTTAAAACAACGAGAATGATGGTTGCGGCCTCTGTATAGTTACGCCTTGGGAATTAATGCAGCATCTGCGCGTCAGAAAGAGGCACCCAAACCATGAGACTTCGCACTAATCTATAGATACCACCGACCTCTGCACTGTCCGAATCAGGTGCCCTACAAAGCAATCAAGGAGAAGACCATGCTGATACTCACCCGCAAAGTCGGTGAAAGCATAAATATTGGCGATGACATTACGATCACCATTCTGGGCGTTAGCGGCCAGCAAGTCAGAATAGGCATCAATGCCCCGAAAGACGTTGCGGTTCATCGCGAAGAAATCTATCAGCGCATTCAGGCTGGCCTCACTGCTCCAGACAAACCGCAGACTCCCTGAATCCTGTTGCAGTCAGTAGCCAGCCCGTTCGTTACAGCGCAATGGCTGGCTAAAGATTCATGCTCGGCATTTTGCTGGGCACTCGCCTCCTCCCCGATTACGTGAAGCCGATGCTACCGGCTTCGGCCACGCCGTGACTGTCAGATTATTCGCTTTAACCCCGACGAATCCCGCCGTTCTTAGCCGAAGGTCACGCCGCGCGCCATGCCGGTGGCCGCAATCACCATCAACATCAACAACAGCGCTTCGACATGGCTGATGCGTGCAAACAGCCTGGCTCGACCCTGGTCAATCGAAGCGCCCCTGCCCAAGGCGATCCGCCACTTGATCAAGGTGATCATGGGGGCCACTTCAAGCAGCAGAATGATCACGAACAGCGTCATCTTCAAATGGAACAATGGCTGATGAAGGTAATAGTCAGTGCCTTTTTCGTACCCGCCGAAGGCCCGCATCAAACCTGTGATCAGCAAAATACCCGCACAGATGCCCCATACGTTATCGGCAACCAGCACACTGCGAACCGGCGCCGTACCGACAGCCAGGCGGCTTAACGCCGCACCTCGGGTGAGCACCGCCCAAAGGCCCAAGGCAACAGCCAAGAGATGGATCGCCGCAAGAAACCAGTGAAACAGCATAGGGATGCTCCAGACAGGGACAAGGAAACGGGCTTGTCAGTAGTAGTCCAGAATCTGGAAATCTGCCTGCAGGCCGTGACATGACTGGCGAAGAGCCAGCTATCCCCCTATCATGCCGCCCACTGGCCCTTGCGTAAGGAGCCAGAGGATAAACATTCAAAAGGGAATAGACGTGAAAGAGTTCGTAATTGGCGTAAACAACGTTGTTCTGTACGTCGCACTGGCCGTTATCTGGATCGTCGCAGTGGTCATGATCTTCGTTCAGGGCTTCTGGTCCGGGGCAGGCGTCTTCATTACCGGCACCCTGACGTGGTGCATCATCTCCGGCTTCTGGTTCGTACAGTCGGCGACTTATGAAGAACTGAAGAAGCTGAACGCCAAGTAAGATTAGTTTTAGTTGGTAGGGCCTACCAAGCAGGTCCGACAGGATCGTCTTGCACGAGATCCAGATGTGAAGAGCCCAGCGCGATGGCTGGGCTCTGGTTATTTTCTGTTTTCCATCATCTTGTCGGCGAGAGCTTTGGCCCTTTCAATCAACAGATTCTGCCTGTCTTCATGCGTAGCGCCTCCTACAACCGGTGCCGTCAAATTGCTTTCCGCAATCAACGCAGCGCAGAAGTATTGATCCCAAACAGCTCTGTCCTCAGATACCTGCTTGTTCATTTGGTCGGCGATCATATGCGGCTCCTTTTGATGAGGTAGCACCGCTATCTTACGCCTGAATCACTGGCAATCCGTGCCGCTGAAGCTGATCGGCAAACCGGGCGATCATTGACCGGTCCGAGGGCCGATGGCCAGCGCCTTCAGTCGTCTCTATCGTCACGATCACGATTGCGGTCATACCCATGATCATGGTCACGACGATCATATCGGCGGTCATACCCGCGATCATCGTCATACCCGCGGTCGTATCCACGACGGTAATCATGATCCCGATCACGATCTCGACCGTACCTTTCTCCGTCGTCCCAGTGAGGCCCACAGCCTCCCAGCAGGAGAGAACCTGAAATAACCATGAACATTATTACTGCACGCTTCATTTGAACGCCCTGAATGCAAAGTCAGCGATATGACCGTGAGGCCGCTGAATGATTCACAGGGTAGATACAACAAGCCAAATCCAAAGCCTGCCTGGAGGTGGGCGTTGAGTTGACGTTTTGAGGTGGGAGTTTTGCAAATCGCAGGCAACAAAAAAGGGCCCACCTTTCGGTGAGCCCTTCTAGACCGCCCAGCAGAGCGGATTTTGTTTGGTAGGCGCGATTGGACTCGAACCAACGACCCCCACCATGTCAAGGTGGTGCTCTAACCAACTGAGCTACGTGCCTGCTGTGAGGCGGCATTCTACGGAATTCCGAAGGGGTGTCAACACCTTTTTTCGAGCTAACCCTATGAATATGCAAAATATTTAATTTTGCGGCTGCAAAGAAGATTTTGCGGTGGCTGGCGGTCGATTTTTATCTCGGGTAGGATCGATACAACTCGTAAAATATATTAAACAGAGGCTGCAGGATGGCGAACACCCCCTACCCGGAATCCTATTACGCCGCATCGGCCAATGCGGTTCCGCCGCGCCCGGCTTTGCAGGATGACGTAGAGACTGACGTCTGTGTGATCGGTGCCGGTTACACCGGCCTGTCCTCTGCCCTGTTTCTGCTGGAAAACGGTTTCCGGGTCACGGTGCTTGAAGCGGCGAAGGTAGGTTTTGGTGCGTCGGGGCGTAACGGTGGCCAGATCGTAAACAGTTATAGCCGCGACATCGATGTGATCGAGCGCAGTGTCGGTCCCAAGCAGGCTCAGTTGCTGGGGCAGATGGCGTTCGAAGGTGGGCGGATCATTCGTGAACGGGTTGCCAAATATAATATCCAGTGCGACTTGAAGGACGGCGGTGTTTTTGCCGCCATTACCGCCAAGCAGATGGGCCATCTGGAATCCCAGAAGCGTCTGTGGGAGCGGTTCGGTCATAACCAACTCGAATTGATGGATCAGCGTCGCATCCGTGAAGTGGTCGCGTGCGATCAATACATCGGCGGCCTGCTCGACATGAGTGGCGGGCATATTCATCCGCTGAACCTGGCGCTGGGCGAAGCGGCAGCTGCGGAGTCGCTGGGCGGCACCATTTATGAGCAATCGCCGGCGGTGCGTATCGAGCGCGGCGCGAATCCGGTAGTGCATACACCTCAGGGCAAGGTCAGGGCCAAGTTCATCATCGTTGCGGGCAACGCGTATCTCGGTAATCTGGTGCCGGAACTGGCCGCCAAATCGATGCCCTGCGGGACTCAGGTGATCACCACTGAACCCTTGGGCGACGCATTGGCCAAGAGCCTGTTGCCGCAGGATTACTGCGTCGAGGACTGCAACTATCTGCTCGACTACTACCGTTTGACCGGCGACAAGCGCCTGGTCTTCGGCGGTGGAGTGGTATACGGCGCGCGGGATCCGGCGAACATCGAGGCGATTATTCGGCCGAAGATGCTCAAGGCCTTCCCGCAGCTCAAGGACGTGAAGATCGATTACGCCTGGACCGGTAATTTCCTGCTGACCTTGTCGCGACTTCCCCAAGTCGGACGCTTGGGCGACAACATCTACTATTCCCAGGGTTGCAGCGGCCATGGCGTGACGTACACCCACCTGGCAGGCAAGGTCCTGGCCGAAGCGTTGCGTGGTCAGGCCGAGCGTTTCGATGCGTTTGCCGACCTGCCCCACTACCCGTTCCCCGGCGGACAACTGCTGCGTACACCATTCGCTGCGTTGGGCGCCTGGTATTACGGATTGCGCGACAAACTCGGCTTCTGACCGACCGACGCAAAAAAGGGGCAACTGCACAGTTGCCCCTTTTCATTTCCGCTCGGGAAATCAGCCCCTTCGCTGATTGAGCCTCTGCAAGAATTCGGCCCTGCGCTGCTGGTCCATTTGCTCTTTGGCCAGGAGTTCGGGAAGCAGCTCGGCCGCACGCCGGGCCTCAAGGATGTAGACACCGTCATCATCACCAACGGCCAGATCCCCAGGCTGTACCTGAACCCCGCCCACATTGATCGACTGATTGACTTCCCCATGAGCGCCAATGCCGCGAGTCGTGTACGAACTGACGTCCCGGCAAAAGATCGGCAACCCATGGCGGCGCAATGCACTGACATCCGTGACCGCACCCGACACCACCACCCCGGCCAACCCTTTGATCAATCCGGCCAGGGTGCGCAGTTCGCCCCAACAGCCACACTCCTGGTCGTTCACACATTCGATCACCAGCACGTCGCCCGGCTCACTCAGCAACAGCGCTTCACGCAAAATGCTGCCATCCGGCGGGAAGACTTTGACGGTGACGACAGTGCCGACCATACGGATGTCGTTGAACAGCGGCTTGATCCCGCGCAGGAAGCCCCGATCGGAAAAATGGCCGATGGTCGACGAAGGGATCGACTGGTAGGCGTTGAGCAGCTCCGGGGTAACGAGCTGCTGGCGAGGGTTGATCTGATAACTCATCGGCATTTCCCGGGACGCAGCAGTGGGCAGGTCGAACAATATTCAGCGGGCTCGGTAGCCAGGTAATAGAAGCAACAGGTTCGTCGAAAGCGAATGCTGCGCTGCCCCTCGTCGACGAGTGTCGGCGGTCGGCGGAAATGGCTCAGCGGGTTGTAATCAAGGCCGAACAGCGCAGGTTCTGCTTGGGTCAGCAACCACCTGAAGTCGGCTTCATAGCGCTCGCGTATCGATGGATCATCGATTTTCGCCATGCGTTTTTCATACAACGAATACACGCGCACGGCGGTGTTTTCCCACAAGATGCGCCGTGAAACACCACTCACCCGGTTGAAGGTTTGCCACAGCGGCTTCAGCAGCCCGGCAAACAGTGACTGCACCACGGCTTCCCGCCAGGCCTCGCGCTCACCTGCGCCGTACGTCAGCGGCAGGGAATGAGCCAGCGGCATCGAAGACGTCCACAGCCCGTCATCGTGGCCGTATTCGACCACCGTGTTGTCCAGCGTCAGCAGCAGTCCTTTGTCGTACACCGACATGGCGTACAAACAGGCGCCGGTGGCCAGGAACGACAGGCGTTTGCCCAGCAGCGAGGCAGTGATTTTCCGCGACGGTGAGCCAATGACCGGGCCCAATGCGTCCAGCAAACGCTCGCACACTTCTTCCTGCAACAGGTCACGCGCCATCAGCGAGCGTAATGGGTCACGTTCGGCGCAGTCCTTCAACCGCAACCCACCGCCCAGCACGTTCCATTCTTGTGCGGTGAAGTGGCGAGCCAGACTCATTGCGGCAATTCCCGACCAAACGGAATGCACATCGGCGTACCGAAGAACGGATCAGGAATAATCCTGCAGTTGAGGTCGAACACGGTTTTGACCAGTGCCTGAGTCAAGACGTCCTCAGGCCGGCCTTGGGCAAATGCCGTACGCTCATGCACCGCCACCATATGATCGGCATAACGACAGGCCAGGTTGAGGTCGTGAAGCACCATGATGATGGTTTTGTTCTCGAGCCGGTTGAGGTCGCGCAGCAGGTCCAGCACTTCAATCTGATGAGCCAGGTCGAGGAAGGTCGTCGGCTCGTCCAGCAGCACGATGCCGGTGTCCTGGGCCAGGGTCATGGCGATCCACGCACGCTGGCGCTGCCCGCCGGACAAGGCATCCACCGGCCGATCCGCCAGCGCTTGCAGACTGGTCTGCGTCAATGCGCGATTGACCATGGTTTCATCCTCGGCCGACCACTGTTGCATCCAGCTTTGATAAGGGTATCGGCCCAGGGCCACGAGCTGGCGAACGGTAATGCCCTCGGGCGCCATTGGTGTCTGAGGCAGGATAGCCAACTCGCGCGCCACCGCCGCCGTGGATTTTTGCTGGATATCCACGCCGTTGAGAATCACCGAGCCTTGCTGCGGTTTCAACAGTCGGGCGAAGGATTTGAGCAAGGTACTTTTGCCGCAGCCGTTACTGCCAATAAGTACCGAGATCTTGCCCTTGGGCAGTTGCATGTCCAGCGCGTCAATAATCACCTGGCGCTGATAACTCAGGGTCAGGCCGCGACTTGCAATCGACGTCATACGTTGAATTCCTTAATGACGCTGTTTGATCAACAAATAGAGAAAAAAGGGCGTGCCCAGCACCGCGACGAAGATCCCGGCCGGCAAATCCAGGGGCAGGAACAGCGTGCGTCCGACCAGGTCCGCCAGCATCACCAGGTTTGCGCCAATCAGGGCTGCCATCACGGCCTGCCCAGCGAAACCGGGGGCTACCAGGCGCTTGGCAATATGCGGCGCGATCAGCCCGACAAACGCAATCGCGCCACCCCAGGCAATGGCCGCACCGGCCAACGCCACACTCACCAGCAACAAACCGGCCCGCAGCCATTGCACGCGCACACCGATGCCCTGGGCCAGATGGTCATCCAACTGTTGCACCATCACTTGACGGGCCAGCAGCACGAGCAGCGGACAAATGCCCAACAACCAGCCAGCCAGCGCCAGCGGTTCGGGCCAACTGGCGCCGTACACACTGCCGGTCAGCCAGACGTAGGCCGACAGGGTGGTGGTCAGCGGACTGAACACCAGAATGAAGGTGGTCGCGGCCGTCAACATCGCCGAGACGCCCACACCGATCAGCACCAGTCGCAGCGGTGAGGCCCCCTGCTTCCAGGCCAGCAGATAAATGGCCAGTGTCGCCAACGCCGCACCGAGCATCGCGGCCAAGGGCAAGAATTGTTGCCCCAGCGTCGCGGACAACAACGACAGATAAAGCACGGCAGCTGCACTGGCACCGCTGGTGATGCCCAGCAGGTCCGGCGATGCCAGCGGGTTGCGGATGATGCTTTGCAGGATCAGCCCGGACACCGACAACGCAGCGCCCACCAGCGCCGCCAGGACAATACGGGGAAAGCGCAGTTGCTCGACGATCAACGTCAGGCTGGCGTCCTGAGTGGAAAACAGGATTCGTATCACCTCGAGGGGTGAGAGGATGACTTTCCCCAGCGACAACGAGCCGAGCATCACCAGCACCGTCAGCAGCAGCGCCGCGGCCAACCGCAGCCACGTGGAGAGGTTGACCCGCCGGGAATACCCGCCCCGGCGCCAGGTCACCACCTTATCCATAACGACCTCCACGCCGGGCCAACATGATAAAAAACGGTGCGCCGAACAGCGCCGTCATCACGCCTACCGGCACCTCCTGAGGCAGGATCAAAACCCGCGACAGCGTATCCGCCAACAGCAGCAGAATCGCGCCGAGCAGCGCACAACCGGGCAGCAACCAGCGATGGTCGATGGACAACCCCTTGCGCACCATGTGCGGTACCAGAAGGCCGATGAAACCAATGCTGCCGGCCAATGCCACTGCGCTACCCGCAAGGCAGATCACCAGCACGCTCATCAGCAGCCGGATCAGGCCGGTTCGCTGCCCCAACCCCGTGGCAATCTCTTCCCCGGCGTTCAGCACATTGAGCTGCCCGGCCAGCAACAGCGCCCCCGCCAACCCGAGCACCGCGCACAGCAACAACGGCGCAGCGGTCGACAGGCTGCGTTCGGTCAACGAACCGGCCATCCAGAACAGCACCGTGTCCAGGCCATCCTGATTCACCACCAGCAGCGCCTGGCTGAAAGCGGAGAACAACGCGGCGATCGCCGCGCCTGCCAGCACGATGCGCAGCGGACTGAGACTGCCTTGCCCCATGTTGCCGATCAGCCACACCAGGCAACCCGCCACGCCAGCGCCAATGAACGCCGACCATAGCCAGGCATCCGGGGATGACAGCGAGAAGATCGAGGAAAACAGGATGATAAAAAAAGTCGCACCGGCATTGATCCCGAACAGTCCGGGTGATGCCAGCGGATTGCGGGTCAGTGCCTGCATCAGTGCGCCCGCGACCGCCAGGCTGGCGCCTACGGAAATCGCCATCAGGGTTCGTGACAGGCGCGTAGTGGTCACCAGCACATGATTGATGCTCAACGGGTCAGGATCGACAAACGCCGCGGCAATCTGTGGCAGTGGAATCCAGGTGGCACCGACCGCCAGGCTCAACACGCAGCACAGCAGCAACACAACACCGGCGCTGCACAGCTTTACTCCCGGACTCATGAAGCCACCTGCGCGGCGGCCACGCGGGCCACGTCATCGAGCATCAGGTTAGCCCCCAACATCCCGCCCGACAGACTCCACGCGACGCCATCGACCTGCCACACCTGTCCTTGCTGCGGGGCACGCATCTGCTTCCACAACGGGTGTTGCACCAGGCTCTCGTAGTTACGCTGCACCGCCGCGTTTTGCGCACGCAGGAAGACAAAAAAGATATCGGCATTCACCACGGCAAGGCTTTCCTTGCTGGTGAGCTTGATCGACACCCCGCTCGCCTCCCGGCTGCTGTCACTCCAGTTGAACCCCAGCTCGGTGAGCACCGAGCCCGGAAAACTCGCCGGCAGGTAACTGCGGATGTGGTCTTCGCGGATGTCCAGAATCGACACCGTGGGTGGCCAGCGTCCGGCAAATGTCTGCCGCAGTTGCTCGCACAGCTGTGCCACGCGCTGCTGCCATCGATTCAAAATCTCGTCGGCCCTCTGTTGCTGGTGTAATGCAGCGCCCATCAGCGCCAGGGTCTTTTTGAACTCGAACACTTCCTCCAGCATCAGCACCGGGGCGATCTGCTTGAGTAACGGCGCAATGCGCTCATGGCGAAAGCGCGAGGCAACGATCAAGTCCGGCTTGAGCAGCGCGATGTCTTCAAGGCTGGGCTGGGTCTCCAGTCCGACATGGGGCACCTGGTCCAGTGCCGTGCGCAAATAGCGATAGGTCGGTTTTTCGCTCCAGGAATCAACCACGCCACACGGGGTCACGCCCAACATCACGGCGCAGTCGGTGGCGCCCTGAAACAGGGTGACCACCCGCAGCGGCGCGGTGTCGGCCGCGGCCCACGCCGGCGCAGAAAACCTGAGGGCGAGCGCCCCCAGGGACAGGCGCAACAGCGTGCGCCTGGAGGGTTCATGTCGCGGTTCAGGCATTACGATCGAGCCTGTGAAACGGGTTGACCACATGGCCTTTGCCAAACGGCATGCTGCCGGGGCCGCCCGCGCGTTCGATCATCGGGGTGAGCAGCAATTTCTGCGGCCAGTGCGGCGATTCGAATAACTGGTGCTTGATCATGATCCGCGCCTCGGCATCAAATTCGATTGTATCGATCAACTCGTTGAGCACTTCGCCCATCGCCTTCCACAATTGAGTGGCCGGCAATGCGTAGACCTCAGCCAGCGTATCGATGATGGCGCGGAGGTTGACCTGAATACCCAGTGTCTGCAACCAGAACAACAAGTCTTCGGGGCGATCGTGGTACAGCGTGTTGGCGTGCCCCTTCTTCAACCGGTAAGCCGGGTCGGCCAGGCCGTTGCGTTCCAGCCATGGCACGAAGATGCGCAACGAATCGTGATCGCGCAACAGCAAGCCCTGGGCGTAACCGGCCTTCCACACCAGCACCGCGTTCTGCCCGTGAATTTCACCCAGCATGCCGATGCGGAACATCCGCAGGTTGATATCGAAGAAGCTGTGGCACAGCTCGCGGAACAGGGTCATCACCGACGCGGCGTTGGCCGGCAGTTGACGGTAGGCCATCCAGTCATCGAAGAAGTGTTGATTGCTTCCGGGCAACGGCGTGCCGAGGGCGGCCATGGGCACCAGTCGGGTATCCGAATCTTCCAGCAGCGCGGGCGGATAGCCGCGCACCATGGCCGACAGGTGACGCGGCGCTTCGTCAAACAGCGTCGCGTCTGGCGGCATGAATGCCCACCATTTGGTTTCGTCGCATAGGTGCAGCGACTGCTGCAGGGTTTGATCCTTGCCCAGTGCCTGGCGCAGCAACGCCTCACTCAAGCCGCCGTTGATCATTTTCACCGCGGGCAGATAACGCGAAGCGCCCAGCGAATAGATCGCCATCGGCAACTTGAGGTAATCGGCACTGTTGAAGCACGGCGTCATCGAGCGCAACGACGAAGTGGCGAAGAAATCAGCGTCGCTGAAGTCCAGGCGATGGCAGTCACCCTTGGCGAACGCGTCGCCGAGTTGCGCCTCCAGCACATGTTCGAACTGCCACGGGTGCACCGGCAGCGCGATGTGGCTGTGGGCAATGCCCCGCTGCTGCAACTCTTGTTGCAAGTTGGCCTGCAACGGCGGCGGCAACAGGTACTGGGCGGGATAGCTCTGCGCCAGGTCAGTCACACCGCCGCCGCATTGCAGCAACGTGCGGTCGACCGCGATCCAATTGAGTGCCACCGGCCGGGCGAATTCCGCCTGGTATTGCTGATATTCGACGTCGTCCAAACCCTGCTTGGCTTTGGCCAGCGGATGGTAGGGACGATCACGCAGCGAAGCCCACTGCTCCATCGCCAGGAAGAAGTCCGCGTTGCTCTTTTCCAGCAAGCGTTCGCTGTCGACACGATGAGCCAGGGACAACTCGGTTTGCCGGACGCTGGTGCGCAGCACATCCAGAAACAGGGCGAAGCCTTTTTCATTGTCCGGGTAGCGATCGGTCATCCCGGCCAACACCTGGGTCGTGAAAGCCTCGGGTGACAGCGCGGTCAGCTGGTCATTCTGTCGCGCCCAAACCGGCGTGCCCGGTACCTTTTCCCATTGCTGGGTAATGCCGGGACGCAGGGCAATGACGATGCAACCTTGGGGATCGATAGGCCATTCCCAGATCCGTTGTTCGGCGCTCAACCCGGTAAACGGCTGATCGGCCGATGACGAGGGCGCCAACAGGTTCAGCGGCTCGGTCCCGAAAAAATGTTCGGCCAGCAAACAATCGACCAGATCCTGCATCACCTTGTCGGCGGCCATTGTGGTGAAGTTCATCCGATTATTTTCCTTCTGCTGAAGTGGCGGCCAATTTGGCCTGGAGGGCACGAAAAGCGATGCCACGCTCGTCACCCAAAACAAAACTTTTTACGCCGCGCGCCAACCATCGTTGGTGGTCACCCGGCTGACGCGGAATCGCGCAATACGGCACGCCTGCGGCACTCGCCGCTTGCCAACTGGAGAGCAGCGCTTGCTGCACCTCCGGTCGGTCGATCTGCCAGGGCATGCCCATCGATTGCGACAAATCGGCAGCCCCTTCGAGGATCATGTCGAGGCCGGGCACGGCGGCAATCTCTGCCGCCCGCCGCACACCTTCGGCACTTTCGATCATCGCCACGACCATGATTTGCTCGTTGGCCAGTGCGACGTACTCCGCCAGGCTGTGTTTGCCAAACGCACCGGGGCGCCCGGCATTCAGGCTGCGGGTGCCCTGCGGGTGGTATTTGCAGGCTCGAATGCTTTCGGCCAAAGGCTCGGGGCCTTCGATCATCGGCAACACAATGCCCTGGGCGCCGCCATCGAGCAGGCGCAGCAGGGTTTTCGGGTTGAGGTCCGCCACTCGCACCAGCGGGGTCAGCGCGTAACTCTCGGCGGTGCGGATCATGTTCTCCACGGTCTCGGGGTTGATCAGCACGTGTTCCATATCGATGATCACGAAATCGAAACCGGCTTCGGCAATCAGTTCGATGGCCGCTGGCGACGGAATCGAGCTGATCAGGCCGTAGACCGGCTCACCTGTTCTGAGCTTCTGCTTGAGCAGATTGGTCCTCAGCATGATTGCGGCCGGAACGCGTGCAACGGATTCGGCACCGATTTGAAACGACGTTCGCCGTCGCCCAGCAGGCGGCGCTTGGTCAACTCTTCCACTTCATAGAACGGCGCGAACACATCAAACGCGGCATAACGCGGACGGTGTTGCGGATGTTCAGCCTGGTAAGCAGTGATGACCTCGGCAGTCATCTGCCAGAACAGGGCCTCTTCGAGCTGATAGTGCTGATGCAGGAAGATCGCCATCTCGGCCAGGGCGATGAAAAAGAATGAATCACAGGAAAAATCCCGGACCGCATCCAGGTCGTCGGTGAGGATGAACGAGTTGCGATTGAGCTTGGCGTGGCTGGCGGGCAGCGGCACCAGGGTCGGGCACAGCTCGGGGCGACCGAGGTGTTGCGGCGAATAGCGCACGCCGTCATGGAAGTCTTTCAGGGCGATACGTTGCGGCCAGCCCTGCTTCACGATCAGGACGATGTTCTGCCCATGGGACTCCATGCCGATGCCTTCGGCGTAGAGCATGTGGATGATCGGCGACACCGCGACTTGCAGCAGTTGGCGGGTCCAGGCGTGCAGGCCGTATTGCTTGATCCAGGCATCGATAAACGGCTTCTGTTCACCGCTGCCGTAGCGGTTGTCCACGGAGCTCAAACCATTGAACGGCACCGCTTGCTCGTCGTCTTGCAGGTATTGGTGAATGCTCTCGCGCCATAGGCTGCCCATCGTGCCGTAGGCCTGGGACATCCGCGTGGCAGGCAGGTGATCGTAGTCAAAGCTGACGCCGACCACTTCGCCGAGAATCACAAAGCCAAGGTCGCGGGCGGTGCTGTCGCTGCCGATCAACTGCTGCAACCAGTCGGTGATGATCGGGCCGTTCATCACCGTATGCCGGGCCAGAATTCGCGTGCTGGAGGTGTTGGTCATGCTCAGCGCGAGCTTGACGTAAGGCCGCTTTTTCTCCGTAACGTTGGCCAGGGTGCGGATCGACTGTTGCGCCTGATACCGGTCATTGGTGGTGCCCAGATGGATCACTTCGCCGCTGACCAGCTCCGGGTAGAACACCGGAACGATGATGTTTTCCCACTGCCACGGGTGCACCGGCATCAGCCAGTAATCGCCCATCGCCTTGCCTTGATCGGTGAGGCTTTCAGCCAGTTCCTGCCAGCGCTGAAGTCCGAATTCCTGCTGGATAAAATCGTCGTAATTCAGGTGCCGCGAGATGTTCATCGCCCCGCAGGTTTTCGCTACTGCCAGCCAGACGATGGCAACAGGCGCGGCAAATTCCGGTCCGTAGCTCGCGTTGTCTTTCAGCGAGAAGCCGATGCGCGATTTGTAGCAAGGGTGATAGCTGTGGGCGTCCATGAAGTGCTGTTCCAGCGCATCGACGTCCAGTTGATGGGATGGCTTGGCCGCTTGATAACCCTGACTGCGCGATTGCAGATCCTTGAGCATCGTTTGTTCAAGCTCATGGGTGAAGCGTGGCAGGTGCGGGCTGTCCTGGAGTTCGCTCAGCAGCTCCGCCAATGCTTGATGGAGGTGCGGCCGGCGGCGTGCGCCCAACGCGTCAACGCGTTCGAGGCTGGCATAGTCGACGCGGATCAGCTCGAAGCTTTCGCTGAGCAATCCATTGCAGTGGTACTCCACCGGTTGTTGCTGCGCGTCGATACCGCTGACAACAAAACGGTACTGGCCGCCATCGAGGGGCGAATGGCGATACGGCAAGACGTTTTCATACAACAGCGTTTGCAGCAGTTGACCCACCACGCGCTGTTCCACTTGCTGATAGTGGCGCGGATCGGCCGTTGCCAGCCAGACGCCTGGCGCAGAATCCGCAGCCTGTTGTGTTGCCTGTGAAGAAGTCGCCATAGTCATAACCTTGTCCGTGAAAGAATTAACGGTGTTCGAGGGCCGAGGGCAATGCCTCGGCCGGCTCGTCGGATGCGTGAACGGGAAAACGCCAGGCACAGGGCAATGCCAGCAGGATGAGGATGCCGGTGGCCATGAAGACCTCGCTGATCGCCCCCGAACTGGCCATCGAAGCCACCCCGCCCCCGGTCTCGGCAGTCAGCCGGAGTTCCAGCCACAGGGACGCAATCACGATGGCCAGCGACGAGACGAGACGACGGGAAATGTTGTTCATCGCCGCGCCTTGCGTGACCATCGGTTCAGGCAGCGCATCGAGCCCGGCGGTGGTGATGGGGATGTAGGACAGGCCCAGCCCGGCGCCGCGGACCATCATCAGGAAAAACACCACACCGATTGAAGCGCCAGCCCCCAGCATGCCCAATCCCAGCGTGGCGCCCCCGGTCAGCAGCAACCCCCAGAACACCACGCCGCGCGGGCCGTGACGGTCCAGCCACTTGCCGCCCAGATGCCCGAACAGGCTGGCGAACAACGCCGTGCACAGCAGCGACAGGCCGGTCCAGATAGCGCTGTAGCCCATCACCACTTGCACCAGCAGCGGCAGCAGCACCAGGCACTCGAACATGCCGACCGACTGCACCACGGCGATGATCACGCTCAAGCGATAACCGCGCAGGGCAAAGATGCGCAGGTTGAGCAGCGGCGAAGTCCGGTTCAGTTCCAGTCGAACAAACGCGACCAGACACACAATGGCTGTCAGCAGCATGCCGAGGTTGAGCGGATCAGTGAGGGCCTCGGCATGGCGCAGGCGGCCAACGGCAATCATCAGCAGGCCGATGCCCGTCGCGATCAACAGGTAACCCGCCAGGTCGAAAGGTTTGCGTTCCAATGCTTCGCAAGCCGGCAGCACGCCGACGCCAAGGATCAGCGCCAACAGGCCAATCGGCACATTCATCAGGAACAGCGAGCGCCAACTGAACCACTCCAGCATCAGGCTCCCGCACAAGGGCCCCAACGCCGGCGCCAACATGACCGCCGCGCCCCACAGGCCAGTAACCCTGCCCCGCTCGCCCTTGGCGTACACCGAAAAAATGATCGCCAGCGACAGCGGAATCATCAGCCCGCTGGCAATGCCTTGCACCACGCGCGCGGCAATCACCAGCGCGATGGAGTTGGCCAACGCCCCTAGCAGCGAACCGCAGACAAACAACGCCACGCCCCACAAATAAAGGGATTTGCGCCCCACCCGCTGGCTGAGAAAACTGGTGAGCGGCATGGTCATGCCCATGCTCACCATGAACGCGGCCACGATCCAGGTGGCCAACAGCGGACCGATATCAAAGGCCTCCATGAACGCTGGCAACGCCGGATTCAGCGAGCTGTTGTTCAGGCTGACCGTCAGCGTGCCCAACAGCACGTTGACCACCACCAACCAGCGCGGCACGGCAAACGTCAATCCCACGGTGCGACTCCGGCTTCTTGCACAAACACCTGCGGTGGTCGCGGATGACAGAGGAAATCGGCGTGGGAGATGTTGTAGCCATAGGCACCGGCCAGGGGCAGTACCAGCATGTCGCCGATCTCCACCTCCGTGAGCGGGCAATCGCGGCTCAGCACATCCTTTGGCGTACAGAGTTGCCCAACGACCGTCCACTGCTGTTGTGGCGCTGTTGACGTGACGCGATGCCGGGGCAGATGAATGACCGGGTGATCATGGCCCTGGGCAACCGGCAAACGGAACTGATGAGTGCCGCCCCGACAGACCAGGAAGTGCTTGCCGTGACTGGTTTTCCTGTCCAGCACTTCAATGGCGTAATAGCCGCAGAAGGCGCTGATGAAACGACCGGGCTCAAAGCGCACGATGGGCGCATCGGCACAGGCGGCAAGGCTCTGCGCCAAATGCGTACACAAGCGCTGCCAGTCGAATTGCTGCGGCCCGAGGTAATTGACGCCGATGCCACCGCCCACGTTGAGGTGAGTGACCGCTGCGGGATCGGCCGACAACGCCTTCCATTGCGGCCAGCGCTGCAAGTACAGATCGAGCAATTGTTCATGGCGTTCCACCAGCGACTGATGGGACATCGCATGCACATGGAAGCCCTTGAGCCGCAGGTGGCTGGCGTTATCAACCCAACTCACTGCCTGAGCCAGTTGCGACTCATCGATTCCGAACGGTGTCGCCGTGCCGGCCATCGCCAGTTTGCTGGAGAGTGGTGACGGCAGTTCAGGATTGATCCGCAGCAAGACGTCTTGCACGCGCCCCGCTTCCAGTGCCAACCGTTGCAGGCGGACGATCTCGTTCAGGCTTTCGATGTGAATCGCTTCGACTTGATGTTGCAGCGCCGAACGCAGGTCGGAATCCAGTTTGCCGGGGCCGGAAAAGATGAATCGCTTGCGCGTCGGGCAGGCATGGAGGCGATCGATCTCACCGCCGGAGGAAATCTCGAAGCCATGCACCAATGGCGCCACAGCGGCGAGGATTTGCGGTTCGCTGTTGGCCTTGATCGCGTAGTAAAGCTCTACGCCGTCGGGCAGCGCTGCCATCACTTGCGTCACGTGCTGTTTCAGCGCGTCCAGGTCATAGATGAACAGCGCCAGCGGATCTTCGTGTTGAACGCGGGCTTCGTCGATGGCGGCCAATACCGTTTCGGGCAACTTATCCATGCTTGGCTTCCTTGCCCCACGGGGACACCAGACTGACGTAGCTGGCCTGGCGATCGGCCTTGGCTGCGAGGCGGACTTTCAGGTTGGTTTTGCAGGCAATCGGCTGACCGGCGATCAGGGCATCCAGCTCCGGCGCAGCGCGGGTCAATTCGGCGCGGATGCTGACCAATTGCTGCTCCACCCGTTGCCACATCAGCGGCGCCAGGTGCGGACGTTCCCAACTCAAGGCCAGTACAGCCTCGGACAAGTTGTTGACGAACAGACAATAGACGATGCGATTCCAGCCTTGCTGGCGAGAATACAGCAGCGACTCGCGCACCCGTGGGTGAACGTCTGCATCGATCCGCGAGGCCCCCAGTTCGTCGGTCAGTTTGACCCCTTCGAAATCCCGCAGCAGCAAGCGTTGCGGGCGACCGTTATCATGCACCAGCACGCTGTTCTGCAAGTGCGGTTCCATGACAATGCCGTGGTTGAAGAACAGCGCCAGCACCGGCCGTAGCAACAGCGCCTGATAGTCGTCGAACCAGCTCAACAGCGTTTGATCGTCGATGTCATTGCCGTTGAACCGGCTCAGGAACTCATGCACCAACGGCGGCAAATGCAGGCCACGAGCGAACAACGTACCGGCCATGATGCTGCAGTCGGTGCCGGTGTCGAGGCAGAAGTTTTCCCGCAGGATTGCCCCGGTCTGTTCGCGGAACCAGTGGTTATCGGCTTCGCTGGCCTGTTGCGGCGCCCAGCTCAGGTTGCCCGGCTCAGCCACCACCGACAGCCCGCCCAGAGTTTCGGGTTGGGTCAATTGGAGGTTACGAAAGACCCGGTCGATCATCAGTGCGCTTTCCAGTTCGTACCAGGCGTTTTTCCTGACGCAGTTGGTGATGCGCACGTTCAGCGAGCCCTTGATGAAGAACTCATGGCCCTCGATGTACCAGGTTCGGATGGACGCCGTGGGGTTGGCCATCAGCCCTGTGGCGCCAAGATCGACAATGGCCGCGGATTTCAACAAACGCTGAACCCGGCCATCCTGCATGAACAACTGCGCCTGCACCGGATGCATGCAGATAACCGCGCGCCCTGGCCGTGCCTGCGCTTGATCGGCAAAACCGGCCAGCACTTGGGCCTTGCTCAGGCCGTTGGCCCCGACGTTCAATCCTTCCAGCGGCACCTCGAACAGGTGCAACGGCGTGCGAGCCTGGAATTCCGGGGCGTAGGTTTCCTGGGCCAGATGCGCTGGCCACAGGCGCGCCTTGGGTGCCGGGTGGTTCGGATGACCGAACCACAAGCCCTGTTCGCTGGCGAGGTAACCACTGAGCGGTGCCGGGTGCTGACCGTCCATGTTGTGGCCGACGATGGCCGCGGTCAGCAACTGGCTTTGCAACACCTGATCCAGCAACTCATCATTGCTGGCACGGGTCATGTGTTCGCAGGCCGCGAGCAACTGCTCGACGAATTCGGTGAATCTCAGGCACGACCAGTCGCCCTCGCCACGCCGGGCATAAACGTCCGACAGGTAACGGTGACTGCCCAGACCATCACGGCGGTCCACCATCACAAAGAACTGCTGCTGGTTGGGCAGGCTGATGGTCAGGGGAATGCCCTTCCATTCCAGGCCCTCGAGGTAACTGCCCGGGGGGATACCTTGCATCTGTGTCGGCCAACTGTAACTGAGGCAGTTTTCCGGCAAGGCGAACTCTTTGATCAAACAATTAAGCAACGCGCGCGTCGTCGCCAACTCACTGACCATATTCGATAAAACACTGCGATCTGGATGATTCATGGGTGCTCCACAATAGCCCGCGAGGCCACTGGACACGTTATATGGCGAAGAAATTAGTTGCTGATCGATCTGTTTAACAGCCGACGAAACCCCACGTAACGACATCACTTCATTGAACCTTTTTAAACAATCAGATGAACATCAAAGTTACTCGCAGCACTGCCATCAAACAGTGATTCGACAGACTGCCACCGCAACTTCGATTGACTCATTCAAGGGCGTAACTGCAATAACGCTGCCGCCATTGCATTATCAAAACGCTGGATGACTTGCTGGCATTGTTCATCGTCGATAATCAAGGGCGGCAACAAGCGGATGACATTGCCCTTGCGACCGCCGCGTTCCAGCAACAGGCCTTGTTTGAAGCACTGTTGCTGAATGGCCACGGCCAGCGCCGGGTCCGTCGGGAAATGCCCGTGGCGATCAGCCGACTGGCGCTCATCGACGATCTCGATGCCCAGCATCAGGCCACGACCGCGCACTTGGCCGAGGGCCGGATAATGCGCCTGCAACTCGACCAGTCGGTCCTTGAGCCACTGGCCCTGGCGCTCGGCCTGGGCGGCGAGGTTTTGCTGTTGCAGCACTTGCAACGTGGCCAGCCCCGCGGCCATGGCCATCTGGTTGCCACGGAACGTCCCGGCGTGATTGCCTGGCTCCCAGGCGTCGAATTCACGACGGATGCCCAGCACCGCCATGGGCAAACCGCCACCGACCGCTTTCGACATGACGATCAGGTCCGGCTCGATGCCGGCGTGTTCGAAGGCAAACATCTTGCCGGTGCGACCGAAACCGGTCTGCACTTCGTCGAGGATCAGCAGGATGCCGTGCTTGCGCGTCACCTCACGGATCGCCCGCAGCCAGCCCGCCGGGGCACAGTTGACCCCGCCCTCACCCTGCACCGCTTCAAGGATCACCGCCGCGGGCAGTGACACGCCGCTTTCAACATCTTCGATGAACTGGGTGAAATAGTGGGTCAAGGCCTCGACCCCGGCCTCACCGCCAATGCCCAGTGGGCAACGGTATTCGTGGGGGTACGGCATGAACTGCACCCCGGGCATCAGGCTGGCGATGGCATTTTTCGGCGCCGTGTTGCCGGTCAGGGCCAGGGCGCCGTGGGTCATGCCATGGTAGGCCCCGGAGAAACTGATGATGTTGTTGCGCCCGGTATAGGTCTTGGCCAGTTTCAGCGCAGCCTCCACCGCATCCGCCCCGGACGGCCCGCAAAATTGCAGGCAGTAATCGCGGCCCTGGTTCGGCAACAGGCTGAGCAGGGTTTCGCTGAAAGCGTCCTTGACCGCGGTGGTCAGGTCCAGCGTGTGCATCGGCAGGCCTGAGGCGAGGAAGCTGTCGAGGCTGGCCATGACGGCCGGATGATTGTGCCCCAGGGCCAAAGTGCCGGCGCCGGCCAGGCAGTCGAGGTAAGTATTGCCCTCGACATCGGTCACCCAGAGCCCGTGCGCCTTGGCAATGGCCAGCGGCAACTTGCGTGGATAACTGCGTACATTAGATTCGAACTTGCTTTGTCGAGCCAAATAGTCGGCATTGGTCTTTTGCAAAGGATTAGAGTGCAATACGCCATCATTCAACATCGCTTCACCCTCGTTAAATTCGATATGCAACTTATTCTCATTTGAGAGTTGTTGCAACTAATTCTTACTACCGATTTGGACATTTACATATAGCGATTTGAACTACTTTAAAAATAATCAGGCACGCAAAAAACCAAGTTAATAAACCTGGTATGAATTCCGGAAGTGCCATTGTCTGGCCATGATCTTGTAATGTTACTGACAACTTATATATAGGCTATCGACAAATAGCGACTTATACGCAAGTGTCTTGATTGTTCATTAACTGAGGGTGTGCATATGTCCTTCCTCTATACGAATCAGGTCATCCAACAATGGCGCCCCGCTCCCTGGGGCGCATGACACGGGTGAATCAGAAGTCGACGGTCGCCGAAAGCAGGTAGGTGCGCGGGGTCGACAGCGTCAAGCCAGGCTCGCTGTCATCCGAGGCTCCGGCCGAACTCCAGTAGCGCTTGTCCGCCACGTTCTCGACATTGGCACGCAGGGTGATGTTCTTTTCCTCGACCTTGAACGCATAGCGTGCGCCCACGTCGAAACGCTCCCAGGAGTCGATTTCCTTGTTGTTGGACTGGTCCAGGTACTGCGAGCTGGAATAGATACCGCGGCTGGTCAGGGTCAGGCCCTGTACAGTCGGCACGTCCCACTCGGCGCCCAGGTTGACGTTGTATTTCGGTGTGGCCGGGGCCCGGTTGCCGTCGAAGGTGCCATTGGTGGTGTCATTCAACTCGCTGTCGATGTACATGACGCCGCCGAGCAGGCGGAAGCCATCGAGTGGCTCACCGAACATACTCAGTTCCACACCCGTGTTCTCACGCTTGCCGTTGGGGCCGAAGACGCGGGTCGTGGCGTTGGTCTCGTAGGCCGGCTGCTTGATGCGGAACACGGCGGCGGTGACGGCGAACGCACCGGCGTCGTACTTGGCACCGACTTCGACCTGGCGGCTGATGAACGGCGGGAAGATCTGGTCCTCGTTAATCGAGGTCGACGGCGCGATCTTGCCTTGGCTCAGGCCTTCCATGTAGTTGGCATACAGCGACAGCTTGTCGGTTGCCTTGAACAGGATGCCGCCCGACGGCGAAACCTTTTCCTCGTCGTAAGCGGTATCGCCTCTGACGTTATCGGTCCAGTCGTCAACCTTCACGCGCTGCCAGCGGGCGCCGAGGGTCAGCAGCAAGCGGTCATCGAAGAAACCCAGGGTGTCGGACAACGCCACGCCGGTGGACCGGTTCTCGGTATAGACCTCCGAATCCTGTCGCGTGGGCCTGCCAGGCGTTGGTGTTTCAACGGGGTTATAAATGTTGCTGTTGCCCGCGGCATAACGGGCGCCGCCATTTTCGAAGTCCATGTAGTAATAGCTGGCGGCCAGGTTGACTTCATGGCTTACCGGGCCGGTACGGAACCAGTTGCGCACACCCGCCGTGGCCGTGCGGACATTTTCGTCACGGGTGAAGTCACGGGGTAGAACGCTGAAATTGCCGGCGTCGTTGATGACTGAAACGGCATGTCGGAGGAATTCATGGTTACTTTTGCGCGCGCCCACGCCGCCGTACAACATGACGGAGTCGTTGACATCGAATTCAGCGTTCACCGTGCCGAACGTGTCGTTGGTGCTTGCCTTGCTCCAGGGCTGCGCATAGTTGCGGCGCACATCGCTGGCATGCGGCACCTGCGCGTTCGGGCCAACCTGTACGCGCTCCTGCGGTGCGTCGGTATCCCGCTCGGTGCGCCCGATGTCCGTCGAGAGTCGCAGGCGTTCACCGCGAAAATCCAGGCCCAGCACGGCCATCTCGCGGTCGACATTCTGGTGATCCCATTCGGTGTCGCCGGACTGCTTCACGCCGTTGAAACGAAGACCGAACTTGTTGTCTTCACCAAAGCGCCGGCCGACATCCACGGCACCACCGACCTGGCTGTCGGAAGCGTACATACCGGTAAACGAAGTGATAGGTTTGTCGGTCGCGCGCTTGGGCACCACGTTGATCCCGCCGCCCACGCTGCCCCGCGGCGAGATGCCGTTGATCAGCTGGGTCGGGCCCTTGATGACATCGACGCGGTCAGCCATCTCCATGTCGATCGTATAGGTCGGCAG
The DNA here is from genome assembly GCF_900105495.1 of Pseudomonas frederiksbergensis. NCBI lineage: Bacteria > Pseudomonadati > Pseudomonadota > Gammaproteobacteria > Pseudomonadales > Pseudomonadaceae > Pseudomonas > Pseudomonas frederiksbergensis. The sequence continues at coordinate 3,271,439 of NZ_FNTF01000002.1, read as the reverse complement.
CACGCCGTAGAGGCCGTTGTAGGAAACATCACTGTTGAACAGGCTCAACCCTCGAATGGTGAACTGCTCATAGCGCCCACCCGCCGGGTTGGTGACACGAACCGAAGGATCGCTGGCGATCAGGTCGCCCAAGGTACGCGCCTGCTGGTTTTTGACCACCTCGCTGGTGTAGGTGGTCATGCTGAACGGCGTTTCCATAAAGTCTTTCGAGCCCAGCAAGCCTTGCGACCCGCGACGCGCGACCTGGCCGCCGACATACGGATCACCGTGCTCCGAGTCAGTGGCACCGACAATCGAGGTGGCGCCCAGTTGCAGGCTGCCGCCTTCTGGCGCCGGGGTCAGGATGTACGCCTCTTCACCCACTGGCTGCAGTTGCAGACCGGAACCCTGCAACAGTCGGGCAAAGCCCTCCTCGACCGCATACTCGCCGGAAAGACCAGGGCTGGTGCGACTGCCCACCAGCGCCGGGTCCACCGACAGATTGACCCCGGCCAGACCGGCGAAACGGGTCAGCGCTGCACTGAGGCTTCCTGCCGGCACCTGGTAACTGCGTCGAGGCGCGTCTTCGGCCCAACCGGCAGTGATGAACAACGGACAGGCACTCAGACTCAGCATCAGACTCAAGTGCAACAACGGGCGCAACCTGGAAGAACCCAGACGCGAATTGCAGGGCATCACTACGGGCATTGAGAATCTCTCTGATTTCGTTTCACTTGCCTTGAATGACAAGCGACTCGAAAAAAGGGGACAAGCTTCAGACATTATTTTTACGCGGCAGTAACGTGACCCAGTAACGGGTTCGTCTCTGCACTTCCAGCGGCAAGCTGGCGGCCAGCAACGTCAGGATGCGATCGGTGTCGTCCAGACGGAAACTGCCGGTGACGCGCAGGGATTCGAGCTCCGGTTCCCAGCGCAACAATCCCGGCCGATGGGTGCTGAGTTCGCGCAGAAAATCGCCCAGGGGCTGGTTCTGCGCCATCAACACGCCGTCGCGCCAGCCTGGAGCAAGCACATCGAAAGGTTCGACGCGCCCTGCCCCCATCGCCTGAAGGCTGACTTGCTGACCTGCACGCAACGAAAAGACTGGTCCGCGCAACGGCTGCAATTGCACCGCGCCTTTAAGCACCGACACCTTGCACCCTGTCTGTCCCTGGCGAACGCACACTTCGCTCTGACTGACGACCACTTGCCCGAAGTGCGTCTGGATCGTCAGTGGCGATGTGCCGGGCACCTTCAGCGCTATTTCGCCTTCCACAAGTGTCAGTCGCCGATTCTTCAGGTCGATATCGACGGCACTCGCGGTATTCAATTGCAGCGAGCTGCCATCGGCCAACTGGACTTTTTTGCCCTCCCCGGTCGCGGTCCGCAGGTCAGCGCGCCAGACATCCAGAGGTAGCTGCCGACTGATCAGCCAGGCAGTTGGCACCAGCGCCACCGCCCCCACGGCGCGCTTGAGCACCGTGCGCCGACTCGTCTGCGGCCGATCCAGGCTGGCCATGGCCAGTGCCGACGGCAGGTCGGCAAAGCGTTGACGCAAGAGCTGGGCTTTCTGCCAGGCCTGATCATGACTGGGATGGCTGTCACGCCAGCGCTGCAGATTGGCGCGATCGCGCTCGTTGGCGGCGCCTGATTCCATGAGTGCCAGCCATTGAGCGGCGGCCCGCACCACTTGCCGGGCTTCAGCCGAAGGTGGCGAACCGATCACAATTCCACCAGCAGGCAATGCTCGTAGGCTTGGGCCATGTAGCGCTTGATCGTGCGCTCCGAGACTTGCAGGCGTTCCGCAATCTCGTGATAACCCAAACCCTCCAACTGGCTCCAGAGAAACGCCCGTCGCACCGCGGTCGGCAATCCATCGAGCAATTCATCCAGGGCTTGCAGGGTTTCCAGCAGCAACCAGCGTTGCTCGGGAGACGGCACGCAATCCTCAGGCAGCAGCGCCAGCGCACTGAGGTAGGCCTGTTCGAGGCTGCGGCGCTTATAGAAGTTGGTGAGCAGTCGCTTGCCGACGGTCGCCAGATAGGCGCGGGGTTCTTGCAGGTCAGCGATGTGCTGGGAGCTGGCGAGTAAACGCACGAACGTATCCTGGCTCAAGTCCGCCGCATCATGGCCATTGCTCATGCGTCGTCTCAACCAGCTTTCGAGCCAGCCACGATGGTCGCGGTACAGGTCGTGAAAGGTTTGCGCCGCCGGCATCGCTGCATCACTCATCTAAAGGAACCCTGCGCGAAGAAATATTTTAAATGCGACTCATTCTAATTAGTGTTGATACTTCAAACCAAGCCCTTTATGCGTTTTGCCCCCAGGAAAAATTTGACTACGCGAATGAAAGACAGGGGTTTCTGCCACGCAGCCACCGGCTAGTCAGGGCTGGGCGTTTATGGCGGGATATCGTCGAGAGGAGGAAGAATTAGACACGCGGCGGCATTTGGCTGGCAGATGCAAATGCCCTTGGTTGCGAAGACAAGGAGAAAAGCCAAATCGCAGGCACAAAAAACCCCGGTCTTTCGACCAGGGTCTTTGCTATCGACTCGAAGTAGGCACTGGCTTTAGCAGTAACTTTCTTCGTAGCTCCAAGGCGTTCAGTGGGCCTTGAGGCAGATATGGCGCAGCGGACGGGACTCGAACCCGCGACCCCCGGCGTGACAGGCCGGTATTCTAACCGACTGAACTACCGCTGCGTATCGCTTTGGACTTGCGTCCAAGTAACTCGTCTGACTGAAAGCTTCGAGGCTTTCAATCTCGAACCAGAATAAACCCTGACTCGGAAAATATGGCGCAGCGGACGGGACTCGAACCCGCGACCCCCGGCGTGACAGGCCGGTATTCTAACCGACTGAACTACCGCTGCGCGTCGGTGGAGGCTTTTAAAAGCTTCCATCTTGCTTTCGCAAGACTCTCGGAAGTGGTGGGTGATGACGGGATCGAACCGCCGACATTCTGCTTGTAAGGCAGACGCTCTCCCAGCTGAGCTAATCACCCGTTTGCATCTCCGAGGCCGCGAAATTTACGCAGGTACCGAAGCTAAGTCAATACCCCGCTTGAAGTTTTTCTGAAAAAGACAAAATCATGTCATTTCCCGCAGCGCTGCCAATGGCGGTCTGCAACCTCAAGACGCCGCTGTCGCGGCCCCTGCCCGAATTACTCGCTGTAAATCATCTTCTTGGTCATGCCGCCATCGACCACGAACTCCTGGCCCGTGACGAAACCGGCGTTCTTGGACAACAGCCAGGCGACCATCGCTGCCACGTCCTCGACCGTCCCTACCCTGCCCGCCGGATGCTGGGCATGATCGGCATCAGTCAACGGTTCGGCACGGCGCGCAGAGGGATCTCGCGCATCGATCCAGCCGGGGCTGACCGCGTTGACGCGAATTTCCGGCCCGAGGCTGATGGCCAAGGCATGTGTCAGGGCCAACAGGCCGCCCTTGCTCGCCGCGTAAGCCTCGGTGTCGGGTTCCGACTGTCCGGCGCGGGTCGAGGCCAGGTTGACGATCGCGCCGCTGTGAGCGCGCAGATACGGCGCACAGTGCTTGGCCAACAGCATCGGCCCACTGAGATTCACCGCCAGCACCCGATTCCAGTACGCCAGATCGAGGCTTTCAAGGGTGATGTTGTGCGGATCGGCAACCGCCGCATTGCACACCAGCGCATCCAGACGCCCAAACTGCCCCAGCACCTCCGCGACGCCCAATGCCACCTGCCCTTCGTTCGAGACGTCCATGGCGATGAACCAGGCATTGTCGCCGAGCACCTTCGCCACTTTCGAACCGCGCACTCGATCAAGATCAGTCAGCACCACCTGCCAGCCTTCGCTGATCAGCCAGGCCGAGATCCCCAGACCTATGCCCCGCGCAGCACCCGTGACCAGTGCAACGCGGCCATTGGTGCCAGTACCCGGCGCGGACAACTCGATCACAAGGCAGCCAACCCGCGCGCCAGATCGGCTTGCAGGTCGGCCACGTCTTCCAGACCGACCGCGATGCGGATCAGGCTGTCACGAATGCCCGCGGCTTCACGCTCTTGCGGCGCCAGACGGCCGTGAGAGGTGGTGCTTGGGTGGGTAATGGTGGTTTTGCTGTCACCGAGGTTGGCGGTGATGGAAATCAGACGGGTCGCGTCGATAAAGCGCCAGGCGCCCTCTTTGCCGCCCTTGACCTCGAAACTCACGACCGCACCGAAGCCTTTCTGCTGACGCAGGGCCAACTCGTGCTGCGGATGGCTTTTGAGACCGGCGTAATGGACTTTTTCGATGCCCTCCTGCTGCTCCAGCCATTCGGCCAGTTGCTGGGCATTGGCACAGTGAGCCTTCATGCGCAGGCTCAGTGTTTCCAGGCCCTTGAGGAAGATCCAGGCGTTGAACGGGCTCAGGGTCGGCCCGGCAGTGCGCAGGAAACCGACGACTTCTTTCATCTGTTCGCTGCGACCGGCCACAACACCGCCCATGCAACGGCCCTGGCCGTCGATGAACTTGGTCGCCGAGTGCACGACGATGTCCGCGCCCAACTTCAGCGGCTGCTGCAATGCCGGGGTGCAGAAGCAGTTGTCGACCACCAGCATCGTGCCTTTGGCATGAGCGATTTTCGACAGCTCGGCGATGTCCACCAACTCCGCCAGCGGGTTGGAGGGCGATTCGACGAACAGCAATTTAGTATTGGCCTTGATCGCCGCATCCCAGCCGGACAAGTCCGCCAGAGGCACGTAATCGACTTCAATGCCAAAGCGCTTGAAGTACTTCTCGAACAGGCTGATGGTCGAACCGAACACGCTACGCGACACCAGCACGTGATCGCCGGCGCTGCACAGGCTCATCACCACCGCCATGATCGCGGCCATGCCGGTCGCCGTGGCCACGGCTTGTTCGGCGCTTTCCAGCGCGGCAATGCGCTCTTCGAACGCACGCACGGTCGGGTTGGTGTAGCGCGAGTAAACGTTGCCCGGCACTTCACCGGCAAAACGTGCGGCTGCGTCGGCGGCAGTACGGAATACGTAGCTGGAAGTGAAGAACATCGGATCACCGTGTTCGCCTTCCGGCGTGCGGTGCTGACCGGCGCGTACGGCCAGGGTATCGAACGCTACGCCTTCGAGGTCGCTGTCCAGCCGACCGGCATCCCAATCCTGACTCATGCTGTCACTCCTTGCCTTGCTCTTTTTAGTAGATACAAAACCGGCCCCTCAGGGCCGGTAGTTACTTAGTTGTTATACAGATCAATGATCGCACTGACTGCCTGCGTCTTGACCTTGGAGGCATCGTTACGGGCCTGCTCGATCTTGTTCAGGTAAGCCTCGTCGACGTCGCCGGTGACGTACTGGCCGTCGAACACCGCACAATCGAACTTCTCGATCTTGATCTTGCCGCCACCGACCGCTTCGATCAAGTCAGGCAAGTCCTGATAGATCAACCAGTCAGCGCCGATCAGATCAGCCACGTCCTGGGTCGAACGGTTGTGCGCGATCAACTCGTGAGCGCTCGGCATGTCGATGCCGTAGACGTTCGGGTAACGAACGGCCGGTGCAGCGGAGCAGAAGTAAACGTTTTTGGCGCCGGCTTCGCGGGCCATCTGGATGATCTGCTTGCAGGTGGTGCCGCGAACGATGGAGTCGTCCACCAGCATCACGTTCTTGCCGCGGAATTCCAGCTCGATGGCGTTGAGCTTCTGGCGCACGGACTTTTTCCGTGCGGCCTGGCCCGGCATGATGAAGGTCCGGCCGATGTAGCGGTTCTTCACGAAGCCTTCGCGGAACTTGACGCCCAAGTGGTTCGCCAGCTCCAGGGCCGCGGTGCGGCTGGTGTCCGGAATTGGGATGACTACGTCGATGTCGTGGTCCGGACGCTCGCGCAGAATCTTCTCGGCGAGTTTCTCGCCCATGCGCAGGCGGGCCTTGTAGACCGACACGCCGTCGATGATCGAGTCCGGACGCGCCAGATAAACGTGTTCGAAGATACACGGCGTCAGGGACGGGTTGGTCGCGCACTGACGGGTGTGCAGCTTGCCGTCTTCAGTGATGTAGACCGCTTCGCCCGGCGCCAGGTCGCGAATAAGGGTGAAACCGAGCACGTCCAGGGACACGCTTTCGGAGGCGATCATGTACTCGACGCCTTCGTCGGTGTGACGCTGACCGAAGACGATCGGACGGATGCCGTGCGGGTCGCGGAAACCGACGATGCCGTAACCGGTCACCATCGCCACGACCGCGTAACCGCCGACGCAACGGTTGTGCACGTCAGTCACAGCGGCGAACACGTCTTCTTCGGTTGGCTGCAACTTGCCGCGCTGGGCCAGTTCGTGTGCGAACACGTTGAGCAGCACTTCCGAATCGGAATTGGTATTGACGTGGCGCAGGTCAGATTCGTAAATCTCCTTGGCCAGCTGTTCAACGTTGGTCAGGTTACCGTTGTGCGCCAGAGTGATGCCGTAAGGCGAGTTGACGTAAAACGGTTGGGCTTCGGCCGAAGTCGAACTGCCCGCGGTCGGGTAACGCACATGGCCAATGCCCATGTGGCCGACCAGGCGCTGCATGTGACGCTGATGGAACACGTCACGCACCAGGCCATTGTCCTTGCGCAGGAATAACCGGCCATCATGGCTGGTCACGATACCGGCAGCGTCCTGGCCGCGGTGCTGGAGGACGGTTAGCGCGTCATACAGCGCCTGATTGACGTTCGACTTACCGACGATACCGACGATGCCACACATGCGACGCAACCCCTACTTAATGGATCTGAACTGAACACAACTCACTGAGGCGTTTTGGCCATCGGCAAGAGGTGCTCCTTGAACGGTATCTCAGCGGGTACGCTGATACCACTGGCAAGCCACTGACTGCTCCACCCGAGAATCAGGTTTTTGGACCAGTCTGCAACCAATAGAAATTTTGGCACGAGCTGTGACTCTTGCCACCACCCGTCCTGCTGTACCGGCCCCAGGCTCAACAGCCCGACCGCCACGACCACCAGCAACACGCCACGCGCGGCACCGAAGGCCATGCCGAGGAATCGATCGGTCCCGGATAGCCCGGTGACGCGAACCAATTCGCCGATAAGATAATTGATCATCGCGCCTACGATTAACGTGGCGACAAACATGATGGCACAGCCCGTGATCACACGGGCCGACGGCGTTTGGATGTATCCGGCGAGGTACTCGGACAATGAACCACCGAACATCCAGGCGACGACTCCTGCGATGATCCAGGTCACCAGCGACAGTGCTTCTTTGACGAAGCCGCGGCTCAGACTGATCAATGCGGAGATGGCGACGATTGCAACGATCGCCCAGTCAACCCAGGTAAATGGCACAGTGCAGCCTACAGACGGATAAGGCGGCGCATTTTAGCAGAGCGCATGGCTATCGGTAAGCTGCGATTGTCAGTGCATTTCAAATCGACGCGATAGTTTTAGCCCCTATCGAGCTGCACTCGTCCTTGTAGCCGCTGGCGAAGCCTGCGTCCGGCTGCGCAGCAGCCGTAAAATCGGGCAATTCGGTCTATCCGGCATACCGTGCAAGCAGGGTTTACGGCTGCTTCGCAGACCGGACGCAGCCTCGCGGGGCTCGACATCTGCTACATCGAGCCGGGGATTGGCGTTTCGTTAGCCACGCTCAGGCTGGAAACGCACCACAAAACCCTTGAGGTTCTGCTGGCGGCTCAACAAGTCACGCAGACGATCGGCTTCCGCCCGCTCGATCAGCGGCCCGACAAACACCCGATTCTTGCCATCGGCAGTTCGAATGTAGGCGTTGTAACCCTGGCTGCGCAGGGATTTCTGCAGGCTTTCTGCACTGGCACGGCTCGACAGGCTGGCCAGTTGCACCGACCAACTGACCGACAGGCCATTGGCATCGACGCGGCTTTGAGTCGTGTCCGGCTTGCCCGGTGCAGCCGTGATGGGCTGGCCAGGTGCAACCGTTGGCTTGTTCGCCGGAGCCGGCGCTGGCGCCACAGTTGGCGCGACCGGTTTGGCGGCAGGCGCAGGCGTCACCGGTACAGTCGGGGCAATCGCTGTCGACGGTGCTTCTTGCTGAGCGATTTCTTCATCACTCGGCACAGGTTCCTGAGGCAGCGCTTGCGGTTCAGGCACCGCCACCGGCTCGACCTGAACTTGCGGCACCACCGGCGCTTGCGGCGCAGCCGGGGCTTCGACCGTCACTTGACGCTGTTCATCCTGGCGGGAAAACAGCATCGGCAGGAAAATCACCGCCAGCGCCACCAGAACCAGGGCGCCGACCATGCGCTGTTTGTATGCCTTATCCAGCAATGCCATTTGCCGCTTCCTCCGTGGAGCGCCGGGACAACCATTCGAGGGCCTCGGCGACACAATAAAATGATCCGAACAACAGAATCTCGTCGTCGCTCGTTGCCAGCGCGCATTGCCCTTCCAGGGCGGCCGCCACGCTGTCATAAGATGTTACCGAGGCGCCAAGGTTATGCAACGCTGCGTGCAAATCGGCAACCGGGCGTGCTCGCGGCGAATCCAGCGGCGCGACGGCCCAATGCTGGACACTAGCACTCAATTCACCGACGACACCATCCAGATCCTTGTCTGCCAACAGTCCGAACACTGCCAAACGCTTGCCGGCCGGTGCACGGCTGGCCAGACGACGAGCCAGATACTCTGCCGCATGGGGGTTATGCCCCACATCCAGCAACAGGTTCAGGCGCTTGCCCTGCCAGTCGAACTGACGGCGATCGAGGCGACCGACCACCCGAGTGGCTTTCAGCGCTTCAATAATGTGTGCATCCACCCAAGGCAACCCGAGCAACAGGTAAGCCTGCAACGCCAGCGCGGCGTTTTCCATCGGCAGATCGAGCAACGGCAGATCATGCAGCTCGACAGCACGCCCTTGAGCGTCAAGACCGCGCCATTGCCAGTTGTGATCGGTGATACCGAGGTCGAAATCGCGCCCACGCAGGAAAAACGGGCAATTGAGCTCGCGCGCTTTATCCAGCAGGGGTTGTGGAGGATTCAGGTCGCCACACAGCGCAGGCGCGCTCTGGCGGAAGATGCCGGCCTTTTCGAACGCGACGGATTCACGGGTATCGCCCAGATAGTCCGCGTGATCCACACCGATGCTGGTGACCAGCGCCATATCGGCGTCGACCACATTGACCGTGTCCAGACGACCGCCCAACCCGACTTCCAGCACCACCGCATCGAGACTGGCGTGTTGAAACAGCCAGAACGCCGCCAGGGTGCCCATTTCGAAGTACGTCAGGGAAGTGTCGCCACGACCGGCCTCGACCGCAGCAAAGGCTTCGCACAGCTCAGCGTCAGTGGCTTCGATGCCATTGACCTGCACCCGCTCGTTGTAACGCAGCAGATGCGGAGAATTGTAGACACCGACGTTCAGACCCTGCGCCCGCAGCAACGAAGCCACGAATGCGCAGGTAGAACCTTTGCCGTTGGTGCCGGTGACCGTGATCACCCGAGGCGCCGGCTTGCCCAGTCCCATGCGGGACGCTACCTGCTGCGAGCGCTCCAGGCCCATGTCGATGGCCGAAGGGTGCAACTGCTCAAGGTAGGCGAGCCACTCGCCAAGGGTACGTTCGATCATAGGTTGGCGGGCACCGGTGGGACCACGATTGGCTCGATTGGCGCCGCGACGAATTGCGGTGTCGGCAGACCCATCATTTGTGCCAGCAGGTTGCCCAGACGCGGACGCAGTTCCTGACGGTGAATGATCATGTCAATCGCACCGTGTTCAAGCAGGAATTCGCTGCGCTGGAAACCTTCCGGCAGTTTTTCGCGAACGGTCTGCTCGATAACGCGCGGACCGGCGAAGCCGATCAGGGCTTTGGGCTCACCGACAATCACGTCGCCGAGCATCGCCAGACTGGCGGAAACACCGCCGTAGACCGGGTCGGTCAGTACGGAGATGAACGGAATGCCTTCTTCACGCAGACGCGCCAGCACCGCAGAGGTCTTGGCCATTTGCATCAGGGAGATCAGGGCTTCCTGCATCCGCGCACCGCCGGAAGCGGAGAAGCAGATCATCGGGCAACGATTTTCCAGCGCGTAGTTGGCGGCGCGAACAAAACGCTCGCCAACGATGGCGCCCATCGAACCCCCCATGAAGGAGAATTCGAAAGCTGCCACCACAACCGGCATGCCCAGCAAGGTGCCGCTCATGGAGATCAGGGCGTCTTTTTCGCCGGTCTGCTTCTGCGCAGCGGTCAGGCGATCCTTGTACTTCTTGCCGTCGCGAAACTTCAGACGGTCAACCGGCTCCAGGTCCGCGCCCAGTTCGGCACGGCCTTCAGCGTCGAGGAAGATATCGATGCGGGCGCGTGCGCCGATACGCATGTGGTGGTTGCACTTGGGGCAAACGTCCAGGGTCTTTTCCAGCTCCGGACGATACAGCACAGCCTCGCAAGACGGGCATTTGTGCCACAGACCTTCAGGCACCGAGCTCTTCTTGACCTCGGAACGCATGATCGAAGGGATCAGTTTGTCTACTAACCAGTTGCTCATGCTTTCTTTCTCCAGTACCGGCGGCCCGAACGCTCTGGTTCGCAGCCCCGCGTATGCCCTTGAGCTAAATTCATATGTGTGGCGATGATCGATGGGTTGCCGGGTCAGTGAAGCGTGACCTGCGTACACCCCAAAAACCCTCAGCCATGCCTGTGGACGGCGGCAGTGTGCCAGCCGTCACATCAGCTTCCGCGTACCGCTTTAATGAATGCCTGAATCTTTGCGTGATCCTTGATGCCCTTGCTCGCCTCCACCCCGCCGCTGACGTCCACGGCATATGGCCGAACCCTTGCAATCGCTTCGGCGACGTTGTCCGGCGTCAAGCCACCCGCCAGGATGATCGGTTTGCTCAAGCCTTGAGGTATCAGAGACCAGTCAAACGCTTCACCGGTTCCGCCGGGCAGGCCTTCAACGTAGGCGTCGAGCAGGATACCGCTGGCGCCTGGAAACGCATCGCAGGCGGCCGCGATGTCGTCACCGGCCTTGACCCGCAGCGCCTTGATGTACGGACGGTGCCAGCCTTCGCACTCCGCCGCGGTTTCATCGCCATGGAACTGCAACAGGTCCAGCGGCACGGCGTCGAGGATTTCTCCCAACTCGCAGCGGCTGGCGTTGACGAACAACCCGACAGTGGTCACGAACGGCGGCAACGCCTCGATGATCGAGCGCGCCTGCTGAAACGTCACGGCCCGAGGGCTTTTGGCATAGAACACGAAACCGATCGCATCAGCCCCGGCCTCAACCGCCGCCAACGCATCTTCCATGCGGGTAATCCCACAAATCTTGCTGCGAACGGCCGACATGTCGATAGAACCCCAAGGTAAATCCGAGAAAGTCCCGGATGGTAACAAAAGCGTTCGAGGGCGTCAGCCGTCAAGTTCCGAGAAACCGGTCAGGAAGTGCGGCCCGATGTAACGCTCGGGCAATTCGAACTCGTCGCGGTACTCGACCTGCACCAGGTACAGGCCGTACGGGTGCGCCGTCACCCCACCGGAACGACGAATACGACTCTCCAGCACTTCTTTCATCCACTCCACAGGACGCTCGCCAGCACCGATGGTCATCAGCACGCCAGCAATGTTGCGCACCATGTGATGCAGGAAGGCGCTGGCGCGGATGTCCAGCACGATCATCTTGCCGTGGCGCGTGACGCGCAGGTGATGCAGCTCCTTGATCGGCGACTTGGCCTGACACTGGCCGGCACGGAACGCGCTGAAATCGTGGGTGCCGACCAGGTACTGCGCGGCCTCGGCCATGCGCTCGACGTCCAGCGGACGGTGATTCCAGGTGATTTCTTCGTTCAGGTGCGCCGGACGGATCTGGTCGTTGTAGATCACGTAGCGATAGCGCCGGGCAATAGCCTTGAACCGCGCATGAAAATGCGCCGGCATGACCTTGGCCCAGCTGACACTAACGTCGTGAGGCAAATTGATATTGGCGCCCATGACCCAGGCTTTCATCGAACGCTCGACCTGAGTATCGAAATGCACCACCTGACCGCACGCATGCACGCCGGCATCCGTACGTCCGGCGCAGAGCAGTGACACCGGTGAGTCGGCGACTTTGGACAAGGCCTTTTCAAGCGTCTCCTGCACGGTGAGTACACCGGAGGCCTGACGCTGCCAGCCGCGATAGCGCGAGCCTTTGTATTCAACGCCCAACGCGATCCGGAAAAAGCCCTCGGCCGCCAGTTCGGCGGCCGGATTATCTATATTTGCCAAGGAGTGACAGCCTGCTGATGTACGCAAAGGCGGGCATTATAAGGCTGTCAGGCAGGGACGCCAGAGGCGTATGTTTTTTGTGGCCTGACGTGTCGGGGTTGATCGTTCCCACGCAGAGCGTGGGAACGGGCTGTCGTGGACTGAAACAAAAACGGCAGCCTCAATGGGCTGCCGTTTTGTTTACGCCTTACCGATCAATCAAGCCAGACGCGAAAGCATTTCGTTGGCTTCGCTCTTCTGACCCGCATCCCCCTCAGTCACCACTTCATTGAGGATGTCCCGGGCGCCGTCGGCGTCGCCCATGTCGATGTAGGCCTGGGCCAGATCGAGCTTGGTCGCCACTTCGTCGGTGCCGGAAAGGAAATCGAATTCCGGCTCGTCAGCGGCGGAGGCCATGGCGTCTTCCGCGGTGAAACTCGGCTCGCCAAGACTCTGGGACAGGCGATCGAGCTCGGCGTTGACGTCTTCCAGTTCGGCTGCAAACGCGTCCGGAGCGTCTGGCGCATCCATTTCGTCAGCCAGCGACAGGTCGAAATCGGCTGGCAGCTCCAGATCGTCCAGCGCAGCTGCAGGAACAGCCGGCGCTTCAGCGACAGGCAAGTCCAGGTCCTTGACGCCGTCATCCAGGCTCAACAGGAAGTCGTCTTCGGCCAGGGTCGCCGGCGAGGCATCCCCACCAAGATCCATATCCAGGTCGAAGTCCGACAGGTCATCGAGGTTTTCCTTGATGTCGGTCTGCTGCTGCAACACCGACTCGAAGCTCAGGTCGTCGTCCAGCGGGAATTCGTCCAGATCTGCCGCAGCCACTGGTGCCGGTACAACCACTGCCGGCGAGGCAGTTTCCAGATCATCCAGGCTCAAATCGAAGGCACTGTCGAGATCATCGAGTTCAGGTTCAGGTTTTTCTGGCGCTGGTTCAGGTGCTGGTTCGGGTGCTGGTTCGGGTGCAACCTCTGCCGCCGAGGCCGTTTCCAGATCATCCAGGCTCAAATCGAAAGCACTGTCGAGATCATCGAGTTCCGGTTCTGGTTCTGGCTCTGGCTCTGATGCAACCCCTGCCGCCGAGGCAGTTTCCAGATCATCCAGGCTCAAATCGAAAGCATTGTCGAAGTCATCGGGCACTGCCGGCGCCGGCGCTTCTGGCTCGTCCAGCAGTAGATCCTTGACGTATTGCGCGTCCAGTTCGGCAGCGATCGCAGCGGCTGCGATACCACCGGCTGCCGCAACGGCCATGGCCGGGAAGCGGCTCTTGAGTTTTTCGACCTGAGCAAAGTTGTCGCCATTGGCCACCAGTTGGCGTTCCTGGGCAACGAATGCATCGCGGTCACCTTGCTGACCGTAGACTTCCATCAGCTTGAGGCGCAAGTCGCTGCGTTGCGGCTCTTGCTTGATTCCGTCTTCCAGCAAGGCGGCCGCCTGATTCAGACGACCGGCAGTGATGTGCGACTGCGCCTTGCTCAATACATCGTCATTGCGCTCGCCAGCAGGCGAAACCAATGGCGCAGCGATCGGCGGCGTCACCACAACCGGAGCAAACACCGGCGCGGGTGCAGGGGCTGGTGCAGGCGGTGGCGTTGGCGCGGTAGCGAGCTTCACGCTCGGCGGCGGCACTTCCAGGTCATCAAAGATGCCTTTTGGCAGGTCGAGTTCAGCGGAGAACGCCTGCTCCTCGGCCAAATCACGGGCCATGCGCAAATGCTTTTCGGCTTCTTGCTGGGCTTTGCGGCGACGCGCCAGCAACAGCAGCAGGAACAGCGCCACCACGGCGGCGCCCCCTGCCAGACCCAGCAGCCACGGATTGGTCAGCAGCTCTTTGAATTGCTGATCGTCAGAGGCTGCCGGCGTTGGCTCGACAGGCTTCTCGGCAGGAGGCGCAGCGTCCTGGGGAGCAGCCGCTTCTGGCGCAGGTGCAGGCGCTGCATCAGGATTGGCTGCGAGCTCGGCTGACATTGCCGGAGCGGTCGCATCGGATGCCGGCGTACCCGCCGCGCCTTCAGCCTGCAACTTGGCCAGTTGATTGTTCTTCAGCTCGATCAGGCGTTGCAGCTTGTCTAGCTGACTTTGCAGATCGGTCATGCGGCTTTTCAGTTCGGCGTTGTCACGACGGGTCGTGTCGAGGCTTTCCTGAGTCACGGCCAGCTTGTTGCTCAAATTCTTGGCATCACCCGCAGCGCCTTTGCCACCGGCCTTGCCGGCCTCGGCAGAGACCAGGCTCAGCTTGTCTGTCGCTGTTTGCGACGAAGGGCCTTCACCGCGAGCGCGTTTGGTGGCATCGAGCTGCTGCTGTCCGGTCCCGGGCTTCGCCACGTAGCGACGACCCTGACGCCACGCGGTGTTCTGCGCGGAGACTTCGGCAATGGCTTTCGGTTGCGGCAGGCTGGTGCTCTGTGCCTGATCCGGCAGACGCAGCACCTGACCGGCTTTCAACCGGTTGATGTTGCCGTCGATAAAGGCATCCGGATTCAACGCCTGGATGGCCAGCATGGTTTGCTGGACCGAGCCGCCATTGCCCGTCTTCTCGGCGATTTCCCACAGGGTATCGCGCGGCGCGGTGGTGTATTGGGAGGGTTTGGTGCCACCGGTCACCGGAGCGGTGACGGTTTGCGTCGGAGCAGGTTGCGCAGCCGCATCAGCGGTTTGCGGCGAGAACTTGGACGGATCGAGCAGCACGCTGTAATCGCGCAGCAGGCGACCGTTGGGCCACATCACCTGAACCAGGAATTTCACCATGGGTTCGGAGAGTGGCTTGCTGGATGTCACACGCAAGATGCTTTTACCGCTGGCATTGAGCACCGGGGTAAAGGTCAGGTCATTGAGAAAGGCCTGGCGATCAACGCCGGCCTTGGCGAAATCTTCGGGCGAAGCCAGGCTCGGCACCACTTCGGCAGCGGTGAGTTCCTTGACGTCGAGCAACTCGATTTCTGCCACCAGGGGTTGGTTCAGCGTCGACTTCAGGGTCAATTCCCCGAGCCCGAGGGCATGCGCCATACCGGAGGACAGCGCCGAGGCGGCCGCTATTGCTAACACCAGTTTGCGAACTTGAACCATAGCCTCATCCTTTGTTTGAACATTCCTCGGCCAGCGAGAAGGTGTTGATAGTCGCTGCCGTAAGGCATTGCGCGCGGCGGCGAAGAGTCATCGCGCGCGATCATTTCATTCATGCCACGCAAAACCCCGCAGGGAGCCCGCCTTCAGCAGTCCAGCCAAGCATAGCGCCCGACTGGATTCATTCGACAAATTGTTGCCAAGTATCTTTTACAGCAGGCCTTTTATCAACAATTCAGCCACCTGCACAGCATTGAGCGCTGCGCCTTTGCGTACGTTATCTGACGTCAGCCACAAATTAAGTTCCGACAGGTCGTCGATCCCGTGGCGAACCCGACCAACGTAGACCACGTCCTGCCCTACCGCATCACCTACCGGTGTCGGGTAATCGCCGGCTTCCACCAGCTCGATACCGGGCGCGTCTTCCAGGGCAGCGTTGACTTTTGCCAGGTCGATGTCGCTCGATGACTGCAAGGTCACGTTAAAGCTATCGCCAAAAAACACCGGGGCTTGAATGCAAGTCACGGAAATCTTTAATAAAGGCAGCGCCATGACCTGACGCAGCTCGCGTACCAGGCGTTTTTCCAGCAGCGTGTGACCCTGTTCATCAGGCTTGCCCACTTGCGCCAGCAGGTTGAAGGCCATCTGCCGATCAAAGAACGTCGGCTCCAGCGGACGCACATTCAGCAGCTCGGCTGTTTGCCGCGCCAGCTCGGTGACGGCTTCGCGGCCCTGGGCGGAGACGGCCAGGCTGGCGGTCAAATTGATCCGTTGCAGATCGAGCAAACCGAGCAACGGCGCCAGCACGACCGCCAGTGTGGTGGCCGAAGGGCTTGGACTGCTGACCTGGAACGGCTTTTTCAAACCGGCCAGCACCTGGGCGTTGGCTTCAGGCACGACTTGTGGCGCCTGATCGGCCGGCAAGGCGCCGGACAAGTCGATCAACGAACAACCGGCGGCGGTGGCACGCGAGGCGAAACTCAGGGTTACCGCCGGGCCGGCAGCGAAGAACACCAGCTGGACTTTGCTGAAGTCGAACTCATCGACCTCCCTCACCCGCACGTTCTTGCCGCGAAACGGCACCGAATGCCCGGCGGATTCGCTGCTGGCGAGCAGGTGCAGATTGCCGACCGGGAAGTCGCGCTCTTCGAGAATCTGCACGAGCGTTTCGCCGACAGTACCGGTGGCGCCGATCACGGCAATATCAAAGGACTGGCTCATGGTTCTACCTCTGGCGAAACGGGGGGAGCGGCACTTTACCGGGTGGTTGGCATGCAGGCAATTCACACCCACCCCGATCGCTCCCACACTCTGCGTGGGAACGATCGGCAGGAACAAAAAACCCGTGCCTCTTTCAAGGCACGGGTTCTTTTATGACTTCAACCGATCAACGCTCAAGCAGGATCCGCAGCATGCGACGCAGCGGTTCGGCCGCGCCCCACAGCAGTTGGTCGCCGACGGTGAACGCGCCGACGTACTGCGTGCCCATGTTCAGCTTGCGCAGACGGCCAACCGGCACGTTCAGGGTACCGGTGACCTTTGTAGGGCTCAGCTCCTGCATGCTGATTTCGCGGTTGTTCGGCACCAGTTTGACCCAAGGGTTGTGCTGGCTGATCAACCCTTCGATGTCAGCGATCGGCACGTCTTTGTTCAGCTTGATGGTCAGCGCCTGGCTGTGGCAGCGCATGGCGCCGATGCGCACGCAGATGCCGTCCACCGGGATCGGGCTCTTGAAGCGACCGAGGATCTTGTTGGTCTCGGCCTGGGCTTTCCACTCTTCGCGGCTCTGACCGTTCGGCAGTTCCTTGTCGATCCACGGGATCAGGCTGCCGGCCAGCGGTACGCCGAAGTTCTCGGTCGGGTACGCGTCGCTGCGCATGGCTTCGGCAACACGGCGGTCGATGTCGAGGATCGCGCTGGCCGGGTCGGCCAGTTGATCGGCGACAGCGGCGTGGGTCACACCCATTTGCTTGATCAGTTCACGCATGTGCTGCGCGCCGCCACCGGAGGCCGCCTGATAAGTCATGGCGCTCATCCACTCGACCAGACCCGCCTCGAACAGACCACCCAGGCCCATCAGCATCAGGCTGACGGTGCAGTTGCCGCCGATGTAGTTCTTGGTGCCCGCGTCGAGCTGCTGGTCGATGACCTTGCGGTTAACCGGGTCCAGCACGATGACCGCGTCATCCTGCATGCGCAGGCTGGAAGCGGCGTCGATCCAGTAACCCTGCCAGCCGGCTTCGCGCAGCTTCGGGAACACTTCACTGGTGTAGTCGCCACCCTGGCAGGTCAGAATCACGTCGAGGGTTTTCAGCTCTTCAATGCTGTAAGCGTCCTTGAGCGGAGCAATGTCCTTACCCACGGACGGGCCTTGGCCACCGACATTGGAAGTGGTGAAAAACACCGGCTCGATAAGATCGAAATCCTGCTCTTCCAGCATCCGCTGCATGAGCACGGAACCGACCATACCGCGCCAACCGATCAGACCTACACGTTTCATCGCAACTACACCTTCTTCAAAAGTGGGCCGCTGCCTTCATGGTTGAAAGTTGCAGCGGGCCAAAGAGATTACAGATTCCGCAGCGCGGCGACTACTGCGTCGCCCATTTCCTGCGTACCGACTTTAGTGCAACCGGCCGACCAGATGTCGCCCGTACGCAGGCCCTGGTCCAATACCAGACTGACGGCCTGCTCGATGGCATCGGCCGCATCCTGCAGATTGAAGCTGTAACGCAGCATCATCGACACCGACAAAATGGTCGCCAACGGGTTGGCGATACCTTTGCCAGCGATGTCCGGCGCCGAACCGTGGCACGGCTCATACATGCCTTTGTTGTTGGTATCCAGGGACGCCGAGGGCAGCATGCCGATGGAACCGGTGAGCATCGACGCCTGGTCGGAAAGAATGTCGCCGAACAGGTTGTCGGTGACGATCACGTCGAACTGCTTTGGTGCGCGCACCAGCTGCATGGCGGCGTTGTCGACGTACATGTGGCTGAGTTCGACTTCCGGGTAATCCTTGGCCACTTGCTCGACGATTTCACGCCACAGTTGACTGGACGCTAACACGTTGGCCTTGTCTACCGAACACAGTTTCTTGTTACGAACCATGGCCATGTCGAAACCGACACGGGCAATACGGCGGATTTCGCTTTCGCTGTACGGCAGGGTGTCGTAAGCCTGACGCTCGCCGTTTTCCAGGGTGCGAACGCCACGTGGCGCGCCGAAGTAGATACCACCGGTCAGTTCACGGACGATCAGGATATCCAGGCCAGCCACGATTTCAGGCTTCAGGCTCGAAGCCTCGGCCAGTTGCGGGTACAGGATCGCCGGACGCAGGTTGCCGAACAGGCCCAGTTGCGCACGGATTTTCAGCAGGCCGCGCTCAGGGCGGATGTCACGCTCGATGGTGTCCCATTTCGGGCCGCCCACGGCGCCCAGCAATACAGCGTCAGCTGCGCGTGCACGGTCCAGGGTTTCGTCAGCCAGCGGCACGCCGTGCTTGTCGATGGCAGCGCCGCCGATCACGTCATGGCTCAGCTCGAAGCCCAGGCTGTACTTGTCGTTCGCCAGCTCCAGCACCTTGACCGCTTCGGCCATGATTTCCGGGCCAATACCGTCACCTGGGAGAATCAGAATCTGCTTGCTCATGCTTTCCTCATGTCATCAGTCGGTGCGCCCTGGGGCACACCCGGAAAAATTGGTTTGACGCTTACCTTTCAGCCATCAGTACCAACACATCGGTACTGAACGAGCCATCAGCCTCGATTTCAAAATATTCGCGTACTTCATTGCCCATCGATTGCTGCAGCTCGAGGATTGCCGCGCGCATCACTTCTGGGGTGCGCATGCGCTCGACCCAGGAGGTGTACTCCAGACGCAACCGTTGACGAGTGGTGCTGCGGGTATGCAACCCCGCTTCGCTGACCTGACGCAACCACTCACCGGCGGAATAATCGCGCACATGGCTGGTGTCGCGCAGCACTTCGACGCTTTGCAGGTAAGTGTCGAACAGCGGACTGCCCGGTGACAACACGTCGATGAACGCCGCCACGCCGCCCGGCTTCAGCACCCGGCGAACCTCTCGCAGGGCCAGGCCGAGATCGCTCCAATGGTGCGCCGAATAACGGCTGAAGACGAAATCGAATTCGCCATCGGCGAAGGGCAAGTGCTCGGCGGCGCCCAGCACGGTGGACACGTTGGTCAGGCCGCGATCAACGGCAGCACCGGCCACCACGTCGAGCATCTGCTGCGACAAATCGTAGGCCACCACTTCCTTGACCAGCGACGCCACGTGAAAGCTCACGTGACCGGCGCCGCAGCCCAAGTCCAGCACTCGGGCATCGCCCTGCCCTGCCAGTTCAGCCTGTAGCAACGCAAATTCGGTGCCCTGAGCGTGTACGGCGCTGCTCAGGTAGGCCGAGGCTTGTTCGCCGAATTGCTTTTGTACGACTTGGCTGTGGGCGGTGCTGGTCATCGTAATGTCCTGATATTTGTGTTGTCTGGGCTCCCGTCATCGCGAGCAAGCTCAGCTCCTACAGGGGATCTGTGGCACTCACATAACCTGTGGGAGCCGAGCTTGCTCGCGATGGCGTAATTACGCCTTACGCAGAATCAAACGTCGCGAAACAACCACGGCTGGCTCGCACGGTGTTTGGCTTCAAACGCCGCAATCGCTTCGTGATCCATCAATGTCAGACCGATATCGTCGAGGCCATTCACCAGGCAGTGTTTACGGAATTCGTCCAATTCGAATTTGTAGACCTTGCCATCCGGACGGGTCACGGTCTGGGCTTGCAGGTCGACCGTCAACTCGTAACCCGGATTGGCCTCGACTTGCTGGAACAACTCATCCACTTCAGCGTCGGTCAAGATGATCGGCAACAAGCCGTTCTTGAAGCTGTTGTTGTAGAAGATGTCGGCATAGCTCGGCGCAATGATGCTGCGAAAACCGTACTCTTCCAGCGCCCACGGCGCGTGTTCACGGCTGGAGCCGCAACCGAAGTTCTCGCGGGCCAGCAGCACGCTGGCGCCTTGATAACGCTCGGCGTTGAGCACGAAGTCCTTGTTCAGCGGACGCTTGGAGTTGTCCTGGTAGGCATAGCCCACGTCCAGGTAGCGCCATTCGTCGAACAGGTTCGGACCAAAACCGGTGCGCTTGATCGACTTCAAGAACTGCTTCGGAATGATCTGGTCGGTGTCGACGTTGGCACGGTCCAATGGCGCGACCAAACCGGTGTGTTGGGTAAAAGCTCTCATGTGCGGTTCCTCAGATCAGTTCGCGAACGTCGATGAAACGACCGTGGACGGCAGCCGCCGCGGCCATGGCCGGGCTGACCAGGTGCGTACGGCCACCGGCGCCCTGACGCCCTTCGAAGTTGCGGTTGGAGGTCGAGGCGCAATGCTCGCCCGACTCCAAGCGGTCCGGGTTCATCGCCAGGCACATCGAGCAACCCGGTTCACGCCACTCGAAACCGGCTTCGAGGAATATCTTGTCCAGGCCTTCGGCTTCGGCTTGCGCTTTCACCAGGCCCGAGCCCGGCACCACGATGGCTTGCTTGATGGTCGAAGCGACTTTACGGCCCTTGGCGATCACCGCCGCAGCGCGCAAGTCTTCGATCCGCGAGTTGGTGCAGGAACCGATGAACACGCGGTCCAGTTGAATGTCGGTGATCGCCTGATTGGCGCTCAAACCCATGTATTTCAAGGCGCGCTCGATGGAACCGCGCTTGACCAGGTCCATTTCCTTCGCCGGGTCCGGCACGTTCTGATCAACCGCCAAAACCATCTCGGGCGAAGTGCCCCAGCTGACTTGCGGCTTGATCTGGGCAGCGTCGAGCTCGACGACGGTGTCGAACACGGCATCGGCGTCGGACACCAGGTCTTTCCAGGCTTCGACCGCCATGTCCCATTCCGCACCTTTCGGGGCAAATGGACGACCCTTGACGTAAGCCACGGTTTTTTCATCGGCAGCCACCAGGCCAACACGAGCGCCGGCTTCGATGGACATGTTGCAGATGGTCATGCGGCCTTCGACGGACAAATCGCGAATGGCGCTGCCGGCGAACTCGATGGCGTGGCCGTTACCGCCGGCAGTGCCGATCTTGCCGATGACGGCGAGCACGATGTCCTTGGCGGTCACGCCGAACGGCAATTTGCCTTCGACCGACACCAGCATGTTTTTCATTTTCTTGGCCACCAGGCATTGCGTGGCGAACACGTGCTCGACTTCGGAAGTGCCGATGCCGTGGGCCAATGCGCCAAACGCGCCGTGGGTCGAGGTGTGCGAGTCGCCGCAGACCACGGTCATGCCCGGCAAGGTGGCGCCCTGCTCCGGACCGATCACGTGAACGATGCCCTGACGCACGTCATTCATCTTGAATTCGGTGATGCCATATTCGTCGCAGTAGTCATCAAGGGTCTGAACCTGCAAACGCGAGACCTGGTCGGTAATCGCTTCGATGCCGCCCTTGCGATCCGGGGTGGTCGGTACGTTGTGGTCCGGGGTCGCGATGATCGAATCGACGCGCCAAGGCTTGCGCCCGGCCAGACGCAGGCCTTCGAAAGCTTGGGGCGAAGTCACTTCATGGATGATGTGGCGGTCGATATAGATCAGCGACGACCCATCGTCGCGCCGTTTCACTTCATGGGAATCCCAAAGCTTGTCGTAAAGCGTTTTGCCGGCCATCAGACGGTCCTCATCAGCGTATTTCTATGCCCTGGATTTTGAAAAACTCAATAACCCCTTGGCTTGTGAGGTCGATCCTAGGGGGTTACATTAAATAACTCAAATTCATATTTTTCATGCTTTGGATAACCAACTGGAATACAGCAATGGACCTCGCCAACCTCAATGCTTTTATCGCGATTGCCGAGACCGGGAGCTTCTCCGGCGCTGGCGAACGGCTGCACCTGACGCAACCGGCCATCAGCAAGCGCATTGCCGGGCTGGAACAGCAATTGAAGGTGCGTCTGTTCGATCGCCTGGGCCGGGAAGTCAGCCTGACTGAGGCCGGACGCGCCTTGCTGCCGCGGGCCTATCAGATCCTGAATGTGCTGGACGACACCCGCCGCGCGCTGACCAACCTGACCGGCGAAGTGACTGGCCGCCTGACCCTGGCCACCAGCCACCACATCGGCCTGCACCGCTTGCCCCCCTTGCTAAGGGAGTTCACCCGACGTTACCCGCAAGTGGCGCTGGATATTCAGTTCCTCGATTCGGAAGTGGCCTACGAAGAAATCCTCCATGGCCGCGCCGAACTGGCGGTCATCACCCTGGCGCCGGAGC
Source organism: Pseudomonas frederiksbergensis (assembly GCF_900105495.1). NCBI lineage: Bacteria > Pseudomonadati > Pseudomonadota > Gammaproteobacteria > Pseudomonadales > Pseudomonadaceae > Pseudomonas > Pseudomonas frederiksbergensis. The sequence continues at coordinate 3,248,915 of NZ_FNTF01000002.1, read as the reverse complement.
CCCACGCACTGGTCAAGGCCACGCCGGTGTGGGACGACCCGCTGGACTTCGTGGTCGCCCCGGAGCATTCGCTGATCAGCCACGGCCCGGTCAGCCTGGCGGACATTGCCCTGCACCCGGCAGTTTTCCCCGGCGGCAACACCTTTACTCACCACATCGTCCGGCGCCTGTTCGAAGCTCAAGGCCTGACGCCGAACATTGCCATGAGCACGAATTATCTGGAAACCATCAAGATGATGGTCTCGATCGGCCTGGCCTGGAGCGTGTTGCCGCGCACTATGCTTGACGATCAAGTGGCGCGAATACCTTTACCAGGCATACAACTCACTCGCCAGCTAGGCTATATCCTGCACACAGAAAGGACACTATCGAATGCGGCGCGAGCCTTCATGGCCTTGCTGGATGCACAAATCGATCTGCCAGGGACTCTCGGCTAAGCTGTGCTACGTCTATAGAGCTTCGAGTCACTGACCTGACCCCCACTCAGCCAAGGCTTGCCAATGCCGAAATCTGTTGACCGTATTCCGCCGATGCCGCGTATACAAGCGCTTGACCCAAAACGGTCCGAGCAGAGTTGGGAGAGCGCCCCACAATTGCTGGCCGCCCTCAACGGTGCACGACTGGGCGCCTGGTATTGGGACATCGAGCGTGGGCAGATCAGTTGGTCGCGGGGGACCCAGGCGCTGTTCGGCTTCGATCCCCGGCAACCGCTGCCGGCGGATCTGGAATACCTCGACTTGCTGCCGCCAGAGGATCGGGCGAAAACCATTCGCGCCTTCGACGCGGTGATCGCCGGCGCCCCGCTGGAACAGGCGATGCATCACCGCATTCGCTGGCCCGACGGCAGCCTGCACTGGCTGGAGATCAACGGCAGCCTGCTGCCGGACAAACACGGCCGGCCACGCATGATCGGCGTCATCCGCGAAATCACCCACCAGCGTCAGCGCGAACAGGCGTTGACCAGCTCAGAAAAACGCTTTGCCACGCTGTTCCACCTGTGTCCGAACATGGTCCTGCTGACTCGCCAGGAAGACGGCCTGATCAGCGAAGCCAACCAGTATTTCGAAAGCCTGTTTGGCTGGCCAGTTCAGAACGCTATTGGTCGTACCACCCTGGAGCTGGGCCTCTGGGTGCATCCGGAACAACGGACGCAACTGGTCAAAGCCACCAAGGCCAAGGGCGAACTGATCAACATGGAGGTGCAATTTCGTGCCAGCAACGGCCAGATCCACGACGGCATCCTCAGCGCACAAAAAGTCGAGCTCGAAGGCCAGCCGTATCTGCTGAGCACGTTTCTGGACACCACCGAACGCAAAGCCGCCGAGCTTGCCCTGAAAGACAGCCAGGAGCGCCTCGACCTGGCGCTGGATTCGGCGCAACTGGGTACCTGGGACTGGCACATCCCCAGCGGCATGCTGTACGGCTCGGCGCGCGCCGCCCAGCTACATGGGCTGGAAGCCATACCTTTCCATGAATCCTTCGACGAGTTTTTCGAAGGTGTGCCCGACGAAGAACGCGGCTCCATGCGCGATGCCTATCGCAGCCTGCGAGAAGGCCCGGCCGGCAATTATCAACTGACCTACCGCGTACAACTGCAGGACGGCAGCTCACGCTACCTGGAAAGCCGCGCCCGACTCTATCGCGACGAAAACGGGGCCCCGCTGCGCATGGCCGGCACCCTGCTCGACATCACAGATCAGGTGGAGCGGGAGCAACTGCTGGTGGCGTCCGAAGAGAAGTTCGCCACCCTGTTTCAGGTCAGCCCGGACCCGATTTGCGTGACCCGTCAGGACACCGGTCAATTTATCGAGATCAACTCCAGCTTCACCCAGACCTTCGGCTGGAGCGCCGCCGACGTGATTGGCCGCGGCGCCGACGAAATCGGTCTATGGGACGCTTCGGCACAAAGCCTGCGACGCATCGAGCAGGTCATCCGCGAACAGGGCCTGAACAACGTGGCGATCCTCGTCCAGCACAAAGACGGACAAGCCCTGACCTGCGTGATTTCCAGCCGCCAGATCAGCGTCGGCGACCAGCCGTGCATTGTTACCACCCTGCGCGATATCACTCAGCAGCAACGCTCGGAAGCTGCGCTCAAGGCCAGCGAAGAGAAGTTCGCCAAGGCCTTCCACTCCAGCCCCGACGCCATCACCATCACCGAGCGCGACACCGGGCGTTATCTGGAGGTTAACGATGGCTTTTGCCGCCTGACCGGCTACCGCGCCGATGAAGTGGTCGGCCGCACGGTGTACCAGGTCGGCATCTGGGCCGAGGAAAAACAACGTTCAGCGCTGCTCGCCGAACTCCAGATCAAGGGCCGGGTACTTCATCAGGAAATGCTCGGGCGCAATAAACGCGGCGAGTTGCTGACCGTCGAAGTCTCGATAGAACCAATTACCCTCAACGAAACCGCGTGCCTGCTGCTGACCGCGCGGGACGTCAGCCTGCTGAAAAACGCCGAAGCGCAGATCCGTCACCTGGCCTACCACGACCCGCTGACCAACCTGCCCAACCGCGCCCTGCTGATGGATCGCCTGAGCCAACAGATTGCCTTGCTCAAGCGCCACAACCTGCGCGGCGCCCTGATGTTTCTCGACCTTGATCACTTCAAGCACATCAATGATTCGCTCGGCCATCCGGTGGGCGATACCGTGCTGAAAATCATCACCGCGCGCCTCGAAGCCAGCGTGCGCATGGAAGACACCGTCGCGCGTTTGGGCGGTGACGAATTCGTGGTCCTGCTCAGCGGACTCGAAGGCTCGCGCAACGAGGTCAGCGAACAAGTCCTGCAACTGGCGGACACCTTGCGTGAACTGCTGTCGGAGCCGATGTTCCTCGACGGACAACGCCTGCAAGTAACCCCAAGCATCGGCATCGCGCTGATTCCCGATCACGGCTCAACCCCGACCGACCTGCTCAAACGCGCCGACATTGCCCTCTACCGGGCCAAGGATTCTGGCCGCAACACCGCGCAGATGTACCACAACACCATGCAGAAGGCGGCGAGCGAACGCTTGCGCATGGAAACCGACCTGCGCCTGGCCCTTTCCCGGGGCGAGTTCCGCGTGCATTACCAACCCCAGGTCGACGCCCGAAACGAGCGCATCGTCGGCGCCGAAGCACTGGTGCGCTGGAACCATCCGGAACTCGGCGAGCAATCGCCCACCGAGTTCATCAAGGTGCTGGAAGACAGCGGACTGATTCTGGAAGTGGGTACCTGGATCGTCGACGAGGCCTGCAGCGCCTTCAAACAACTGATCGCCAACGGCCTGGTCGATCCGCTGGACTTCAGCCTGTGCGTCAACATCAGCCCACGGCAATTTCGCCAGAATGACTTTGTCGAACGCATCGAACACAGCCTCGTCAGCCACGGCCTGCCCTGCTCGCTGCTGAAACTGGAAATCACCGAAGGCATCGTGATCCAGAACCTGGAAGACACCATCAACAAAATGCGCAGCCTGAAAAAGCTCGGCGTGAGTTTCGCCATGGACGATTTCGGCACCGGTTATTCCTCGCTGACCTACCTCAAGCGTCTGCCGGTCGACACCCTGAAAATCGACCAATCGTTCATCCGCGACGCCACCACCGACCCCAACGACGCCGAGATCATCCGCGCCATCGTTGCCATGGCCCGCAGCCTGGAGTTGAAAGTGATTGCCGAAGGGGTCGAGACGCCGGAACAGCTGGAATTCTTGCAGGGGCTGGGCTGCCATTTCTATCAGGGGTATTTGCACAGCCCTCCGCTGCCGGTGGAGGACTTCCAGAAACTGCTCAAGTGACGGGCACAAAAAAAGGGCGCCGATGGCGCCCTTTTCATTGCCCTGCCTCAGTGCTGCAGCGCAGGTTTTTGCGTCCCGTTGATCGGGATGCGTTTGGCTTTCGCCTCTTCCGGAATTACCCGCAACAGGTCGATGCTCAACAAACCGTTGCTCAGACCGGCGGCCTTGATTTCGATATGGTCCGCCAGACGGAAGGACAGTTTGAAGGCACGCTGTGCGATGCCCTGGTACAGATAGGTGACGTCTTCGGTCGCGTCACGTTTGCCGCCACTGATGGTCAGCACACCTTTTTCCACTTGCAGCTCCAGGTCTTCTTCCTGGAAGCCGGCGGCCGCTACGACGATGCGGTATTGGTCGTCGCCGTGTTTTTCCACGTTGTAAGGTGGATAGGTGCTGCCTGGCTCGTTGCGCAGGGCGGTTTCGAACAGGTCATTGAAACGATCGAAACCGACCGAGGAACGGAACAGTGGCGCCATGGAAAATGCAGTACTCATGATTCAAATCTCCTGAAACATATCAGCAAGTTTTTTTGTCTCCGCGACCCGGATTCGGCATCGCGTAATCCTTAAATAAGGACCGCTGATTGCTTTTCAAGAGATTATTTTCAGATTTTTTTCAGGCGGCTTCGGACACCTGCAAGCCCAGTAAACGCGAGACCTGATCCAGTTCGGTCTCACGACGCAGCACGGTAAACAGCTCGACCGCTTCGGGATAATTGCGGGTCAGCATCGCCAGCCACTGCTTCAAGCGACCCGGCGATTGGCGGGCTGTCATCTGCGCCTTGGCTTGCAGCCAGAAGTCCTGAATCAGCGGCAGCAATTGGGCCCAGGTCATCTCGACGACGTCCTCACCGGCCCGCGCCATTGCGATTTGCCGTGCCAGGTCCGGGCGCGAAACCAGGCCGCGACCGAGCATGATGTCCTCAACGCCGCTGATTTCACGGCAACGACGCCAGTCTTCGACGCTCCAGATGTCGCCATTGGCGAACACCGGCACCTTGACCACATCCTGCACCCGGGGGATCCACTCCCAATGGGCCGGGGGCTTGTAGCCGTCAGTTTTGGTCCGCGCGTGAACCACGATGTGCGCCGCGCCACCTTCGGCCAGGGCCGTGGCACACACTAGCGCACCGTCCGGGCTGTCGAAACCGAGGCGCATCTTGGCAGTCACCGGAATGTGCGCCGGAACGGCACGGCGTACGTGTTCGACGATCCGGTTCAGCAGCTCAGGCTCTTTGAGCAGGACTGCGCCGCCACGGGACTTGTTCACGGTCTTGGCCGGGCAGCCGAAGTTAAGGTCAATGACCTCGGAGCCCAGTTCGCAGGCCAGCGCGGCGTTTTCCGCCAGGCATACCGGATCGGAACCGAGCAGTTGCACCCGCAGCGGCACGCCGGATGCGGTGCGGGCGCCGGTCAGCAGTTCCGGGCCGAACTTGTGGTAATAGGCAGGCGTGAGCAGTTGATCGTTGATCCGAATGAACTCGGTCACGCACCAATCGATACCGCCCACACGAGTCAGCACGTCCCGCAGGATGTTGTCGACCAACCCCTCCATGGGCGCCAAAGCAATTTGCATGAAAAACACACTCAACGAAAAACGTGCGGCAGTTTACTGGATTGCGCGAGGAATCTGCAGAACATCGCAGATTCCCCTGTAGGAGTGAGCCTGCTCGCGATAGCGTTGTGTCAGCCAACAGTGATGCTGCTGATGCACCGCTATCGCGAGCAGGCTCGCTCCTACATTAGATTTTGGTTGTATCCAAGACTTGCAACGCGGGGCCGTAGCCCTCGATGAACTCCGCCGGCATGCGCTTGGGCTTGCCGGTCGACAGTTCGATGCAGACGAAGGTGGTCTGCGCCCGCAGCAGCGTGGTGTTGTCGCTCGGGCGCTTCAACTGGAAGTGCCGGGTCATTTTCAGGCGTTGGTCCCAATCGACGATCCAGGTCGCCAATTGCAACTCATCGCCTTCATAGGCGGCCGCGAGGTAATCGATCTCGTGCCGCACCACCGCCATCGCCCGATCCAGCCGACGATACTCGACCAGGTCCAGGCCAAGCCGCTGGGAGTGGCGCCAGGCACAGCGTTCGAGCCAGGTCACATACACCGCGTTGTTCGCGTGACCCAACCCATCGATGTCCTCTGCGCCGACTTCCAGGTCAATGATAAATGGCGTTGCCCGATCCCAGCCCATGCCCCACTCCCGGTCAGAAAATTTTCACCGGGGAGTGTAACGGATGCTCAAGCCGATTGGCGCGATTGCAGACTGCGACCGGCGAGCAACGAAAGAACGCCTTCGATCACCCGAGGGTCAGCCAGCACCCGCTGATGACCACCCTCTTGCAGGCGCAACAGACGGCTGTCAAACCAGGCCTCGTTGATCAGCTGCGATTCCTTGACCGGAACGTAGCAGTCATCTTCGGCGTGAACGATCAGGCCGGGCATGTCGAGCTGATAGTGCGCGACATCCAGTGCCGCAGCGCGCATGCCGACGTCTCTTTCGACCTGACGTATGAACGCCGAACGGGCTTTCGGTGGCAGCCGTACATAGCGGGCGAAACCGCGCAATACGCCGAGTATTCGCGCCGGGGCCGCGATAGTGACCAGGGTTTCAGTACGCAAGCCCAACTGCACGGCGAGCATGGCACTGGCACCGCCCATGGAGTGGCCGATGACGGCTTGCAGCGGTGGCAACTCGGCAGCGGCCTCAAGCATGGCCCGGGCGAACAGCACCACATTGGCCTCGCGACCCGGCGAGCGACCGTGGGCCGGACCGTCCAGCGCAACCACCGTGTAACCGGCATCGACCAGCGCGGTGATAAGGCTGGCGAATTGAGTCGGCCGGCCTTCCCAACCGTGCATCAGCAACACCGCGGGGCCTTGCCCCCAACGCAGCGCCGAGAGACCGAAGCGCAGGGTGATTCGCTCGGACTTCGCCAACAGCGGCAATTCCCAATCACGCGGCGGCAGTTCTCGCGGTGTCATGAATGCCAATCGCATTTTGCTCGCGACCAGTTTCGGTGCGAACCAGCCCAAGGTGCCATTAACGCCACGAACCCACTTCAACGTGCTCATCGCTCTCACTCCTCAGGCCAATGCCTTTAGGTCACAGCACCGCAGACTTGGCGGCGCGCAGCAATCGATCGGACAATTCTCCTGGCCCCAACGCGCGAGCCAAAGCCAAACCACCGACCATCAGAGCCATATCGGCAAGGGCCTTGTCGGTGTCTTCCGGGCTGGCCGCCAACTGCGCGACCATCATTTCCACATGCTCGTTCAACGCCACGCGAAACGCGTCCGGCAGACGCCCCAGCTCGCCGACAGAAGCCGGAATCGGGCAGGCTGACTCAGAGGAATCACGGTGTTTGCGTGACAGATAAAACGCAGCAACCAATGCGCGACGTTCTTCGCCGGTCAATTCGGCATCCATGTCGGCGATCAAGCCACGGCGATGACCGAGCAACTGCTTGAACGCTTCCAGCATCATCGCGTCCTTGCTTTCGAAGTGCGCGTAGAAACCGCCGACGGTCAGGCCGGCCGCCCCCATCACTTCGCCCACGCTCGGTTCGGCCGGGCCACGCTGAATCAGCGCTGCGCTGGCAGCCTTGAGGATGCGTTCGCGGGTTTGAGCTTTTTTATCGTTCATCGTTGCCTCCGAATATTACGACTAGAATATTATTCTCATAATAATTTTACGCAAGTCGTGGTTGTGACCGCTGGTCTGAAGAACAGTTTGAAAGAAATAGGGGGATTTGGCCAAACGCCAGACAAACAAAAGGGCCATTCAATAATTGAATGACCCTTATAAAATCCCGCAGAGCGGGTAATCGTGGCGTCCCCTAGGGGACTCGAACCCCTGTTACCGCCGTGAAAGGGCGGTGTCCTAGGCCACTAGACGAAGGGGACGCAAAACCTTCTATACAACTGATCAGTGCTGAGAGCTGATCGATTCAAGGCCGGTGTGGCCAGACCTTGAACTGTAAAATTGGTGGAGCTAAGCGGGATCGAACCGCTGACCTCCTGCATGCCATGCAGGCGCTCTCCCAGCTGAGCTATAGCCCCGGATTTTTCGCCTCGCGGCGGAGCGACATCTTGCAACATCGCTTCTGTAAAACTGGCGTCCCCTAGGGGACTCGAACCCCTGTTACCGCCGTGAAAGGGCGGTGTCCTAGGCCACTAGACGAAGGGGACGCAAACCCTTCTATACAACAGATCACCGCTGAGTGGTGATCGCTTCAAGGCCGGTGTGGCCAGACCTTGAAGTGTAAATTGGTGGAGCTAGACGGGATCGAACCGTCGACCTCTTGCATGCCATGCAAGCGCTCTCCCAGCTGAGCTATAGCCCCTCATCGCTGAGGACGGGGCGAATCTTAATGGCGCATCGGAAGGCTGTCAAACTTATTTTTAAAATATTTCAAAGTTTTTTGCCGACATAACAATCACTTACCGCCCTCCCCCGTAAATCCGGGGGTGTTTCCATCCGTGTAGCGGCTGCCGCAGGCTGCGTTCGAGAGCGTAGCGCTCGCAATCCGGGTGCCCCGCCCTTCCGGGAAGATTGCGCGGCGGCCATTGGGGCCGCTACGCAGCCCAACGCAGCCTTCGGCAGCTGCTACGCGGGAACGGAGTGGATCAGGCGATGTTGCCCAAGAGTTTTTCCCACTCCTTGTTTTCCTTCTTCGACACGCCGCCCAGCAAGTCGATCGCCTGGCGCAGACGGAAACGGGTCAGGTCCGGACCCAAGATCTCCATCGCATCGAGCACCGACACCGAACTGGCCTGGCCAGTGATCGAGGCAAACATCAGCGGCATGGCGTCACGCAATTTCAGTTCCAGGGATTCGACCACCGCCTGAATCGTTGCGGTGATGCTGTCCTTCTCCCACTGACGCAGGCTTTCCAGCTTCCACAAAATCAACTGCATCAACTGACGAACCTGATCGCCCGACAGCTTCTTGGATTCGAACAGCTTGGCGTCCGGGTTCACGCCACCGGCGAAGAAGAAACCGGCCAGCGGTGCAACCTGGCTGAAGGTTTCGACGCGGCCCTGCACGTGCGGCGCGATCTTCATCATGTATTCCGGGTTCAGCGCCCATTTTTGCAGGCGCGAAGCGAACTCTTCCACCGGCAGGTCGCGCAGCCACTGACCGTTGAGCCACGACAGTTTCTCGATGTCGAAAATCGGCCCGCCGAGGGAGACGCGGCTCAGGTCGAAGTGATCGACCATTTCCTGCAGCGAGAACTTCTCGCGCTCGTCCGGCATCGACCAGCCCATGCGACCGAGGTAGTTGAGCATCGCTTCCGGCATGAAGCCCATGCGCTCGTAGAACGTCACCGAGGTCGGGTTCTTGCGTTTGGACAGCTTGCTCTTGTCCGGGTTACGCAACAGCGGCATGTAGCACAGCTCGGGTTGTTCCCAGCCGAAGTACTCGTACAACAGAATCAGTTTCGGTGCCGAGGGCAGCCATTCTTCGCCGCGCAGGACGTGGGTGATGCCCATCAGGTGGTCATCGACGACGTTGGCCAGGAAGTACGTTGGCAGACCGTCGGTCTTCATCAGCACTTGCATGTCCATGCGATCCCACGGGATCTCGACGTCGCCACGCAGCATGTCCGGCACCACGCAAACGCCTTCGCTCGGCACTTTCATGCGGATCACGTGCGGCTCGCCAGCGGCCAGGCGACGCGCGACTTCTTCCTTGGACAGCAACAACGCACGGCCGTCGTAACGCGGGGTTTCGCCGCGGGCCATTTGTTCGGCGCGCATCTGGTCGAGTTCTTCAGCGGTGCAGAAGCACGGGAAAGCGTGGCCCATTTCGACCAACTGCTGGCAGTACTTCTGATAGATGTCGCCACGCTCGCTCTGACGGTAAGGACCGTGCGGGCCGCCAACATCCGGGCCTTCGCTCCAGTCGATACCCAACCAGCGCAAGGCGTCGAAAATCTGTTGTTCGGACTCGCGAGTCGAACGCAACTGGTCAGTGTCTTCGATCCGCAGGATGAACTCACCGCCGTGCTGCTTGGCAAAGCAGTAGTTGAACAAAGCGATGTAAGCGGTACCTACGTGGGGATCCCCGGTAGGCGATGGCGCGATGCGAGTGCGGACGGTGGTCATGGCAAGTCTCGAAATGAAGATAAAACAAAGGGCGAATGGTAACAGGCGTTGCCCGCCCGGCTCCAGTGAGCAGGGCATTTAAGCCAAGGTTTGCACCATTGACCCTGTGGAGCTTGCCCGCGAAGAGGCCAGTACGAGCGCAGCAAATCAGACGGTGATCAACCGCTCACGCAACTTGCCAATTTCATCGCGCATCTGCGCCGCCGCTTCGAATTCAAGATCCCGCGCCAACGCGTACATCTTCTCTTCCAAGGCTTTAATGCGCTTGGCGACTTCCCCCGGCGAACGCAATTCCGCTTCGTACTTGGCGCTTTCCTCGGCGGCCTTGGCCATGCCTTTGCGTTTTTTGCTGCGCGAACCCGGCACGGTGGCGCCTTCCATGATGTCGGCAACGTCCTTGAACACGCCCTTAGGCGTGATGCCATTGGCCAGGTTGAAGGCAATCTGCTTGTCGCGACGACGCTCGGTCTCGCCGATCGCCCGCTCCATGGAACCGGTGATGCGATCCGCATAAAGAATCGCCCGACCATTGAGGTTGCGCGCCGCCCGGCCAATGGTCTGGATCAGCGAGCGCTCGGAACGCAGGAAGCCTTCCTTGTCCGCATCGAGGATCGCCACCAGCGAGACTTCCGGCATGTCCAGGCCTTCACGCAGCAGGTTGATCCCCACCAGCACATCGAAGGTGCCCAGACGCAAGTCGCGGATGATTTCGACCCGTTCCACGGTGTCGATGTCCGAATGCAGATAACGCACCCGCACGCCGTGGTCGGCCAGGTAATCGGTCAAATCTTCAGACATGCGCTTGGTCAACGTGGTGACCAGCACCCGCTCTTCCAGCGCCACGCGCTTGCCGATTTCCGAAAGCAAATCGTCGACCTGGGTCAACGCCGGACGGATTTCGATTTGCGGGTCCACCAGGCCAGTCGGGCGGACCAGTTGCTCGACCACGCGACCGGCGTGCTCCGCCTCGTAATTGCCCGGCGTGGCCGAAACAAAGATCGTCTGCGGGCTGATGCTTTCGAACTCATCGAAGCGCATCGGCCGGTTATCCAGCGCGGACGGCAGGCGGAAACCGTATTCCACCAGCGTCTCTTTACGCGAACGGTCGCCCTTATACATGGCGCCAACCTGCGGCACGCTGACATGGGATTCGTCGATCACCAGCAGGGCATCGGCCGGCAGGTAATCAAACAAGGTGGGCGGCGCTTGGCCGGATTCGCGACCGGACAGGTAGCGCGAGTAGTTTTCGATGCCGTTGCAGTAACCCAGCTCGAGGATCATCTCCAGGTCGAAACGGGTGCGCTGCTCGAGGCGCTGGGCCTCAACGAGTTTATTGTTGGAGCGCAAGTATTCCAGGCGTTCCTGCAACTCGACCTTGATCCCTTCGACGGCATCCAGCAGGGTTTCTCGCGGGGTGACGTAGTGGCTTTTCGGATAGAACGTGAACCGCGGCAGCTTGCGGATCACTTCACCGGTCAGCGGATCGAAGGCGGACAGGCTCTCGACTTCGTCATCGAACAGCTCGATGCGGATCGCTTCGAAATCGGATTCCGCCGGGTGGATATCGATCACATCGCCGCGGACCCGGAAGGTCGCACGGGCAAACTCCATGTCGTTGCGGGTGTATTGCAGGTCTGCCAGGCGACGCAGCAACGCACGCTGATCGAGTTTGTCGCCGCGATCCACGTGCAGCACCATCTTCAGATAGGTTTCCGGACTGCCCAGACCGTAGATGCACGACACCGTGGTGACGATGATCGCGTCTTTGCGCTCCAGCAACGCCTTGGTCGCGGACAATCGCATCTGTTCGATGTGATCGTTGATCGAGGCGTCTTTCTCGATGAACGTATCCGATGACGGCACGTAGGCTTCGGGCTGGTAGTAGTCGTAGTACGAAACGAAGTATTCGACGGCATTGTTCGGGAAGAATGCCTTGAACTCACCGTACAACTGCGCGGCCAGGGTCTTGTTCGGCGCCAGGACCAGGGTCGGACGCTGAATCTGGGCGATCACATTGGCGATGCTGAAGGTCTTGCCCGAGCCGGTCACACCGAGCAACGTCTGGTGCGCCAGCCCGGCTTCGATGCCCTCGACCATCAGGCGGATGGCTTCCGGCTGATCGCCGGCGGGCTCGAAACGGGTGACTAGCTGGAATTCAGACATGAAAAAACCTCTGGGTTCGCGCCTGTCCGGGTGAGCCGGGCAGCAACGGAAAGACCGCAAACGACCGATGTCGCCCGAGGAAAAAACTGGATTGTGCTCAATGTGGAGCCGATTGCCCTCGCTTTCAAGGCAATCGTCCTACATCAGGTAAAACCTTTGACGGTGCCAATCGACTAACGGTCGAGAAATAATCGGAAAAACTTACCGCAAAAGCCGAATCGTCTGTCGCCATTAATCGCAGATGGCCTCTATACTAGCTCCCCGTTTGTGCACCGCTCTAGTGCATTCGGCTGGAGCGCGACACGTCCCTCCATTTTCCATTCAGAGCCGCCGCAAAATGAGCCTGTTCTCCGCTGTCGAAATGGCACCACGCGATCCAATCCTGGGCCTCAACGAAGCATTCAACGCCGATACCCGTACCAACAAGGTCAACCTGGGGGTCGGTGTTTACTGCAACGAGGAGGGGCGAATTCCACTCCTGCGCGCCGTTGTCGAAGCCGAGACGATTCGCGTCGCTCAACACGCATCCCGTGGCTACCTGCCAATCGACGGTATTGCCGCCTATGACCAGGCCGTGCAAAAACTGCTGTTCGGCAATGACTCGCCGCTGATCGCCGCTGGCCGCGTCATCACCACCCAGGCCGTTGGCGGTACTGGCGCCCTGAAAATCGGTGCCGACTTCCTCAAGCAACTGCTGCCGAACGCCGTCGTGGCGATCAGCGACCCGAGCTGGGAAAACCACCGCGCGCTGTTCGAAACGGCCGGTTTCCCGGTGCAGAACTATCGCTACTACGACGCCGCGACCCATGACGTGAACCGTGCTGGCTTGCTGGAAGACTTGAACGCCCTGCCGTCCGGCTCCATCGTCGTCCTGCACGCTTGCTGCCATAACCCGACCGGTGTGGACCTGAGCCCGGCGGACTGGAACAACGTGCTGGAAGTCGTCAAAGCGAAAGGTCACGTACCGTTCCTCGACATGGCCTACCAGGGCTTTGGCGATGGCATCGACGAAGACGCCGCTGCCGTGCGCCTGTTCGCTGAATCGGGCCTGACCTTCTTCGTCTCCAGCTCGTTCTCCAAATCGTTCTCGCTGTACGGCGAGCGCGTGGGCGCCCTGTCGATCGTCAGCGAATCGAAAGAAGAAAGCGCGCGCGTGCTGTCGCAAGTCAAACGCGTGATCCGCACCAACTACTCCAACCCGCCGACCCACGGTGCAAGCATCGTCGCCGCTGTACTGAACAGCCCGGAACTGCGTGCCCAGTGGGAAGAAGAACTGGCTGAGATGCGTCTACGGATTCGCGGCATGCGCATCCAGATGGTCGACCTGCTGGCGAAAAACGCGCCACACCGCGACTTCAGCTTCGTCGGCCGTCAGCGCGGCATGTTCTCCTACTCCGGCCTGACGGTTGAGCAAGTGACCCGCCTGCGCAGCGAGTTCGGCATCTACGCCCTGGACACCGGTCGCATCTGCGTGGCTGCACTGAACCAGAGCAACATCGACGTCGTGACCAAGGCCATCGTTGCGGTGATCTGAATCGCCCGGTGATACGAAAAACGGGAAGCCACATGGCTTCCCGTTTTTATTGGCCGCAGATAAATCTCAAAGCAGCTGCTGCGCCCTTTAAACTCCACACAAATTAAATGTGGGAGTGAGCCTGCTCGCGATAGCGGTCTTTCTGTCATATAGATACAAGATGTGCCGCCGCCATCGCGAGCAGGCTCACTCCCACAGGTTTTATGTACACCCGAGAATTTTTGAGAACCCACATGAAAAACGATGACCTACGCGCCGACCGCGATGAGCTGGACCACTTCGTGCCCCGCACCCCGGCCAAACGCGGTAATAACCTGGTGATGCAAGTCGCTGCCGGCGTGTTTCTCGGCGGCCTGGCCTTATGGCTGGTGCAGCTGGCCGCAACCATGCTGTACGCCAAACTGGCGCTCGCTACAGTGACCTTCGGCGGTTAAGCCAGTTCGGTTGCCCGCTGGCTGGCAGCGTCGTCATAGGCGACGTAGAGCGATTCAGCGACCTGGCTTTTGATGGCCTTGGTGCTTTCCAGGCCCAGGACAAAACCTTCGGCCTTGCCACCGGCACGGTTCAATTCATCAGCGGTGCTGGCCTGAGTGATTGCGTCGAACAGTTTTTCGGCGTGCGGGCCGACGCCTTTGGGCAGGCTGATCTGAGCGATGCTCATGCGAACACCCCGTTGTGGCGAGGAGTGGTGGTTGGGTGATTCATGGCGCGTACCTTTTCGGCGAATGGCCGGCAGCGCGTGTAACCACTTCCGGGCCGCCATGGTAGACCTCTGAAGCGGTTCTGGTAACCGCCCGCGGTCGATAAACCACCGCCCGTCCCCATGAAGCCGTCAAATTGCTCACAGGTGCTTGACTTCTCTTTTTGAATCAGTAACATACACGCCATTCCGCGATAGCTCAGTTGGTAGAGCAAGTGACTGTTAATCACTGGGTCCCTGGTTCGAGTCCAGGTCGTGGAGCCAGACAGCAATATCGAAAAGCCCCTGAATCGAAAGGTTCAGGGGCTTTTTTGTGGCTGATGGAAAAACAAAAAAAACCGATCTGTCTCTTCAACAGATCGGCCTTTTTCAGCGAGTGTCGGCGTCAGACATGCTCACTGCTTTTTGCATGCATCGCCCGCGGCTCTGCATGCTCATGGTCCGTCTCCACCACCGGAATCTCATTCCCGTCGCAGTCACGCAGCTTGCCGTCGCTGAAATAATCCCCTTCGCGCAACGCTGCCAGATCCTGATATCGCAGGACGCGCTCAGTGCCGGCCGCGAACACCGACTGCTGATCGGAGTTACCGGCAGTGAGGTGGTTGAAGGTCAGGTTCAGCACGATGGCCATGATCGCCGACGAGCTGATGCCCGAGTGGAAGATCGTGGCGAACCAGCTTGGGAAGTGGTCGTAGAAAGTCGGTGCAGCGATGGGGATCATGCCAAAGCCGATGGAGGTGGCAACGATGATCAGGTTGACGTTGTTGCGGTAGTCGACCTTGGACAGCGTACGAATACCGCTGGCGGCCACGGTGCCGAACAGCACGATACCGGCGCCGCCAAGGACAGAAGTCGGTACAGCGGCGATGACGCGGCCCATAAACGGCAGCAAGCCGAGGATCACCAGAAACAAACCGCCGGTAGCCACCACGAAGCGGCTCTTGATCCCGGTCACTGCCACTAGTCCGACGTTCTGGGCGAAGGCACTTTGAGTGAAGGAACCGAAGATCGGCGCGAACATGCTCGACAGCATGTCGGCACGCAGACCGTTGCCCAGGCGTTTGGAGTCGACTTTGGTGCCGATGATTTCACCCACCGCCAGAATGTCGGCCGAGGTTTCCACCAGCGTCACCATCACCACGATGCACATCGACAGGATCGCGGCGAAGTGGAAGGTCGGCATGCCAAAGTGGAACGGCGTCGGGAAGCCAAACATCGGGCCTTGAGTGACGGACGAGAAGTCAGCCATGCCAAGGAACACCGCAATCACCGTACCGATGACCATCGCCAGCAGGATCGACAAGCGGGAGATGGTCGCGCTGCCGATCTTGCTCAACAGCAGCACCAGCACCAGCGTCACCGCTGCCAGACCGATGTTCGCCATGCTGCCGAAGTCCGGGGCATGGCTGTTGCCACCCATGGCCCAACGTGCAGCCACCGGCATCAGCGTCAGGCCGATGGTGGTGATCACAATGCCCGTGACCAGCGGTGGGAAAAACTTGGTGATTCGCGAGAACACCGGCGTAATCAACAAGCCGATCAACGACGCGGCAATCACCGCCCCGAGAATCGATTGAAACCCGCCCTCCCCGCCACTGCTGACAATTGCCACCATCGTCGCGACACCAGAGAACGACACGCCCTGTACCAGCGGCAATTGGCAACCGAAAAACGGTAAACCCAGCGTTTGCAGTAATGTCGCCAAGCCCCCCGCAAACAGTGAAGCAGCAATCAACAAACCGATGTCCGCCGGCGAGAGCCCGGCTGCCTGGCCGATGATCAAAGGCACCGCGACGATGCCGCCGTACATGGTCAGAACGTGTTGCAGGCCGTAAGCCATATTCGCGCCGATCCCGAGATTTTCGTCCTCGGGCCGTTGGTGTGAAACATGGGGCGTTTTCATGGTTGGGGGGTTCCCTGGTTTTTGTTATGCGCACACTGTATGCAAGACTCAGGACAAATGTCTATAGAGTTGTATACAACTAATCAGTCAGATTATGGACACATGGCCATTCCAAGCCCGCGAGACTCATCGTCGGCAAGCCCCTTGAAGCCAAAACCTCCCGACAACATGACGCAACGCAAGACGTGCACTACCTTGATAGAGGTACGCTCTTTTTGAGACCACGATAGGAAATCGATATGAGCAAGGCTGACCAACTCGCTGCGAAACTGAAGCAAACCCAGCAGTCCAGTGCCGACGCGACACACTGCGCCGATCAGCAGATCGACAGCTGGCCTGCACAGGTTTACGAGCTGTACCACCTCGTCGAAGCCTGGCTGGCACCGCTCAGCGAAGCCGGCCTGAACATTCGGCGAGTGCCCACGCACGTCTTCGAGCGTCATCCCGACGGTGAGACCTATGACTACGCGATCGACCAGTTACTGATTGAAGGCAATCACCACAGCATCACTTTCGACCCTGTCGCTCGTTTCACCGAGGATGGTGCCGGGCGGATCGAGATCCACACTCAAGGAAAAGCGCTCTCGATGCTGCGAACCGTGAACGAACACGGCGAGACACAGTGGTGGCTGCAGGCGATCGATCAATCCGGGCAACAACCGGATGCGATCGCCATGACCGAAGACACCCTGCTGTCGGTGATGCAGGAGGGGCTTGAGCTGTGAGGATCAGGGTTGTTGAATCAGCCTCTCAATAACCCGACGCAACGTCACCTCCCGCGGTACCCGAATGTCGAATTCGTTGCGCAACAAATCCATCAATTCGTCCACATCAGCCACCTGCCGCCGTTCAGTCTCACGGCCGATCCGATGAATTGCAAAACTGCCGTTGTTCAGCGTGCGGCGCCACCCTTCGCCGGTGCGCGCCACCATCAGCTGCCTGGCGAACGGCGATTCCGGATGGGTCGAGACATACCAGTTGCCAACGGCGTAATCGATGTCTTCCTGGCGCTGCAAATCGAAAATGTACATCGCCCGCCATTCTCCGGCGACGTTGGCGCGCAGGGTGTAGCCATCCTCGTGCTGCTCGATGCGATACGGTTCGTGAGGTGTGAACTGTTCGGCCCGGGTATCGAGCATCAGCGGTGCGGTGGGCACCATGCCGCCGAAGCCGACGTCGGTGATGTAACGCACGCCGTCCAGCGTCACCAGGCTCAAGCGATGTGTGCGGGCGGTCCATGCGCCTTCGGGTTGGCCCATGACCACTCGGCCGGAGATGCCGCGAGCATCGAAGCCAAGCGTCTGGAGCAAGGCCAGGAACAGATTGTTGAGTTCGTAGCAGTACCCGCCACGACCATCGTGCAGGACCTTTTGCTCGATGGACGGCAGGTCGATGAGCACCGGTTGTCCCGACAACGTATTGAGGTTCTCGAACGGGAACGCGCCGGTGTGGCGCAGCTGAAGCTGGCGCAGGGTTTCCAGGGTCGGCGCGGGAGGCGCGTCGAAGCCCAGGCGCTGGAGGTACAACGCAAGATTGCCCAGATGTGGCTCACTCATTGCTCAGTCCTTATGCAGGGGGGGCCGGATCTCTCCGCTGACAGGCGCCATGTATAAGGGAAAAAGCGGTTCGACCGACAATTGATTTAGCCAATCGCCACACACTTCAAACTCAACGCCGCTTACGCGGACTCAATCGAATCCACGCCGGTGCGTGATCACTCGCGTGGGGCTCGTTGCGAACCCAGGCATCCACTCCGCCCTCCTGCAAATAAGGGCTCAGCGCCGGATTAAGCAACAGATGATCGATGCGCAGCCCCGAGTTCTTTTGCCAGTGCTGGCGAAAATAATCCCAGAAGGTATAGAGCCGATCCTGCGGATACAGATGGCGCAAGGAATCGGTCCAGCCCTGGGCCAGCAGGCGCTGATAACACTCGCGGCTTTCAGGTTGCAGCAACGCATCCTTCAGCCAGGATCGCGGGTTGTAAATGTCGAGGTCGGTGGGCACCACGTTGTAGTCACCGGCCAGGACCACAGGATGCTCGCTGGCCTGAAGCGTCTGCGCGTAGTGGATCAGCCGTTCGAACCACGCCAGCTTGTAATCGAACTTCGGCCCCGGCTGCGGGTTGCCATTGGGCAGGTACAGGCAGCCCACCAGAACCCCATGCACGGCGGCCTCCAGATACCGACTATGGGTGTCGCTATCATCGCCCGGCAGGCCTCGACGACTCTCCAGCGGCTGCGCGTCCCGCGCCAGAATCGCCACGCCGTTCCACGACGACTGTCCTTGCCAGAGCGCGCCGTAACCCGCGGCCTCAAGCTCGGCGGCGGGGAACGCACTGTCGACTGATTTGAGCTCTTGCAAACAGGCGATGTCTGGCTGCTCTCGCTCAAGCCAGGCCAGCAAGTTCGGCAGTCGGGCGCGCATGCCGTTGACGTTGAATGTCGCGATTTTCAGGTTTTTCATGGGCCAACGCTCACAACGCAGGGTCGATATCCAGTTGTGACCGAAGGTGCGTGCTGGCAGTTGCCTCTACGGGCGAGTCAGGCGACTAAAGGCGCGGCCCTACACGGGAAACTCGTCATGCGATGCCTTCAGCAATGGCAGCAACGCCTGCTTTTCCATAGGTCGACTCAAATAGAAGCCCTGCACCTCATGGCACTGGTCCGAGATCAGGAAGTCCAGTTGCTCGAGGGTCTCGACGCCTTCTGCGGTCACGGTCAGGCCCATGGCTTTGCCCAGGTTGATGATCGCCTGCACCACGGCGCGGTCATTGCCGCCGCCGCTCATGGACGAGATGAAACGCTTGTCGATCTTGATCCCGTCGAACGGGTACGTGCGCAGGTAACCCAGGGACGAATAGCCGGTACCGAAATCGTCCATGTTCAACCGCACGCCCAGCTCCTTGAGCGCATTCATGGTCGTCAACGCGCCCTCCACATCGATGAGCATCACGTTTTCGGTGATCTCCAGCTCCAGACGACTGGCCGGTAAACGGCTCTGGATCAAGGCCTCCCTGACGTCCTCCACCACATCGCTGCGGGCAAATTGAACAGGCGACAAATTGACCGACACCATCAACGCACCAGGCCAGGTCAGGGCCGTTTCACAGGCTTCGCGCAACACCCAGCGCCCCAAAGGCACGATCAGGTCAGTCTGCTCGGCCAAAGGAATAAACTCGTCGGGGCTCAGCAGCCCCTGCTCCGGATGCTGCCAGCGCAGCAACGCTTCCACCGAGACCACCTGCTTGCCGTCCATGTTGTAGCGCGGCTGGTAGTGCATCAGGAACTCGTTGTTCTTGATCGCCCGGCGCAGGTCGTTTTCCAGTTGCCGACGGTGCTGGATCTGATCGTTCATGTGCGGCGCAAAGTAGCACCAGGTCCTCTTGCCGTCGGATTTAGCCTGATACAGCGCAATGTCGGCACACCGGATCAGTTCATTGGGAATGTGCCCCTGACGCCGACTCAAGGCCACACCGATGCTCGCGCCGATGTGCAGCGTGTGATGCTCGTAATGAATCGGCTGCTGCAGGCTTTCGAGCAAACGCTCGCAGAACCGGTCGATTTCAGCGTGGCTGTCCATGCCGTTGAGCACCAGCACAAACTCATCACCACCGAGCCGCGCGACCAGATCGATGTCCCGCGTGCACTCGCGCAATCGGGTGGCCACTTCCAGCAATACCGCGTCGCCTGCCGGGTGACCGAGGGAATCGTTGATCGGCTTGAAGTTATCCAGATCGATCATCAACAGCACCAGCGCTGCCGAATGCTCTTTAAGCGCCAGGGCCTCGTCGAGGAAACGCGCCAGTTTGTTGCGATTCGGCAGCCCCGTCAGGGCATCGTGCAACGACAGATGCTGGATCTGGGCATGGGCGGCGACTTCATCGGTGATGTCGCTGGCCGTCCCGCGATAGCCCACTACCGCGCCCTTGCGATGGATCGGTCGTGCCGAAACCCGGCAGATACGCTGTTGCCCCGACTGATCGCGATAGGAGCAGCGCAGATGGCTGACGGGCTGTTCTTCATTGAGCTTATGCAGCCACCGCGACAAGGGCAGCGTGTCGCAATTGAGCAGTTGCCCGATGTCCCGCCCTATCCATTGCTGATCGGAAAAACCGGTGACGGTGGCGAAACGTCCTGACAGATAAGAGATGCAATGTTTGTCATCGATTTCCCAGATCCAGTCGGAAGCAGCCTCAGCCACTGCACGAAAACGTTCTTCACTGGCCTCCAGCGCCTGGTTCGATAAATCGAGGCTGGTGTAGCTCGCATCCACGTGCCCGGACGTGCGCAAGACATACCGGAAGAAATAAGCCGTTAACAACGCCAGCACCAACAGCGCGCTGCCCAATGGCGGCAGCAACGACCAGAGCAACTGATGACCCGGTTGCTCAAGTCGGGAAACCAGGCTGTAGCCAGTGTCCGCCAGCGCCACGGCCGGGCTGCCGGGCGCGATGGCGTTATCCGGCGTCAGGTTTAAATCATGCAAACCGTAATCGGTGCTCAGGGTGCTGAGCTTGTCAGGGCTTAGTTGGTCGACAAACACCAGCACCGAGGTGCTTTGCGGATCGACCGCCGGCCTATCGTCATTGGGAACGATTGCAGCAGCCGTCAGCAATGCCGGCTTGCCCTCGAACAGCGTGAACTGGCTGATCGGGTCAATGAGGCTTTCCTGACGCTGGACTGCTTCTATCAGTGTCGCCATGGATGCCGAAAGATAGGTGGTCGCCGCCTCCTGTACCTGAAGCCCACGCACCACGGCGTATTTGGTTTGCTGACGATCGACCACGAAGACACCATCGTAGTGATCGATGCTGAACAGGGTTTTGCCCAGGTTCTGCTCGACGTAAGCCCATTGCACATCAACCTTGCCGTCCAAATGGTCGTAGGCGCTCGTCCAGTTTGCATAACTGGCGATGTAGTTTTTCGAGGCGGTGATGCGATTTTCCAGCGCACGCTGGGTGTAGAAAGTGGTCTTGGCCAGGTCCTGCGCATCCAGCCGTCCGGCAATGTTGAACAAGGCCAACAACGCGATCAGCACCCCCAGAACAAACAGCAGGCCGACGACAAACACCAGGTTACGGGTTATCGGCGTATGACGGGGAGCGGTGACGGTGGTTACGGCGGTCATATCCATGCACTGGGTCCTGTGAATCGATTGCCTGATCGGGATGCGACGCTCGCAATGCTTTTTTACCAACGCACTCGCCGAACGTTCACTGAACATAGCAGCCATGCTGGGCCCTGGCGCCTCGATAACGCAACCCATTGCAGCAATTGAAGAACCGTTGACACAACCATCGCCAATCGACGGCTGCTGCCCTGTAATTGCACACCAGCCACTCGTCAACCAGCCGGCACCCACCGCCCTGCCCTTCATACCATCATCAGGTAACGACTCATCTTTGGAGGCGCATCCTGATGACCATCAAAATGACTTCGCTGTTACTGGCTGGAGTGCTGTGCGCCCTGTCCGTCGGCATTTTTGCTGCCCCAGGCGATGGCGCTCATGCGAAGGGTAGCCAATCGGGCTCATTCGGCGGCTCGACCATGGCGCCCAACAATAACCCTGGCCAACCCTCGAACGATCAAAACACTAATCGCGGCAATAGCGGATCGGGCTCGTCGGATAGCGGAAACGGTGGCAATGCCGGGAACAGCGGTTCTGGCGCGGGAGGTGGCACGGGCGCGGCAGGCGGTGGAACAGGCGGTGCCGGCGGTGGGACGGGCAGCTGGACGCGTAAAAACAGCCGATGATCGTCGGCTGCTTTTAGGCCTGAAACGCGCAACTAGGTTGGCTTGACCGGTGGCGGATTCCACTTGCCGTTCAAAACCTCGGGCTTGGGCCCATACAAACGCATGGTCAGGTTGAAACCGCCCTTCGGTGCCGGCAGCCAATTGGCTTCAAGGTCCTTGCCGGGGTTTTCGTGCTGGAGGTAGATGTCCAGCGAACCGTCGGCATTAGTCTTGAACGGCATCCAGCTACTGACTGCAAAGCGGTTGAGCGCATTGCCGACCTGGAAACCCTCGGGGTCGTACAAGGTGATCGACCAGAAAGCGTTTACCGGTGGCGTTTCACCCTTGTCGAAATGCAGCACGTACTTGTTCGAGCCATCGAGTGGCTTGCCTTCGACATCGCCGATGTTCAGCGGATAAATCGCATCCTCGGGCAAGTTGGCACCGAGCCCGATCTGCGCAACGATCGCGCGCTTGAGGTAGTAGTTGCCATAGACGCCCATGGTGTCGGTGTTCATCGACCAGCCGTTGACCACACGAGCGAGGGTTGGAACCTTCCACGTCATCAGCGCCTGCGCGTCCTTGGGCACGGTCTGCAACGCTGCTTGGATTTCAGGGTCCAGCGCCTTCATGTCGAAGGATTTTCCGGGCTCGATACCGATACGCTTCATCTGCGCCAGGATCGGTTGATCGCTGATGTGCGCAGGATGCACCTTGAGCAATTCGGCGGCGTAGGCGAAGTAGTCCGCCGCCGACATTGAGTCGACCTGAATCTTGGGCGGGGTCTTCATATCCACGGCCGGGTCAATGTTCACGCTGACCGGTTCGGCGCTTTTACCCAGCCGGGACAACGGTGTCACCGTATAGCCAGCCTGAATTTTGTGTACCGCCGCGTAGTCCGCGGCGCCGTCGGTCTTGGTGCGGCCAATGACCCAGACAAAGGGCGTGGGCGCCGGCAGATGGTTCAGTCCGGCTGGCACCGTCCCGGTCCAGCCCGGCGGCGTCACCAAAAACTGCCCCGCCTGGGTGCCCGTGGTGCGCCAGCCCGGTGAGGCGAACACATCGGTCCACATGTCGAGCATCGGCAGCAAGTAAAAACGTCCGGCCGTATCGGGCGCTGCGATCACCAGCGGTTCTTCGGTCAAATCCAGCCAGGCAATGGAATACAAGGTGTCGAAGTTCGAACGCACCACTCCTTTGAAATCCGCAGGCGGATACTGCGGAACGCTGACAAACATATTCATCGGACCTTTGCCGAATTCCTTGCCAGGTTCGATATTGGTGAATTGCTTGCGGGTAATGTCCATGGTCAACAGCGGGTACAAATAAAGGTAGGCATCCACGCCGATGGCGTGTGCTTCTTCGGCTGTGACTTTCGATTGAGCCTGGCTGGCGAGCGGAAAGACGACGCTGGCTACTACGGTTAGAGCAACGGCTGTCAATGCTTGAGTAATCAACATTCTAAGATCATCCGTGCGGTGGGAAGACCTGCCGGGATCGACAGGGTTACCGCAACTCTAGACGATCAATCGAAGGGGATCTGACAGGCAGACAGCCGGCTGGCCGCGGTGTTGCGCGGGTGAAACACCCTCGATAGACAGCTCAACGATCCGAACGCAGCAGTGCCTCGACACCACCCTCCATCGACAGCACCGCCGAGCGGTTTCGCCCCGAATGCTTGGCTTGATACAGCGCTGCGTCCGCGCGTTCGATAAACACTTCCATGCTGTCCCGCCCCGTCGGCACAAACGAGTAACAACCCAGGCTGACCGTCACGAAGCCCGAGGGCGAACCGCTGTGGAGGATGTTCTTGTCCATGACGCTGCGGCGGATCTGCTCGGCAATCACCATCGCGCCGTGAATGTCGGTGTCGGGCAGCAATACCGCAAACTCTTCACCGCCATAGCGCACGGCCAAATCGGCCTTTCGATGGCAGCAGCTTTTCACCGCCCGCGCCACTTCAGCCAGGCAATGGTCCCCCGCCACGTGGCCATAAGTGTCGTTGTAGCGCTTGAAGTAATCGATATCGAGCATGATCAGGCTTAGCGAACTCGACTGCCGGGCGCCTCGGCTGAATTCGATGTCCAGCGCGCCCTCGAACAGCCGGCGATTGCCCAGGCCGGTCAGGCTGTCGTGGGTCGCGATCAGCTTCAGGGCTTCCTTTGCCTTGCGCAAATCCGCCTCGACCTGTTCGCCGACACGCACCTGATAAAGGAACATCCAACCGAACAGCCCTACGCCCACCACCACCAGGGCAACGATGACTGTGGAGCGAAATGCCGTGTCGTACCAATCCTTGAGAATCGCCTCCCTG
This sequence comes from Pseudomonas frederiksbergensis, assembly GCF_900105495.1. Classification (NCBI taxonomy): domain Bacteria; kingdom Pseudomonadati; phylum Pseudomonadota; class Gammaproteobacteria; order Pseudomonadales; family Pseudomonadaceae; genus Pseudomonas; species Pseudomonas frederiksbergensis. The sequence continues at coordinate 3,224,682 of NZ_FNTF01000002.1, read as the reverse complement.
GACGAGGCGGCAGACACGACCAACGGATAAGCGTCGAGCTCACGGTAGCCATGCAACCGCACAACACCATCGAGCAGCGAGCTGAACATCGCGTTCCCGGCAGGCGCGTTGGGCAGCAATTTCTCGAAGATCTCGCCCTTGGCCAGTGATGTGCCAATCAGCGACTCCACAAACGGGCGGCGCGCCAGCAGCGTTCCGTCGGTCAATGCCAAAAACATCGAACCGTTGCCATCAATGCTGAAGCTTTTGAAGAACTGATCGAAGTACGCCATCTTGATGCCGGCCAACAAGACGCCCTGGAAATTGCCATTCCTGTCGTTCACCCGTTTTGATACCGGAATGATCCATTCGCCGTTTCCTCGACTGCGAATCGCCGGCCCGATGTGCGCCAGGGAGGAGACGTTCTGCTGGTGGAACTTGAAATAATCGCGATCCCCCACACCGGCTCCGCGTGGCAGCTCGTCGAAAGAGGTAACGATCCACTGTCCCTTTTGGTCGAACAGAAATATCCCGTGCAATTGATGCAGTGCCTGCACCCGCCGGGCGAATGTTTTCTGCAAGCGTGCCTTTTGCGGCGCACCGAAACCGTCAACCTGAATCCAGTCGGCCAGACTGGTCAGCACCAGTTCGGCTTGCATGAAGGTGTCTTCAGCTTGTTGCGCCATGGCCCGTGTCAGGTTTGTAGACGCCACTTGCGCCAAGGCCAGGTCATGCCGGCGCGACTGCTCCAGTTGCAGGTACAGCAAACCGCACAGGCTCAGGCACACGACTGCGATAAACAGTACCGCTGCTTTGCGCAAAGGTAACCGCTTCAACGTGACGCCAGTGGCGTTGTGCGGATCGTGAAGAGGGATAGACAAAAGCTCGTCCTGTAAGGGTAAGGCATGGGTATCACCCCAAAACCCTTATTTTTTGTGAGCTTAGTCTACGAGGGGGTGGCGGGCAAATGCCGTTTGGCTAGCCGTCGCATCGCACTGTGCAAATGCGCCCGAGCTGGCGCATTTTCTGGTATGCCCGCGGGGCAACCTCCCAGACATAATCACCCAACAAAAAAACAGGCGCCTCGCGGGCGCCCATTAAGTACGAATTACCTTCAGATCAACTTGTCGATCTCATCCAGCGTCACTCGGGGAATGAGTTCGCCGGGAATCCGTGAGGAACTGGACAGGTTGTAGACCCGAAAATCTTCACTCACGACGTACTTCGACAAGATCTCGAACGACGGCAGGATTCGCGTATAAAAATGCTGATCGAGCAGGCATGGCGAGGCGACCGTGTCGGCCCCTTCATAAAACCGGCTTACAGACTGATTCAAATCGACGCCTACCAGAAACACCTTGGTAAACCCCACGTGATAGGCAATCTGTAACGCCAGATAAGCCACCGTACGAGCATCAAAAAAACCGCGTTTAAGGTTCTTGCTGAAACCAAGGGTTCTGTTACGGCCATTTCCAAGTTTGCGACTTCTGACGAGTTCTTTATCGGCCCTGAAAACCAGGTCCGTCCAGGAGAGCTTGGGGGCTCGGCCGAGTAAATACAGTTCGCCTTCAGGCGGGACCGTCGTATGCCAGATGTGCTCTTGCCACAGCGCCACCCGCTGGCTGATGCGCATGGCCTCTGAAAACAGTTCGGGTTGTTGCCTGGAAAAGCCTTGATCCGTACAGGCATAAAAGAAAGGCTTGATACCTGTCCCGGAGAACATGGAAATGGCGCCGTTCATTGTGATCATCGGAACGTTCGCAAACTTTTCCAGCGGAAAATCCTTGGCGGACGCCCCCGAAGCAATGATAAACACGGCACCTTTCTGGATGTTGCGGCACTCATCGAGGTCATGCCCATTAAGCATGCCTGTATTGAGTGACGGTTTTTTTTGCGCAACATCCATCTTCAATTCCCTATCCCTTCACATCAATGATCGGCGGACTTTTTTTGCATTGTGATAGTTTTCAACAGGCGAGCCAACCTTTTGGCTTCCCCATTCCCTGAATCTGCGACGGAGCGCAAAGGTTGATGCAGAGCGCTTGCAACGTCAGTGCATCGATGACCTGCCGGTTACCTACGGATAGCACACCTCGCCTGTTTCAGGATCATTACCGGTTTTGCCCCGTCGCGACCGCGGAAGTTCCTGCTCGTCGCACATCCAGGACGGGCAGTTCCGAAGGCTGATTGAGCCCCCGCAGTACCGCGGAGTCATAGCCGTATACATCAGGTTTAAACATCACTCGACCATCACTACTCAGATCCACCGTCCAGTAAGCCAACAGCACCGGCACTTTGACAGGAAGCCTGATGTTTTCGGTCTTGCCGTTAGCCAGCTGGGCCCGTATTGCGGCGCTGTTCCAACGAACCGGGTCATTGAACAGTAGCTCTACCAACTGCAGTGGATTCTCCACTCGTATGCAGCCTGAACTGGTGGCACGGCGCGATTGCGCAAACAGCTCACGATGCGGCGTGTCGTGGAGATAAATCGAATATTCATTGGGAAACCGAATGACCACTTGCCCCAGTGAGTTATCCGGCCCCGCATCCTGTCGCAGCGTGATACCGCGTGCGTTATCCCAGTCGACGGTCGACGGATCGAGCACATTCCCCTCTCGATCAAGGGCTCTTATTCGGTTGGCGGCCAGGTAGCCGGGATCTCTTCGTATCTTCGGCAGCATGTCTTTGACGAGGATGGTCGGTGGTACGGTCCAGGTGGGGTTGAACGTTACGTAAGTGATCTCGGATTGAAACACCGGCGTACTGCGAAACGGCTTACCGACCTGAACCCGGGAACGCCATATCGCCTTCCCGTCGCGATAAAGCGCCACCTTGTAACCCGCAATATCAACGATGACAAAAGTGCCCTGAAGTTTGTACAGCAACCAGCGCGCGCGCTCCATGTTCACCCGGACCTGGTCTATCCGTGCTTCTACGGGCACATTCAACGCCGCCAGTGTCGCGGCGCCCGCCACGCCGTCCGCCCCCAGGTATTGCTCGGCCTGATACTTTTTCACTGCTGCGATGACGCTGTCGTCGTAGTCAGTGCGTGGGCTCTTCGATGGGGCCAGATAACCACCCGCCACCAAGCGTGCGCGCAACTGCGCGACAGCGACGTCATCCATGCCTGGCTTGAGCGATTGGCCTTCGGCAATCTTCGGCCAGCCACCCGCGTCCCGAACCTTGCGCAGTTGCGCCAGTCCGACGCGCAGGCTGCGGTAAACCGCCTCTTGTGGCGGTGCTTCGGCGAAAGCGCGCGCCACGTCATGCGCATCGAGCGCGGCGAACAATTTATGCATGTCTCCACGGGGATCGGCACCCACAGGGTCGAAATTCCAATGAATGTCCAGACGCGAAGGGTCAACCTTGCCGCGCCGCAATTGCAGCAACGCCGTGACAAAGGTACGGGTGGCTGCGATATCGAACGCCGCCCGTTGCGCCACTGTTGGCGCTGCTGCCTGCATCGACGCCCGGGCATTCGCCAATTCCTCGATATGAAAGTCGGCAGGGTCCAACCCATCGGCCTGGGTCTCGCTCAGGCTTTTCAATAACTGGATGACATCGCGGTCGTTGGCCCAGGCCGAGCGGTAACCCCGATGCATGTAAAAATCCATGACCACACGACTCGGGTCCATCCGTTGATGGCCACGGGAAGTGAGCAAGGGAGGAAACGATGAGCTCAAGGGCTCAAGTGCCGCCTGAATCGTTTGAGCGACGTAATCGTCAGGTGCTGCGCCATTTCTGCGGATAGCAGCAGATACCCCCTCAATCGGCGAGGTTTCTGCAATCGCTGCGCCGCTGATCAGAAAGCCCATAAAAAACATGCGGCTTATGACGAATAACCTTGTTAACTGCCCCATGGATAATCCTTAATCGCCCCGTATTCAACGGCTAGCATCCTGCACACTGCTAGACTCGAAACATTAATGTGAGATTTACATATGGCGCTAGACCGCTTTTGTTTCCTGTTCTCGGCCCTGCTGCTGACGTCAGTTTCAGTACCGGCAGCCTACGCCGATTCGCTTGAAGCCGCGCTGCTCAAAGCAGCACCTGGCGCCAACGCCAAAGTCATCGGGCTGGCCGTACGCGCGACTCAATGCAGCTTGGCCCAAGGTAAAGCGCCTGTCCAAAGACTTGCTGTCATCGACTACTCACTGCCTTCGACCGAACAACGGTTGTGGGTGTTCGATCTGAAGAAACGTAAATTACTGTTCCACGAACTGGTCGCCCACGGTCGCAACAGCGGCGAGAACATGGCGGTCAAGTTCTCCAACCAGAATGAAAGCTTTGCCACCAGCCTGGGTTTGTATCGGACCCAATCGAGCTACGTCGGCCAGAACGGGTATTCCTTGCGCATGGAAGGCCTGGAGCCGGGGTTCAATGACAAAGCGTTCGAGCGAGCGATCGTTATTCACGGGGCGCCTTATGTCAGTCCGGTTCTTGCCCGAACCAATGGCCGGATTGGTAGAAGCCTGGGGTGTCCGGCGGTGCGGCCAGCAATTGCGCATAAGTTGATTGATTCAATGAAAGATGGGCAGTTGTTGTTTTCTTACTATCCGGATCAGCGCTGGTTGAAGTCGTCTTCGTATATCAATTGCGGGGGCGGCACCGTGGCCACAACATCAACGCCCGGTACACGCCAATAAATACGGCATGAAACTGTCAAAAATGTAATCTGCGCCTCAGCCTGCTGAAAGGCGCCGCCCATTAGCCTTGTCACCAAGCACTCTCCACGCTGACGGACCAGGAAAACGGCATGCATTCCAACACAACAAGACGCACCTTCGTGAAGGGCCTGGCCGCAGGCGGGCTCCTTGGCGGCCTCGGGTTATGGCGCACACCTGTCTGGGCGGTCACCAGTCCCGGCGAGCCTCAGGTGCTGGCAGGCACCGATTTCGACCTGTTCATCGGCGAAACCCCGGTCAACATCACCGGTAATCCGCGCACCGCGATGACCATCAACGGCGGTATTCCCGGCCCCCTGCTGCGCTGGCGCGAAGGCGACACGGTGACGCTGCGGGTAAAGAACAAACTCAACGCCAACACCTCCATTCACTGGCACGGCATCTTGCTGCCAGCCAACATGGACGGCGTGCCGGGGCTGAGCTTTCACGGCATCGAGCCGAATGGCACGTACGTCTACCAGTTCAAGGTCCGGCAGAATGGCACTTACTGGTACCACAGCCATTCCGGTTTTCAGGAACAGTCCGGCGTTTACGGGCCACTGGTGATCGATGCAAAGGAGCCGGAGCCTTTCCAGTACGACCGCGATTACGTGGTGATGCTGACCGACTGGACCGATGAAGATCCGGTCGGCCTGATGAAGACGCTGAAAAAGCAATCCGATTACTACAACCACAACAAGCCCACCGTGGGTGATTTCATCCACGACGTCAGTGAGAAAGGTTGGGGTTCCACGGTCGCCGATCGAAAAATGTGGGCCGAAATGAAGATGAACCCCACCGACCTGGCCGACGTCAGCGGCGCAACTTACACCTACTTGATGAACGGCCAGGCGCCGAACTCGAACTGGACGGGTGTGTTCCGGCCGGGCGAAAAGCTGCGCCTGCGCTTCATCAATGGCTCCGCCATGACGTATTTCGACGTGCGCATTCCCGGGCTGAAAATGACGGTGGTCGCTGCGGATGGCCTGCACGTCAAACCGGTGAGTGTCGATGAGTTTCGCATTGCGGTGGCAGAGACCTTCGATGTGATTGTCGAGCCCACCGAAGCGGCTTACACCTTGTTCGCCCAGTCGATGGATCGGACTGGCTTTGCACGCGGCACGCTCGCAGCGAAGGCGGGGTTATCCGCGCCGGTACCGCCGCTGGACCCTCGGCCGCTGGTGACCATGGATGACATGGGCATGGGCGGCATGGATCACGGCAGCATGGCGGGCATGGATCACAGCGCCATGGCCATGCCCGGCATGCAGTCCCATCCCGAGACGGAAAAAGACAACCCGCTGGTGGACATGCAAGCCATGACTACCGCCCCCAAACTCGACGACCCCGGCCTTGGCCTGCGCAACAACGGGCGGCGTGTCCTGACCTATTCCGACCTGCGCAGCACCTTCGAAGACCCGGACGGTCGCGACCCGAGCCGTACCATCGAGCTGCACCTCACCGGCCACATGGAAAAATTCGCCTGGTCGTTCAACGGCGTGAAGTTCTCCGACGCCGAACCTGTGCGCCTCAAATACGGCGAGCGGGTTCGGGTGGTGCTGGTCAACGACACGATGATGACCCACCCGATCCATCTGCATGGCATGTGGAGCGACCTCGAAGACGAGAACGGCGAATTCATGGTGCGCAAACACACCATCGACATGCCACCCGGTTCCCGACGCAGCTATCGTGTCACCGCCGATGCGCTCGGCCGCTGGGCCTATCACTGCCATCTTCTGTACCACATGGAAATGGGCATGTTCCGTGAAGTTCGGGTGGAAGAATGAGGCGCCTATCGATGACCAGACTCACTTCCCTCTCTTTGGCACTCGTGACCGCGAGCCTGACACTCTCTTCGGCGATGGCCGCCACCGACGACATGCAGAACATGGATCACAGCCAGATGCCGGGCATGGACCATAGCCAAATGCAAAGCATGGACGACGGCCAGATGCAGCCCGCCGCACCGACCGAAAGCCGCACGCCGATCCCGGCGCTGACCGATGCCGACCGGGCCGCCGTGTATGCCAGTCCGTCCGGCCACATGGTGCATGACACCGCGCTCAACTACTACTTCCTCGCCGACAAACTCGAATGGCAGGACGCTGACGACGGCAGCACCCTGGCCTGGGACATGTCCGGCTGGATCGGCGGCGACATCGATCGCCTGTGGCTGCGCTCCGAAGGCGAACGCACCAACGGCAAAACCGAAGACGCCGAAATCCAGGCCCTGTGGGGCCACGCCATCTCCCCGTGGTGGGACGTGGTGACCGGCATTCGCCAGGATTTCAAACCTGGCGACCCGCAAACCTGGGCCGCGTTCGGCGTGCAAGGGATGGCGCTGTACAACTTCGAAACTGAGGCCACCGCCTTCATCGGCGAAGGCGGCCAAACCGCTGCACGACTGGAAGGCGACTACGACATCCTGCTGACCAACCGATTGATTCTGCAGCCAACCGCCGAACTCAACTTCTACGGCAAAAACGATCCGCAACGGGGGATCGGTTCCGGGTTATCCAACACCGAAGCCGGCCTGCGGCTGCGCTATGAAATCCGCCGGGAAATCGCGCCCTATATCGGCGTGACCTGGAACCGCACCTACGGCAAAACCGCCGACTACGCCAACGATGAAGGTGAGGACCGCAGCGAAGCACGCCTGGTCCTCGGTGTTCGCCTGTGGTTTTAAACGCATTAACTCAACAACCAAAAAAACAACCGCTTAAAGCGGTAAGAGGCCTTGCATGCGCATGATTAAAACTACCGCCGTTGCCATTGGACTGCTCATGAGCGCGCTCGCTCAAGCGCACCCGAAACTGCTGTCCTCCACCCCGGCCGAAGGCGCGGACGGTGCGGCACCGAGCAAGATCGAACTGCACTTCTCGGAGAACCTCATGACCCAGTTCTCCGGCGCAAAACTGGTCATGACCGAAATGCCTGGCATGGCGCACTCCCCCATGCCGATGAAAGCCAAAGTCTCCGGCGGCAGCGATCCGAAAACCATGGTCATCACCCCGCTTTCGCCACTGCCCACCGGCACCTACAAAGTCGAATGGCGCGCGGTGTCGTCGGACACCCACCCGATCACCGGCAACGTCACGTTCAAAGTGAAGTGATTGATGAGCGACTCGGTCAGCATTGCACTGCGCTTTGGGTTGTATGTGGATTTGATGCTGCTGTTTGGCCTGGCGCTGTTTGGGCTCTATAGCCTTAAAGGACAGGAACGGATTTCCGGCGCGGTGTTGCCGTTTCGGTCGATGTTGGTGGGCACGACGGTGCTGGGTGTGCTGTTTTCCATCGCCAGCATGGTGATGATGGCGAGCGCCATGAGCGGTGAGACTGACTTTGCCGAGTTGCGCCCGCATATCGAAATGATGGTGCTTGAGACAGATGTGGGATTGGCCTGGGTCGTGCGCCTCATCGCGCTGGTGGTCGGCGGTTTGGCGGTCGTATTCAACCGACGAGCACCAGGATCCAGCCTGCTGATCGCGTCTATTGCCAGCGCTAGCGCCCTCGCCAGCCTGGCCTGGAACGGTCATGGGGCGATGGATGAAGGTGACCTTCGTTTTTGGCATTTCATCACTGACATCTGGCATCTGCTGGCTTCGGGGGCCTGGTTCGGTGCGCTGGTCGCGCTTGCCTTGATGGCAAAGATCAACGCGCTGCAAACCGAGGAACGCATCAGATTGCTGGCTCGGGCTGTCCGCCGATTTGAGTGGGTGGGCGCGGTGATCGTGGCCGTTATCACGGTCACAGGCGTCGTGAATTACCTGTTCATCGTGGGCCCGACGCTCGACGATCTATTGCTCAGCACCTACGGGATTTTACTGTCGATCAAAATCGCGCTGTTTGCCGGGATGCTGGTGCTCGCCGCGTTGAACCGGTTTCACCTGGGACCGTTTTTGGAGCGGTCGTTGCGTGACGGTCAATATCGGGTGGCAGCGAATGCGTTGCGCCGCAGCGTGGTGGTTGAATTGGCAGCGGCGGTGCTGATAGTGGGGCTGGTGGCGTGGTTGGGGACGTTGAGTCCAGGGATGGAAATGGGCGCGGAGTAACGGAAAGAGGCACCACTTGATATGGATCAATCACGGCCTCTTTCTCGGGACTAAGCTCAAGGTAACTCCTCGGATCGGGTACACACTATGCTCTGGTTCCGCACGCACCTACCGCTGCTGATCCGCCAAGTGCTCGCACTGTGGCTGCCAGCACGCCTGCGCTTCGTTCGCTTCAACAATTAAAACAGTCCTCCGAGCGTCTGGAACTCCGGACGCCCTTTGGCTTCACCTCTTTAGCGCTGCTCCATTCCCGTACGTCCCTGACTCACTGGAGATTGCCATGCAAATGCACTTCAAAGCACTCGTCGCCGCACTGCTCATCAGTAGCCCATTGATTGCCCTGGCTGTCGAGGAACATCACCCCGACACAGCGCCAACCGCACCGACCACCGCAGCTACCGCCCCCGCCCCCGCTACCGCGCAAGACAAAGCCATGAGCGAACAGATGGAAAAAATGCAGGCCGCTCACGAAAAAATGATCGCTGCCAAAACCCCGGCCGAACGCCAGGCCGCCATGCAAGAAGGCATGGCCACGATGAAGGACAGCATGGGCATGATGCACAACCATTGCCAAGGCATGGGCATGGGCAAAGGCATGTCCGGCGGCATGGCTCATTCAGACCAGATGATGGACATGATGATGAAAATGATGGATCAGCAGTCGAACATGATGAAAAAGCCGATGAGCAACTAACGCCCTTTAAAAAGCGCTTGACCTTGCCATCGCGGCAAGGTCAACCATCGATCTCATCCATCCCCCCCCTGCCACTCACGGTAAAAGAGGTTTACGTAATGAACAGCACTGAACTGCAAGTCGATGGCATGAGTTGCGGGAGTTGCGTCAAACACATCAACGCCGCATTGCAACCACTCGCAGGAGTGGGTGAAGTGACAGTCGATCTGACGGCCGGTCGGGTCAAGGTGACTGGAGATGCCGAGAGCGATGTTCTGTTATCGGCACTGAAAGAGGCCGGGTATCCAGCAAGCGTACTGACAGAAGACAAACATGAAGGCGTAAAGAAGAAGTCTGGCTGCGGCGGTTCAAGTTGCTGCTGTCACTGAGTCCGGCCCGGCGAGGATGATGTTGAGCAGAGCAGCAGAAAGTCAGTACTCTCAGCACCCACTCCATCATGGAAGCCGGATAACAATGAACAACCTGAAAAGCACAATGCTGCTCGGTGGCCTGCTCGCTCTATCGTTTGCCGCTCAGGCAGAGCCATCGCATCTGGACAGCGTCATCCAACAGGGCCAACTGCGCGTGTGCACAACAGGCGACTACAAACCCTATACCGTCAAAGCCGAAGACGGCGAATACTCGGGCATCGACATCACCATGGCCCGCTCGCTGGCCGACAGCCTGGGCGTCAAGGTCGAGTGGGTGCAGACCACCTGGAAAACCCTGATGCCCGACATGCTCGCGGGCAAATGCGACATCGGCGTCGGCGGCATATCGGTCACGCTGGAGCGCCAGAAAAAAGCCTTCTTCAGCACCACGCTGGACGTCGACGGCAAAATCCCGCTGGTGCGCTGCGAAGATCAGGCGCTGTACCAGACCGTCGAGCAAATCAACCAGCCTTCGGTTCGTTTAGTCGAACCGGCCGGCGGCACCAACGAAGCCTTTGTTCACGCCTTCCTGCCCAAGGCGCAATTGCGCCTTCACGACAACGTGACCATCTTCCAGGAACTGCTGGACAAGAAGGCTGACGTGATGATCACCGACGCTTCGGAAGCGCTCTATCAGCAGAAACTCAAACCCGGTCTGTGCGCGGTGAACCCGAAGCAATTCATGCAATACGGCGAGAAGGCTTACTTGCTGCCGCGTGATGACATGACCTGGAAGTTGTACGTCGATCAGTGGCTACACCTGGCCAAAGTCACGGGCAACTACCAAAAAATTCTGGGCCAGTGGATAGCAACACCCGAACCCAAATAACCGCCACCTACTCGATCCATGTAGCAGCCGGCGAAGCCTGCGTCCGGCTGCGCAGCAGTCGCCAACTCAGCACTCACCATGTCTCAGGCAAACCACGCAACGGCAAAAACACTTCGGCCGTTGCGTCCGCCCTTAGTCGTGCAGCACCCCCACTGTACTCAATGAAGCTGCTACCGATCGCGCTCCCGCCTAAGTTCAACATGTTGGGGTCGAGGCAGTGATTGCAGGTGCGAATCACGAAGAGAAGGAAGGGCCGGCCGTACGGATGTTTCAGGAGATGATCTGGAAGCGGCTGCAGCGATCCGCGAAATAGAACTCTAGAAGAAAGATCTAAGTCCCCAGCAACTCACCGCCCAACTGGGGTTGAGAACAAATAGGTGCAAGGCCGCTGCATTTATGAGGTGCGGCCTGACCCCTAAGGAAATTCTGTAGGTGAAAACAGAGCCAACGGGAGTCAGGTACGATTGATTCTTTTACCTGATTGTCGCTCGCTACATTTTGCTGTTTCTAGGGTCGTCCGCCGGGTTGAGGTAGGTGATCCCCCAAGGCCCCGTGCCGTGGAGTTGGAGTACGGTTTCCTGCTCTCGACTGGCGCCGTACATCGGCATGCCGACGGGAATGATCAGGGTATCACCCGGTTGATAGGCCTTGGCCCGTGCCGAATCGAATGTGTCTCCGGTGGCGAAGTAGAAAATGCCTGAGATAACGGTTACGCGTTCGGTCACGGGATGGGTATGCACGCCGATTTTCGTATTTGCCGGCAGCTTCAAGCGCAGAGTGAAAGGCTCGGCGGCTTTCAAGTCACCTTCAATCACTGCAATCATCGCACCGGGCCCCACCGACGGCGCGGCTGTCCACTTGAGTTCGGATGGGGTGGAGGCAATCAAACCCGCTCCCTCGGCCAGGGCGGCAGATGTGAAGAAGGCTGCGCTGAGCAAGGCCAGCGAAACAGCGACAGCTTTGTGGGAGTTCATCATGGTTTCCTCGTGTTTGGGAGCTGTGGGTGTATCGCAGCAGAGGCAAATAAATATAGCTTCAACGCACAGGAGCAGAGCCTGCGCAATCAAGTCATATACGATGACGGTAGCCGAATGTTGAAGCGTGGATATACCCATTATGAACAGCGCTATAACGCACAGGTATGGACTGTGGCCTCCTACAGCAGGCGCTGTGCTGTTCGCTGTCAGGTCAGCCATTGGCGGTGCCAAGGATGACGGCCGCAGATCAGCAGTAGCAAGACTCACCAACGCTCCGCCAGCCCAATCCTGATAAACTCCCCACCTTCCAGCCTCACCGATCCAGATTCCTAATGTCCATAACCAACGCAACACCCGCCCCGCTCTCCCGCCGCTTCAGCGTTGCGCCCATGATGGATTGGACTGATAGGCATTGCCGTTTTTTCCTACGCCTACTCTCCAAGCACGCCCTCCTCTACACAGAAATGGTCACCACCGGCGCGCTCCTAAACGGCGATCACGACCGCTTCCTGCGTCACAACGAAGCCGAACACCCGCTCGCGCTGCAACTCGGCGGCAGCGTCCCGCTGGACCTGGCGATGTGCGCGCGCATGGCGCAGGAGCACGGTTACGACGAGGTGAATCTGAATGTCGGCTGCCCGAGTGATCGGGTGCAGAACAATATGATTGGTGCGTGCCTGATGGGGCATCCGCAGTTGGTGGCGGATTGTGTGAAGGCAATGCGTGATGCGGTGTCGATTCCTGTGACGGTGAAGCACCGCATCGGGATTAATGGGCGGGACAGTTACGAGGAGTTGTGTGATTTCGTCGGTACGGTTCGGGATGCCGGGTGCACGAGTTTTACGGTGCATGCGCGGATTGCGATTCTGGAGGGGTTGTCGCCGAAGGAGAATCGCGACATTCCACCTCTGCGTTATGACGTGGCGGCGCGGTTGAAGACGGATTTTCCGGAGTTGGAGATTATTCTCAACGGCGGGATCAAGACGCTGGAAGCCTGTCACGAGCATTTGCAGACGTTCGACGGCGTGATGTTGGGCCGTGAGGCTTATCACAACCCTTATGTGATGGCTGAGGTGGATCAGCAACTGTTCGGCAGCACGGCGCCGGTGATCAGCCGGGCTGAGGCGCTGGCGCAGTTGCGGCCTTATATAGCGGCGCATATTGATGCGGGCGGCTCGATGCACCACATCACTCGGCATGTGCTGGGGCTGGGCACCGGGTTTCCCGGGGCGCGGAAGTTTCGGCAGTTGTTGTCGGTGGATATTCACAAGGCTAAAGAGCCTTTAGTGTTGCTGGATCAGGCGGCGGAGTTGCTTGAAGGGCGTTAACGGTCGCTTGGGTTGAACCTGTGGTCAGATTTGGCATCGTATTTACCGATACCGCGCCCCGCCATTCAAACAGCCGTTTTCCGGTTGTTGCCGCTGGGGCCCTCGATACGTACACGCACCCTTGAGTGGCTGTCAGCGCTCGGGTAATGTCATTAGACCCATAGGACAGAGCACGCCCATGACTTCCAAGCTGGAACAACTCAAACAAATGACCACCGTGGTTGCCGACACCGGCGACTTCGAAGCTATCGCTCGCGTTAAACCCGTGGACGCTACCACCAACCCTTCCCTGCTGCTCAAAGCGGCGGCCATTCCCAGTTATGCCGAGTTGCTGAACGCTTGCGTCAGCGACTGCAAGAGCGATGTGGGCCTGGCCAGCGACCGTTTTGGCGTTGCGGTAGGGCAAGAAATTCTGAAAGTGATCCCCGGCCGTATTTCCACCGAAGTGGATGCGCGCCTGTCGTTCGACACTGACGCCGTATTGAAGCGTGCGCACCGTCTGATCGACTTGTACGACAAGGCCGGCATTGGCCGTGACCGCGTGCTGATCAAGATCGCTTCCACCTGGGAAGGCATCCGTGCTGCCGAAATTCTGGAAAAAGAAGGCATTCAGACCAACCTGACGTTGCTGTTTTCGTTTGCTCAGGCTGCGGCGTGTGCTGACGCCGGGGTGTTCCTGATTTCGCCGTTCGTGGGTCGCATCTACGACTGGTACAAGAAAGCCAACGGCAACGACTACACCGGCGCGGATGATCCGGGCGTGCAGTCGGTGACACGCATATACAACTACTACAAGGCCAATGACTACAAGACTGTGGTCATGGGTGCGAGCTTCCGTAACCTGAATCAGATCGAGCAGCTGGCCGGTTGCGACCGTCTGACCATCAGCCCGGATCTGATTGATAAGCTGGCGGCGGACACTGGCAAGCTGGAGCGCAAATTGGCGCCGGGTCATGCTGGTGAAGCGCGTTTGAGCTTGAATGAAGCGCAGTTCCGTTGGTTGTCCAACGAGGATGCGATGGCGACCGAGAAACTGGCTGAGGGTATTCGCCAGTTCGCTCGCGACCAGGAGAAGCTTGAGGCGTTGCTGCAAGCCAAGCTGTGATCCAGTAAGAAAACGCAAAAGGGCGAACCTTTACGGGTTCGCCCTTTTTTATATGTCGATTTTGGGGCTGCTTCGCAACCCAGCGGGAGCAAGCTCCCTCGCCACAGGTATGCGGTGAATCAGTGACGCTCGAGGGCGTTCACCAGATCATGGAACGCTTCACGATTGGAGTCGTTCAGGCCCATGAGGATCTTGTGCGCTTCGAGCACTTTGATCCGTACCACTTCTTCGGACTGATCCTGGTCTGGCAGGTCGGTCAGGCACTCAGGGCACGGGATCGGGCGGTCAACAATGTTGAACACTTGCTCGAAGCCCATGGACTGCAGCAGACGGGTGATGTCTTCGTGGGTGGTGACGACGGTCGGCAGCAAGCCGACCTTTTGCCGCGACAGGATCGACAGCTTGGCCAGCAGGCCCAACGTCGTGCTGTCGATGCTGCGGGTTTCGGTCAGGTCGATCACGATTGTGTTGAAGTTCAACGCCGTGAAGATCCGCTCGATAGTCGCATCCAACGCCGAACACAGGGTCAGGCGAACTTCACCGACGAACTTCAGGACGAAGGTGCCATCCTGCTCGGCGAACTGGATTCTACCGGTACTCATTAAAGATTCCTGCTCAACACCAACAGGGCGATATCATCCGGCATCTCCCCTAGCGTGGCCAATCCAAAAACCTGCCGCAGACCATCCAGGCTGCCGCCCGCTGCCTTGACCCGCTGGGGCAAAGCCGCCTCTTTTTCTTTGAGTGTAGGTTCTGGCAAAAGGTCCAGAATGCCATCGGACATCAGCGTCAGGCTGAACGTCGGTGGCAGTTCCAGTACGTGATCTTCGTAGGTGGCTTCATTGAAGAGGCCCACCGGCAGACCACGCCCTTCCAGGTAACGAACACTGTCTGGCGTGTACAACACAGGCAACGGCAAATGACCACCGATGCTATAGGTCAACAAACCTGTCTCCTCGTCGATGACTCCACCGACCATTGTGACGTGTTTACCCAGCTTACAACTGATCAGGCCTCGGTTGATATGACCAAGGACCTCTGAAGGCTTGAATTCCGGCAATGTACCGCTGCGCTTGGATTCGAACAGCAAGCGCGTGGTCATGAACTTCAGCAGCACGGTGACAAAGGCTGAAGAGGCGCCATGACCGGAAACGTCCGCCAGGTAGAACGCTACCCGACGCTCGTCGACCCGAAAGTAGTCGACGAAATCACCCGACAGGTACAGCGACGGGATGATCTGGTGAGCAAACTGGAACTCGTCGATGGTCCAGGGGCTGACCGGCAGCATGTTCATCTGCACCTGGCGACCGGCGTTCTGGTCTTCCTGGAGCAGGTTCAGGCTGGCGGCGAGTTCGCGGTTGGCCTTTTCCAGCTTCTCGCGGTAGCGCTGGTTTTCCAGCAGCAGGCGCGCACGATCCAGGGCCCGGCGCACAGAGTGCTCGAGCACAGCCAGATCTTCGAGAGGCTTGATCAGGTAATCCGCCGCGCCCAGGCGCAGGGCCTCGACCGCGTCGTTCATCACGCCGGCGCCCGAAACCACGATCACCGGGGTTTGTGGTGACAGCTCGGTGACCTGGCGAATGAGTTCGAGCCCGCCCATCTGTGGCATGCGCAAATCGCAGATGACCAAGTCGGGCTTGTCTTGCTCGAATACCTGAAGACCCTGCTGGCCATTGCTGGCCTGCAAGACGCTGAAACCACTGTCTTCCAAATAGGCGGCGAGGCTCGCGCGCACTACTTCGTCATCATCGATTATCAGCAGCGTGGCACTGGTTTTTGGCATGTGGGCAAACGGCGCCAGAATTAGGTTGGCGTAGCAGGCAGGGGCTTTGTCCCGGCTCATACTACTGGATTCGCTTTCTAGCCTCTCTAGCGCACTGTTTTCGAGCATTTGCCCTACACACAGGTACACCAGAGGTGCCCTTCTAAGGCGCAGACGGTACTCCCATCCGCGGGTCGTTTCAAGCTCACGCCGATGGTCGCTTGACGTCTTTCAATTTCAAATCACCGGGAGTTATAAGAACCGGCAAAACCGTAACGTAATGGAAGGTTCAAACCATCGCTGAAACTGGTCAAAAAGCCAAACGAAAGAAGGCGGCCTACTGGCCGCCTTCTTCACGTTTTACCGGTCGAGATCAAAAATCGTCTTCAACCTGGCCGTCCTTTACTTTGAATTCGCGGTTCTGCAAGTACGCATTACGGATGAATATGTATTTGTCGCCGCTGATCAGCTTCTCGCTCGACAGCAGGCTGGCGCGGGTGTCAACGATGTTCAGGCCGAAGATGGAGTTACGCACAGGCACGTCGTGGATGTAAGGGTACGGGCCGGTATAGCCGTCGACATACTTGGATGGCGCGTCACGCAAGGTGCTAGGGCCCAGAAACGGCAGCATCACGTACGGGCCGCTGCCTACGCCCCAGTAGCCGAGGGTCTGACCGAAGTCTTCGTCATTGCGTTGAAGGCCCATCTTGGTGCCGACGTCGATAAAGCCCAACAGGCCAAACGTAGTGTTGAAGATCAAGCGCGCGGTGTCGACGCCAGCGGCGGCCGGTTTGGCCTGCAAGATATCGTTGGCAAGGTTGGTGACATCGCCGACGTTGCGGAACATGTTGTGGATGCCGTCCTCAAGAAATTGCGGCGTCACGAACTGATAGCCCTGGGCCAAAGGCTTCAGCGCATAGGTGTCGAGCACATCGTTGAACTTGTAGATCGGGCGGTTGATGCTTTCCCAAGGGTCGTCTTCCGAGGCTGCCTGGGCAACGACCGGAACCAGCAATACGCTGGCAAACACACAAAGCTGAGCTAGATGATTGCTCCAGCGCATAGAAAAACTCCTTGGATTGTACTGACGCGTGGGCTTGGCCCAAGCGTAAAGCTGGCTAGTATAAGACGGAAAAGCCGCTTAAGGCAGCACCGTGCGAGTCAGCCTGCGGATCATTCGTGATGATTGTGAGCGATTCACATCAGTGTCACTCAACTGTCACCGTCGCCCCCTAGCCTTGAGGCTATTTCAGGGACGTTGATATGCCCCATGCCGAAACCTTGCCCCACATTGCGCCCAACCTGACCGCCGTCCTGTTTGGCCTCAGTGGTTGCCTGGTGGATTTCGGTGCCCGCACACGCGCACAGGGAATCCCCTCTTCCATCTATGCCGAGGCCACGCCCGGCGCCCTGGATAGCTTGCGCAGCTTGCAGCATCAGCAGATTCCCTGTGCCTGGCTCGAAGAACTCCCCCCTGCCCTCAGCCATTCCCTGGCCGCTGCCTTGCCTTCATGGATCAAACCCTCGCAACACCCCGAAACAAACAATCCATGGCCGGCACCACATGCCTGTTGGCAAGCCCTGATGACGTTGAATGTTGAACGACTGGAAGGTTGCGTGCTGGTCAGCGGCGAACCACGATTGCTGCAAGCGGGGCTCAACGCTGGATTGTGGACGATTGGGCTGGCGTCCTGCGGCTCACTCTGCGGCCTGGCGCCCAACGAATGGCAGGCGCTGACGCAGCAGGAACGGGAATTCAAACGCGGCAAGGCAACGATGCAATTGTTCGGCCTGGGTGTGCATTCGGTGATCGATCACCTCGGTGAACTCGACACCTGCCTGGCCGACATCAGCCTGCGCCGGCTCAAGGGCGAAAAGCCCTGATCGAGATCATGCAGGTTACGCGCGAGTGGATTAATCTAAAGATCAAGCCATAGACCTTTGGCGTGCTGCTGCGGTCTATGCCAGTGCCTATCGATAAAAGGAAGAACGCCATGCCTGCCCGCGAACTGCAACAACAGCTCAATACTCTGCGCGAGCAATTGGAACAGAATCCACCGCTGACCGAAGCCGAGCGCGACGACCTGCACGCGCTGATGCAACAGATCGAACTGGAACTGGAGCTCGAAACCAAAACCCAGGACTCCAGCCTTGCCGACAATGTGAACCTGGCCGTCGAGCGCTTTGAAATCGAACACCCGACCCTTGCTGGCACCTTGCGCAATATCGTGCAAGCCCTGGCTAACATGGGGATCTGAACCCGCCGAATACAAAAAGCCCCGCTAGTGATAGCGGGGCTTTTTAGTTTCTGCGATTTGCAATGCAATCCCTTGTGGGAGCGAGCCTGCTCGCGATGGCTGAGTGTCAGTCAACATCAATGTTGAATGTGCTGGACTCATCGCGAGCAGGCTCGCTCCCACCGTAGATCTTTATTGGCGGACCAGCCGGTGGTTCGGCAGTTGAACGGTTTCAGTACTGCGATACGGGTTGATGTCCAACCCACCGCGTCGCACATAGCGCGCATACACCGTCAATTTCTCCGGTTTCAACAACCGCTGCAGGTCGAGAAAGATCCGCTCCACGCACTGCTCATGAAAGTCCGAGTGCTGACGGAAGCTCACGATGTATTCCAGCAAACTCGCGTGATCCAGCGCCGCGCCACGGTATTCCACCGCCACACTGCCCCAGTCCGGCTGGCTGGTGACCGGGCAGTTGGATTTGAGCAAATGGCTGTGCACGCTCTCCTCCACCACACGCGATGCATCGCAACGCAGCAGTTCCGGGCGCGGATGCTCATAGTTGCTGACGCTGATATCCAGATCATCAATGCACACGCCCGGCAACGCCACGACGCCTTCGGCTTCGACGTCCTTCAGGCTGCGAATCCGCACGCCCACCGGTTTACCGGCAGCAGCCGACAGGTCTTTGACCAATGTCGCTTCAATGCTCGCGGTGTCGGCAAACGGCGTCTGGTTCAGGGAGTTGAGGTACAGCTTGAACGACTTCGATTCGATGATATTCGGCGAATCCGCCGGAATACTGAATTCGCCAATCGCCACCACTGGCTTGCCGGACGGCAACAGCCACGACAGTTCGAAGCAGTTCCAGAAATCCACGCCCTTGTACGGCAGGGTTTCAGCCGTCAGGCCCAGCTCGGCCCATTTCGCGGTGCGCGGGATCGGAAACAGCAAGGATGGCGTGTAGGTGGCGATGTATTCGCTGGATTTGCCCAGCGGCGAATGTTCGGCTGCGGGATGCATGGCGGAAACCTGACTGAAGAATCAGCGGATTCTACCAGCCTTTGCTCCCGCCTTTGAGTGCTTACTGACTGACAGTCACCTTGCCGACCATGCCGGCCTGGTAATGACCGGGGATGTTGCAGGCGAATTCCAGGTTGGTGGCCTTGGTGAAGGTCCAGGTCAACTCAGCGGTTTTGCCCGGCTCGACGAGCACGCTGTTGGGGTCGTCGTGTTTCATTCCATGCTCCATACCGGCCATACCGGCCATGGCGCCGTGGTCCATTTCCTTCATGCCTGCAGGCATGAGCATGCCGCTCTGCTGCATCTTCATCATTTCCTTTTGATGTTTGGCATGCATTGCCGCGTTACCGAGGTTGAATTCATGCAACAACTGACCTTTATTCACCAACACGAAACGAACCGTCTCACCGGCCTTGATATCAATCGCCTTGGGTGTGAACGACATGTCGCCCATGATGAACTCAACGCTACGAGTCGCCTTGGCCGCCGAGGCCGGATGGCCGAAGTCGTAGGTATGCGCCGGGGCAGCCCACGCCGGCGAGCTCAGCGCCAGCAGACACGCGACGCACAGCAGTGATTTGCGCAAAAACATAGTCGTACTCCAACAAGATAAGGTTCAGCCTGTGGAAAACTCTAAACTGCTGCGACTGCCCGCAACCTGACAGGCAAATTACAACTTTGTCAGGTTGACCTGCATTAACGCCGCCCACGGTATAAAGCGTTCGTTCCATTTGCCTCGAGTCGCCCATGAAACTGCTGATCGTCGAAGACCAACCAAAAACTGGCCACTACTTGCGCCAAGGCCTGACCGAGGCCGGTTTCAATACTGAACTGGTGGCGGACGGCAGCACCGGCCAGCAACTGGCGCTGACCGGCGATTACGCGCTGTTGATTCTTGATGTGATGCTGCCCGGCCGCGATGGTTGGCAGATCCTGCAAGCGGTGCGCGGTGCCGGCCTCGACACGCCGGTACTGTTTCTGACAGCGCGCGACGCGGTGGAGGACAGGGTCTACGGCCTCGAACTGGGCGCCGACGACTACCTGGTCAAACCGTTCGCCTTCTCCGAACTGCTGGCCCGGGTCCGCAGCCTGTTGCGCCGTGGCAACGCCACAGCTCAGGAAACCAGCCTGCAACTGGCGGACTTGCGCCTTGACCTGATCCGCCGTCGGGTCGAACGCAATGGTCAGCGCATCGACCTGACGGCCAAGGAGTTCGCCCTGCTGGAAATGCTTCTGCGCAGGCAAGGCGAAGTCCTGCCCAAGTCGTTGATCGCTTCCCAGGTATGGGACATGAACTTCGACAGTGACACCAACGTCATCGAAGTGGCGATCCGTCGTTTGCGCCTGAAGATCGACGATGATTTCCCCAACAAGTTGATTCACACCGTGCGCGGCATGGGTTACGTCCTTGAAGAGCGTCCCGCCTGATGCGTCGACTTTCGTTAAGCAGTCGCCTGGCGCTACTGTTTGCGGCGTGCACCGCCGTGGTGTCGCTGTTCGCCGGGGTGTTGTTCAGCCGGGCCAGTGAAGCGCATTTCGTTGAACTCGACCAACAGTTGCTGAACGGCAAGTTGATTGGGCTGCGTCGGGCACTTCATGACATTCAGTCGAGTGAAAGCGAAGTCAAACTGGCCGATGAATTGAGCCGACAGGCTGATCTGTCGCTGCGGATCACCGGCAGCGACGGCAAGCGCTGGTATGACAGTTCGACGCACCTACCCCAGGAACTACCGACCCAGGCGGGCTTGTCCACGGTGAGCAGCGAAGGCACCGACTACCGCGTCCTCAACGCTCCGTTGTACCTCGACAAACCTGACTCACCGCAGTTGACCTTGCTGCTGGACATCACTCATCACCAGCACTTTCTGCAGCGCATGCAACACCTGATCTGGTTGACAGTCGGCTTGTCGGCACTGGCCACCGCCCTGCTCGGGGCCTGGGCTGCGCGCAGTGGGTTGCGGCCGTTGCGGCGCATGAGTGCGGTTGCCAGCGGCGTTTCAGCGCAGTCGCTCAATGCACGCCTGCCTGAAGAAAACATGCCACCAGAACTCGCGGAAATGGCCCACAACTTCAACGCCATGTTCGGACGCCTCGACGACTCTTTTCAGCGGCTCTCGGCCTTCTCCGCCGACATCGCCCATGAATTGCGCACACCGTTGTCGAATCTGTTGACCCACACCCAGGTCACCCTCACCCGCCCACGCCCCATTGAAGATTACCGCGAAGCACTGCACAGCAATCTCGAAGAACTGCAATGGATGGCGCAACTGGTCAACGACATGTTGTACCTGGCCAAGGCTGACCACGGGTTGTTGATGCCCAGGCGCGAACCGCTGGAGCTGGCGGAAGAAGCGGATCTGTTGTTGGAGTTTTTTGCGCCGTTGGCGGAGGACGCTCAAGTCAGGTTGAGTCGTGAAGGCAATGCGCGCATGGAAGGTGATCGCAGCATGTTGCGGCGGGCGCTCTCCAATTTGCTGGACAATGCGTTGCGGTTTACGCCGGTCGAAGGCGAGGTTCGGGTGCGGATTGTTGATCAGCCAAAGGGATTGCGACTGACGGTCGAGAACAGCGGCGACGGAATTGATCGGGCGTTGCTGCCGCGAGTGTTTGATCGGTTCTACCGGGCTGATCCGGCGCGCCAGGAAGGCAGTAGTGAGCATGCGGGATTGGGGTTGGCGATCACTCAGTCGATCATCCGCGCCCATGGCGGGCAGATTCATTGCGAATCGGATAACGGGTGGACGCGGTTTGTGATTGAGTTGCCCAAGGGGGATTGAGGCCAGCAGGGCCGGCCCCTTCGCGAGCAAGCCCGCTCCCACAGTGACCGAGTTAAATCACAATGGTGTGAACGACTCGAAACCCTGTGGGAGCGGGCTTGCTCGCGATAGCGATCTACAGGCTTACGAATACCGCAACGCAGTAGCCGGTTCGACTTTCGCCGCACGCCATGCCGGGTAAACGGTGGCGAGGAAGCTCAGAATGAACCCGGCGGAGCAGATCAACAGCACATCCGCACCCTGCAATTCGGACGGCAGGTTACTGACGAAGTACACGTCGGAACTGAAGATGTGCTGCCCGCTGACCCGCTCCATCCAGCCCACCAGTTCACTGACGTTCAGGGCCGCGATCACGCCAAGCACACCACCGATCAACGTACCGACGACCCCGATCACGGTGCCCTGCACCATGAAGATCGCCATGATCTGTCGCGGCGTGGCGCCGATGGTGCGCAGGATCGCGATGTCCGCGCCCTTGTCGTTCACCACCATGATCAGGGTTGCGATGATGTTGAACGCTGCCACGGCGACGATCATCAGCAACAGCAAGCCGATCATGGTTTTTTCCATCTTCATCGCACTGAACAGACTGCCCTGGGTGTGAGTCCAGTCATCAGCCTTGTAAGCGCTGCCCAGTCCGCCAGCAATATCGCTGGAAACCTTCGGCGCATCGTACAAATCCTTTACCGCCAGGCGCACGCTCTGGACCTGATTGGGCGCCCAGTGCTGCATCTGCGCCGCATCGGCCACGTGGATCAGCGCCATGGAACCGTCCAGTTCGGCGCCAACCTTGAACACGCCGACCACGTTCAACCGCTGCATGCGCGGGGTGATGCCGCCCGGTGCAGTGCTGATTTCCGGCACGATCAGGGTGATCTTGTCGCCAACGTTCAAGCGGAAGCGGCGCGCCGTGATCTCGCCGATCACCACGCCGAACTCACCCGGCTTCAAGGCATCGAGACGCCCCTGGACAATGTGCTGGGCAACGATCGACACCTTGCCTTCGAGCGCCGGATCAACGCCGCTGACCTGGATCGGCTGCATCGTCCCCTTATAGGACAGCATGCCTTCCATCTCAGTGAACGGCACGGCGGCCGTCACTTCCGGGTTCTTCATGGCCGCCGCAGCGACGGGTTGCCAATCGTCGATCGGATTGACGCCGACGATCGTCGCGTGAGGCACCATGCCGAGGATGCGCGAGCTCATTTCGCGCTGGAAGCCGTTCATCACCGACAGCACCACGATCATCGCCAGCACGCCCAGGGCGAGACCGATCATCGAGGTCATCGAGATGAAGGAAACAAAGCGATTGCGGCGCTTGGCGCGGGTATAGCGCGCGCCGATAAAGATCGATAACGGTCTGAACATTCGCTGGGGCACCGTATAAAAATAAGAGACCCGGCGTACTTTTCAGTCACGCCGGGTTTCGGCCAGTCAGATGGGCGTCAGGTAACCTTCCTGCAGATGCAGGACGCGATCCATCTGGCGAGCCAGGTTCATGTCGTGAGTCACCACCAGGAACGCCGTGCGCATCGAGGTGCTGAGTTCCAGCATCAAATCCTGAATGCCCTGGGCGGTGTGGGAATCGAGGTTGCCGGTCGGCTCGTCGAGCATCACCAGGCCTGGCTTGTTCACCAGGGCGCGGGCGATGGCCACACGCTGACGTTCGCCACCGGACAACTCGGCCGGTTTGTGTTCCAGGCGATGGCCCAGCCCTACCCGCTCCAGCAATGCCGTCGCACGCTGACGCGCTTCAGGAATAGCCGTCTTGCCGATCAGCAGCGGCATGCAGACGTTTTCCAGCGCGGTGAACTCAGGCAGCAAGTGGTGGAACTGGTAAACGAAACCCAGCGACCGATTGCGCAGCAAACCGCGAGACTTTTCGTTCAGCGCCGACAGCTCTTCACCGGCCAGCCAGACGCTGCCCTTGGTCGGTGTATCGAGGCCGCCGAGCAGGTTGAGCAAGGTACTTTTGCCCGACCCCGACGTACCGACAATCGCCACGCGCTCACCCGGATGCAGCTCCAGTTGCAGACCGGCCAGAACCTCTACCGACTCAGGGCCTTCCTCGTAGGATTTGCCCAGGTTGCGGCAGCTCAAGATTGCTTTATCACTCATGCCCGACTCACTCATAACGTAGCGCCTCCGCAGGCTGGGTGCGCGCGGCACGCCAGGCTGGATACAGGGTGGCGAGGAAACTCAGGACCAACGCGGCGGCGCAGACCATCAACACATCCTGGCTCTGCACTTGCGACGGCAGGTAATCGATGAAGTACACGTCGGCGTTGAGGAATTTGTGCCCGATCAGCCCTTCGAGGGCCGAGATCGCGGCGCTGACGTTCAGCGCGGCGAAGATCCCGACCACAGCGCCGATCAGCGTACCAATCACGCCAATGACCGTGCCCTGGACCATGAAGATCGCCATGATCTGCCCCGGCGTGGAACCCAGGGTGCGCAGAATCGCGATGTCGCCCTTCTTGTCGTTCACCACCATCACCAGCGTGGAAATGATGTTGAAGGCCGCGACCGCAACGATCAGCAGCAACAGCAAACCGATCATGGCTTTTTCCATGCGGATCGCCTGGTACAGATTGCCGTGGGTGCGCGTCCAGTCGCGGGCATAGAAATGGTCTTCGCCGAGCTGCTGGGCGATGGTCCACGCAACGCGTGGCGCCTGGAACAGATCGTCGAACTTCAGGCGGATGCCCTGGACCTGATCCGGTTTCCAGCGGTGCAGCTTGGCCAGATCCTGCAGATTGGTGATGCCCAGGTAGCCATCCAGCTCACCGGCGCCGACATGGAAGATGCCGACCACGGTAAAGCGCTTCATGCGCGGGAACATCCCGGCCGGGGTCACGGTGACTTCCGGCGCCACGAATGTCAGCTTGTCGCCGATCGCCGCACCCAACTTGGCCGCGGCCTTGTCACCGATGACGATGCCGAAACTGCCCGGCGCCAGGTCATCGAGTTTGCCCTGCTGCATGAAGTTATCAATGATCGAGACCTGCCGTTCCAGCGCAGGGTCGATGGCATTGAGCAGGACTTTGGACACCTTGCCGTTATTGGTCAGCAACCCCTGCATCTGGGTAAACGGCGCCACGGCCGTCACCTGCGGGTTCTGCTTGACCTTGGCGGCCAGGCTTTGCCAATCGCTGATCGGCTCACCGGACTCGATGGTCGCGTGGGGCACCATGCCCAGCACGCGGGTGCGCATCTCATGATCGAAGCCGTTCATGACCGACAGCACCACTATCATCACGACCACGCCGAGGGCGAGTCCGATCATCGAGGTCAGGGAAATGAATGACACAAAATGATTGCGACGCTTTGCACGGGTATAACGCGTGCCAATAAATACGAAGAGAGGTCTGAACATGTCGGGGCTTGTTCGGAGGGAAAAGGAACGTCCTTGTGGCGGGGGTCGATAACCAGCTTTACACTCAGACCACCGCCGCTACCATGGGTTCGCCATGTCGACATTAGATGAAGAAGATCGCCGCGAATACTACCGTATCGAGGACACGATCGCACTGGAAATTCGGCCCCTGTCCGCTCCCGAAGCCGCAGGCCAGGAAGTGTTGCAGGATGCTTCCCCTCTGTTCAACTTGCTCAGCGAACTGCACCTGAGCGAATTCGAGTCACAGCACCTGTTGCGCCAGATCAGTGAGCGCGACCGCAACCTCGCCGCATTCCTGAAATCCCAGAATAAACGCATCGATTTGCTGAGCCAGGTGATCGCAATCACCGTACTCGGGCAGATCGGCGAACCGCAGCCGGTGATCATTTCCGAAGGCGGGATCGACTTTCAACATCCGACCCCCATTGCCGAGGGCGCACACCTGTCGATCAAACTGGTGCTGATGCCGCAAGCCCTCGGGCTTTTGTTGCGGGCTCGCGTCACCCATTGCGATCGCAAAGGCGACGGCTACGACGTCGGCACCGAGTTCGAATACCCGAGCGATGCCCAGCGCCAATTGCTGGCCCGCTATATTTTGCAGAAGCAGGCCCAGGAACGACGTCTGGCCCGCGAACAAAACGAATCAGGCATTTAATTTAAGGAAGAACCGTGACCCTCATCTACGGCCATCGCGGCGCCAAGGGCGAAGCACCGGAAAATACGCTGACCAGTTTTCAGCAATGCCTCAAGCACGGCGTGCGCCGTTGCGAACTGGACCTGCACCTGTCCATGGACGGCGAGTTGATGGTCATCCATGACCCGACACTCAAGCGCACCACCGACCGTCGCGGCAAAGTCGTCGAGCACACGGCGGCCGAGTTGGTGACCTACGATGCGCGCAAGGGTGGCCCGGGCTGGATCAAACCGTGCCCGATTCCAACACTGGAAGAACTGTTCGAGAAATGCGACTTCGAGCACTGGCAACTGGAGGTCAAAAGCGCGTCACGCACCCGCGCCGCGACTACCGTACTGGCGATTCGCGAAATGGCTCAGCGTTTCGGCTTGCTCGACAAGGTCACGATCACCTCGAGTTCGCGGGAAGTATTGAAAGCTGCGCTGGACCTGGTGCCGGATGTGTCCCGCGGATTGGTGGCCGAGTACGCCTGGCTCGATCCGTTGAAGGTCGCGCAAAGCTATGGCTGCGAGATTCTGGCGCTGAACTGGACCCTGTGTACGCCGGAACGCCTGCAGAAGGCGCAGCGCCAAGGGCTGCATGTGTCGGTATGGACAGTCAACGAGCCCGCGCTAATGCGCAGACTCGCCGACTTCGGCGTTGACAGCCTGATTACAGACTTTCCCGGTTTGGCCATCGCCACGCTCGAGAATTGCTGAAATCGGTCTCCCCGGCCGGCTCAGGCCACCGGCCGGAGCCGCTCAAAAAAGCCGGTTGAGGCCATCGTACGCCGCTACCCGATAGGCTTCGGCCATGGTCGGGTAGTTGAACGTCGTGTTGACGAAGTACTTCAGCGTGTTCTGTTCGCCCGGCTGGTTCATGATCGCCTGACCGATGTGAACGATCTCCGACGCCTGATAACCGAAGCAGTGAACGCCCAGCACTTCCAGGGTATCGCGGTGGAACAGGATCTTCAGCATGCCTTGCGGTTCGCCGGCAATCTGCGCACGCGCCATGCCCTTGAAGAACGCCTTGCCCACTTCATACGGCACCTTGGCCTGAGTCAGCTCCTGCTCGTTCTTGCCGATCGAGCTGATCTCCGGAATGGTGTAGATGCCGGTCGGCACGTCGTTGACGAAGCGCCAGCTTTGATTATCAACGATGCTGCCAGCGGCCGAACGACCCTGGTCGTGAGCAGCACTGGCCAGGCTCGGCCAACCAATCACGTCACCGGCGCCGTAGATGTTCGGCTTGCAGGTACGGTAGGCCTCGTCCACTTCGATCTGGCCACGGCTGTTGACCTTCACGCCGATGTTTTCCAGACCCAACTGATCAGTGTTGCCGGTACGGCCGTTGCACCAGAGCAAGGCGTCGGCCTTGATTTTCTTGCCGGACTTGAGGTGCAGGATCACGCCGTTGTCCACGCCTTCGACGCGGTCGTAGTCTTCGTTGTGGCGAACCGTGATGTTGTTGTTGCTGAAGTGATAGCTCAGGGCCTGGGAAATTTCCGAGTCGAGGAAGCTCAGCAACTGACCGCGGTTGTCCACCAGTTCAACCAATACACCCAGACCGCTGAAGATCGACGCGTACTCGCAACCGATCACGCCAGCGCCATAAACAATGAGTTTGCGCGGGGTGTGGCCGAGGCTGAGGATGGTGTCGCTATCGTAGATACGCGGGTGGTGGAAATCGATGTCCGCCGGACGATAAGGGCGCGAGCCGGTGGCGATGATGATGTGCTTGGCCACCAGTTTTTCGACCACGCCGTTGGCGCAGACCACTTCGATGGTTTGCTCGTCGGCGAAGCTGCCGGTGCCGAAGAACACGTCGACACGGTTACGGGCGTAGTAGCCGGTGCGCGAGGCGACTTGTTTGGAGATGACTTTTTCAGCGCTTTTCAACACGTCCGGGAACGAGAACCAGCGTGGCTCACCAATGGCCCGGAACATCGGGTTGGTGTTGAACTGCATGATCTGCCGGACCGAGTGACGCAGTGCCTTGGACGGGATGGTGCCCAGGTGGGTGCAGTTGCCGCCGACCTGGCGACGGCTATCGACCATCGCCACTTTGCGCCCTGCTTTGGCGGCGTTCATTGCCGCGCCTTCTCCCGCCGGGCCGGAACCCAGCACCACCACGTCGTAGTTGTAGACAGCCATGCATACTCCTCAGAACAGGCCGCGGCGCCCTCGGCACCTGCGGCTAAATCACGCCGATCTGCGGCGTGAAGGAACAATTTGGGGCCAGTGCAGAACCCGGACACAGTCTATATAAGCGTCAACGCCGCGCACATTAACCCTTGGTCGCGTCGTAGGCTAGTTTTGCCTGCACTACACCGCCAGTCTTTACTGCTTGAATCGCCGTGATCACTCGGCTTTTGCGCCACTCAGGCGTTCAAAAGCCTGCGTGGTTCGTGTGACGAATCCTGTATCGGCACGAATCACAAAGAATGCACCGATGTCATGCGTTTCGGCATAGTCCCAACCCCTTTCGGGCCCCAGAATCAGCAACAGCGTCGATAAGCCATCGGCCATCAACGCTGAAGGATGAATCACCGTGACTGACGCCAGGGTGTGTAGGACCGGCGCCCCGGTGCGGGCATCGAAGGTGTGGGAATAACGCCGACCGTCCCGCTCGAAATAGTTGCGGTAATCGCCGGAAGTGGAAACGCCGTAGCCGTCTACGGCGATGATGCGCTCGGCCACTCGCTGGTCGTCGCGGGGTTCTTCCAGGGCGACGCGCCACGGCGATCCGTCGAGTTTTTTGCCCGCCGCCTTGAGCTCACCCGTGGCTTCGGCGAGGTAGTTGTGGATGCCCATTGCTTCGAGTTTTGCGGCAATTGCATCGACCGCGTAACCGGCGGCGATGCTGTTGAAGTCGACCTCTACCGCGGCGTCCTTGCACAGCTGATCGCCGTCGATGCGCAGGTGTGCGTGACCGACGCGCTGCCTGACTTCGGCGAGCACTTCGGCAGTCGGGATTTTTTCCTCACGGCCCTGCGGGCCAAATCCCCAGAGATTGAGCAGCGGTTCCACGGTCAGGTCGTAGGAGCCTTCGCTTTGCGAAGACAGTTGCTCGCCCACACGGATCAATTCGAGCACCGGGCCAGGCATGACCTGACAGCGGCCGGCCGGCAGTGCGTTGAAGCGTTCGATAACCGAGTCGCTGCGATAGGTCGAGAATTGTCGATCCACTTCAGCGAGGATATTTTCTACTTCAGCCTGCACCGCTTTCAGCCCGGGCGTGGAGGAATGCCTTACGTATTGAATGGAATAACGACTGCCCATGGTCGGGCCGTCGAAGCGTTCCAGGCTGTCGCCGTTGCCACAACCGGACAAAACACCGGCCAGCATCACAACCCCAGTCCACCGTCCAGTTAACAAATCTTCATCCCCCCCTCAAAACCGCGCCCGCCATTATGGGCTTCAGAGCGCACGAGAGCGAGGTCTGCCAGCGCCTGCCAGTCAAACGCAAAACCTGTGGGAGCTGAGTTGCGGACAGCGTAGGCCGCTGTGGTTGGCGGCGCCTGATCGATCACTCTCGTCGACAAGATCGTTCCCACGCGCGCGGGAGCGATCACCGCACAAACAAAAACGCCCCGACCAAAGTCGGGGCGTTTTCATGTGCAGCTAATGCTTAGCGCGGGAATGCAGGCGGGTTTACACCGGCCATGTCTTCCATCACGCGAACCACCTGGCAGCTGTAACCGAATTCGTTGTCGTACCAAACGTACAGAACAACGCGGTTGTCTTGGCTGATGGTTGCTTCAGCGTCCACTACGCCTGCGTGGCGCGAGCCAACGAAGTCGGTGGAAACCACTTCCTGCGAATTGACGTAGTCGATTTGCTTATGCAGGTCGGAGTGCAGCGCCATGTAGCGCAGGTACTCGTTCATTTCTTCACGAGTGGCGGCTTTCTCAAGGTTCAGGTTGAGAATGGCCATCGACACGTTAGGCGTCGGAACGCGGATCGCGTTACCGGTCAGCTTGCCGGCCAGCTCAGGCAGTGCCTTGGCAGCAGCGGTGGCAGCACCGGTCTCGGTGATTACCATGTTCAACGCGGCGCTACGGCCACGACGATCGCCTTTGTGGAAGTTGTCGATCAGGTTCTGGTCGTTGGTGTACGAGTGAACCGTTTCAACGTGACCATTGATGATGCCGAACTTGTCGTTGACAGCCTTGAGCACCGGCACGATGGCGTTGGTGGTGCAGGAAGCCGCGGAAACGATCTTGTCATCAGCGGTGATTTCACCGTGGTTGATGCCGTGAACGATGTTCTTCAGCTTGCCTTTGCCAGGCGCGGTCAGAACAACGCGATCGATACCCGGGCATGCCAGGTGCTGGCCCAGACCGTCGGCGTCACGCCATACACCAGTGTTGTCCACCAGCAGCGCGTCTTTGATGCCGTACTGGGTGTAGTCCACTTCAGTCGGGTTTTTCGCGTAGATAACCTGGATCAGGTTGCCGTTGGCGGTGATGGTGTTGTTGGCTTCATCAATGGTGATGGTGCCATTGAACGAACCGTGTACCGAATCGCGGCGCAGCAGGCTGGCGCGTTTGATCAGATCGTTTTCGGCGCCCTTGCGGACAACGATGGCGCGCAGACGCAGGCCGTCGCCACCACCGGTTTTCTCGATCAGGATGCGCGCCAGCAGACGGCCGATACGACCGAAGCCGTACAGAACAACGTCGGTGCCTTTGCGCGCGGAAACATTTTGCTGACCAACGACGTCAGCCAGTTCTTCACGGACGAACTGCTCGGCAGTGCGGCCATTGCCTTCAGCCTTGAATTTGACTGCAAGCTTGCCCAGGTCTACCGAGGCAGCGCCGAGCTTGAGCTCGCTCATTGCCTTGAGCAGCGGGAATGTTTCGTGGACGGACAATTCGCTGTCATCGGACTGGCGATGGCGAGCAAAGCGGTGAGCTTTGAGAATCGCGATGACAGACTGGTTGATCAGACTGCGGCCATAGATCGAGCTCACCACGTTGTTATTGCGGTAGAGCTGACCGATAAGCGGAATCATCGCTTCTGCGAGTGCTTCACGGTCGATCCATTCACCAAGACACTGGTCGGGCTTCTGAGTCACGGGAACCTTCCACATGTAGGGGCAGAAAAAAGGGGCTACATTATGCCGCCGAGTGCCTCCCGTAGCAATGCGCGCTTGTCGCGCGACCAGTAACAAAATCAACTTCAAAAAAATGACGCACGGCTCAAGCCCAATAAAACCGGGGCCTGCAACGCAGTCATTTTTTCGGAGACATCGCTGTCTTGTCTGTAACCCTCCGTAACACCCAATCGTTTTGCCACTACATATTCGGTCTTTTTTACTAAAAAACGGGCCGATTTTGTCTTTACCACTACATTTCGCCCAACCTGCGTAATAGACACATCTGCAACTGACAGGCGGCACCCGGGACCGCTACAATTACCGACTTTGTCGCAACGCTTGGAGCTCAACCTTCCGTGCCCGTTCTGCGTCTACCGCTTCTCCCTGCCGCGGCAGGTAAACAGCACTGGGGCAACCTGCCCGGTGCCGCCCTGAGCCTGGCCATTGCCGAGGCCGCCAGCGCTGCCAAGCGCTTCACCCTGCTGCTGACCGCCGACAGCCAAAGTGCCGAACGGCTGGAACAGGAGCTGAGTTTCTTCGCCCCGGATTTGCCGGTGCTGCATTTCCCGGACTGGGAAACCCTGCCCTACGATCTGTTTTCGCCGCACCAGGACATTATTTCCCAGCGCATCTCCGCGTTGTATCGGTTGCCGGAGCTGAGTCATGGCGTTCTGGTCGTACCGATCACCACGGCCCTGCATCGCCTGGCGCCGACCAAATTCCTGCTCGGCAGCAGCCTGGTGCTCGACATCGGTCAGAAACTCGATGTCGAGCAGATGCGCACCCGGCTTGAGGCCAGCGGCTATCGCTATGTCGATACCGTCTACGAGCACGGTGAATTTACCGTCCGCGGCTCGCTGATCGATCTGTTCCCGATGGGCAGCAAACTGCCTTTCCGAATTGACCTGTTCGACGACGAAATCGAGACCCTTCGTACCTTCGACCCGGAAAACCAGCGCTCCATCGACAAGGTTGAAACGGTTCGCCTCCTGCCAGCGAGAGAATTTCCGCTGCAAAAGGATGCGGTCACCCGCTTCAAGGCGCGCTTCCGCGAGCGTTTCGATGTCGACTTCCGTCGCTGCCCGATCTTCCAGGACTTGAGCAGCGGGATTACACCGGCCGGTATCGAGTACTACCTGCCGCTGTTCTTCGACGACACTTCCACGCTGTTCGATTACCTGCCCCAGGACACGCAAGTGTTTTCCTTGCCGGGTATCGAGCAGGCGGCGGAAAACTTCTGGAACGACGTGCGCAATCGCTATGAAGAGCGTCGCGTCGATCCGGCCCGTCCTTTATTGCCGCCCGCCGAGTTGTTCCTGCCGGTGGAAGATTGCTTCGCGCGCCTGAAAAACTGGCCGCGCGTGGTTGCCAGTCAACAGGACGTGGAAACCGGCGTCGGCCGCGAGCGGTTCCCCGCTCGAGAGCTGCCGAACCTGGCCATCGAAGCCAAGGCCACCCAACCGTTGGCGGCGCTGGCGGGTTTCCTCGACGAATTTCCCGGTCGCGTGCTGTTTACCGCCGAATCCGCGGGCCGTCGTGAAGTGCTGCTGGAATTGCTGGAACGCTTGAAGCTGCGGCCGAAAACCGTCGACAGCTGGCCGGATTTCGTCGCGAGCAAAGAACGCCTGGCGATCACCATTGCGCCACTCGACGAAGGCCTGGTGCTCGACGACCCGGCGCTGGCCCTGGTCGCCGAAAGCCCATTGTTCGGTCAGCGCGTGATGCAACGCCGTCGCCGCGAGAAACGCGCCGACGCCAACAACGATGCCGTGATCAAAAACCTCACCGAGCTGCGCGAAGGCGCGCCGGTGGTGCATATCGATCACGGCGTCGGTCGCTATCTCGGGCTGACAATCCTGGAAATCGACAGTCAGGCCGCTGAGTTCCTGACCCTCGAATACGCCGAAAACGCCAAGCTGTACGTGCCGGTGGCCAACCTGCATCTGATCGCCCGCTATACCGGCAGCGACGATGCCCTGGCCCCGCTGCACCGTCTAGGCTCCGAGACCTGGCAGAAAGCCAAACGCAAAGCTGCCGAACAGGTGCGCGACGTGGCCGCCGAGTTGCTCGACATCTATGCCCGCCGCGCCGCTCGCGAAGGCTATGCGTTCGCCGACCCGAAAGCCGATTACGCGACCTTCAGCGCCGGTTTCCCATTCGAAGAAACCCCGGACCAGCAAACCACCATCGACGCCGTGCGCGCCGACATGCTCGCGCCGAAACCGATGGACCGCCTGGTCTGCGGCGACGTTGGCTTCGGCAAGACCGAAGTGGCGATGCGCGCCGCGTTCATCGCGGTACACGGCGGTCGTCAGGTGGCGATTCTGGTACCGACCACCCTGCTCGCCCAGCAACACTACAACAGCTTCCGCGACCGCTTCGCCGATTGGCCGGTGAGCGTGGAAGTGATGAGCCGCTTCAAATCGACCAAAGAAGTGAATGCGGCGGTCGCGGACCTGGCCGAAGGCAAGATCGACATCGTCATCGGCACGCACAAGCTGCTGCAGGACGACGTAAAAATCAAAAACCTGGGGCTGGTGATCATCGACGAAGAGCACCGTTTTGGTGTCCGTCAGAAGGAACAGCTCAAGGCGCTACGCAGTGAAGTCGATATCCTGACCCTGACCGCCACGCCGATTCCGCGCACGCTGAACATGGCCGTGTCGGGCATGCGCGATCTGTCGATCATCGCCACGCCGCCGGCCCGTCGCCTGTCGGTACGCACGTTCGTCATGGAGCAGAACAAGAGCACGGTCAAAGAGGCCTTGCTCCGTGAGCTGTTGCGTGGCGGTCAGGTCTACTACCTGCACAACGATGTGAAAACCATTGAGAAATGCGCCGCCGACCTCGCCGAACTGGTGCCGGAAGCACGGATCGGCATCGGCCACGGGCAGATGCGCGAACGCGATCTCGAACAAGTAATGAGCGACTTCTACCACAAGCGCTTCAACGTGCTGATCGCCTCGACCATCATCGAGACCGGCATTGACGTGCCGAGCGCCAACACCATCATCATCGAACGCGCCGACAAGTTCGGCCTGGCGCAGCTGCACCAGTTGCGCGGCCGGGTCGGTCGCAGTCACCACCAGGCTTACGCTTATTTGCTGACGCCGCCGCGCCAGCAAATCACGCCTGACGCCGAAAAACGTCTGGAAGCGATCGCCAATACCCAGGACCTCGGCGCGGGCTTCGTGCTCGCCACCAACGACCTGGAAATCCGTGGTGCCGGCGAATTGCTCGGCGATGGGCAGAGCGGACAGATCCAGGCTGTCGGTTTCACCCTGTACATGGAAATGCTCGAGCGCGCGGTGAAGTCGATCCGCAAGGGCGAACAACCGAACCTCGACCAGCCGCTCGGCGGTGGTCCGGAAGTCAATCTGCGGGTACCGGCGTTGATTCCCGAGGACTATCTGCCAGACGTACACGCCCGACTGATTCTCTACAAACGCATCGCCTCGGCCACCGACGAGGAAGGCCTCAAGGACTTGCAGGTGGAGATGATCGATCGTTTCGGTCTGCTGCCGGAGCCGACCAAGAACCTGATGCGCATTACCGCGCTGAAATTGCAGGCCGAGCTACTGGGCATCAAGAAAGTCGACGGCGGCCCGCAAGGTGGCCGAATCGAGTTCGCGGCACAAACACCGGTCGACCCGCTGACGCTGATCAAGTTGATCCAGAGCCAGCCAAAACGCTACAAATTCGAAGGCGCCACGATGTTTAAATTCCAGGTGCCGATGGAGCGCCCGGAAGAGCGCTTTAATACTGTAGAGGCGCTGTTTGAGCACCTCATTCCGAAAACTGCTTGAAGGACGCCGCATGCGCCTGTTCCGCTCACTGACCTCGTTGACCATGTTATTAACAGCGCTGGTCAGCCCTACGGCATTTGCCGATGACTTGTATCAGATTGAAATGATTCTGGTCCGCCAAAACGCCGTGCCCGCTATCGTCAGCCGCGCCGCGCCGGAAGACTGGGCGGCTGGAGCTCAGCCCATCAGCCCCGACAGCCTGCGCACACCAAGCCTCAATGCCGAAGTGGAAAAACTCACCGCCAGCAATGAATACACGGTGTTGCTGCACAAGGCCTGGCAACAGAACCTTGGCGAAGAGGCCAGCAAAGTTGCGATCAGCGAGGGCAAGGAACAGTTCGGCCAGTACCCGATCGAGGGCACGCTGAGCATGAAACTGGGGCGTTTCACCGACGTCGACGCCGACTTCTGGGTTAACCAGATCGACGCCAACGGCATGGTCACCGCCAGCGAACGCATGAAACAGGAAAGCCACACCAAGAACGGCCAGTTGAACTTCCTCGACAATGGCCACTTGGGCCTGTTGATCAAGATCACCTCGCTCACCTCCCCTGCGCCTCGGCCA
Organism: Pseudomonas frederiksbergensis; assembly: GCF_900105495.1. Classification (NCBI taxonomy): domain Bacteria; kingdom Pseudomonadati; phylum Pseudomonadota; class Gammaproteobacteria; order Pseudomonadales; family Pseudomonadaceae; genus Pseudomonas; species Pseudomonas frederiksbergensis. Next base: position 3,189,298 of record NZ_FNTF01000002.1, on the reverse strand, counting down.
GTCCCCGAAGAAATTCCGGACTGATTGAGTCCTTATGTCAGCGACCCTGAGCAAACCCCTGGCACCTTCCTGGGTCAGCCGATTCAAGGAACAGAGCCTGGAGCGTGGCCGTCGCTACGCTTTGGAGAACCGCGTCAGGATCATCGAGGCCGGTGACGCCACCATCATTGCCGTCTGCGAGGGCTCTGGCGGCAATGTTTACCGTCAGACCATTCGCCTGCGCGAGTCAGCCAAAGCCACGTTGCTGATGATCGACGCCACCTGCACCTGCCCGGTTCACAACAACTGCAAACACTGCGCAGCGGTGCTACTGAAAGTGCAGGAAACCCTGGCCTACCCCGCCGCCGCGCAAGACGCCGAGCTACTCGAGAAACTTCAAGCCGTACTGGAAAACCGTATCCCGAAGCCCCCGCAAGTACTGGTGGATAACGTGCAGCCGGTGCCGCGCTTGTGGCTGGCGAGCATCGAGTTCAGCGCCTTCGAACCGCGTAACGGCAAGATGCAACGTTACATTCAGCATCGCGCGGCGTTGTCATTCGGCTATCTGGATGAATACGTTTCCGGACAGAAGAACGCCGACATCCTGATTCGCCAGGAGACGCAAACGCTACGGATAAAACGCCACCCGGAAGTCGAACAGACCTACAGGGAACAGCTACGAATCCTTGGCTTCAAGGTCGCCACCCGGCAAAGCAAAGCCTTGCCGGAAAGCGCCGGCGAACTTTTCGAGATGGTCAACGACAGCGCCTGGCTGACCTTCACCCTCAATGAACTGCCGAAGCTGCGCACCCAGGGTTGGGAGTTGCAGATCGACGAAGACTTCGGCTTCGACCTGACCGCCGTGGACGATTGGTACGCCACCGTAGAACAGGCGCCGGAGCGTGACTGGTTCGATCTGGAGCTGGGAATCATCGTCAACGGCGAACGGCTGAGCCTGCTGCCGATCCTGCTGAACCTGATGCGTTCTCACACCGAGATCCTCAACCCGGAACGCCTTGCACGGCGGCGCGACGACGAGTTGATCCTGGTGAACATCCCCAATCGCCCGAACTCCGAGCACGGACCATTGCAAGTCGCCCTGCCCTTCGGCCGATTGAAACCGGTACTGGCGACCCTCGGCGAGTTCTACCTGCAAGAACCCGGCGAAACGACGCTGCGCCTGAGCAAGGCCGATGCCACGCGCCTGAATCCGCTGGAGGACCTGCCGCTGCTTTGGGAGGGCGGCGAGCAAATTCGCACCTTTGCCCAGCGGCTGCGGGACATCAAGGACTTTACCTCGACTGCACCGGAAGGCCTGAACGCGACCTTGCGCCCCTATCAGCTGGAAGGCTTGAGCTGGATGCAGTCGTTGCGACAACTGGAAGTCGGCGGGATTCTCGCGGACGACATGGGGCTGGGCAAAACCCTACAGACCTTGGCGCACATTCTCAGCGAGAAGAACGCCGGACGCCTTGATCGGCCGTGCATGGTGGTGATGCCCACCAGCCTGATCCCCAACTGGCTGGATGAGGCGGCGCACTTCACGCCGCAACTCAAAGTGCTGGCGCTGTACGGTGCCAGTCGCAAAAAGCATTTCGACACGCTGGCCGATTACGACCTGATCCTGACCACCTATGCGCTGCTGCCCAAGGACGTCGAACGTCTCGCCGCGCAACCTTTGCACGTACTGGTTCTGGACGAGGCGCAATACATCAAGAACCCCAACAGCAAGGCCACCCATGCTGCCCGCGAATTGAATGCCCGCCAGCGTCTGTGTCTGAGCGGCACACCACTGGAAAACCACCTGGGTGAGCTGTGGTCGCTGTTTCACTTCCTGCTGCCCGGCTGGCTGGGTGACGTGAAAAGCTTCAACCGCGATTACCGCGTGCCCATCGAAAAGCGCGCCAGCGAAGTACGACTTCAGCACCTCAACGGTCGGATAAAACCGTTCCTGCTGCGTCGAACCAAAGAGCAAGTGGCAACCGAGTTGCCGCCGAAAACCGAAATCATCCATTGGGTCGAGCTCAACGAAGCCCAGCGTGACGTGTACGAAACCATGCGCCTGGCGATGGACAAGAAAGTCCGCGACGAGATCACCCGCAAGGGCGTGGCGCGCAGCCAGATCATCATTCTTGAGGCGCTGCTGAAGCTGCGTCAGGTTTGCTGCGATTTGCGCCTGGTCAACGATGCCACCCTACCCACTCGCGGCAGCACGTCGGGCAAGCTCGACAGCCTGATGGAAATGCTTGAGGAATTGTTCGATGAAGGTCGGCGGATCCTGCTGTTCTCGCAGTTCACTTCAATGCTGTCGTTGATTGAAGATGAGCTGAAAAAACGCGGAGTCGATTATGCGCTGCTGACCGGGCAGACCCGCGACCGGCGCGCACCGGTCAAAGACTTCCAGAGCGGCAAGCGTCAGATCTTTCTGATCAGCCTGAAGGCGGGTGGCGTCGGCCTGAACCTGACCGAAGCCGACACGGTGATTCACTACGATCCATGGTGGAACCCGGCGACGGAAAACCAGGCCACTGACCGAGCGTATCGCATTGGCCAGGAGAAACCGGTGTTCGTCTACAAGATGATTGCCCGGGGCACGGTGGAAGAGAAGATTCAGCATCTGCAGAAGGAAAAATCCGACCTGGCGGCTGGCGTGCTGGACGGACGCCAGACCGGGGACTGGAAGTTGCAGAGTGATGATATTGAAGCGTTGTTTGCGCCACTGCCGGACAAGCTGGAAAAGCGCTGAGATAGTCGCCGCCTGGTAGGTCGCTTTCGCGAGCAAGTCGATCGCCTCACCGCCGCTCCCACAGGGTTAACCTCAACCCTGTGGGAGCGTGGCTTGCCCGCGATGGGGTCACCTCGTATTGACTGAAGAAATCAGCTATCAGGACCTGGGTTCAGGCAACGGCGCAAACAACGCTTCAATGTCACTCTGCTCAAGCTTCCACCCTCCGGTCGTCCCACCTTCAAGCACAGCCCCGGCCAACGCCGCCTTCTCCTGTTGCAGTGCCTGTATTTTCTCTTCCACCGTGCCCTTGGCAATCATCTTGTAGACGAACACCGGTTTGTCCTGACCGATCCTGTAAGCACGATCGGTGGCCTGGTTTTCAACAGCAGGGTTCCACCACGGATCGAAGTGAATCACCGTGTCGGCCGCTGTCAGATTAAGCCCCGTGCCACCCGCTTTCAGACTGATCAGGAACAACGGCACCTTGCCGCTCTGGAAGTCTTTGACTGGCGTGCGCCGATCAGTCGTTTCGCCAGTCAACAACGCATAGCCGACGCCACGCTGCAGCAATTCCTCCTCAATCAATGCAAGCATCGAAGTGAACTGCGAAAACAGCAAAATCTTGCGTCCTTCACTGAGTAACTCCTCCAGCATCTCCATCAAACCGATCAACTTGCCGCTGCCCGCACGAAGTGCTTTCGCCGTCAGGGACATTTTGACCAGCCGCAGATCGCAGCACACCTGACGCAACTTCAGCAAAGCGTCGAGGATGATGATCTGGCTACGCGCAACGCCGCTGCGGGCAATTTCATCACGCACCTTTTTGTCCATCGCCACGCGCACGGTTTCATAAACATCCCGCTGCCCATCGCTGAGTTCGATCCAATGCACGATTTCGGTTTTTGGCGGCAACTCGGTGGCGACCTGTTCTTTCTTGCGGCGCAACAGAAAGGGCTTTATGCGGGCAGTCAGGTGCTGCATCCGTTCGCTATTGCCGTGCTTCTCGATCGGGGTGCGGTAGTCACGATTGAAGGTTTTACTGTCGCCCAGCCACCCGGGCAACAGGAAGTGAAACAGTGACCATAGCTCGCCGAGGTGATTTTCCAATGGCGTGCCGGACAGGCACAAACGCTGCCGGGCCTCCAGATCACGGGCAGCCTGGGCAGCTTTGCTGAGCGGATTTTTGATGTTCTGTGCTTCATCGAGAATCAGTACGCTCCAGACCTGTGGTTGCAAAACCTCAAGATCGCGCGGCAATAACGCATACGTGGTCAGCACCAGATCGTATTCGGCAAGGTTGATGAAATCCTTTTGCCGAGTAGCGCCATGCAGCGCCAGGACTTTCAGCTCCGGGGTGAAGCGTGCCGCTTCGTCGAGCCAGTTGGGAATGAGGCTGGTCGGCATCACCGCAAGTGCCGGAACATCGAGTCGCCCTGCCTGCTTCTCGACGAGTAAATGAGCCAGTGTTTGCAGGGTCTTGCCCAGGCCCATGTCGTCGCCAAGAATACCGCCAACCTCAAGCTCACGAAGAGTCTGCATCCAGTTCAGACCTTCAAGCTGATAAGGCCGCAATGTGGCGTTGAGGCCTTCCGGAACAGCAACGTTCGCCTGAGTCGATTCACGCAAGCGTTTGGCGAAACTGCGCAAGCGCTCACCGCCCTGCCAGACCAGCGGCAACCCCTCCAGCTCGCTCAGTCGCGCCGCATCAGGAGCGCTCAAGCGTAACGAGGCGCTGCTGCTCCCCCCCAAATACAACTCACCGAGCGTTGCCATCAATGGTTTGATTCGTCCCAGGGACAGCGCAATTTTTATACCTGGCTTGGCACCCAACTGCCCACTGTTGAGATCGATCAGCACTTGATCGTCATCGTCACGCATGGCCAGCTCTGTCGGGTTCAGCAGCTGCGGCTGTCTGCGCAACAATTGCAGCAGGATGGGCAGCAAACTGTGGCGCTCGCCATTGACTACGACACCCAACTGCAGATCGAACCACTCGCGCCCCGGAGATTCCTCGACATCGGCATACCATTCATCTACGGGCTGCACATTGAAATGAAAGCTCTCATCGATACGGATCTGCCAATTTGCCTCTCTGAGCGCCGGGACTACGGACTGCACAAAAGTCAGCCAAGCCGAGTCGTCCGGCAAATCGAACATTTCGCCCGCACTGTCGGGTAGCGCATCACTTTTACGGGTGGCCTTTTTGAAGCCCTGTTTTTGCAAAGCTTGGCGCAAGGCTTTTTCAGCCACGGTTTTGCGTTGGATGCGCTGGGTTTCGGTGCCGGACAGTATCAGTACTTCTGAGGATTTTTTGTCCGCCGCCACGTGCCCGTTATAGGTAAACGCCAAAGCCGCGCGATGTTCAACTTCATGCTTCCAGTTCCTGTAACGGTTAGTGCTTGCAAGCGTCAGGAAGGCTTGGGGTTCGACGTCATCGACGATCCGCTCGGTCAATGCATGCGGTGGAGGCACGACTCGAGTTACAGCACTCATCCGATGGCTGAACTGCATGGCCTGAGGTGCGGGAATGTCAGGGACCAATGACAGATGGCAGGCCAGCTTTCCGTCTAGCTCGCTAAGCAGCGGCCCAACTTCCAGCCGTTCGCGATCCAGGTAGTACAAAGGTTCCAGCGCCAGAACCGTTTCTTCAGACACTTCCTCACTACGCCACTGAGGACGGAAGCTGCCGCTGAGTTGCTCGGTCCAGGCAAACTGCCCAGACCTGCTCTTTCCAGCTACCAGCGGCTGCAATTGTTCGAAATCGAGATACAGGCGTGAGGTTTTTAATGCCAATTGAAGAACTTCGGCGCCACTGCTGCCCTGCAGGGGATAGCCGCTGTAAAACGAATGTTGGGAGTGGACGGCGACCAGCAATCTTGCGATTCGCAAGTCAAGCTCCGACAGATAGCCGGGCTCGCGCATCAGTGCATCTGACGGCGAGTACACCGATTTGATGTCCTGCAAGCGGCCATCCTTGAGCTGACGAGCCTTGTAGATTTCCAGCAACCACTTGCCTGTGGTGGACGTTGCTTTGAGTTTGTATACCCAGCAAGTGCCAGCGCTCTGCGCAGCCCCCTCGCGATCTGGAACGTCGTGGGGAATATCATTGAGCCAACGCTCCAACTCACGATTCAGTTGAACCGAGGCAGTGCTTTTGAACGAGTCCATCGGCAGTTCTTGCAAGTTGTAAAGCACGGTTGCGCAGTGCTTGCAATTGATCACCACCGGACACGAACAAGAACAAACCAGCTCAAAATCACCATTAGGGTCTTCGATGAGTTCAATGGCTTGTTCGTAAATATTCCCTTGGGAACCTTTGCAGATGGCGAGAACGAGAGCGTCCTCGATTTCGCAGATTTGCACCCGGTTTTCTACAGCGTATCTGCGAGCCTTATCCAGAGCACGATGACTGAACTCCTCCGCCCATGACAGTTCATGAAGTTGCTCAATAATTGCCAGCATCATATTTACACTTCTGAAAGTGATCGCAGTTCGCAGGTATCAAAACTCAGCATGTAAGCCGAAAGGTCTCAATCGATCAGTTGAGCATCTTTGAGCGCGCCCACGGCTGTCAGCCAGCGAGGATCCTGACGGTATTCAGTGCTGGCGTACGACTGGCCGCGCATCCGCGCAATGCGCTCGGACGGCTTTACCTTCAGGCGCTGGGCGGCGCTCAGGGCCAATTCAGCGGCCGCGCGATCGTTGCACACCAGGCCCATGTCGCAACCGGCCGTCAGCGCCGCTTCGATACGGCTGGCAGCATCGCCGACTACGTGGGCACCGGCCATGGACAGGTCATCGCTGAAGATCACGCCGTCAAATTGCAGTTCGCCACGCAGGATGTCCTGCAACCAGCGGCGGGAGAAGCCGGCAGGCTGCGAATCGACTTGCGGATAGATCACGTGGGCCGGCATGACTGCAGCCAATTGCTTGCTCAGTCGGGCGAACGGCACCAGGTCATTGGCGCGGATTTCGTCGAGACTGCGTTCATCAACAGGGATTGCAACGTGGGAGTCGGCCTCGGCCCAGCCGTGACCGGGAAAGTGCTTGCCGGTGGCGGCCATCCCGGCGCTGTTCATGCCGCGAATGAAGGCTCCCGCCAGCAACGCTGCACGTTCGGGATCACCTTCGAATGAACGGGTGCCGACCACAGCGCTGCGCTGGAAGTCGAGGTCCAGCACGGGAGCGAAACTCAGATCGAGGCCGACGGCCAGCACTTCAGTCGCCATGATCCAGCCGCACTGCTCGGCGAGGTACTCGGCATTCGGGTTGTCAGCGATGGCGCGCATGGCTGGCAGGCGTACAAAACCCTGACGCAAACGCTGAACCCGGCCGCCCTCCTGGTCGACTGCCAACAGCAGATCGGGACGAATGGCGCGGATTGAGGCGCTCAATTCGCGCACCTGACGCGGGTGTTCGATATTGCGGGCGAAAATGATCAGGCCGCCCACTTCGGGCTGGCGCAACAATTGGCGATCTTCAGCCGTCAGCCAGGTACCGGCGACGTCCACCATCAACGAGCCTTGCAGGCCAGCAGTCATAGAGATTCCTTGATAATGATAAATCCGGCTCGCACAAAATCGCCGCCATGGGCAATGCCCGGCAGGTCGGCGATACAAATGGGGAGCGGGTTCAAAACGAGAGTCGGCATGGGCGGCTAGCTTAGCGGATGTCAGCTGCCGCGCCCACCCGTGCGCAGTTAAACCTTGGCGACGGCCGGGGTCGATTTGCTGCGTGGACGCAACTGCGCGGTGGCCATGGCCGTGTCGGTGACCCCGGTTTCGGCGCGCATGCCAGCCGCCAGGAACGGCACCATCAGACGCATTACTTGCTCAATGGAGGTGTTGACGCCGAAGTCGGTCTCGGCAATTGCGCGCAGGGCCTTGATACCGGACATGCTGAATGCGGCGGCACCGAGCATGAAGTGCACGCGCCAGAACAACTCGATCGGCGGGATACGCGGCGCAGCTTCGTTGACCAACATCATGTAGCGGCGGAACACCTTGCCGTACATGTCTTCCAGATAACGCCGCAAGTGCCCTTGGCTCTGACTGAAAGCCAGGCCCAGCAATCGCATGAAAATCGACAGATCGTTGCCGCTACGTGGCTGCACCACCAGAGCTTGCTCGACGAGGATTTCCAGCAGCTCCTCTAGCGTCGGCTTGTTCTCCGGCTTGGCCTGACGCCGCTCGAGCTCTTTATCGAGGCTCAAGCAGAACGGCCCGAGAAAGCGCGAGAAAACTGCCTGGATCAAGGCCTTCTTTGAACCGAAGTGATAGTTCACCGCCGCCAGATTGACACCGGCCTTGCTGGTGATCAGACGCAATGAGGTTTCAGCAAAACCTTTTTCCGCGAACAATTGCTCGGCAGCATCAAGAATGCGTTCAACGGTTTCCGACTGGGCCATGGCTACTCCGCCTGACAAACACTTGTTTGAAACATACGTTTCAGCCCAGGCCTTGTCAAGCCTGACGGTTCGTTTTGGGAATGGCCGGTCAGCTATTTAACCATACAACTCGCAAGCGTGAATCAGCGTGCTCATCGACCGTCTGGCGGCCGGCAAAAAAAGGAGCATTGCCAAGACGGTTTCACTGTATATAATCCCAGTCACTGTATAAAAAGACAGAGCGATCATTATGCTAAAGCTGACGCCACGCCAAGCAGAGATTCTGGCCTTCATCAAACGCTGCCTCGAAGACAACGGCTACCCACCCACCCGCGCGGAAATCGCTCAGGAACTGGGCTTCAAGTCACCCAATGCGGCAGAAGAACATCTCAAGGCGCTGGCCCGCAAGGGAGCGATCGAGATGACACCCGGTGCTTCCCGTGGCATTCGCATTCCCGGCTTTGAAGCCAAGGCCGACGAGTCCACCTTGCCGATCATTGGCCGAGTGGCTGCCGGTGCTCCGATCCTAGCCCAGCAGCACATCGAAGAGTCTTGCAACATCAACCCGTCGTTCTTCCATCCTCGCGCCGACTATCTACTTCGGGTTCATGGCATGAGCATGAAGGATGTAGGCATTTTCGACGGTGACCTGCTGGCAGTGCACACCACCCGAGAAGCCCGCAACGGCCAGATTGTAGTAGCTCGGATCGGCGACGAAGTGACCGTCAAGCGTTTCAAGCGCGACGGCAGCAAGGTCTGGTTGATCGCCGAAAACCCTGAATTCGCCCCTATCGAAGTGAACCTGAAAGATCAGGAACTGGTGATCGAAGGCTTGAGTGTCGGCGTCATTCGCCGCTAAAGGAGGCTTTATGCAGTTCCCACATACATCACAACAAGCCCAACTGCCGTTGTTCGAGGCTTTCATGGTGCAGCCATTGGCGCCGATCCTGAAAGATGTGGTCGAGTCACCCTGGAGCGCCGAGCCCGAAGTCTTCAGTGAGCTGTCGCTGCGTGGTGCCGCCGGGAACTGCCTGAACCTTCTGGCGCCGATTCTCAGGGAACTGAGCCAGGACCAGGACGCGCGCTGGCTAACGCTGATCGCGCCACCCGCCAGCCTGACCCAGGCCTGGTTGCGGGACGCCGGCCTTAACCGCGAACGCATCCTGCTGCTGCAACCGCGCGGCACTCAGAGCGCACAGCAACTGACCTGCGAGGCCTTGCGCCTGGGCCGCAGCCACACGGTGGTCAGCTGGCTCAACCCTTTGAGCACAACTTCACGGCAACAGCTGATCAGCGCCGCCCGGATCGGGGACGCACAAAGCCTGAATATTCGATTGGGTTAACTGACAAACAATGCGCGCGTTGAACAACGCGGGGCTTCTCCAAGGATAGAGAAGCCAAACTGTAGCGAGATCAGCAAAAAACCGACGGGCGGGATCAATGAAGAACCCGAGACGCCTCGTCTGTATTGAAATCGCCTTCAACCAAGCGTCCAGCCATCTGAACGCCGACGCTCAACATCGCCTTGGCGACTTCCACGTGCTGACCCTGCAGAAACGCTTTGGCATCCTCGGAGAAATCCAAAGTAACCAGAGAACCCTCGTCCTCAGCCCTGCGCAGCTCAATACGGCCGTCTGGTAACTCGACAATTTCTAGAAAGGACGTTGGCATATAGGTCTGTTCTCCACGAAAGGCGGGGATTATATAGGCATCGGCCAGGCTTCGCTCGGGATCTTGACCAGATGCCATCATATAGAGAAAGGTCCGACAGCTCTCAGACCTGAACGGACAACCCACCGGGCCATCCATTATTCCGCTCTATCCTTCAGCACTCGTTCAGGCCTTCACGAAACCGAATCGCCAGTCCCTTGAGATTCTGACGCCAGCTCTCCAGCTCTTCCCGGCTCAGCTCCTGCGGAGCCTCTTCTTCATCCAGGTTAACGGCCAGGATCAGCGGCTGCGTCACGTCACCCTTAGGCTTGTGCGGTGCCCGAGGCGGCTGAAACAGCGCAGCATGAGCTGCCAGCAGTTTAGCCAGCCAGGTTTCCGGATTATTGGCCAACTCGACCATCTCGGCCATTTCCGGAATCGCGATGGCTTCAAGTACTTCACGCGTCAGCAGCAACTCGGCCCGAGGCGCGTTGGCTTGAGGCAAGCGATAGAAACCGGCGATTTCATGGCACAGCCCAAGCAATGCACCGTAAAGGTGAAATAACGCCGATTCACGTCCGGCCTGGATCAGCGCCAGGGAATTCATCGCCCGCCCCTCTTCGGCTCTGGCGAGCGCTTCCAGCGACAGGCCGGCGAAGTAAATCTTCTGGTTGGTACGGGTATAGAGTTCGTGGGCCATGACGGCAGCCTCCACAACGAAATAATTGCTTCACGCAGGTCAGACAGTGTCGTGGATCAGCTCCGCTTCCCGCAAGCACAAAACAAAAAGGCCGCATGAAAACCCGAGGGTTGTCATGCGGCCTTTTGTGTTCAGCGCCTTTTAAGCCTTGGCAGTCTTCGCCGGGCGCTTGTCTTCAACTGTCCACTTGCCGCCGTCGTAGTAGGCTTTCCAGCCAGTAGGCTTACCCTCGACTTCAGTCTGCACGTACTGCTCTTTGGTTTTACGGCTATAACGGATCACCGCAGGCAGGCCGTCCGGATCTTTCTTCGGCGCTTCGCAGAGGAAGTGGTACTTCGGATCGATCTCATCCTTGTGCGGCACAATTTCCATGACCAGCGGAGCTCGGGTTTCGCGGTTTTTCGGGAATTGACTGGCCGCCAGGAACAGGCCGGAAGCACCGTCGCGCAGGATGTAAGTGTCGTTGACCTTTTCGCATTTCAGCTCAGGCATCTTCACCGGATCCATCTTCGGCGGTGCTGCATCACCGCTTTTCAACAGTTTGCGGGTGTTCTTGCACGTCGCGTTGGTACAACCGAAGAACTTGCCGAAACGGCCGGTCTTGAGCTGCATCTCGCTGCCGCACTTGTCGCACTCCAGGCTCGGACCTTCGTAGCCCTTGATGCGATAGGTGCCCTCTTCGATTTCGTAGCCAGAGCAATCCGGGTTGTTACCGCAGATGTGCAGCTTGCGCTTCTCATCCAGCAAGTAAGCGTCCATCGCCGTGCTGCAGATCGGGCAGCGATGCTTGCCACGCAGCACCAGCGATTCCGATTCACCTTCGTCGTCCGCCGCGATTTCATCACCCGGCACCAGGTTGACCGTAGCCTTGCAGCGCTCTTTCGGCGGCAGGCTGTAGCCCGAGCAGCCGAGGAACACGCCGGTCGATGCGGTGCGAATCTGCATCGGACGACCGCACAACACACACGGAATATCGGTCATTACCGGCTGATTGGCGCGCATTCCGCCTTCGGCGCTTTCGGCTACTTCGAGCTTCTTCTTGAAGTCGCCATAGAACTCATCGAGTACGTTCTTCCAGTCGCGCTCACCCTGGGCCACGTCATCGAGATTCTCTTCCATGCCGGCAGTAAAGCCGTAGTCCATGAGATTGGAGAAGCTTTCGGCCAGACGTTCGGTAACGATGTCGCCCATCTTTTCCGAGTAGAAACGACGGTTGTGCAGCGCAACGTAGCCACGATCCTGGATCGTCGAAATGATCGCCGCGTAGGTCGAAGGACGACCGATGCCGCGTTTTTCCATTTCTTTAACCAGGCTCGCTTCCGAGTAACGCGCCGGCGGCTTGGTGAAGTGCTGGGTCGGATCAAGCTTGATCAGCTTCATCGCGTCGCCCTGAGCCATGTCCGGCAGCACGTCGTCATCGCCAGGCTTGGCAATTTGCGGCATGACGCGGGTGTAACCGTCGAATTTCAGGATCCGTCCTTTGGCACGCAACTCGAAATCGCCGGCACCGACGGTGACAGTGGTCGACAGGTATTGGGCCGGCAGCATCTGGCAAGCGAGGAACTGGCGCCAGATCAGCTCATAGAGCCGCTCAGCATCGCGCTCCATGCCCGACAGCTTGCTTGGCTCGGTATTGGCATCGGAGGGACGAATCGCTTCGTGAGCCTCTTGTGCGCCTTCCTTGCTGCTGTAGACGTTCGGGTTTTCCGGCAGGTACTTCTTGCCGAACTCGCCTTCAATATAAGTACGCGCCATCGTCACGGCATCAACCGAGAGGTTGGTGGAGTCGGTACGCATGTAAGTGATGTAGCCGGCTTCGTACAAACGCTGGGCCATCATCATGGTTTTCTTCACGCCGAAGCCCAGGCGGTTACTCGCGGCCTGTTGCAGGGTGGAAGTGATGAACGGTGCCGACGGCTTGCTGCTGGTCGGTTTGTCTTCGCGCTTGACGATGCTGTAGCTGGAAGCCTTGAGCTTTTCCAGTGCGGCCATGGCCTGGGTTTCGTTCAGCGGCTTGAAGGCTTCGCCTTTCTCGCGCGCCACATCAAAACGCACAGTCGCGCCCTTGGCGGTGCCGAGGTCGGCATGAACTTCCCAGTACTCTTCCGGGTTGAACGCGCGAATTTCACGCTCACGCTCGACCACCAGCTTCACGGCAACCGATTGCACGCGACCGGCGGACAGGCCACGGGCAACTTTGGCCCACAGCAGCGGCGATACCATGTAACCCACCACGCGGTCGAGGAAACGACGCGCCTGCTGGGCGTTTACACGGTCGATGTCCAGCTCGCCCGGCTTGGAGAAGGCTTCCTGAATCGCCTTCTTGGTGATTTCGTTGAACACCACGCGCTTGTAGCGGCTGTCATCACCACCGATGGCTTCGCGCAGGTGCCAGGCAATGGCTTCCCCCTCGCGATCCAAGTCGGTTGCGAGATAGATGGTGTCAGCATCTTTGGCGAGCCGTCGTAGCTCTTCGATGACCTTTTCCTTGCCCGGGAGGATCTCGTACTTGGCTTTCCAGCCATGATCGGGATCGACACCCATGCGCGAGACCAGCTGCTTGCGCGCCTTCTCTTTCGGCGTGAGCACCGGACCTTCACCCGCGGCGGCCTTGCCGCGCTTGGCGGCTGGCTCTTTGCTGGCGCTAGCCGAACCGCTGGTGGGCAGGTCTCGGATATGGCCGATACTCGACTTCACCACGTATTGGTTACCCAGATACTTGTTGATGGTCTTGGCCTTAGCCGGGGATTCCACAATGACCAGCGATTTGCCCATGGATCAGAAAATTCCTGAATTCTAGAAGTGAAAGGCGGTTGGCGCCTGACGCGGCACCGCTATATATAGTGGCTACAAGGTGAGGTCAAGCGCAGGGTTCTGCGCGCACTCCCCTTATGGCTGCGGAAATATGCTCGGTTCGGCTTGCACCAAAGCAAAGCGTGGCACCTGTTCGCCGTCAACCTCGACCGACTCCAGGAACATGCTCAAGGGGCGCACCCAAAAGCCGTAATCGCCATACAGGGCTTGGTAGAACACCACTTCTTCTTCGGTTTCCGAATGCCGCGCAACACTGAATACACGGTACTGCGGACCTTTGTAATGTTGGTAGAGCCCAGGTTGTATCGGCATGGTTTGGCCCTCGCTCAAATCTTTTCAAAATAAAAACAAAAATAAATTCAGAAAAACAAAAACCGGGGCACTTGGCCCCGGCTTCCTTCGACGAAACGCTTAAACGCGTTCGAAGACGGTGGAGATGCCTTGGCCGAGACCAATGCACATGGTAGCCACCCCGAAGGTGCCGCCATTTTGCTTCATCACGTTCAGCAGAGTGCCGGAGATACGCGCACCGGAGCAACCGAATGGGTGACCCAAGGCAATCGCACCGCCGTGCAGGTTAACCTTCTCGTTCATCTTGTCGAGTACTTTCAAATCTTTCAGCACTGGCAGGGCCTGTGCGGCGAAAGCTTCGTTGAGCTCGAAGAAGTCGATATCGTTAATGCCAAGACCCGCGCGCTTCAGTGCTTTTTGTGTGGCCGGTACTGGACCATAGCCCATGATCGCCGGGTCCACACCTGCCACTGCCATCGAACGAATCACCGCCATAGGCTGAATGCCCAGGTCCTGTGCACGCTGCGCCGACATCACGATCATGCACGAAGCACCGTCGGTGATTTGCGACGAAGTACCGGCTGTCACGGTGCCGCCCTTAGGGTTGAAAGCAGGCTTGAGAGCCGCCAGGCTTTCCAGGGTGGTTTCCGGACGAATGGTTTCGTCATAGTCGAACAGTTTCAGGAAACCGTTCTCGTCGTAGCCCTGCATCGGGATGATTTCGTCTTTGAACTTGCCTTCCAGTGTCGCCTTGTGAGCGAGCTGGTGGGAGCGCACGCCGAAAGCGTCCTGTTGTTCGCGACTGATGCCGTGCATTTTGCCGAGCATTTCTGCGGTCAAACCCATCATGCCCGAGGCTTTCGCCGCGTACAGGGACATGTGCGGGTTCGGATCGACACCGTGCATCATGCTCACGTGACCCATATGCTCGACGCCGCCAACCACGAACACGTCACCGTTGCCGGTCATGATCGCTTGCGCAGCAGTGTGCAGAGCGCTCATCGACGAACCACACAGACGGCTGACGGTCTGGCCGGCAGCGGTGTGCGGGATCTGAGTCATCAGGGACGCCATGCGAGCGATGTTCCAGCCCTGCTCCAGGGTCTGGTTCACACAGCCCCAGATCACGTCTTCGACTTCGCCCGGATCAACCTTGACGTTGCGTTCCAGCAATTTGCTGATCAGGTGCGCCGACATGTCTTCAGCGCGGGTGTTGCGGTGCATGCCGCCCTTGGAGCGGCCCATCGGAGTACGACCAAAGTCGACAATCACGACGTCTCTAGGATTCAAGCTCATATATTCACTCTCACTCTAGTTGGGGGCGCTTAACCGAAGAACCGCTGGCCGGTTTTGGCCATTTCGCGCAGTTTTGCGGTCGGGTGGTACAGCGCGCCCAAATCAGCGTACTGGTCAGCCAGGGCAACGAACTCTGCAACACCCATCGAATCGATGTAGCGCAGCGCACCGCCACGGAATGGAGGGAAACCGATACCGTAGACCAGGCCCATGTCGGCTTCTGCAGCGGTTTCGACAATGCCGTCTTCCAGGCAACGCACGGTTTCCAGGCACAGCGGGATCATCATCCAGTTGATGATGTCTTCGTCGGTGACTTCACGCTGCTCGAACACGATTGGCTTAAGCACTTCCAGTACCGACGGATCGGCGACTTTCTTCTGCTTGCCGCGTTTGTCAGTCTCGTAGGCGTAGAAGCCCTTACCGTTTTTCTGACCCAGGCGCTTGGCTTCGTAGAGCACGTCGATGGCCGAACGACGGTCGTCTTTCATGCGGTCCGGGAAGCCTTCAGCCATCACGTCGCGACCGTGGTGACCGGTGTCGATGCCGACCACGTCCATCAGGTACGCCGGGCCCATTGGCCAGCCGAATTTTTCCATGACCTTGTCGATGCGCACGAAATCTACGCCGGCGCTGACCAGCTTGGCGAAACCGCCGAAGTACGGGAACAGCACGCGGTTGACCAGGAAGCCCGGGCAGTCGTTGACGACGATCGGGTTCTTGCCCATTTTCTTGGCGTAGGCAACGGTGGTGGCAACGGCCACTTCGCTGGACTTCTCGCCACGGATCACTTCAACCAGCGGCATCATGTGCACCGGGTTGAAGAAGTGCATGCCGACGAAGTTTTCCGGACGCTTGAGGGCTTTGGCCAGCAAGCTGATGGAAATGGTCGAGGTATTGGACGCGAGGATGGTGTCCTCTTTGACCTTGCCTTCGACTTCAGCCAGAACGGCTTGCTTGACCTTCGGATTCTCGACAACGGCTTCGACGACCAGGTCGACGTGACCGAAATCACCGTAGGACAGGGTCGGACGAATGCCATTGAGCACTTCGGCCATTTTCGCCGGGGTCATGCGACCTTTATCAACGCGGCCCACCAGCAATTTGGCAGCTTCTGCCAGACCTTGCTCGATGCCGTGCTCGTTGATGTCCTTCATCAGGATCGGCGTACCTTTGGAGGCCGACTGATAAGCGATACCGCCGCCCATGATGCCAGCGCCCAATACGGCAGCCTGCTTCACTTCCTTGGCGATTTCGTCGTAGGCCTTGGCCTTTTTCTTCAGCTCCTGATCGTTCAGGAACAGCCCGATCAAGCTCTGCGCGGCAGAAGTCTTGGCCAGTTTGACGAAACCATTGGCTTCGACTTCCAGCGCCTTGTCGCGACCGAAGTTCGCGGCTTTCTGGATAGTCTTGATCGCTTCGACCGGTGCCGGGTAGTTCGGGCCCGCCTGACCGGCCACGAAACCCTTGGCGGTTTCGAACGACATCATCTGTTCAATGGCGTTGAGCTTGAGCTTTTCGAGCTTCGGCTGACGCTTGGCCTTGTAGTCGAACTCGCCGGAAATGGCGCGTTTGATCAGCTCCAGAGCAGCTTCCTGCAGTTTCTCAGGGGCAACCACTGCGTCGACTGCGCCGACTTTCAGCGCGTCTTCAGGGCGGTTTTCCTTGCCGGCGGCAATCCATTCGATGGCGTTATCGGCACCGATGATGCGCGGCAGGCGCACGGTACCGCCGAAGCCCGGGTAGATGCCCAGCTTGACTTCCGGCAGACCGATCTTGGCCTTGGTGGACATGACGCGGTAGTCCGCCGCCAGGCACATTTCCAGACCGCCACCCAGGGCGATGCCGTTGATCGCGGCGACAGTCGGGACGTTGAGGTCTTCGAAATCGCTGAAAATCTTGTTGGCTTCCAGATTGCCAGCAACAAGCTCTGCATCAGGCAGCTTGAAGTTCTCGACAAATTCGGTGATGTCGGCGCCGACGATGAACACGTCCTTGCCACTGCTGACGATCACACCCTTGATCGAAGCATCTGCCTTGATGGTGTCTACGGCCTGACGCAGTTCGTTCAGGGTTAGACGGTTGAACTTGTTGACGGACTCACCCTTGAGGTCGAATTTCAATTCGACGATGCCACTTTCAAGAGCCTTAACCGTGATGGCTTTACCTTCGTAAATCATCAACTGATCTCCACGATATGGAAGCTGAACAGTACACGTCGGACGCAGGCGAATGGTTCGGCAGGGACGTTTAACGTCAATGCTACGCCCATTCACCCGGCACACCCGCCAACGCGATAGTCGGGATTCTGTAGGAGCGGTCTGTAATACAAACGCTCAATTCATACGCCCGTTTGATTTGGGTACGTCACCTTCACGGAATTTCCGACAATTGTCAATCGCCCAAAATACTGGTTGAAACGCGACTTTCCGGTCATTTCCGTACCGCGAAGCCCTGCAACACGCGTCTGCATGTAAGGCCATTCATAGGATCAATAGTTAGAAAAGTCGCCCTAATTCGCTGCAGCCTTTGTTTAACAAGCTACGCTGGCGGGACCTTGTGGAAAAAAACATGAACGCTTTTGGCGAATGCCCAGCGTAAGATCAGTGTGACCCAGAATTACCGGCCTGCCTGGCCAACTCCAGCCCGATGATGATGTCGGGCTTTTTATTGCCTGTCTGCCGGAAATTTCGCGCCATTGCGGCGCGAAATTTCCGTGATTTAAGCCAGCGCCTTCAGCACCGCATCAATATCCTGCAAAACCGTCGCTTCGCCCTTCTCACCCCAATACAACGTGATCATCTGCTTGTCTGCTTCGACCTTGTAAACGTTGTCGGGCAATTTTTCGAAATGAATCAGCAACGCTGGCTCCTCGCAGACCTCCTGCCACTGATTGACCCACACACCCGGCGCTTTTTGCCAGTAACTCCAGCACGCCGGCCGATTGCCACGCCGCGGTCGATGGTATTGGGCGCAAGGGCTCGGCGGCTCCTTGCTCAGCCAGTGCGGCCAGTCCTGAGGCGCCAGCTGCATCGCCAATCCGATGCGTCGCGCCTCCATGCGCAGGGCCATGCGCCCGCTCTGGTGACGCGACGGACGCAACCATGCCAGCGGACTCAGAACCACCAACAAGATTGACACCACTATCCAGACCGTCATATCTGTACTCCCGATTCTTGATGAGCGCATTGGGTCACTGTGGAAACAATGCGCTTGAAACCAGCCATACTTACCAATATTGCAACCCTCAGGAGGAGCACCTCATGCCCTACAACCACATTCTGGTCGCTGTAGATCTAACCGAAGAGTGCGATCCTGTAATCCACCGCGCTCGCGAACTGTCAGTGAGCAACGGGGCGAAGCTGTCCCTGGTGCATATTGTCGAACCAATGGCCATGGCCTTTGGCGGCGACGTCCCCATGGACCTGTCACAACTGCAACAACAGCAGTTCGATCAGGCCAAGGAACGCCTGGACCGACTGATCGTGAAGTATCCGGAACTCTCCAAGGAATACAGCCACCTGACCTACGGCCAGCCACGCCAGGAGATCCACCACCTGGCCAAGGAACAGACCTGCGACCTGATCGTGGTGGGCAGCCATGGCCGACACGGCCTGGCATTGCTGCTGGGCTCGACTGCCAATGACGTGCTGCACGGTGCGCCTTGTGATGTGCTCGCGGTGCGCCTGATCAAAAGCTAAACCACAGCACTTACGAAAAGCCCGGCGCTCATCACTGAACGCCGGGCTTTTTTATAGCAGGATCAATCAGGCATCCAGCTCGGCCCAACGCTCGACCATTACGTCGTGCTCAGCCTGCAACTGCTCCAACTGAGCAATCACGGCAGCGGTCTCGGCCGCAGGACGCTGATAAAAACCGGCATCGGCCATTTGCGCCTCGACGGTAGCGATCTGCTGCTCCATGGCTTCGATCTGGCCCGGCAACATTTCCAGCTCACGCTGCAACTTGTAGCTGAGCTTCTTCTTCGCCACCGGCGCTTCGACTGCAGCAGCAACTGGCGCAGCTTCGGCCGTCACGACAGCAGAGGTCAGGTCGGCTTTGCCGGACTTGCTCTCGGTCACGCCCAGCAGGCGCGGCGAGCCGCCCTGACGCAGCCAGTCCTGATAACCACCGACGTATTCGCGAACCTTGCCTTCACCTTCGAAGACCAGGGTACTGGTGACCACGTTGTCGAGGAACGCCCGGTCGTGACTGACCATCAGCACGGTGCCGTTGAAGGTCAGCAAGACCTCTTCCAGCAACTCGAGGGTTTCGACGTCGAGGTCGTTGGTCGGTTCATCGAGGACCAGCAGGTTCGCCGGTTTGCTGAACAGTTTCGCCAGCAGCAGACGGGCACGCTCACCACCGGACAGCGCCTTCACCGGCGTGCGGGCACGCTGCGGGCTGAACAGGAAATCGCCGAGGTAGCTCAGCACGTGGCGGCTCTGACCATCGATATCGATGAAGTCGCGACCTTCCGCAACGTTGTCAATTACGGTCTTTTCCAGGTCCAGCTGATGGCGCAACTGGTCGAAGTAGGCCACGTCGATGCGCGTCCCTTCTTCCACTGTGCCGCTGGTTGGCTGCAGACCGCTGAGCATCAGCTTCAGCAGTGTGGTTTTGCCGGTGCCGTTGGCGCCGAGCAGACCGATACGGTCGCCGCGCTGCAGGACCATCGAGAAATCCTTGATCAGGAACGGGCCGCCCGGGTGAGCGAAGCTGACGTTCTCGAGGACCATCACCTGCTTGCCGGACTTGTCGGCGGTATCCAGCTGGATGTTGGCCTTGCCGGTGCGCTCACGACGCTCGCTGCGCTCGTTGCGCAGGGCTTTGAGGGCGCGGACGCGGCCTTCGTTGCGAGTGCGGCGAGCCTTGATGCCCTGGCGGATCCAGACTTCTTCCTGGGCCAGTTTTTTGTCGAACAGCGCGTTGGCGGTGTCTTCAGCGGCCAGCGAGGCTTCCTTGTGCACGAGGAAGCTGGCGTAGTCGCCGTTCCAGTCGATCAGGCCACCGCGATCCAGTTCGAGAATGCGCGTCGCGAGGTTCTGCAGGAATGAACGGTCGTGCGTGATGAACAGCACGGCGCCCTGGAAATCCTTCAGCGCTTCTTCGAGCCAGGCAATTGCACCGATGTCCAGGTGGTTGGTCGGTTCGTCGAGCAGCAACAGATCGGGTTCGGAAACCAGAGCCTGAGCCAGCAGGACGCGACGACGCCAGCCGCCGGACAACTCGGCGAGGGTCTTGTCGGCCGGCAACTGCAGACGGCTCAAGGTGCTGTCGACCAATTGCTGCAAACGCCAGCCGTCACGGGCTTCGAGGTCGTGCTGGACGTGCATCAGTTTGTCCAGATCGGCGTCGGTGACGATGTTCTGGCTCAGGTGGTGATACTGCGCGAGCAGTTCGCCGACACCGTCCAGGCCTTCAGCCACCACGTCGAACACGGTCCGCTCGTCGGCTACCGGCAATTCTTGCGGCAATTCGCCAATCTTGAGGCCGGGTGCGCGCCAAACGGAGCCGTCATCGGGCTTCTGGTCGCCCTTGACGAGCTTCATCATGCTGGACTTGCCAGTGCCATTGCGGCCGATGATGCACACCCGCTCACCACGGGCGATCTGCCAGGACACCTTGTCCAACAACGGCGTAGAGCCGAAAGCAAGGGACACATCGCTGAATTTGAGCAGGGTCATGAGCTTCTCCAAAAACCGGGCGCGCATTCTACCTGAATTGAGGCTTCAGAAGGCCGGCAATTTCACCTTCGCGACACTCTGCATGACAAATGTTGCGAACTGATGCTGACAGGCCGGCAAAGCTTTCGCCCGCTGCTGGCAAAAGGCTAAGCTACAGTTAATTCAGTGTTGGTATCTTCAACGCTTGTCATGATTTCTCTGTTCGGACGTCTCATGCGCAGTCGCCTTTTTGGTCTTTTATCCTGTTTTCTTCTTTCTGCCACTGCCATCCAAACAGCACAGGCGGTGGACCTGTCTACCCAGCGTCAATACTACGATGAAGCCAAGCGTGCCCTGGCCAAGGGTGATACAGGTCCTTACTTCCGTTACAGCCAGGCTCTTAGTGATTACCCGTTGGAGCCTTATCTTGCGTATGACGAACTGACCGCACGTCTGAAAACCGCGAGCAATGCCGAAATCGAGAAATTTCTCGCCGAACACGGCGACCTGCCGCAAGCCAACTGGATGAAACTTCGCTGGTTGCGCTGGCTGGCCGATCGCGGCGACTGGGAGACCTTCGTCAAGTACTACGACCCCAAACTCAATTTCACCGAACTGGACTGCCTGAACGCGCAGAATCAGATCGCGCGCAAACAGAAGACCGAAGGTTATGCCAACGCCGAAAAACTCTGGCTGACCGGTAAATCGCTGCCTGGGGCATGTGATGGCTTGTTCGGGATCTGGGCCGCCGAAGGTCAACTGACCGAACAGAAACGCTGGGAGCGCACTAAACTCGCCGCCCAGGCGCGCAACTACCCGTTGGCCAACAGCCTGGTGAGTGGCCTGACCACCCTCGCCCCTCGCGGTCGTTTGTTGATAGATGTGGCGCAGAAACCCGAGCTGCTCAATCAGCCGTCGCGCTTCACCCCGGCCGATGAGCCAATGTCCGACATCGTCAGCCTCGGCCTGCGCCGCCTGGCCAAACAGGATCCGGACAAGGCCATGGCCTTGCTCGACGGCTATGCCAGCAGCATGCACTTCTCGCGAGACGAAAAAGTGGCCATCGCCCGAGAAATCGGGCTGACCCTTGCACGACGTTTCGACAGCCGCGCGCTGGACGTGATGACCAAATACGACCCGGAGTTGCGGGACAACACCGTTTCTGAATGGCGCCTGCGCCTGCTATTGCGTCTGGCCCGCTGGGATGATGCCTATCAATTGACGCGTCGCCTGCCTCAGGATCTGGCCACCACCAACCGCTGGCGTTACTGGCAGGCTCGCAGCCTGGAACTGGCCCAGCCACAGAATCCCGAAGTACAGACGCTTTACAAGAACCTGGCTCAAGAGCGCGACTTCTACGGTTTCCTGGCCGCCGACCGCTCGCAATCCCCCTATTCACTGAACAACAAACCGCTGGTGCTCAGTCAGGCGCTGATCAACAAGGTGCGCAATACCCCAGGCATACGACGCGCCCTGGAATTCCATGCTCGCGGGCAGATCGTCGACGGTCGTCGCGAGTGGTACCACGTCAGCCGCCACTTCAACCGCGACGAAATGGTCGCCCAGGCGAAACTGGCCTACGACCTGAAATGGTATTTCCCGGCAATTCGCACCATCAGTCAGGCGAAGTACTGGGACGACCTGGATATCCGCTTCCCGATGGCCCACCGCGAAACCCTGGTGCGCGAAGCCAAGGCTCGCGGCCTGCACTCGAGCTGGGTGTTCGCCATCACTCGCCAGGAAAGTGCCTTCATGGCCGACGCCCGCTCCGGCGTCGGCGCCAGCGGCCTGATGCAGCTGATGCCCGGCACCGCCAAGGAGACTGCGCGCAAGTTCAGCATTCCACTGGCCTCGCCGCAGCAAGTGTTCGATCCGGACAAGAACATCCAGCTCGGTGCCGCCTACCTGAGCCAGGTTCACAGCCAGTTCAATGGCAACCGCGTCCTCGCGTCCGCAGCCTACAACGCCGGCCCCGGCCGCGTGCGTCAGTGGCTACGCGGTGCGGACCATCTGAGCTTCGACGTCTGGGTGGAAAGCATCCCGTTCGACGAAACCCGTCAGTACGTGCAGAACGTGCTGTCGTACTCGGTGATCTACGGCCAGAAGCTCAACTCACCGCAGCCGTTGGTGGATTGGCATGAGCGCTATTTTGACGATCAATGAGCCTTCGAAGCACTGACAAAAAATGCCCGCATCGATTGATGCGGGCATTTTTTATTCGCGTCCAGAACGACTACGCCGACTTGAGCCGTGCGGCAATCCGCTTGCCATGCTGGGTCAGTCGATATTTTTGAGCAGGGCTGCTTGGCGACCCGGGATTGGTCATTTCAATCAAGTTGGCAGCCAATGCGGACCTGAGATAGTTAGCCCGAAAGGTCGCCTTGTGAGCCAAACCGACCTCTGTCATTAAGTCGCTGATTTTAAGCGGGCCGTTAATATGGAGCGCTGAAAGCAATTTCCCTACTGGGTCGCTTACCAGGTCGGTTACTGGGTCGGTTACTGATTCACCAAGGGCTGCTTCCTCAAGCGCGAGACTCAATGCTTGCAGCATGAACTCGACAAAAGGCGTCGCCTCAGCCAACTGATCAGCCGCCGACAATGCCGCGTAATATGCATCCTGCTGATCTCGAATGACCGCTTCGACAGGCAAATATGCCAACACCGGGCGCCATTGACTGAGTATCAAAGTCTGCCAAAGACGGCCCATGCGTCCGTTACCGTCAGTGAAGGGATGGATGAACTCGAATTCGTAATGGAAGACGCAGCTGATGATTAGCGGATGCCAATCAGTCGCCGAGCATCCCCGCGACCAACGCCAACATTCTGGTGGTCAGGGTCAACGGGGGTTGATAACGACTCATATCTCTTTCCAGGCTCGCAACTGGGGTCGACATAATGCCCGACTCCGACAACATTCAGCAGCTCTCTTCACGCGGCCTCATGTCCATCGTTGAACTGCAACGCCGCCAACCGCGCATACAGCGCGTTACTCGCAATCAATTCCTGATGCGTCCCCACCGCCACCAGTTTCCCCTGGTCCATCACCGCGATCCGGTCAGCGTTTTTTACCGTCGCCAGCCGGTGGGCGATGACCAGCGTGGTGCGGTTTTTCATCAGGCTCGGCAGGGCTTGCTGGATCAGGTGTTCGCTCTGGGCGTCGAGAGCGCTGGTGGCTTCGTCCAGTAGCAGGATCGGTGCGTCCACCAGCAATGCCCGGGCGATGGCCAAGCGCTGGCGTTGGCCGCCGGACAAACCGAGGCCACCGTCGCCAAGGTGGGTCTGGTAGCCGTTTGGCATTTGTTCGATGAAGTCGTGGGCGTAGGCGATTTTCGCCGCTTCCTGAACCTGGGCCAGGGTGGCCGTCGGGTTGCCGTAGCGCAGGTTCTCTTCGATGCTGCCAAAGAACAGCGCCGGGGATTGCGAGACCAGTGCGAAGCAGCGGCGCAGGTCCAACGGATCGAGTTGAGTCAGCGGCACGCCGTCGAGCAAGATGCGTCCTTCGGCGGGGTCGTAGAAGCGCAGCAGCAAGTCATAAACCGTCGACTTGCCAGCACCGGACGGCCCGACCAATGCGAGGGTTTCGCCGGCATTGATCGTCAGATTCAAACCATCGACCGCATAGCTTTCGGGACGCGACGGGTAGGAAAAGCGCACGTCTTGCAGCACCAGGTCACCCTTTACCCGTTCAGGCAAGGTCACCAGGCCAGTCGTCGGTGGCTGGATGATGTTTTCCGAGCGCAGCAACTCGGCTATCCGCTCGGCGGCGCCAGCGGCACGCTGCAGTTCGC
Source organism: Pseudomonas frederiksbergensis (assembly GCF_900105495.1). Classification (NCBI taxonomy): domain Bacteria; kingdom Pseudomonadati; phylum Pseudomonadota; class Gammaproteobacteria; order Pseudomonadales; family Pseudomonadaceae; genus Pseudomonas; species Pseudomonas frederiksbergensis. Next base: position 3,165,003 of record NZ_FNTF01000002.1, on the reverse strand, counting down.
CGATCACTTCGCTCAACGTGCCGAATGCACTGCCGACAATCAGGCTGTAAAACACAAACGCCGCCAGCTCGCCCGCGGAAATCCGCCCGGCGATCACATCCATTCCGCCGACCCAGAGCATTACCCCGACGGCGCCCAGCACCAGCACGATCACCAGCGTTATCAGCCAGGCCCGTTGGAAGATCCGTTTGCGAGCGGTGTTGAAGGCCTCCTCCACGGTCGCGGCAAAGCGCTGCTCATCCTGGACTTGATGGTTGTAAGCCTGCACGGTTTTGATCTGGCCCAGGGTTTCGGAAACATAGCTGCCGATATCGGCAATCCGGTCCTGGCTCAGGCGCGACAGACTACGCACCCGACGGCCGAAGATCAGGATCGGCGCGATCACCAACGGCAACGCGACCACCACGATGCTGGTGAGTTTGGGGTTGGTGATAAACAGCAGGACAATCCCGCCGATCACCATCAACAGGTTGCGCAAAAACAGCGACAGCGAAGAGCCGATCACCGATTGCAGCAGCGTGGTGTCAGCAGTCAACCGCGACTGGATCTCGGAGCTGCGGTTGTCTTCGTAGAATCCTGGGTGCAGATAAATCAGATGATTGAACACTTGACGACGGATGTCCGCGACAACGCGCTCGCCGATCCATGAGACCAGGTAAAAACGCGCGAAGGTGCCAATCGCCAGCCCGACCACCAGCAACATGAACAAGCCGATGGACTGGTTGAGCAAATGCGGCGACTGGGTCATGAAACCCTGATCCACCAGCAGGCGAATCCCCTGCCCCATGGACAAGGTAATACCCGCCGTGACGATCAATGCGAGCAAGGCACCGACGGCCGGCCAGCGATAAGGCGCGATGAAACGCAGGGCCAGGCGCATGGCGCGACGGTGACGGGAAGAGAGGATGGAGATCATTCGATGGCGCAACCAATAGGGTTTGACGCGATCAAGCCTACACCGGTCGATGGGATTGAACGCTGTAAATCAAAATGAGTCAGGTTAAATATGACCGCAAAGACTAGGCCCTAGACGGTATTGGTCTAAAGTCCGAGTGGCAACGCCGCGGTATTTCTGGTGGACTGATGTCGCCGCCCTGGAAAGATCGCAAGAAGCTGTCACAGCCCGGTCACGTGGCGGTTCTACAGTTAGTACACAACCTGATGAGGAGACAGGCCATGTCCTTGCAAAACAGCAGCGAAGACAAGATTCCAGTGATCCGCACGCAGCCAGACCAGTCTTTGGGTTGCTCGATTATCGATAAGGATGGGCGAGAAGTACCGATCACTGAAAACATGATCCAGGACGCTTGCCGCGAACTGGAAAAGCGATTGGTCAAGCCTGCCGAACAAGAGTGATATAGCCACCGTCTTCTTGACCCGGCCTCTGATGGCCGGGTTTTTTATGGCTGCTGATCCAGAATTGAGGTGCAGCCATTCGCGAGCAGGCTCGCTCCCACAATACGACTGAGATTAATGTGGGAGCGAGCCTGCTCGCGAAGGGGCCAACTCGATGTTCAGACAGCAGAAGCCCCCAACCCCGCGACGATCTTCTGCAATGCCGGCGAATCCCCCTCGATCCGCACCCGCAACCCATCAATCTCACGCCGCAATGGATAATGTTTGCGCAGTGAATCGAACGCCGCACGCTGTTCGCTCACATTGCCTACAAGGCTGCGACGGAAATCCGCATCGTCGCGGCGCGGGTCGTACACGCCACGGCACAACATGGCCAGCGACCAGGCCGGATCGCTGTTGGCGTTCAAGGTCACTTGCGACAACCAGGGCGCGGGCAGCAAATCGTTCAAGTTGATCGGGGCCGCTTGCCCGAGAAAAGCGCAATAGGCCTGATAGATCTGCGCAGTCCCACGTTGTCTGCCATCGAGGCTGTAACCGGCAATGTGCGGCGTTGCCAGCACGCAGAGTTCGGCCAAGGCCACATCGACCTCCGGCTCGCCTTCCCAGACGTCCAGCACTGCTTGCAGGTCTTCACGTTGCAGCAGCACCTCGCGCAGGGCGGCGTTGTCCACCACCGGGCCACGACTGGCGTTGATCAACCAGGCGCCAGGCTTGAGCTGGTTCAAGCGGTTTTTATCCAACAGATGCCAGGTCGACTGGGCACCGTGTTTCTTCAACGGCGTGTGCAGGCTGATGACATCGCACTGCTCGATGATCTGTTCGAGGCTGACGTAATCGCCACCTTCTGCCGCTTGCCTTGGCGGATCGCAGACCAGCACGTTCCAGCCCAGACCTTGCAGAACCTTGACCAATCGGCCGCCCACTTCACCGGCACCGACGATGCCGTAGGTGCGTTGTGCCAGGTCGGCGCCTTCGATTTCGGCCAGGGTCAGCAGACTGCCGAGCACGTAGTCGACCACGCCGCGGGCGTTGCAGCCGGGTGCACTGGACCAGGTGATGCCGGCCCGCTGAAAGTAATCCAGATCCAGGTGATCGGTGCCGATGGTGCAGGTGCCGACAAAGCGGACCTTGCTGCCTTCGAGCAACGCGCGGTTAACGTTGGTCACCGAGCGCACCAGCAGCACATCGGCCTGTTCGACGGTGGCGCGGTCGATTGAACGTCCCGGCACCCGGCGGATTTCACCGAAACCTTCGAAGAAGGCATCGAGCAGCGGGATATTTTCGTCGGCAACAATCAGCATGGCAGGCTCCTTTGGCGGATCGGCAGTGTAGGCGGAGATGGCCGGTGTGAGCCAGCAAGCATTGCACAGACCCTGTAGCAGCTGGCGCAGCCTGCGTTCGGCTGCGAAGCAGTCGTAAACCCTGTGCTCGCGGTTTACCTGATACACCGCGCTGCCTGATTTCACGACTGCTTCGCAGCCGAACGCAGGCTGCGCCAGCTGCTACAGGGTCTGCGGCGCCATAGAGAATCGAAAACCGATTACAAATCCCTAACACAGCTCTTTTCCTGACCACTGCGTCAGGGCGTAGAATGCGCCGCCTTGCGCATCAATATCTCTGGACGTTTCGCCCTTGAATTCCGTGACTGACCGCCCCGCCGCTACCTCCCTCACCCGCCCGGCCCGGGTTCGCCTGGAGCTGAAAAACCTGCTCGGCCTGGCCTTGCCGATCATGATCGCGCAGCTGGCGACCACCGCCATGGGCTTCGTCGATGCGGTAATGGCGGGCCGGGTCGGGCCACGGGATCTGGCAGCGGTGGCGCTGGGCAACTCGATCTGGGTGCCGGTGTTTCTGTTGATGACCGGCACGCTGCTGGCGACCACCCCGAAAGTCGCCCAGCGTTTCGGTGCCGGCACCCACAGCGAAATCGGCCCGATCGTGCGCCAGGCTCTGTGGCTAGCATTGGTGGTGGGCTTGATGGCGACCGGCATGTTGTTCAGCGCCGAACCGATTCTGCACATCATGAAGGTCGATCCCGAATTGATCGGCCCGTGCATGCAATACCTGCACGGCATCGCCAGTGGTTTGCCCGCCGTTGCCTTCTACCATGTGCTGCGCTGCTTCAGTGATGGACTGGGACGTACGCGCCCGGCCATGGTGCTGGGGCTGTGCGGACTGGCGTTGAACATTCCGCTGAATTACATCTTCATCTATGGCCACTTCGGTGTGCCGGCCATGGGCGGTGTCGGTTGCGGTTGGGCCACGGCGATCGTGATGTGGGTAATGGCGCTGGGCATGGCCGGGTGGGAGCGCTGGGCGCCAGCGTATCAGTCGAGTGAGTTGTTCAGCCGTTTCGACTGGCCGCAGTGGTCGGTGATCAAACGCCTGCTGGGCATCGGCCTGCCGATCGGCATCGCGGTGTTCGCCGAGTCGAGCATCTTCGCTGTGATTGCGCTGCTGATCGGCAGCCTCGGCGCGACGGTGGTGGCCGGGCACCAGATTGCGCTGAACTTCAGCTCGCTGGTGTTCATGATCCCCTACTCCCTCGGCATGGCCGTGACCGTGCGAGTCGGTCAGGCGCTGGGCCGCGAGGAGCCACGTGAAGCCCGCTTCGCCGCCGGTGTCGGCATGGGCACCGCCCTGGCTTATGCGTGTTTGTCGGCGAGCCTGATGCTATTGCTGCGTGAACCCATTGCTGCGATTTACACCGCCGACCCGACGGTGATTCATGTCGCGGCGATGCTGATTGTGTATTCGGCGCTGTTCCAGTTTTCCGACGCGATCCAGGTGACGGCTGCCGGCGCGTTGCGCGGCTATCAGGACACGCGGGTGACGATGATCCTGACGCTGTTCGCTTACTGGGGCATTGGTCTGCCGGTGGGTTACGCGCTGGGCCTGACCGATTGGTTCGGCGCGCCGAGCGGCCCGAGCGGGCTGTGGCAGGGATTGATCGTGGGCTTGAGTTGCGCGGCGTTGATGCTGTCGATCCGCCTGACGCGCAGTGCACGCAAGCGGATCCGCATCAGCCATTCGGCGGGTTAAGCGAGTTTCTTGCGGATCCAGTAGAGGTAGGTGCCTGCCTCTTCGTGCTGCGCCACCAGTTCGTGGTCGAGAAACACACAGAACTTGGGAATGTCGCGACGGGTCGACGGGTCGGTGGCGATCACCTTGAGCAGGCCGCCGGGCACCAGGTCACGGATGTGCTGGTGCAGCATCATCACCGGTTCCGGGCAGTTGAGGCCGGTGGCGTCGAGGGTGCCGTCAACCGGCGTATCAATCATTTCACTCATGATTCACTCCTGAAACTTGCCGGCATTGTCGCGCATTGCCGGGTGTTCGGTCATCTGTGGCGTTACACCGCTGATCGTTCCCACGCTCTGCGTGGGAATGCATCCCGTGACGCTCCGCGTCACATTCAAAGGCGGAACGCGGAGCGTCCCCGGCGGCATTCCCACGCAGAGCGTGGGAACGATCAGTGTGCAAGATCAGCGGGACTTGGGTTTCTTCACGTCTAGCCGGCGCAGGTGGCAGGTCACTTCTTCACGGTCGTGATACAGCTGCTTGCAGCCGATCTCGACCCGAATCCCGCGTTCCTTGAACCCGTCGGCAATGCGTTCCAGCAAGCGCTTCACTTCGGCGTAACGCTGTTTCATCGGCAGCTTGAGGTTGACCACCGCTTCGCGGCAATGCCCTTCGCCAATCCACTCTTCCAGCATCGCGGCGTTGCGCGCCGGTTTCTCGACGATGTCGCAGACCATCCAGTCCACCGGCTGCTTGGGCTTGAAGGTGAAACCGTCGGCCATCAAGTGTTGCACCAGACCTGTGTCCATCAGGCTTTCGGCCATCGGGCCGTTGTCGATGGCAGTCACCAGCATGCCGCGGTTGACCAGTTGCCAGGTCCAGCCGCCGGGTGCGGCGCCAAGGTCGACGCCAGTCATGTCGCTGTGCAGACGCTCGTCCCACTGGTCGCGCGGGATGAAATGGTGCCACGCCTCTTCGAGTTTCAGCGTCGAACGGCTCGGCGCTTCACGCGGAAACTTCAGGCGCGGAATGCCCATCGGCCACATCGCCGAGTTGTTCGACTCGGCCAGGCCCATGAACACTTCTCGGCCACTTTTGAAAGTCAGCAGCAGGCGCGGTTTGTGGGCATCTTCAACCAGTTTTCCAGCGGCCATCAGCGCCTTGCGCAGGTGGCCTTCGAACTTCTTGCAGAAGTTCGACAGTTCCTTGCCATCGTTGGTGTCGACCATTTCCAGCCACAGGCTGCCGCACAGCGGAAAGTCCGCCATGTGCGCGAGGATCACGCTGATGCGGTCGGTTTCCGGCAGATCGATGAAGATCCCGCGAGCCCACTGCCGCGGGAAGATCAGATCGGCGAAACGCTGGCCACGCATCAGGCGCTCGGCACCGTCTTCTTCGGTGCAGATGAATTCGGCGCAGGCGCTGGCGGTCTTGGCCTTGGCATAACCGGCCACGTTCAGCCGCGCGGCGTGTTCGGAAATCTCGGAACAGACTTCGCCTTCGAAGCCCGGCCGGCAATGCATAAAGAGGGTGTTCATTCTTACTCCTGGGCAGATGGCGAGAAATTCAACCACTGCGCGATGCCCAGACTTGCGTTGAAGCAAAGCCTGTCACGAAAACCGGCGCATGATAGCTGAGTTCGGAACCCTGGGCTTGGCCATAGAGTCCAGTTATTAGCGTTAACGAATGAACAGGGCTAGGTTAAAGGCTCTGTCTGTCCCGTCAGTCCGTAGCCGTGCGGACTCAAAGGAGTCATTTCAATGCCGTCCCTCGATAGCCTGAAAACCCTTAAAACCTTACAAGTCGACGACAAGACCTATCACTATTTCAGCCTGCCGGATGCCGCCAAAAGCCTGGGCGACCTGGACAAGCTGCCCATGTCGTTGAAAGTGCTGCTGGAAAACCTGCTGCGCTGGGAAGATGAAAAAACCGTCACCGGCGCCGACCTCAAGGCGATTGCCGCCTGGCTCAAGGAGCGTCGCTCCGACCGCGAAATCCAGTACCGTCCCGCGCGGGTGTTGATGCAGGACTTTACCGGCGTTCCCGCGGTGGTCGATCTGGCCGCCATGCGCGCCGCGATGGCCAAGGCCGGCGGCGACCCGCAGCGTATCAATCCGCTCTCCCCCGTGGACCTGGTGATCGACCATTCGGTGATGGTCGACAAATTCGCCAGCGCCAGCGCCTTCGAACAGAACGTCGACATCGAAATGCAACGCAATGGCGAACGTTATGCGTTCCTGCGCTGGGGCCAAAGCGCCTTCAACAACTTCAGCGTGGTGCCGCCGGGCACCGGGATCTGCCACCAGGTAAATCTGGAATACCTGGGGCGCACGGTCTGGACCAAGGACGAGGACGGTCGCACCTACGCCTTCCCCGACACCCTGGTCGGCACCGACTCCCACACCACCATGATCAACGGTCTCGGCGTACTCGGCTGGGGTGTCGGCGGGATCGAAGCGGAAGCGGCGATGCTGGGTCAACCGGTGTCGATGCTGATCCCGGAAGTGATCGGCTTCAAACTCACCGGCAAGCTCAAGGAAGGCATCACCGCCACCGACCTGGTGCTGACCGTCACCCAGATGCTGCGCAAGAAAGGCGTGGTCGGCAAATTCGTCGAGTTCTACGGTGACGGCCTCGCCGACCTGCCGCTGGCCGACCGCGCGACCATCGCCAACATGGCCCCGGAATACGGTGCCACCTGCGGCTTTTTCCCGGTGGATGACATCACCCTGGACTACCTGCGTTTATCCGGTCGCAGCAGCGAAACCGTGAAACTGGTCGAGGCCTACAGCAAAATCCAGGGCCTGTGGCGCCTGCCGGGTCAGGAACCGGTGTTCACCGACAGCCTAGCGTTGGACATGGGCAGCGTCGAAGCCAGCCTTGCCGGGCCGAAACGCCCACAAGACCGGGTATCGCTGCCGCATGTCGCGCAAGCGTTCAGTGACTTCGTCGATCTGCAATTCAAACCCACCAGCAAGGAAATCGGTCGTCTCGAAAGTGAAGGCGGCGGTGGCGTTGCGGTGGGCAATGCCGACCTGGCTGGTGAAGCCGACTACGAGTACGAAGGTCAGACCTATCGATTGAAAAACGGTGCGGTGGTGATCGCGGCGATTACCTCCTGCACCAACACTTCCAACCCGAGCGTGATGATGGCCGCCGGCCTGGTGGCGAAGAAAGCCGTGGAAAAAGGCCTCAAGCGCAAACCGTGGGTCAAGAGTTCGCTGGCCCCGGGCTCGAAAGTGGTCACTGACTACTACAAGGCTGCCGGCCTGACTCAATACCTTGATGAACTGGGTTTTGCCTTGGTCGGTTACGGCTGCACCACTTGCATTGGCAACTCCGGGCCATTGTCGGAGCCGATCGAAAAAGCCATTCAGGCCGCCGACTTGACCGTCGCCTCGGTGCTATCGGGCAACCGCAACTTCGAAGGTCGTGTGCATCCGTTGGTGAAAACCAACTGGCTGGCCTCCCCACCGCTGGTCGTCGCTTATGCCCTGGCCGGTACGGTTCGCATCGACATCAGCAGCGAGCCTTTGGGTACCGACAAAGAGGGCAATCTGGTGTATCTGCGGGACATCTGGCCAAGCACCAAGGAAATCGCCGACGCGGTGAACCAGGTCAATACCGCGATGTTCCACAAGGAATACGCCGAAGTGTTTGCCGGCGATGAGCAATGGCAGGCAATCGAAGTGCCGCAAGCGGCGACCTATGTCTGGCAGGACGATTCGACGTACATCCAGCATCCACCATTCTTCGACGACATCGGCGGGCCGCCGCCGGTGGTCAAGGACGTCGCCGGTGCCAGAGTCCTCGCGCTGCTGGGTGATTCGGTGACCACCGACCACATCTCCCCGGCCGGCAACATCAAGGCCGACAGCCCCGCAGGCCACTACCTGCGCGACAAAGGTGTGGAACCACGGGACTTCAACTCCTACGGCTCGCGACGGGGCAACCACGAAGTGATGATGCGCGGCACCTTTGCCAACATCCGCATTCGTAACGAGATGCTCGGCGGCGAAGAAGGCGGTAATACGATTTACATTCCCACCGGGGAGAGGATGCCGATCTACGATGCGGCCATGCGTTATCAAGCCTCGGGCACGCCGCTGGTGGTGATTGCCGGGCAAGAATACGGCACCGGTTCGAGTCGCGATTGGGCGGCGAAGGGCACCAATCTGTTGGGGGTCAAAGCGGTCATTGCCGAGAGCTTCGAACGGATACACCGTTCCAACCTGGTGGGCATGGGCGTGTTGCCGTTGCAGTTCAAACTGGATCAAAACCGCAAGAGCCTGAACCTGACCGGCAAGGAGACACTGGACATTCTCGGCTTGACCGGCGTCGAGCTGACGCCGCGGATGAACCTGACGCTGGTGATCACCCGTGAAGACGGCAGCCGCGAGAAAATCGAGGTGTTGTGCCGGATCGATACCCTCAATGAGGTGGAGTACTTCAAGGCCGGGGGGATTTTGCATTACGTGTTGCGGCAGTTGATTGCCTCGTAATAGCCAACTGACACAGACACCGCCTTCGGGCGGTGTTTTTGTTTGGGCCGCGAGCCACCCTATACTCCCGCGCCCTATGTAGCAGCTGCCGAAGGCTGCGTTCGGCTGCGAAGCAGTCGTAAACCCTGAATCCACGATAAATCTGAAAGACCGCGGTGCCTGATTAGCGACTGCTTCGCAGCCGAACGCAGCCTTCGGCAGCTGCTACAGGTTATCCGCTGACCAAAAACCAAGGACTTCAAATAATGACTCTGCCATGGAACTACCTGGCCCTTCTTTCTATTGGCTATGGTCTGGCACTGAGCTACGGCCATCTCGGATGGCTCGCCGGGATATCCGTCGCGCTGCTGCTGACTGCCGGTTTTGCGGTGCGCCAACAACAGGTGCGGATCGGCCACTACCTCGGTCATGGCTTGTTCATTTTCATGGCCTTGGCGTTGGCGCTGCACTGGCTCCCCGGGTTCTACAACGGTCGAGGGATCAACCCTCAACGTTTTACCGATGATGCCGTGACGTTTGCCATGTACCTGAATCTGGACAAGCCCCTGATCGGTTTCTGGCTACTGCTGGTCTGCCCGTGGATTGTCGGCCGACGTTCGCTGCGCCTCGGCGTTTATGCCTCTGCGCTGGCGCTGTCCCTGAGTGCCGTGCTGGCCTTGGGTGGCGCGCTGTTGCTGGGCGTGATCAGTTGGGCACCGAAGTGGCCGGATCAAGCCTGGTTGTGGCTACTGAACAACCTGCTGCTGGTGACGCTGGTCGAGGAAGCGCTCTTTCGCGGCTATATCCAGGGTGGTCTGACCCGGTGCTTCAAAAACCTGCCCTACGGTGAAAACCTCGCCCTTCTCCTTGCCTCGCTGTTGTTCGGCCTGGCGCATGTGGGGGCCGGTTGGCAATGGGTGTTGCTGGCGAGCCTGGCAGGTGTCAGCTATGGTCTGGCCTACCGTTTTGGTGGCTTGGGTGCGGCCATCGCCACCCATTTCGGCCTGAACCTGCTGCATTTCGGACTGTTCACCTATCCGATGCTTGCCAGCTGACGCAAGGGTCGTTTTGCGACGCGCCACTGATTACCGAAAAATAATCTCAATAAATGGCTGACGATGCCGACAACCCGTCAAAGCCTTGCGGATTGAAAAAGCCATGCGTAACAACCAGCCTATTACACAACGCGAACGGACCTTCCCGGCTCAGCAACGGTTGATTTCCACCACCGATGCCAAGGGCGTGATCACCTACTGCAACGACGCTTTCGTCGAAATCAGCGGGTATTCTCGTGAAGAGCTGATCCGTGCGCCGCATAACCTGGTCCGTCACCCTGACGTCCCGGCCGCGGTATTCGCGCACATGTGGGGCACACTGAAACAAGGCTTGCCATGGATGGGCATTGTCAAGAATCGCTGCAAGACCGGTGATCACTACTGGGTTAACGCCTATGTCACGCCGGTTTTCGAAGGCAATCAGGTGGTCGGTTACGAATCGGTGCGGGTCAAACCCACCGCCGAGCAGATCCGCCGTGCCGAAGCGCTCTACCAACGCATCAACCAGGGCAAGTCGGCGATTCCTTCAACGGACAAATGGCTGCCGGTGCTACAGGACTGGCTGCCGTTCATTCTGGTCAGCCAACTGAGCTTCATGATCGGTGCGTCGCTCAATTCCCAATGGGGTTTTGCGTTGGCCGCCGGTCTGTCGGTGCCATTGGGTCTGTTGGGCTTGAGCTGGCAACAGCGCGGCCTCAAGCGTCTGCTGCACCTGGCTGGGCAGACCACCTCCGACCCGCTGATCGCGCAGATGTACACCGACAGCCGTGGCGCTCAAGCGCGTCTGGAAATGTCGATCCTCAGCCAGGAAGCCCGCCTGAAAACCTGCCTGACCCGTCTGCAGGACACCGCCGAGCACCTGAGCGAACAAGCGAAACAGTCCGACACCCTGGCGCATAACAGCTCCAATGGTCTGGAACGCCAACGCGTCGAAACCGAGCAAGTGGCCACTGCCGTCAATCAGATGGCCGCCACCACGCAGGAAGTCGCCAGCCACGTGCAGCGCACGGCCGATGCGACTCAAGAAGCCAATCGCCTGACCGGTCGCGGTCGCGACATCGCTGGGGAAACCCGCGAAGCCATCCAGCGCCTGTCGGTGGTGGTGGGTGAAACCGGGCTGACCGTGACCCAACTGGCCAAGGACAGCGACGAAATCGGTGGCGTGGTCGATGTGATCAAAGGCATCGCCGACCAGACCAACCTGCTGGCCTTGAACGCGGCTATCGAAGCGGCCCGTGCCGGTGAAATGGGTCGTGGCTTCGCGGTAGTCGCCGACGAAGTTCGCCAACTGGCGCAACGCACCAGCGAATCCACCGGGCAGATCCACGCGTTGATCGCCAAGCTCCAGCAAACCGCCAGCACCGCGGTGCAAACCATGGAGGCTGGCCATCGCCAGGCCGAAGAAGGTGTGGCGCGGGTTCTGGAAGCGGATCAGGCGCTAGTGGGGATCAGCGAAGCGGTGGCCAACATCACCGACATGACCACCCAGATCGCGGCGGCGACCGAAGAGCAAAGCGCTGTCGCCGAAGAGATCAGCCGTAACATCAGCAACATCTCGCACCTGGCGGATCAGACCTCGGAACAGGCGCAACACTCGGCATTGTTGAGTGAAGAGCTGACGAAGACGGCGAATACCCAGTATTCGTTGGTGGAGCGGTTTAACCGCTGATAGCGCCTCGCCTGATCCTGATCGTTCCCACGCTCTGCGTGGGAACGATCGCTTAGCGCAGGAAATCAGCAACCTTCTGCGCCGCAGTCTCCAAATGCTGCTCATGGGTAAACCCGGAAGCCTTCAACGGCTTCAAATCATGATCCCCCGCCGCCAGCCAGAACACCTCGATACTCGGTGCCAACGTGTAAGCCTCGACGGCCTCACGATTGCCCAACGCATCCCGCTCGCCCTGCACGATTAACGTCCGCGTCTTCAGCACGGCCAAATGCTCGACCCGTGGCTTCTCAGGTTTCCCTACCGCATAAAACGGATATCCGAGGCACACCAACGCATCGGCCTCCAGTTCATCCGCCAACAAACTCGCCATCCGCCCGCCCATGGACTTGCCACCAATGGCCAGACGCCCAGCGACATGGCGTCGCACCACGGCATAGACCTCACACCAGCACTCGAGCAGTTTCGGCGCTGGGTTCGGTGGACGTTTACCCCCATCAACACGCCGTTGCGCCATGTACGGAAACTCGAAGCGCAGCACGTTGATCCCAGATGCAGCAAGGCGCGCAGCCATGTCGTTCATCCAGGCGCTGTCCATGGGTGCGCCGGCACCGTGAGCGAGAATCAGCGTCGCCGATGCTGGAGTGGTGGCGGCATTCCATAACCATCCATGATCCCGTACACACCGCGCCCATTGATCCTCGTCAATACTGGCCTTGTGCTCTTTGTCCATGCTTGCCTCGCTTTTAGTCTGCCTATAACTCCAGGCGAAGGGAGCGTCTGCCGTGCGGCTTACTCGCAAAGGCAGGCCCTCACTTCGGCTGAACCGTGGATGGGGAACCATGAACACTTCTATCAGTACCGCCTACAACTACAAGGTGGTCCGCCAATTCGCCATTATGACGGTGGTGTGGGGCATCGTCGGAATGGGGCTCGGGGTTTTTCTCGCGGCTCAATTGGTCTGGCCTGAACTCAACTTCAATCTGCCGTGGACCAGCTTCGGGCGTCTGCGCCCGCTGCACACTAACGCAGTGATCTTCGCCTTCGGCGGTTGCGCCCTGTTCGCCAGTTCGTTCTATTCGGTGCAACGCACCTGCCAGACCCGACTGTTCGCGCCGAAAATCGCCGCATTCTGTTTCTGGGGCTGGCAGCTTGTGATCCTGCTGGCGGCCATCAGCCTGCCGCTGGGTTACACCAGTTCCAAGGAATACGCCGAGCTTGAATGGCCGATCGACATTCTGATCACCATTGTCTGGGTGGCCTATGCCGTCGTGTTCTTTGGCACGATCATGCAGCGCAAGACCAAACACATCTATGTCGGTAACTGGTTCTTCGGTGGCTTCATCATCACCGTGGCGATCCTGCACATCGTCAACAACCTGGAATTGCCGGTGAGTTTCACCAAGTCCTACTCGCTGTACGCCGGTGCGACTGATGCCATGGTGCAGTGGTGGTACGGGCACAACGCCGTAGGCTTTTTCCTCACCGCCGGTTTCCTCGGGATGATGTACTACTTCGTGCCGAAACAGGCTGAGCGTCCGGTGTACTCCTATCGCTTGTCGATCGTGCACTTCTGGGCGCTGATCACCCTGTACATCTGGGCCGGTCCGCACCACTTGCACTACACCGCGCTGCCGGACTGGGCGCAGTCGCTGGGCATGGTGATGTCGCTGATCCTGCTGGCGCCGAGCTGGGGCGGGATGATCAACGGGATGATGACGCTCTCGGGCGCCTGGCATAAGTTGCGCAGCGACCCGATCCTGCGCTTCCTCGTGGTCTCGCTGGCCTTCTACGGCATGTCGACCTTCGAAGGGCCGATGATGGCGATCAAGACGGTCAACGCCCTCTCCCACTACACCGACTGGACCATCGGCCATGTTCACGCCGGCGCCCTCGGTTGGGTCGCGATGATCTCCATCGGCGCGCTGTACCACATGATCCCGAAAATCTTCGGTCGCACGCAGATGCACAGCATCGGCCTGATCAACGCGCACTTCTGGCTCGCGACCATCGGCACCGTGCTGTACATCGCGTCGATGTGGGTCAACGGCATTGCCCAGGGCCTCATGTGGCGCGCGGTCAACGAAGACGGCACGCTGACCTACTCCTTCGTCGAAACCCTGGTGGCCAGCCACCCAGGCTTCGTCGTGCGTCTGGTAGGCGGTGCGATTTTCTTCAGCGGCATGTTGCTGATGGCCTACAACACCTGGCGCACCGTACGGGCCTCGCAGCCTGCCGAAGCCGCCGCTGCCGCGCAGATCGCCTGAGGAGTCCGTCATGAAACACGAAACAATCGAGAAAAACGTCGGCCTGCTGATGCTGCTGATGGTGTTGGCTGTGAGCATCGGCGGTCTGACCCAGATCGTCCCGCTGTTCTTTCAGGACGTGACCAATAAACCAGTGGAAGGCATGAAGCCCTACACCGCGCTGCAACTGGAAGGTCGCGACATTTACATCCGCGAAGGCTGCGTTGGTTGCCATTCGCAGATGATCCGCCCGTTCCGTGCTGAAACGGAACGCTATGGCCACTACTCGGTGGCCGGTGAAAGCGTCTGGGATCACCCGTTCCTCTGGGGCTCCAAGCGCACCGGTCCGGACCTGGCCCGCGTCGGCGGTCGCTACTCCGAAGACTGGCATCGCGCGCACTTGTACAACCCGCGCAACGTGGTGCCGGAATCGAAGATGCCGGCCTACCCGTGGCTGGTGGACAACAAGGTCGATAGCAGCCACACCGAAACCAAGATCCGCGCCATGCGCACCCTCGGCGTGCCGTACACCGATGAAGACATCACAGGTTCAGTCGCCTCGCTCCAGGGCAAGACCGAAATGGACGCACTGGTCGCTTACCTGCAAGTGCTCGGCACATCCATCAAGAGCAAGAGGTGAGCCATGGCCATGCCCTTTGAAATCGTAAGCGTAATGAGCAGTGGAATGATCCGCGGCCTGGGCACGGTCGTGGTGTTCCTGGCCTTCGTCGGCCTGACGCTGTGGGTGTTCAACAGAAAGCGCAATCCGGAATTCGCCGAAGCGCGCTTGCTGCCGTTCGCCGATGAACCCCTGCCCGATGACGCCACCCAAGAACCTGAAACAAGGAGTACCCGGCCATGACCACTTTCTGGAGTACGTGGATCTGCGTACTGACCATTGGCAGCCTGATCGGCTTGACCTGGCTGCTGATCGGCACCCGCAAGGGCGAAACCAAGGGCAGCGTCGACCAGACCATGGGCCACAGCTTCGACGGCATCGAGGAGTACGACAACCCACTGCCGCAATGGTGGTTCCTGCTGTTCGCCGGCACGCTGGTGTTTGCCGTCGGTTATCTGGTGCTTTATCCGGGCCTGGGCAACTGGAAAGGCATTCTGCCGGGTTACGAGAACGGTTGGACCGGCGTCAACGAGTGGGAAAAGGAGATGAACAAGGCTGACGCGAAGTTCGGGCCGATCTTCGCCAAATTCGCGGCGATGCCCGTGGAAGAAGTGGCGACGGACCCGCTGGCGTTGAAAATGGGCGGTCGCCTGTTTGCCTCCAATTGCGCGGTTTGCCACGGCTCGGATGCCAAGGGCGCTTTCGGCTTCCCGAACCTGGCGGACACCACCTGGCGCTGGGGCGGCAACGCCGAAACGATCAAAACCACGATCATGGGTGGTCGCATGGCCGCGATGCCGGCCTGGGGTGAAATCCTGGGTGATGCCGGGGTGAAAAACGTTGCGGCTTATGTGCGCCATGACCTGGCCGGACTGCCGTTGCCTGCCGACAATGGCGCCGATCTGCACGCCGGACAGCAAGCGTTCAGCACCATGTGCGTAGCTTGTCATGGGGCAAACGGCAAGGGCACTGAAGCCATGGGTGCGCCGAACCTGACGCAACCGGCCGGCTTTATCTACGGTACAAGCCTGGCGCAGTTGCAACAGACCATTCGTCATGGCCGCCAAGGTCATATGCCGGCGCAGAACGAACTGCTCGGCAACGACAAAGTGCAACTGCTGGCGGCTTACGTTTACAGCTTGTCCCACGGTTTGAGCACCGAACGTTTGCAGGCTGAAGGCAAACACGAATAAATCTCGACTGCTCTGCTGCCGCATTCTCCCGGATGCGGCAGTTCCCTGCCCCTTTGCGACCAAGTGTCGCACCCCTGCGCTGGTCCTCCTTTCAGTTCCCCGGATTCAGGTCTAAGCTTCCCCCGATGCGGACTGGCATGAGCCGGTTCCAGGTCGACCCGACCCGATGTGTTCGACGAATCTACTCGATGACAGGCCGCAAAGGCTGGTAGATACCGGCTGTCATGCCAATTGCCATCTGTCACCCGATCGTCGGGTTTGAACACACCCCGTTACATCCGACCTGACCCCCTCACCCATTTCGTCTGCTGCGACATTTTGCCCTTGGCCAATTTTGTCCTTACGCGGCGCATGGAAAGGCCGCAGAATCAGCTTTTGAAAGCATTGACCCAGGTCATGGCGCGTTGCAATGACCCCCCGCTTTCTCCATACTTGCGGCCGATTTTTACTCCTAATAAAACACCCAAACCGTGGAACCTTAGAATGAGCACAGCAATCAGTCCGACTGCTTATAACTATAAGGTAGTCCGCCAGTTCGCCATCATGACGGTGGTCTGGGGGATCCTTGGCATGGGGCTTGGTGTCTTCATCGCCTCACAGCTTGTATGGCCGGAATTGAACTTCGGTCTGCCGTGGACGACTTTTGGACGCTTACGCCCGTTGCACACCAACCTGGTGATTTTCGCCTTCGGTGGTTGTGCTCTGTTTGCCACTTCTTATTACGTCGTGCAGCGAACCTGCCAAACGCGACTGATTTCCGACAGCCTCGCCGCCTTCACCTTCTGGGGTTGGCAAGCGGTGATCGTCGGCGCGATCGTTACCTTGCCGTTGGGTTACACCACCACCAAGGAATACGCGGAACTGGAATGGCCCCTGGCTATTCTGCTGGCCATCGTCTGGGTTACCTACGGTCTGGTGTTCTTCGGCACCATCACCAAGCGCAAGACCAAGCACATCTATGTGGGTAACTGGTTCTACGGTGCCTTCATCGTTGTGACGGCGATGCTGCACATCGTCAACCACGCCTCCCTGCCGGTCAGTTTCTTCAAGTCCTACTCGGCCTACGCCGGTGCGACTGATGCGATGATCCAGTGGTGGTACGGCCACAACGCGGTGGGTTTCTTCCTGACCACGGGCTTCCTGGGGATGATGTACTACTTCGTTCCGAAGCAGGCCGAGCGTCCGATCTACTCCTATCGCCTGTCGATCGTGCACTTCTGGGCGTTGATCACCCTGTACATCTGGGCCGGTCCGCACCACCTGCACTACACCGCGCTGCCGGACTGGGCTCAGTCCCTGGGCATGGCGATGTCGATCATCCTGCTGGCACCGAGCTGGGGCGGCATGATCAACGGCATGATGACCCTGTCGGGCGCCTGGCATAAGCTGCGCACCGACCCGATCCTGCGCTTCCTCGTGGTATCGCTGGCGTTCTACGGCATGTCGACCTTCGAAGGCCCGATGATGGCCATCAAGACCGTCAACTCGCTGTCCCACTACACCGACTGGACCATCGGCCACGTGCACGCTGGCGCCTTGGGTTGGGTAGCGATGATCTCGATCGGCGCGATCTACCACATGATCCCGAAACTGTTCGGTCGTGTGCAGATGCACAGCATCGGCCTGATCAACACGCACTTCTGGCTCGCAACCATCGGTACCGTGCTGTACATCGCTTCGATGTGGGTCAACGGCATCACCCAGGGTCTGATGTGGCGTGCAATCAACGACGACGGCACCCTCACCTATTCGTTCGTCGAAGCGCTGCAAGCCAGCCATCCTGGTTTCATCGTTCGCGCCCTGGGCGGTGCGTTCTTCGCCAGCGGCATGCTGTTCATGGCCTACAACGTATGGCGTACCGTACGTGCCTCGAACCCGGCTGAAGCCAAAGCTGCTGAACAGATTGCTGTAGTTGGAGCTCACTGATGAAGCATGAAGCAGTCGAGAAGAACATTGGCCTGCTGGCCTTCTTCATGGTTATCGCCGTCAGCATCGGCGGCTTGACCCAGATCGTTCCGCTGTTTTTCCAGGACGTCACCAACAAGCCGGTCGAAGGCATGAAGCCTCGCACCGCCCTTGAACTGGAAGGCCGCGACATCTACATCGCCAACGGTTGTGTCGGCTGCCACTCGCAGATGATCCGCCCGTTCCGTGCTGAAACCGAACGTTATGGCCACTACTCGGTCGCTGGTGAAAGCGTCTGGGACCACCCGTTCCTGTGGGGTTCCAAGCGTACCGGTCCGGACCTGGCCCGTGTCGGCGGTCGTTATTCCGATGACTGGCAGCGTGCGCATTTGTACAACCCGCGCAACGTAGTGCCTGAGTCGAAAATGCCGGCCTACCCGTTCCTCGTGGAAAACAAGCTCGACGGCAAAGACACCGCCAAGAAAATGGAAGTCTTGCGCACGCTCGGCGTCCCTTACACCGACGAAGACATCGCCGGTGCCCAGGATGCTGTGAAGGGCAAAACCGAAATGGACGCGCTGGTGGCCTATCTGCAAGGCCTGGGCACCATCATCAAAAGCAAACGGTGATTTAGATGGATATCGGGATGATTCGTGGCCTGGGCACCGTTGTTGTGATGGTGGCCTTCATCGGTCTGGCGTTGTGGGTATTCAGCCCCAAGCGCAAGTCGGAGTTTGAAGACGCGACCTTGCTGCCTTTCGCGGATGATCCCGAAGCCATCAAGCACGTCGAGCAAGCTTCTAGGAGTAACAAAGAATGACTACGTTCTGGAGTCTGTACGTCACAGTCCTCAGTCTCGGCACGATCTTCGCCCTGACCTGGCTGCTGCTGTCCACCCGCAAGGGCCAGCGCAGCGAAGCCACCGAAGAAACGGTTGGCCACTCCTTCGACGGGATCGAGGAGTACGACAACCCACTGCCAAAATGGTGGTTCATGCTGTTCGTGGGCACCATCATCTTCGCCCTCGGCTATCTGGTGCTATACCCGGGCCTGGGTAACTGGAAAGGCCTGCTGCCGGGGTACAACTACCTCGATAACGAAAAGCAGACCGCGTTCGCCAACGGCCAGAGCGGCTGGACCGGCGTTCACGAGTGGGAAAAGGAAATGGCCAAGTCGGACGCCAAGTTCGGCCCGATTTTCGCCAAATTCGCTTCCATGCCGATTGAAGAAGTCGCCAAGGACCCGCAAGCCCTGAAGATGGGTGGCCGCCTGTTCGCCTCCAACTGCTCGGTCTGCCACGGTTCCGATGCCAAGGGCGCCTACGGCTTCCCTAACCTGACCGACGCCGACTGGCGCTGGGGCGGCGAAGCGGAAACCATCAAGACCACCATCATGGGCGGTCGTCACGCGGTCATGCCGGCGTGGGCTGAAGTGATCGGCGAACAAGGCGTTGCGAACGTTGCCGCGTTCGTACTGACCAATCTCGATGGTCGCAAACTGCCGGAAAACACCAAGGCCGATCCGGTTGCCGGGCAGAAACTGTTCGCTGCCAACTGCGTGGCGTGCCACGGTCCGGCCGGCAAAGGTACGCCAGCCATGGGCGCACCCGACCTGACCCACCCGGGCTCGTTCATCTACGGTTCGAGCTTCGCGCAACTGCAGCAGACCATCCGTTACGGCCGTCAGGGCCAGATGCCTGCGCAAGAACACCTGCAAGGCAACGACAAGGTTCACCTGCTGGCCGCTTACGTCTACAGCCTCTCTCACGGTGAGAAAGCGCCAGTGGCGGACGCCCAGTAAGGCAAACGCCTGACTGCAACACCAAACGGCCCCGCCAATGAGAATTGACGGGGCCGTTTTCATTTCATGCTTACTTGAGCAGCGGGATGACCCTGTCGACTTTGCGACTTGGCCAATTGCTGTTTCGAACGACGCTGACAGTGAGCGACTGCTTCTCAATGGAAAGATCAGCAATCAAATACGTTTGCTGCGAAGCGGAGCCGCTGAGGAATACCGGCACATCACCAAAATGCTTGGTTCGATCCCAAGAATAATAAGTCCCCGCACCCCAATGGTCATGCCCACCGAAGACTGCCGTCACCTTGTATTGCTCGATCATCTGCTTGAATCTCGAAATTTGCTCATCGTTACCGTTCCACCGGTAAACCTTGTGCATATTCAGAATGATGATCTTGCCCTGCTCCCGAGCCTTTTTTAAATCGTTCTCCAGCCAGTCAAGCGCAGGCGTGATTTCAAAGTCTGTGGGAAAAAGCGGATTGCCAGAGCTAAAACTGACGGTATAGGTCGGCTCGTTATTCAATTGAACGAAATGCACATCCCCGACACTTTTCGAGTAGGCGAGACTGCCGTAATAGATCTTTCCCAGGCCTGAACTTCTTGCCGCCAGATCCATGGATTCGACCTTCCCCCAGTAACGATCCTTGAGGTCGTTGACACTTCCCGCCGCACAGTTATTCCAGAAGCATTCATTCACATTATTGGCATAGTCATGATTACCCAAACCATAGTCATAGAGGCCCTCCAGCTTGTTATCGAAAACCGACTTTATGTATGAGCGCTCGCCTCCATGACCAAATGCAGTGATGTCACCATTGATCATCACCGGTATACGGGACGCACCGCCATTCAGCTTCCTGAAGCTTGAAATATCGGAGTATTGCAACTCTATTAGTTCCTTTGAGCGCGCTTCCTTATTTGGGTCGGTGATGTCTTGATCGGTAAGATCACTCCAGGGGTATTGCGAGTCTGAAGCAAACACCAGGTGGTGCGGTGTTTCTGTAGAGGAGGCTCCATAGGCCACGGGAACAACCATCACCAACGCAAAACACACCAACAACTTACTCTTTTTATAAAGCTTCATAGAAATCCATTTCGTTTAATATTTATCAGCCACCCAATGGCAGCAACTGCAAAATATATCGACCACTGACAATTAACAAATGATTAGCCCTTTTAGATCAACAGAAGATATGTCCAACACTTCCCAACACTTACAAGTTAAAAACATAAAAAATATGCCCTATGCATTACAACTCATATAAATGCAAAGGCCGGATAAGGTATGCAGCAAGCAAACCGGATTCGTTACGCCCCTTGCGGGCGCACTGACGCAACCCCTGCTGAGCGGGCAGCTATACTCAATAAGTCAATTGACCTGCATCACGTTTTGTTACATCTGCTACACCATTCGTGATTTTTCCCCAACGCGACCAAAGGTCGCACCCCCGGACTAGAGCTACAGGCGTATCATTGCGCCACTGCAGCACCTCTTTTTGACCGCGGTCGGCATGTACTGACCGGGGCATTTTTCCACTGCCGTGGGATGCAATGATGAGCAATCAGATTCCGGTACACGACGTCACCCCTGCCAAGAACGCGAACACCAGCGTCGATCTTTACGCCTCTCGAGAAAAAATCTACACCCGCGCCTTCACCGGTCTGTTCCGCAACTTGCGGATGATGGGCGGTGCCGGGCTGTTTCTGCTGTATTTCGGTACGGTCTGGCTGAACTGGGGCGGGCATCAGGCCGTCTGGTGGAACCTGCCGGAACGCAAATTCTTCATCTTTGGCGCCACCTTCTGGCCTCAGGACTTCATCCTGCTTTCGGGGATCCTGATCGTCAGCGCCTTCGGCCTGTTCTTCATTACCGTGTACGCCGGCCGGGTCTGGTGCGGTTATACCTGCCCCCAGAGCGTCTGGACGTGGATTTTCATGTGGTGCGAGAAGGTCACCGAAGGCGACCGCAACCAGCGCATCAAGCTCGACAAAGCGCCGATGAGCGCCAACAAATTCCTGCGCAAACTCAGCAAACACTCGATGTGGCTGTTGATCGGCTTCGTGACCGGCATGACCTTCGTCGGTTACTTCTCGCCGATCCGCGAGCTGACCATCGACTTCTTCACCGGCGAAGCCGACGGCTGGTCGTATTTCTGGGTCGGCTTCTTCACCCTCGCCACCTACGGCAATGCCGGCTGGTTGCGCGAGCAGGTGTGCATTTACATGTGCCCGTACGCGCGCTTCCAGAGCGTGATGTTCGACAAAGACACCCTGATCGTTTCCTACGACCCGCGTCGTGGTGAAAGCCGCGGCCCGCGCAAGAAAGGCGCCGACTACAAGGCCATGGGCCTGGGCGACTGCATCGACTGCACCATGTGCGTCCAGGTCTGCCCGACCGGGATCGACATCCGCGACGGCCTGCAAATCGAGTGCATCGGTTGTGCGGCCTGCATCGATGCCTGTGACAGCATCATGGACAAGATGGATTACCCGCGCGGTCTGATCAGCTACACCACCGAGCACAACCTGTCCGGGCAAAAAACCAATAAACTGCGCCCGCGACTGATCGGCTATGCCATGGTGCTGCTGGCAATGATGGGATTGCTGATGACCGCGTTCTTCATGCGTTCGCTGGTCGGTTTCGACGTCAGCAAGGACCGCGTGCTGTACCGCGAGAACGCCGAAGGCCGGATCGAAAACGTTTACAGCCTGAAGATCATGAACAAGGACCAGCGCGACCACACCTACGTGCTCGAAGCCACTGGCCTGCCGGACCTCAAGCTGCAAGGCAAGCGCGAGATCAAGGTCGCCGCCGGGGAGATTTTCAGCCAGCCGGTCGAACTGTCCAGCGCACCGGAGAAACTGCCATCGAGCACCAACGAGGTGAAATTCATCCTCAAGGATGCCGATGACGACAGCGTCCACATTGAAGCCAAGAGCCGGTTCATCGGCCCACAAGTTCGTTGAGAGAAGTGATCATGCCCACAGCAACTGCCGCAAGCCCCTGGTACAAGCACCTTTGGCCGTGGATCATCATCGCCATCCTGGCGTGTTCCGTGACCCTGACCTTGTCCATGGTGACGATCGCGGTGAACAACCCGGACAACCTGGTCAACGATAACTATTACGAGGCCGGCAAAGGCATCAACCGCTCCCTCGACCGTGAGTTGCTGGCGCAGACCCTGCTGCTGCGTGCCAGCGTTCATCTGGACGACGTGACCGGCGAAGTCGACCTGCGCCTGAGCGGCAACAGCCAACCGAAAACCCTGGAACTGAACCTGATTTCGCCAACCCAGCCGGAGAAAGATCGCAAGATCACCCTGGCACGCAGCGAAACCGAACAGGGCCGCTACATTGGCCAGTTGAACGACAAGGTCGACGGACGCCGTTTCGTAGAGCTGCTGGGCGTACAGGATGACAAGACCTGGCGCATGTTCGAAGAAGAACAGGTCAGCCATGACAAGGACCTGCTGCTGGGTGATGAACCGCTGCAAGGCGCGGAAGACCTGAAGAAGTAAGCCTTACACTGATCGTTCCCACGCTCTGCGTGGGAACGCAGCCAGGGACGCTCCGCGTCCCAGCCGAAGCGGACGCGGAGCGTCCGGGGAGGCATTCCCACGCAGAGCGTGGGAACGATCATCGGACAACGCCTCATGACCACCCAACTCCCCTGCTACCACTGCGCCCTGCCCGTCCCGGCCGGCAGCCGCTTCACCGCTGCCGTCCTCGGTGAAACCCGCGAGTTCTGCTGCCCGGGTTGCCAGGCCGTGGCCGAAGCCATTGTGGCCGGTGGACTGGAAACCTATTACCAGCATCGCAGCGAGTCATCGGCTAACCCCGAAGCGCTGCCAGTGCAGTTGGTGGACGAACTGGCGCTGTACGACCGCGCCGACGTGCAAGCCCCTTTCGTTCGCCACGAAGGCGAACTGGCCGAAACCACCCTGCTGATGGAAGGCATCAGTTGCGCCGCGTGCGGCTGGCTGATCGAGAAACACCTGCGCAGCCTGCCCGCAGTGGCCGAAGCGCGCCTCAACCTGTCAAACCATCGCCTGCATGTGCGCTGGGCCGATGCGCAACTGCCGCTGAGCCAGGTACTCAGCGAATTGCGCCACATCGGTTACGCCGCGCACCCGTATCAAGCCGACCGCGCCAGCGAACAACTGGCCAGCGAAAACCGTCTGGCCCTGCGCCAGCTCGGTGTCGCCGGGCTACTGTGGTTCCAGGCGATGATGGCGACCATGGCCACCTGGCCGGAATTCAACATCGACCTCAGCCCCGAACTGCACACCATCCTGCGTTGGGTCGCGCTGTTTCTCACCACCCCGATCGTGTTCTACAGCTGCGCGCCCTTCTTCAAAGGCGCCATGCGCGACTTGCGCACCCGCCACCTGACCATGGACGTCTCGGTGTCGCTGGCTATTGGCAGTGCCTACATCGCCGGGATCTGGACCTCGATCACCGGCGTCGGTGAGCTGTACTTCGACGCGGTCGGCATGTTTGCACTATTCCTGCTGGCCGGACGTTATCTCGAACGTCGTGCCCGCGAACGCACCGCCGCCGCCACCGCACAACTGGTCAACCTGTTACCTGCCTCGTGCCTGCGCCTGAGTGCCGACGGCCAAAGTGAGCGGATCCTGCTCAGCGAACTGCGCGTGGGCGATCAGGTGCTGGTGCATCCCGGCGCGATCCTCCCGGCTGACGGCAAGATCCTCGACGGCCAATCGAGCATCGACGAATCCCTGCTCACTGGCGAATACCTGCCGCAACCGCGCATACCAGGCGATGCGGTTACTGCCGGCACCCTGAACGTCGAAGGCGCGCTGACCGTGGAAGTCCTGGCGCTGGGTCAAGATACCCGACTGTCCGCCATCGTCCGCCTGCTGGACCGCGCCCAGGCCGAGAAGCCGCGACTGGCGGAAATTGCCGACCGCGCCGCGCAATGGTTTTTGCTGCTGTCGCTGATTGCCGCGGCCGTCATCGGCCTGATCTGGTGGGAACTGGATTCGGCACGAGCCTTCTGGATTGTGTTGGCGATGCTCGTTGCGACCTGCCCGTGCGCCTTGTCCCTGGCCACACCGACCGCCCTCACCGCCGCCACCGGCACGCTGCACAAACTCGGCTTGCTGCTGACTCGCGGCCACGTGCTGGAAGGCCTCAATCAGATCGACACGGTGATTTTCGACAAGACCGGCACGCTGACGGAAGGTCGCCTGGCCTTGCGCTCGATTCGCCCGCTCGGCGCGCTCAACAGCGATCAATGCCTGAGCCTCGCCGCCGCCCTGGAAAACCGCTCCGAACACCCGATCGCCCGCGCGTTTGGCCGGGCGCCGCTGGCCGCCGAAGAAGTCCACAGCACGCCGGGGCTAGGCCTAGAAGGGTTGGTCGGTGAGCAACGCCTGCGCATCGGTCAACCGGGTTTTGTCTGTGAACTCAGTGGCGCGGCCGTGCCTTCGATGCCAGATGAAGCCGGCCAATGGCTACTGCTCGGCGACAGCCAGGGACCGCTGGCATGGTTTGTTCTCGACGATCGCCTGCGCGCCGACGCTCCCGCGCTGCTCGCCGCCTGCAAGGCTCGCGGCTGGCGCACATTGCTGCTGTCCGGTGACAGCTCGCCGATGGTCGCCAGTGTCGCTGCGGAACTGGGCATCGATGAAGCCCGAGGCGGCTTGCGTCCGGACGATAAATTGCAGGTCCTGCAACAGTTGCACAAGGAAGGTCGCAAGGTGTTGATGCTCGGTGACGGCGTCAACGACGTGCCCGTGCTGGCCGCCGCCGACATCAGCGTGGCCATGGGTTCGGCTACCGATCTGGCGAAAACCAGTGCCGATGCCGTACTGCTGTCGAACCGCCTCGACGCCTTGGTCCAAGCCTTCAGCCTGGCTCGACGCACCCGCCGGGTAATCATCGAGAACCTGCTGTGGGCCGGGCTGTACAATGGCCTCATGTTGCCGTTCGCCGCCCTCGGCTGGATCACCCCGGTATGGGCCGCGGTCGGCATGTCCATCAGTTCGTTGACCGTGGTGCTGAACGCCCTGCGCCTGACACGCATGCCCAACACGCCTGCGCTCAGCGCCACGCCAGAAACCCGTCCGCTACCGGCCTGAGCCGCGCGGGCATGGAGTCAAGATGCCAGCTCTCTACGTGATGATCCCGGCCGCGCTGCTGATCGTGGCCATCGCCATTTACATCTTCTTCTGGGCAGTCGACAGCGGTCAGTACGACGACCTCGATGGCCCGGCCCACAGCATTCTGTTCGACGACCAGGACCCGAACCACAAAGCCGCGGTGGACGAAGCCAGCGGTCAGCCAGCCAAACCGGAAGACAAGGCGCCGCCTCATGCTTGAATTGGCGCCGCTGCTGGTGTCTGCGGTGATCCTCGGCCTGCTCGGCGGCGGGCATTGCCTGGGCATGTGCGGCGGCTTGATGGGCGCGTTGACCCTGGCGATTCCCAAGGAGCAACGCAGCCGGCGTTTTCGACTGCTGCTGGCCTACAACCTGGGGCGAATTCTGAGCTACGCGACGGCCGGCCTGCTGATCGGTCTGGCCGGCTGGGCGGTGGCCAACAGCCCGGCGGCGATGTTCATGCGCGTCATCGCCGGATTGCTGTTGGTCGCCATGGGCCTGTACCTCGCCGGTTGGTGGAGCGGCCTGACTCGCATCGAAAGCCTCGGTCGCGGCTTGTGGCGGCACATCCAGCCCGTTGCCAACAAACTGCTGCCGGTGTCGAACGTCCCCCGCGCGTTGCTGCTGGGCGCGCTCTGGGGCTGGCTGCCGTGCGGGTTGGTTTACAGCACCCTCCTGTGGTCGGCGAGTCAGGGCAATGCACTGGACAGTGCGCTGTTGATGCTCGCGTTCGGGCTCGGCACCTGGCCGGTGCTGCTCGCCACGGGGCTGGCGGCTGAGCGGGTCACGGCGCTGTTGCGCAAACGTAGCGTGCGGATGACGGGCGGATTACTGGTGATCCTGTTCGGCATCTGGACGTTGCCGGGGCCGCATCAGCATTGGCTCATGGGCCACTAGGTCGGCGGCGCCCCCATCGCGAGCAGGCTCGCTCCCACATTGAAATGCATTCCCCTGTGGGAGCGAGCCTGCTCGCGATGAGGCCGGCACCAACAACACAAATCCTGACCGTTGATGCAAATCAAGATGCCCCACCGCCGCGCCCCCTAGACTCGCCGACATTGCCAGCCTATCCGGGGGAATGCCCGCATGATGCTCGACGCCATTCGTTGGGATACCGATTTGATCCGCCGTTACGACCTGGCGGGACCGCGCTACACCTCCTACCCGACCGCGGTGCAATTCGACGGCCAGGTCGGCACGTTCGACCTGTTCCACGCCCTGCGCGACAGCCGTAAAGCCCTGCGCCCGTTATCGCTGTATGTGCACGTGCCGTTCTGCGCGAACATTTGCTACTACTGCGCCTGCAATAAAGTCATCACCAAGGACCGCGGCCGGGCCCAGCCCTATTTGCAGCGCCTTGAGCAGGAAATCCAGCTGATCGCCTGCCACCTCGATCCTGCACAGAAAGTCGAGCAACTGCACTTTGGCGGCGGCACTCCGACTTTTCTCAGTCACGATGAACTGCGCCAGTTGATGGCCCAGTTACGCAAGAACTTCAACTTGCTGGACGACGATTCCGGCGACTACGGCATCGAAATCGACCCCCGCGAAGCCGACTGGTCGACCATGGGCCTGCTTCGTGAACTGGGTTTCAACCGGGTCAGTATCGGCGTGCAAGACCTCGACCCGGCAGTGCAACGAGCCGTCAATCGCCTGCAAAGCCTGGAGGAAACCCGGGCGGTGATCGACGCTGCCCGCACGCTGCAGTTTCGCTCGATCAACATTGACCTGATCTACGGCTTGCCAAGGCAGACACCCGAGAATTTTGCCCGCACGGTTGATGAGGTGATCAACCTGCAACCGGACCGTCTCTCGGTATTCAACTACGCGCACCTGCCGGAGCGCTTCATGCCGCAACGGCGAATCAACAGCGACGAACTGCCGACACCCGCGCAAAAACTGGAAATGCTCCAGGGCACCATCGAGCAGCTGACCAAGGCCGGTTATCGCTACATCGGCATGGACCACTTCGCGCTGCCTGACGATGAACTGGCGATTGCTCAGGAAGAGTCGACCCTGCAACGCAACTTCCAGGGCTACACCACCCACGGTCATTGCGACCTGATTGGCCTGGGCGTATCGGCCATCAGCCAGATCGGCGACCTGTATTGCCAGAACAGCAGCGACCTGAATCAGTACCAGAACACGCTGGCCAGCGCGCAACTGGCCACCAACCGTGGCTTGCTGTGCAACGCCGATGACCGCCTGCGACGTGCTGTCATCCAGCAACTGATCTGCAGTTTCAGCCTGGAGTTCGCCGAGATCGAACACGCCTTCAACATCGACTTTCAGGGTTACTTCGGCGAACTCTGGCCCCAGTTGCAGGCAATGGCTGCAGACGGCCTGATCGAACTGGATAACGAACGGATCAACGTATTGCCCGCCGGACGATTGCTGGTGCGCTCGGTATGCATGGTGTTCGACGCGTACCTGGAACAGCACAATCGCCAGCGGTTTTCGCGGGTGATCTAGCCGTCACCTCACTGGCCGGTCCATAAAACGCTGACTTTACGACCCTGCGACAAAATCGCCGCGTGCCTGAATGTCCTCCCGTGAGTTACCCTTACGGCTTATGTGTGTTTTTTCCCACAAGGATTGAAGAAATGTCCGAGCCAGTAAAGCTGCGCGCTCATAGTCAGGCCCATTGCAAGGATTGCAGCCTGGCCCCTCTCTGTTTGCCACTTTCCTTGAATCTGGAAGACATGGAAGCGCTGGACGAAATCGTTAAACGTGGCCGCCCGCTGAAAAAGGGCGAATTCCTGTTCCGCCAGGGCGACACCTTCGATTCTGTTTATGCAGTACGTTCTGGCGCCTTGAAGACCTTCAGCCTGAGCGATGGTGGTGAAGAACAACTCACCGGTTTCCACCTGCCCAGCGAACTGGTCGGCCTGTCGGGCATGGACACCGAAAAACACCCAGTCTCGGCGCAAGCCATGGAAACCACTTCGGTGTGTGAAATCCCTTTCGAACGCCTCGACGAACTGGCGCTGCAACTGCCGCAACTGCGCCGTCAGTTGATGCGTGTGATGAGTCGCGAGATTCGCGACGATCAGCAAATGATGTTGCTGCTGTCGAAAAAAACTGCCGACGAGCGTATCGCCACATTCCTGGTCAACCTGTCGGCCCGTTTCCGCGCCCGGGGTTTCTCGGCCAACCAGTTCCGCCTGAGCATGTCGCGCAACGAAATCGGCAATTACCTGGGCCTGGCGGTGGAAACCGTGTCCCGGGTGTTCACGCGCTTCCAGCAAAACGAACTGATTGCGGCTGAAGGCAAGGAAATCCACATCCTCGACCCGATCCAGCTCTGCGCCCTGGCCGGCGGCTCGCTGGACGGCTGATCTCGGCGACGGCGGCTGAGCGAAACGGTTCAGCCGCCGTTATACTGCGTCGTTTGCAGCCTGCCAGGACACCTCGACGATGGTCTTCGACTCCTTCGACATCAAATCCCTCATCCGCCCTGTGATCGACTTTCCCAAGCCGGGCGTGATCTTTCGCGACATTACCCCGCTGTTCCAGTCGCCCACGGCCCTGCGCCTGGTGATGGACAGTTTCGCCCATCGTTATGTCGAGGCCGACTTCACCCACATCGGCGCGATGGACGCCCGTGGTTTTCTGATCGGTTCGATCCTGGCCTATCAGCTGAACAAGCCGCTGGTCCTGTTCCGCAAGCAAGGCAAGTTGCCGGCCGACGTACTGGCCGAGGGTTATGCGACCGAATACGGCGAAGCCTTCCTCGAAGTCCACGCCGACAGCCTGTGCGAGGGCGATTCGGTGGTGATGTTCGATGACCTGATCGCCACGGGCGGGACACTGATTGCAGCGGCGAACCTGATTCGACGCATGGGAGCGCGGGTTCATGAAGCGGCGGCGATCATTGATTTGCCGGAGCTGGGCGGGTCGCAGCGCCTGGAAGACATGGGGATTCCGACGTTTTGCCTGACGCAGTTTGCGTTGAGCGATAAGTAACCCCCTGATAGATCGTTCCCACGCTCCGCGTGGGAATGCAGCCCGGGACGCTCCGCGTCCCACAGCGGACGCAGAGCGTCCATTGAGGCATTCCCACGCAGAGCGTGGGAACGATCAGCTCGGCCCCATCTGCTTGCTGATGATCTCGTTCATCACTTCCCGCGTCCCGCCGCCGATCGACAAAATCCGGTTATCGCGGTACAGCCGCTCCACCAGGCTCTCGCGCATGTACCCGAGGCCACCCAAAATCTGCACAGCATCCGTGGTAATCCGATCAGCCGTGTCGGTGGCAAAATTCTTGGCCATGGAAATCTCCTTGATCACACTCTGCCCCGCCGCCATTTTCGCTGCCTGGCGGTAGGTGAATTCCCGTGACACCTCCAGCGCCGTGGCCATTTCGGCGAGACGATGCTTGAGCACCTGAAACTTGCCGATGGGTTTGCCGAAGGCTTCACGCTGGCGAGCCCATTTCAGGCTTTCTTCCAGAGCCAGTTGCGCAGTCATGTTGGCCATTAGCGCCAGCGCCAGGCGTTCACTCTGGAAGTTGCCCATGATGCAGGCGAAGCCCATGTTCTCAGCGCCGATCAGATTTCCTGCCGGCACCCGGCAATCGTCGAAGAACAGTTCGGCAGTGTCCGACGCCCACCAACCCATTTTCTTCAACTGACGGCCGACGGTAAAACCGGGGGTGCCCTTCTCGATCAACAGCAGGCTGATGCCAGCGAAACCCGGCGCACCGGTGCGCACCGCGACGGTGTAGAAATCCGCGCGGACGCCGCTGGTGATAAAGGTTTTGCTGCCGCTGACCCGGTAAAAGTCGCCGTCACGCATGGCGCGGGTTTGCAGGTTGGCGACGTCGGAGCCACCACTGGGCTCGGTCACGGCCAGGGCGCTGATCTTCTCGCCGGCGAGCACCTGAGGCACAACGCGATCGCGGACTTCGGGCCTGGCCCACTTGAGGATCGGCGGGAGGCCGATGTCCAGCGAGCCGAGCCCCGCCACCAAGCCGCCGGAGCCACAACGCATCAGCTCTTCGCTGGCGGCGACCTTGGCGAACAGATCACCTTCATGGCTGCCACCCAGGGCTTCGGGGTAACCGATCCCCAGAATCCCCGCCGCGCCGGCCTTGAGGTAGAGCTCGCGGGGAAAGCTTTCGGCTTCTTCCCACTGGTCGATGCCCGGCAAGATCTCGCGCTCGACGAAGCGTCTGACGCTGTCGCGGACCAATTGATGGCTGGGGTCGAAGTATTCCTGAAAGGCAGGCATCGGCGAGCTCCACTGAAGGTTCAGCGAAGTTAACCGAGCGCTTGCTTGGTTTTCAAGAAGATTGTCTGAATCAGATAGATCAAGGCGCCTGCATCGCGGGCAAGCCCGCTCCCACAGAATCTGCGGTCGCCACAATACCTGTGGGAGCGGGCTTGCCCGCGAAAGCGTCAGTTCAGACGCTACAAGGTAATGGGTTTACGCCCGGCAAACGAATGCGCCAACGTCCCGCCATCCACCAACTCCAGCTCGCCACCCAATGGCACGCCGTGGGCGATGCGCGAGGCGATCAGGCCTTTGTTGTTGAGCAATTGGGCAATGTAATGCGCTGTCGCCTCACCTTCCACGGTCGGGTTGGTCGCCAGAATCACTTCAGTGAACGTGCCCGCCTCTTCGATCCGCGCCAGCAGTTGCGGAATACCGATGGCCTCAGGCCCGAGTCCGTCGAGTGGCGACAGATGCCCCTTGAGCACGAAATAGCGACCCCGGAAGCCGGTCTGCTCCACCGCGTAGACGTCCATCGGCCCTTCCACCACGCAGAGCAAGGTGTCGTCGCGACGGGTATCGGCGCATTGCGGGCAGAGATCGTCTTCGGTGAGTGTGCGGCACAACCGGCAATGGCCCACCCCTTCCATGGCCTGGCTCAGTGCCGAGGCCAATCGCGAGCCGCCGCTGCGATCACGCTCGAGCAGCTGCAACGCCATGCGTTGGGCAGTTTTCTGACCCACACCTGGCAAAATTCGCAGGGCATCGATCAGTTGGCGAATCAAAGGGCTGAAGCTCATGGGGAAAAGTCCGACAAAACAACGAGACGCGGTTTATACCCGCGCCTCTGTTTAGCGTCAATTATTCAGTCCTGGGTGACCCGCACAACCAGTTTGCCGAAGTTGCGTCCTTCCAGCAGACCGATGAACGCTTCGGGTGCCTGCTCCAGGCCATCGACCACGTCTTCGCGGAACTTCACCTTGCCGTCGCGCACCCACGGCGCCATGGCGCTGACGAATTCCGGCTGACGATCACCGTAGTCGTCGAACACGATGAAGCCCTGGATTCGCACGCGCTTGGTCAGCAGCGTGCGCTGCAATTGCGGCAGCCGATCGGGGCCGGTCGGTGCTTCTTGAGCGTTGTAGGACGCGATCAGACCGCAGAGTGGAATTCGCGCCTTGGGATTGAGTAACGGCAGCACGGCATCGAACACCTTGCCGCCGACGTTTTCGTAATAGATGTCGATGCCTTCGGAGCACGCCTTGGCCAATTCATCGGCGAAGTTCGGGCTCTTGTGATCGATGCAAGCATCAAAACCCAACTCCTCGACCACATAACGGCACTTTTCCGCGCCACCGGCCACGCCGACCACGCGCAAGCCCTTGATCTTCGCCACTTGACCGACCACCGAACCGACGGCGCCGGATGCAGCCGCCACCACCAGGGTTTCACCTTCCTTTGGCTGGCCGATGTCCATCAGCCCCATATACGCGGTCATTCCGGGCATGCCCAACACACCCAGCGCCATCGACGGGCTCGGCAGCCCGGACGGCAGCGGAATGATGTCGCGACCGTCACTGATGCTGTGGCTTTGCCAACCGGTGGAGCCGACCACCAGGTCACCTTCGTGGAATTTCGGATTCAGCGAGCGCTCGACCCGGCTGACAGCGCCACCGGTCATCACCTCGCCGATTTCAACCGGTGCGGCGTAGGACGGCGCGTCGCTCATGCGTCCGCGCATGTAGGGATCAAGTGACAGGTAGAGGGTCTTGAGCAGCACCTGACCGTCAGCCAGTTCCGGCAGCGCAACGCGCTCCAGACGGAAATTCTCCGGCGTCGGCGCGCCTGCCGGGCGGGATGCCAGGACGATACGTTGGTTGAGGGTCAATGCTTGTGGCATGTGAGCTTCTCCTTTTGATCGATGAATTCGGCGGTATAGGAGAGCAGACCTTTTTGACGATGGTGCGTTCGATGTTTCTGACTCATCAGCACTGATCGTTCCCACGCTCTGCGTGGGAATGCGGCCCGGGACGCTCGGCGTCCCTTGCGAAGCGGACGCAGAGCGTCCATTGAGGCATTCCCACGCAGAGCGTGGGAACGATCGGTGCGGCAGAAACAAAAATGCCAGGCGCGATGCCTGGCATTTTTTTGTAGCCCATCCGAAACGCTTCAGCGCATCAGAATGGCAGTTTCATACCCGGTGGCAGTTGCATGCCAGCGGTCATGCCGGACATTTTGTCCTGGCTGTTGGCTTCGATCTTGCGCACGGCATCGTTGACGGCGGCGGCGAACACAGCCTCCAGCATCTCTTTGTCGTCTTCGCTCAAGCCTTCGACCAGGCTTGGATCGATGGTCACGCGCTTGACGTCGTGACGACCGGTCATCACCACGGTGACCATATCGCCACCGGCTTTACCGGTGACTTCGGCGTTGGCCAGTTCTTCCTGCATCTTGGCCATTTTTTCCTGCATCTGCTGTGCCTGCTTCATCAGGCCGGCCATGCCACCTTTCATCATGGGAATCACCTCAAAAGTACTTGGATAAATACAGCGCCCGGCCCTTTCGCCCGAACACCTTCAGTTATTAGCCCTGAGTGACCAGGGTCTCGACAGGTTCAATAGTATCGTTACGGACCACCGCACCGAACTGCTGCATCATTTGCTGGATGAACGGATCACCATGAATCGACTCCTCGGCCTCGCGCTGACGGTTCGCACGGCGACGGGACGCGGCCTGGGCCGGGGTTTCCTGCTCGGGCTTGATCAGTTCCATGCGCAAGGTCAGCGTACGTCCGTGAAACTGGTTCAACGCATCGTTCAAGCGGCGCTGTTGAGTCGCGTTGAACAGCGCGCTGTGAGCCGGGTCGAGGTGCATCAGCCAATTGTCACCTTCGACGGCGATCAGCGTGCAGTTGGCGGCGATGCTGCCGGTCATGCCGGAGATCGGCAGTTTCGGGAACAGCTCCAACCATTGCGCCGCCAGACCGGTGGCCGGCATGGCGGCCGGTTCAGGTTCGGCTTCCGGCGCTGGCTCGGCAGTGTGTTCGCTGGCCAGTTCATCGAGGTAGCTGTAAGCCGACTCCATGTCCGGCTCGATATAGTCCTCGTCCAGCGGCGGCTCGTCGTCCAGGTCCATGCCCGGCGTCGCGGCATCGACGTCGGCCACCGACGGCTCTGGAATCGGCGCAGCGGCCCACTCCGGCGCGTCAGGCACCGCGCTGTCCGGCGTCGGCAAAGGCATCGGCTGCAATTCGGGCTGTTCGCTGGCGGTTTCCAGCACCGGCTCGACGGCAGGCTGCTGAACGGCTTCAGGTTCTATCGGGTCATTCCAGGGCAAATCGACAACGGCTTCGACCGGTGCTGCTTCAATGACAGGCTCAGGCGCAACGACGGGCGCAACCGGCTCAGGCTCAGGCTCGGGCGCTGGTACTGGAGCAACCACTGCCGCAACCGGCACAGGCGCGACGGGTGCAACTGCCGCAGCGACTACCGGCGCAACAACCTGCGCGGCAGCCACTGAATTTGCGGAATCAACTGTGGCCTGGCTGATCCCCACTGTCTTTAGCGGTTGCCTCGGGGCGTCCGCGGTGTCTGCCGGGCGGAACGCGAGCATCCGCAACAGAACCATTTCGAAGCCACCACGCGGGTCCGGCGCCAGCGGCAAGTCGCGCCGACCGATCAGGCCCATCTGGTAATAGAACTGCACGTCTTCGGCCGGCAATGCCTGGGCCAGTGCCAGCACCCGGTCACGGTCGCCATGACCGTTGTCGACGCCTTCAGGCAGGGCCTGGGCGATGGCGACACGGTGCAGCACGTTGAGAATTTCCGAGAGCACGCCGTTCCAGTCCGGGCCTTGTTCGGCAAGGTGACGGACGGCTTCGAGCAAGGCCTTGGCGTCGCCTTCGATCAGCGCATGCAGGACATCGTAGACCTGACCGTGATCGAGCGTGCCAAGCATCGCCCGTACGTCGGCAGCCATGACTTTGCCTTCACCGAAGGCAATGGCCTGGTCGGTCAGGCTCATGGCGTCGCGCATCGAACCGTCGGCAGCACGGCCCAGCAGCCACAGTGCATCCTCGTCGAACGGCACGTTCTCGACACTCAGCACGTGGGTCAAATGCTCGACCACGCGCTCCGGCGTCATGTTCTTCAGAGAGAACTGCAGGCACCGCGAAAGAATCGTTGCCGGAAGTTTCTGCGGATCGGTGGTCGCCAGGATGAACTTGACGTAGGGCGGCGGCTCTTCAAGGGTTTTCAACAGCGCATTGAAGGAATGGCTGGAGAGCATGTGCACTTCGTCGATCAGGTAGACCTTGAAGCGCCCGCGGCTCGGCGCGTATTGAACGTTGTCGAGCAGTTCGCGGGTATCCTCGACCTTGGTCCGGCTCGCGGCGTCGATCTCGATCAGGTCGACGAAGCGACCCTCATCGATCTCGCGGCACACCGAACACTCGCCGCAAGGCGTTGAAGTGATACCTGTTTCACAGTTCAGGCATTTGGCGATGATCCGCGCGATAGTGGTCTTGCCGACCCCGCGGGTGCCGGTAAACAGATAGGCGTGGTGCAGCCGCTGGCTGTCCAAGGCATTGATCAGAGCCTTGAGCACATGGGTCTGGCCGACCATTTCGCGGAACGAGCGCGGACGCCATTTACGTGCAAGAACCTGATAACTCATCGAAAACCGTCGCAACGAAGGAACACAAGCGGCTAATGCTAGCGGAGCAAGGCCAAAATTGCATCCGGTGCGCTCGTCTAATCTGGCTAAGATGGTCTTTTGGGGGCTTTTATCGGCTCGGGTTTTATCAGTACCGGAGCGTTTATGCGGCTGGCCTTTGGGGCACTGCTATTGATCAGCCTGAATATCGCTGGCGCCGAACCGCCACTGCGCTTCGTGGTGCCCGACAGTTGGGCAATGCCGATGACGCAACTGGAACGCGGGCATCCAACCCAAGGCATCCTGCACGACGTGATGGTCAGCCTCGCGACCCAGGTCGGCATGCCGGCCGAATTTCACGTGCTGCCGCGGGCGCGGGTGCAACACGCCATGGAACACGGCGAGGTCGATATCCGCTGCTATGCGGCGCAGTCCTGGCTGCCGAATCAGTCCGGGGACTACATCTGGAGCATCCCACTGTGGTTCCAGCGCGACATGCTGATCAGCCGGTCCGATCCGCTGACCTCATTGACACCTGCGGACTTGTCGCAACAACCCATCGGCACGGTACTCGGCTACAGCTATCCGACCCTGCAACCGCTGTTTGACGCCAGCCGACTGCATCGCGAAGACGCGCGCAACCAGGAGCAGGTGCTGGAAAAACTCCTGGCCGGACGCTATCGCTACGCCGTGAGCAATCAATGGACGCTGGACTGGTTCAACCAGCGCCTGCTGCCTGGCCGGCAACTGCAAGGCGTGGCGGTCTTGCAGGAACAGAGTGTCGGTTGTTATGTGCGCAACGATCCAAAAGTGCCGGTGCAGCGAATTTTGCGCACCTTGGTGCGAATGAAAATGTCCGGGGAAATCGACGACATCATTCGGCTCTATATAGGTTCCGAGCCGAGCACACCCTAAGCGATCCCTCTGATCGACACGAGACCCATGTGGGAGCGAGCCTGCTCGCGATAGCGGTATGTCAGCCCCATCAATGTTGAATGTAAGACCGCTATCGCGAGCAGGCTCGCTCCCACATGAGGCCGGTGTTGGCCACAAAAATTCAGCTGACCTGATCCAGCACCTGCCATTGCAATGGCGCGACAAACCCCGCAACCCAGCCCGCTACTTCGGCGGGCGGCATGGGCCGGGCAATGAAACAGCCTTGAGCCACTTCACACCCCAGGCGCAGCAGCAATTCACCTTGTTCGATACTTTCCAGCCCTTCGGCGATCACCTGGCGGCCAAAGGCCCGAGCCAGGCCAATGACCGCCATGGTCAGGGCCAGATCATCACGATCGTTAACGATGTCGCGCACAAACGACTTGTCGATCTTGATGGTTTGGGTTCGCAAACGCTTGAGGTAGCTCAGGGACGAATAACCGGTGCCGAAGTCCCCCAGTGAAAACTGCACCCCCAGCGCCTGACAGGCCTGTAAACAAGCGCTGACATGCTGAATATTCTCAATCGCCACCGACTCGACGATTTCCAGATCGAGCATCTGCGGAGCCACCTGGGCATGCCGGGCGAGCATGTGCTTGAGCCGGTCGACAAAATCCGCGCGCTGGAAATGTCGTGCAGCAATATTAATGCTGACTGGCCAACCCTGCCCCGCTTGCTGCCAATGGTGTAACTGCGACAAGACCTGATCCATCATCCACTCACCAATATCGATGATCAGGTCCGTTTCTGCCACCAGCGGCAAAAACTCACGCACCGGCACCATGCCGCGTTGCGGATGCTCCCATCGCAACAACGCCTCGAAGCCGACAACCTCGCCAAGACGCATGTTCACCTTGGGCTGGAAATGCACACGCAACTCACCGCCAGCCAGCGCCTGGCGCACTCGCCCGACCGTTTGATGAGTGGCCTTGACCTCCTGATCCCGCGACACATCGAACAAATGAAAGCGATTTCGACCGCGTTGTTTCGCCACGTACATGGCCTGATCGGCATGACGTAAAAGGGTTTCGGCATCTTCATTGTCGTCGGGGAACAAGGTGACGCCGATACTGGCAAACACATTGACGTCTTTACCATGCAGCGAGTACGGCGCCGAAATGGCGCCGAGTACCCGGTTCAACGCCGCACGCAGTTCCGGCAGGTCTCGCACGTAGCGCAGCACCAGCACAAACTCGTCACCGGCCAACCGTGCCACCACATCCTCGCCGCGAACGATGGTTCGCAAACGCTTGGCCACTTCGACCAACAGCAGATCGCCGCTGGCATGCCCGTAGCCATCGTTGACCGCTTTGAAACCGTCGAGATCGAGCATGCAAACTGCCAGCGGGATGTTTTCGTGACGGGAAAACTCCAACGCCTGATCCAGCAAATCCGAGAGAAACGCGCGATTCGGCAGCCCGGTCAGCACGTCATGCCCCACCCGCCATTGCAGTGAATGCAGCAATTGGCGTTTTTCGCTGATGTCGAAACGAATCGAAAGATAACGGTCAACCCGCCCGGTAGCATCATCGAGCACCGGCACCATGGTGCTGTCGACCCAATACAGGCTGCCGTCTTTGGCGCGATTACAAATCTCGCCTTTCCAGACCTTGCCCAAGGCGATGGTGCGCCACATCGCCGCGAAGAAATCGGCGGAGTGCAGGCCCGAGTTGAGGAGACGATGGTTCTGCCCGAGCAGTTCTTCGCGGCTGTAGCCGGATATGGCACAGAACTGATCATTGACGTGGGTGATCCGGCCGCTCAGATCGGTCTCGGAAAAAATCGCGGCGGCATCCACGGCCCTGCGGTATTTCTCATCCATGAGTCAGGCTCGCTGTGGCTAGCGGTGATACCGCTCGACCAGTGCAGGATGCCCGGAAGAGATGTTTGAATAGATAATGCGCAGCAACACGATATCACTCCATGAACAGCGTTTGATGGCCTCCTGACAGCAGAGATCAACTAACCTTAAAGGCCCCAAATCTCCATTTCGCGCGGCGATTCTACGAAACGCATCACATTTTGCAAAGCAAGGTGATGGATCATGCAGTTGTCTAATGCAAAAATCTATCGTTAAGTTCTTGATTCTAAATGGGAATTAAGCGATGCAAATTTCAAGTTTGGGTGCGGCCATTCG
Organism: Pseudomonas frederiksbergensis; assembly: GCF_900105495.1. Lineage (NCBI taxonomy): Bacteria > Pseudomonadati > Pseudomonadota > Gammaproteobacteria > Pseudomonadales > Pseudomonadaceae > Pseudomonas > Pseudomonas frederiksbergensis. Next base: position 3,126,600 of record NZ_FNTF01000002.1, on the reverse strand, counting down.
GCGCTACCGCAAGGTCGCTGGGCTTACTCAGGCTGAACTCGGTGAAAAAACCGGTTTTGACCCCAAAACCATCAGCCGCTTCGAAACCGGCACCTACACCCCCAGCGTAGAAACCTTGTTCCTGTTTGCCGATGTGTTGGGTGTGAAGCTGAAAGTCTTTTTCGCAGATTTAGGCGATGAAGATGAACAGCGGGCGTATCTGTTCGGTGTCATACATAAAGCCACCCCGAAGGATCTGGGAAAGCTGATTGCAGCGGTTGACCAGGCCTTGTCCAAGCCTTAGCACCAAAAATAAAAAAGGAGGCCGAGCTGTCGCACTCGACAGCTCGGCCTCCTTTTATATGTTCGCACTGAAAAGCGGAAACGAGAAAACACCGCCCTGGACGAGATCCATGGCAGGGCAACAGGTATGTGTTTTTGAGACAGGTAACGCGAAAGAGGATTCGCGGTGCGTTATGGAGGCAACCCCACCAGCCACACCCCGGCACACAATGTTCCCGCTGTGGCTGCTTCCTTCCGGATCTGACCAGGTTCACGGGTAATCGTTGCGGGGGGACCGATGGGGTCACCATAACGACGCTCACCTGACGGCGAGCCGCGCCATTGTACCTATCTGAGACGAAGTTACAACCGTTCGGGCGGATTAAAAATATGTGCCGCTTCAAGGACATGCATATCTCTTGAAAAGATCGCGACCTGTAGTAACTGGCGTAGCCTGCGTTCGGCTGCGCAGCAGTCGTCAGTACGGTGATCGTGGTTTGCCTGAAAAACCGCACGGTCTGTTTTTACGGCTGCTGCGCAGCCGGACGCGGCCTCGCAGGCTCGACCGCTGCTACATTAAGTGAGCGCCGTGGCGGGGGGTTACAAGTCCTGCAACACCTCATCCGCCCGGCCGCCCTCCTGCTGGATCACCAGATGGATGAAGTGCAGCTTGGCGATCACTGCCGGCGGCAGGACAAACGGATAGAAATCCGGCTGCCCCATGCTGCGCGACAACTCATTGAGCATGCCCGCCAGTTCGATCCACGCATTGACGAACGACAGGAACGCCGCGCCGCCGGGATGCTGTGGGTCGTAGAGGGTGCTTGGAGGAAACGGCTGATAGTCGAAATCCATCTCCCGGGCACTCATTCCGAACCCCAACGCCGTATCCACTGCATCCATCATGTGCAGGTAGTGAGCCCAGGTTTCGGCCCAATCCTCCCATGGATGCATGGTCGCGTAGGCGCTGACGTAATGTTGCTGCCAATCGAGCGGTGCGCCTTGCTGATAATGCCGTTCGAGAGCGTCGGTGTAGCTGGCGCGCTCGTCGCCGAACAGGCTGCGAAATGGTTCCAGCCATTGGCTGTTGGCGATCAACCGATCCCAGTAGTAATGCCCGACTTCATGCCGAAAATGCCCGAGCAGCGTGCGATAAGGTTCGTGCATCTGCACCCGAACCTGCTCGCGATGAGCGTCGTCGGCTTCCTTGATATCGAGGGTGATCAGACCGTTGGCGTGACCGGTGGTTGGCGGCTTGCCTTCGAGGTCGACACCAATGAAATCGAAAGCCAGCCCCGTCTCTTCGTCCACGGTTTTGGGAATCACCTGTAAACCCAGGCTGACCAACTGTGCGACCAGTCGCCGCTTGGCCGTTTCAACCTTGCGCCAGCGTTCGTGGTTTTCGGCAATCGACAGGTCGGGAATGGTGTGGTTCAGGCTACAGGCGATGCATAGCGCATCGTGGTCATTGGCGGGCAATAGCCAATTGCACGCGGCCGGGGAATCGAGGTTGGCGCAGCGGCGAAAGCCCCCGGCGTCGGGATCGGCGTCGAGCAACCAGGTATCAGCCTGCAAGCCGGGCTGCAGCGACGACAGGCGGCTTTGCTCCGGTTGATAACCCAAGGCCGCGGAACACGCCAGACACTGGCTGTTGCGAAAAAACAGCGACTGCCCGCAACGGCACTGCCAGACCTTGCTGTTGCGCGAGCTTTCGCCGATGAAAGGCGCGGCGATGCGTGAACTGAGCTGTTCGAAGAAGCGGTACATGACGATCTCTCCCTGAGGCTTGCCAAGACTAGATCATTACTCGCGGATGATCGTTCCCACGCTCTGCGTGGGAATGCCGCCCCCGGACGCTCCGCGTCCGCTGTGACGCAGAGCGTCACGGGATGCGTTACCACGCGGAGCGTGGGAACGATCGACTAAACAGAAATATCGTGCTTCTTCAGGAACTCGACAAACGCTTCTTCATCGAGCACTTTCAATCCCAGCTCATTAGCCTTCGTCAACTTGGAACCTGCACCCGGCCCAGCGACCACACAATGAGTCTTGGCCGACACTGAGCCCGCCACCTTGGCACCGAGGCTTTCAAGTTTGTCCTTGGCGATGTCGCGGCTCATCAACTCCAGCGAACCGGTCAGCACCCAGGTCTGCCCGGCCAGCGGCAAGCCTTCGACGACTTTCTTCTCGCTCTGCCAATGCATGCCGAAATCGCGCAGCTGTTTCTCGGCGGCTTCGGCAATCTGGCGATTTTGCGCAACCGCAAAAAACTCTCGAACCGAAGTGGCCTGTTTTTCCGGCAGTGCCTGGCGCATATCCAGCCAGTCGGCGCTGAAAACACCCTCAAGCGAACCAAACTTGTCCGCCAGCTTCTGCGCCCCGCCCGGCCCGACCGAAGGAATGTGCAGCTTGTCGAGGAAGCCACCCAACGTAGTGCTGGCGGAAAACTCGGCACCGAGTTCTCCCTGATCCTGAATCTGCATGCCGTGCTTGAGCAGATCCTTGATCACCTGCTGGTTATGCGCATCTTCGAAGAAGCTGTGAATCTCATGAGCCACTTCCAGACCCACATCCGGCAAATACGTAAGCACTTGCGGCAAGGCTTGCTGAACCCGCTCCAGCGAGCCGAGAGAACGCGCCAGTACCTTCGCCGTCTCTTCGCCGACATCGGGAATCCCGAGGGCGTAGATGAAGCGCGCCAGGCTTGGGTGCTTGCTGTCTTCGATGGCGCTGAGCAAGTTCTTGCTCGACAACTCGGCAAAGCCTTCCAGATCGACAATCTGCTCGAACGTCAGCGCGTACAAATCAGCCGGCGAACTCACCAGCCCTTCGTCCACCAGTTGCTCAACGCTCTTTTCGCCCAGGCCTTCGATGTCCATGGCGCGACGGGAGACGAAGTGAATGATGGCCTGCTTGAGTTGCGCACCGCACGCCAGACGACCGACGCAGCGGTACACCGCGCCTTCGCTGACGGTCTCGCGACCTTTGCTGCGCTTGACCAGTTGCGTGCGCTCGACATGCGAGCCGCAGACCGGGCATTTCTCGGGAATCTGTACTGGCCGTGCGTCGTCCGGACGGCGCTCGATGACCACTTGCACCACTTGCGGAATCACATCGCCCGCGCGACGGATGATCACGGTGTCGCCAATCATCAGGCCCAGGCGCGCCACTTCGTCCATATTGTGCAACGTCGCGTTGGCCACGGTCACACCCGCGACCTTGACCGGCTTCAAGCGCGCCACCGGCGTCACTGCACCGGTACGACCGACCTGGAATTCCACATCGAGCAATTCAGTGAGTTCTTCCATCGCCGGGAATTTGTGCGCGATCGCCCAGCGCGGTTCACGAGCACGGAAACCCAGCTCACGCTGGGAGGCAATGCTGTTGACCTTGAACACGACGCCGTCGATTTCGTAGGGCAGCGAATTTCGGCGCTCACCGATGTCGCGGTAATAATCCAGGCATTCAGCGATGCCGTGAGCCAGTTTCAACTCATGGCTGATCGGCATGCCCCAAGCCTTGAGCTGCTTGAGATTGCCAATGTGCGTATCCGCAATGTCGGCCGAAATCTGACCGAGGCCATAGCAGCAGAACTCCAGCGGACGGTTGGCGGTGATCTTCGAATCGAGCTGGCGCAAGCTACCCGCCGCCGCGTTGCGCGGATTGGCGAAAGTCTTGCCGCCGACTTCCAGCTGCGTGGCGTTGAGGCGCTCGAAACCGGCCTTGGACATGAACACTTCGCCGCGCACTTCCAGGGTCGCTGGCCAGCCCGTACCGTGCAGCTTGAGCGGAATGTTGCGCACGGTACGGACATTGACGCTGATGTCTTCGCCAGTGGTGCCGTCGCCACGAGTCGCGCCGCGCACCAATACGCCATCCTGATACAACAAACTGACCGCCAGGCCATCGAGTTTGGGTTCACAGCTGTATTCCACCGCCGCGCCGCCGCCGAACAAGTCGCCCACCGGCAGGTCGAGACCTTCGGTTACCCGCCGATCGAACTCGCGCATGTCGGTTTCTTCGAAGGCGTTGCCGAGGCTGAGCATCGGCACTTCGTGACGCACCTGTGTGAACGCCGACAGCGCCGCACTGCCGACGCGCTGGGTTGGCGAGTCGCTGGTGATCAGTTCGGGATGGGCCGCTTCGAGGGCCTTGAGCTCGTGGAACAACCGGTCGTATTCGGCGTCCGGAATGCTCGGCTCGTCCAGCACGTGGTAGCGATAGTTGTGCTGATCGAGTTCAGCGCGCAGCTCTAGAATGCGGTTTTTGGCGGCGGTCATGGGTGTTCTCTCATAAAGCAAAAGAGCAGCCGAGGCTGCTCAATTTTCTAATCACGATAGCCTGATGGCTTGCACTTTGTGGCGAGGGGGCTTGCCCCCGCTCGGCTGCGAAGCAGTCGTAAAACCAGAGAGTGCGATGTATTTGAATAACGGAGCTACCTAAATGAAGGGGGCTGCTTCGCAGCCCAACGGGGGCAAGCCCCCTCGCCACAAGAGCCCGCTCCAACCTTTTGAATCAACGTTTCTGGGTCAGGGCGCGGCGTTCGAATTCAACGATGCGCTGACGGTAATGCTCAATCGTCTGAGCGGTGAGCACGCTGCGCTGGTCGTCTTTCAGTTCGCCGTTCAGCTCCTGGGACAGTTTGCGCGCCGCGGCCACCATCACGTCGAAGGCTTGCTTGGGATGACGCGGGCCTGGCAGACCGAGGAAGAAGCTCACTGCCGGTGTGCTGAAGTGGTCGATGTCGTCCAGATCGAAAACGCCCGGCTTGACCGCATTGGCCATCGAGAACAGGACTTCGCCATTGCCAGCCATGCTTTCATGGCGGTGGAAGATGTCCATCTCGCCGAAACGCAGACCGCTTTCCAGAATGTTCTGCAACAGCGCCGGACCTTTGAAGCCGGCGGCGTCGCGGCATATCACGCTGATCACCAGCACTTCTTCGGCTTGCGGTTGTTCCTTCTCGCTGGTCGAACTCGAAGCCTTGGTGTCATCCGGGAAATCGTCGTCCCGACTGCTGAAGCTCGGGCCGCCGTCCAGATCCAGACTGAGGTTCATGTCGCCTTGCGAAGGCTCGCCATGGCCACGCTTGCCGCGCTTGGAACCCGACTCACGCGGCTCACGGGCAGGCATGCTCACCGACGGCAGATCGTGCTCGTCCAGTTGCGGCTCTTTATGCGTATCCAGCACACGGGGCGGGCCCAACAGCTCGGCGCTGGTGTCCTCGTCCGGCAAGTTGGACAAACTTCGGTCGAGACGGAATTTCAGTTTCCCCTTGCCGCCGCGCATGCGACGCCAGCCATCGAAAAGAATACCGGCAATGACAATAATGCCGATGACGATCAGCCACTCGCGCAGACCGATTTCCATGTAATCCCGTGCCTCTATAAAAAATGCTGAAAAATAAGGGGTTTACATTGTGTAAACCGCTTTAAAACGTGGCGCCAACTCTATGTTCTGACAGGCGTTTTGCCCACGTATACGAAAAATTGACATTAAACTAGCACGACCAAAGGCAACTTTACACCGTCTGTCACAATGGCTTGCGCGAATATGTCGATTGGCCAGCAAGTCAGGACAGGTAAATAAGTCCTACAACTCACAAATACCTCTCCTACAAACGCCGACTCAGGCATCCACCATCGCCATCGCCTCCTCGACATCCACTGCCACCAGACGCGAGCAACCCGGCTCGTGCATCGTCACCCCCATCAGTTGCTCGGCCATTTCCATGGCGATCTTGTTGTGGGTGATATAGATGAACTGCACCGTCTGCGACATCTCCTTGACCAGCCGTGCGTAGCGTCCAACGTTAGCGTCATCCAATGGCGCGTCAACCTCATCGAGCATGCAAAACGGCGCCGGATTCAACTTGAAGATGGCAAAAACCAGAGCCAGGGCTGTCAGGGCTTTTTCGCCACCGGAGAGCAAATGGATGGTGCTGTTCTTCTTTCCTGGCGGCTGCGCCATGATCGTTACCCCTGTATCGAGTAGATCTTCGCCCGTCAGTTCCAAATACGCGCGTCCTCCACCGAAAACTTTTGGGAAAAGGGCCTGTAAACCGCCATTGATCTGATCAAAGGTATCTTTGAAGCGGTTTCGGGTTTCCTTGTCGATCTTGCGAATCACGTTCTCGAGCGTGTCCAGCGCTTCCACCAAATCGTCGTTCTGCGCATCCAGATAACGTTTACGCTCGGATTGTTGCTGGTATTCGTCGATGGCCGCCAGGTTGATCGCACCGAGACGCTGAATTCGCGCGGCGATGCGTTCGAGTTCTTCTTCAGCGTCCTTCTCGTTGGCGTCGGCCACCAGGGTGGCGAGCACGCCGTGGAGGTCGTAACCGTCTTCCAGCAACTGATCTTCCAAGGTCTTGCGGCGCACGGTCAGGGCCTGCCATTCCATGCGCTGGGTTTCCATCTGCCCTCGAATCAACTGCGATTGCTGCTCGGCCTGGTTGCGACGTTTTTCCGCATCGCGCAATTCGCGGTCAGCGTCTTCCAGAGCGATCTGCGCCGTCTTGAGTTCTTCGTCGACGGTCATGCGCTTGTCGAGCAGTTCTTCAAGTTTCAACCGCAGTTCTTCCAGCGGCGCCTCGCCCTCTTCCAGGTTGAGACTGAGCTGTTCGCGCTTCTCGGTCAGGCGCTCGGATTGCATTTCCAGACGCTCCAGCGCCTGACGCGTCGAGTCGTGCTGCGCCTTGAGCGACCCCAGACGCACCGCCAGTTGATGGGCGTGATCCTTGTGCTGCCGGGCTTCCTGCCGCACCCGATCAAGTCGCTCGCGCAAGCTGTCACGCTGGGCCAGCAGTAACTCGCGCTGCTCGGTGTCCAGCGCCATGCTGTCGAGGGCCTCCTGCAATTGCAGACGCGCCTCGCCGATATTTTCGTGCTCCAGAGCGCGTTGCTCAGCCAACTCCGTGAGCTCTTCGTCCAGGCGTGTACGGCGCAAGGTCAGTTGTTCGGCCTTGGCTTTGCCGGCGGACAACTGGGCTTTCAACTCACCTTGCTGACGGGCTTCGTCTTGCAGCAGTCGGCGCAGATGCTCGCGACCGTTTTCCTGCTGACGCTGTTGCGCCCTGAGATTCTGAAGTTGGGTTTCCAGGGTTTCGACCGTAGCTTCGCGCTCTTCGCGCTCAAGGTCCAAACGCTGGATTTCCTGACCACGAGCCAGCACGCCGCTTTCCGCTTCGCTGGCACGGCGGACACGTAAAAAGTGCCGACCGACCCAGTAACCATCGCGACTGATCAGGCTTTCGCCAGGTGCCAATTGACCACGCAAGGCCAAAGCCTGTTCAAGACTGTCGACCGGTTTGACCTGCCCCAGCCATGGCGACAAATCAATCTGCGCCTCGACCTTATCGAGCAAGCTGCCCGCCACTCGCACGCCATCGCTGCCGGGACTGAGCAAGCGTAAATCGCCCTGGGCAAAACCGGCCAGATCGAAATCGCCGAAGTCATCCACCAGCACCGCTTGCAGGTCGGCGCCGAGCACGGTTTCTACCGCCAACTCCCAACCGGCGTCGACTTTCAGGCCTTCGGCCAGACGCGGTCGGTCGGCCAGATTCTGTTCACGCAACCATTCGGCGGTGCCGGTGCCCGGATCGAGTGCGGCTTGTTGCAAGGCTTCAAGGGAGGCGAGACGACCGTTCAGACGCTGTAAATCGCCTTGGGCCTGTTGCTGCGCCGTCAGCGCGTGCTGCAATTCCTGACGCAGTTGTTCAAGCTTTTCGACCTGAGCTTGTTCACTGGTCTGCAAATCCTCAAGCGTCGCTTCGGATTCAGCGAGCTGCTCGCTGAGTTCCATGATCGCCGCGTCTTCCGGGTCTGCCGAGAGCAACGCGCGCTCCTCGCCCAGACGCTTCTGACGATCGGCCAAACGCTCCATGCTGGTTTCCAGCTGCTGGATGCGCGACTGCTGAACTTCGGATTGGCGACGCGGTTCGGCGGCCGTCAGGTTGAAGGTGTCCCATTGCTCTTGCCAGGCGTGCATGGTGGTTTCGGATTCTTCCAGCGCGGCGGCAGCCTCTTCGGCGGCGGCGCTGGTGACTTCCTGTTCGGGGGTGAGCATGTCCAGCTCTTCGCCCAGGGTCAGCAGCAAGGTGCGGTCGTGGCCCAAGTGAGACTCGGTTTCCAGACGCGCCCGCTCGGCTTCTTTCAGATCGTCCTGCAGTTGGCGCAGGCGTTGTTGACCGTGCTGGATGCTCTGTTCGACCCGGGCAATGTCGCCACCGACCGAATAGAAGCGCCCCTGCACCAGATTGAAGCGTTCGGACAGGTCGTGGTGCCCGTCCCGCAAGCGTTCGATAGCCGCATCGGCGTTACGCTGCTCGGCCACCAGCGCTTCGAAGGTGACTTCCTGATTGCCGATGATCGCTTCGCGCTGACCGACCTGTTCATTCAACGCCTGCCAGCGCAGGGCCGACAGTTGGGCCTTGAGCTGACGCTCCTCGCCTTTGTATTCCTGATACTTCTTGGCGGCCTCGGCCTGGCGGTACAAGCGTTCAAGCTGGCGCTCGAGCTCTTCGCGCAGGTCGGTCAGGCGGGCCAGGTTTTCGTGGGTGCGGCGGATGCGGTTTTCGGTCTCGCGCCGGCGCTCCTTGTACTTGGAGATGCCCGCCGCTTCTTCAATGAAGTTGCGCAGGTCTTCGGGTTTTGACTCGATCAGCTTGGAGATCATCCCCTGCTCGATAATCGAGTAGCTGCGCGGGCCCAGGCCGGTACCGAGAAAGATGTCAGTGATATCGCGACGGCGGCATTTGGTGCCGTTGAGGTAGTAAGTGGTCTGGCTATCGCGGGTCACTTTGCGGCGAATGGAAATTTCCGCGTAGGCCGCGTATTCGCCGAGCAGGGTGCCGTCGGAGTTATCGAACACCAGCTCGATGCTCGCCTGGCTCACCGGTTTACGGCTGGTCGAGCCGTTGAAGATGACGTCGGTCATCGACTCGCCGCGCAGGTTCTTGGCCGAACTCTCGCCCATCACCCAGCGCACGGCGTCGATGATGTTCGACTTGCCGCAACCATTGGGCCCGACCACCGCCGCCATGTTACTGGGGAAGTTCACCGTGGTCGGGTCGACGAAGGACTTGAACCCCGCCAGCTTGATGCACTTTAGCCGCACGCTCAGGCGTCCGTCAGGGCAGAAACCACCAGATCACTGCTGCGCTGGGCATACGCCGTCAGCACAATGCGGATCTGCGGAAAATCACGGGCCAGCACGGCGGCGAGCAAGCGTTCGAACAGTTCGAGGAACTCGCTCATCGAGGCTTTGCGCTGATCCAGGGCGAGGAAATACGCGCGGCTCATCGCCGGCTGCAGATTCTCGACGGTTTCCTGCAAGTACGGGTTGTTGGCGAACGGGTACGCGGCGCGCATCACACTGAAGCTGTCATCGACAAAGGTGCGAATGTCCTGGCGCTCATAGCTGGCCGTCAGACGCTGCTGGATTTGCACGAACGGCGCCATGTCGGCCTGGACTTGCCAGCCGCTGGCCACTGCATTGCCCAGCAGGATGTAAAGCTCGCTCATCAGCGTGCACAGGCTCTGGACCTTGTGGGCCGTCAGCTCGGTCACATGGGCGCCACGTCGCGGCAGGATCGCGATCAAGTGGCGGCGCTCGAGGATCAGCAAGGCTTCACGGACCGAACCGCGGCTGACATTGAGGGCCAGCGTGACCTTCTGTTCCTGGATGCGCTCCCCGGGCTTCATTTCGCCGCGAATGATACGTTCGGCGAGGTGGTGAGCAATTTGCTCGGCGAGGCTGTCCGGCGCCTTGAACGTCATGGTTGTCCTTCAAACTCTTCGATTTGCACAAGCGGCGCAGTGTAGCGCAATTGATACGACATGGCGGAGTGCCCACTCAGCGGTTTTTGGCACGAATCCAGCAAAAAGCAGGCTATCCCGAGAGGGTCAATAATGAAGGAACGAGTCGTTGATCGACAAAATGCTATTTCCTGACCTTTAAGTCAGAAAATCATTGACCGAAAAGTCAGACCTGATAAATTCGGTTCAAGTCGGTTAACAACAATAATGAGTCTGCGAGGCCTTCCGTGATCCAGTTTTTACTTAACCAGGAACTCCGTAGCGAGCACGCCCTGGACCCAAACCTGACCGTGCTCAATTACCTGCGCGACCATGTGGGCAAACCCGGCACCAAAGAAGGCTGCGCCAGCGGTGACTGCGGCGCCTGCACCGTGGTGGTTGGCGAGTTGCAGACGGACGACGATGGCCGCGAACACATTCGCTATCGCAGCCTCAACTCGTGCCTGACGTTCGTTTCGTCACTGCACGGCAAACAATTGATCAGCGTCGAAGACCTCAAGCACCAAGGCGAGCTGCACAGCGTGCAGAAAGCCATGGTCGAGTGCCACGGTTCGCAATGCGGTTTTTGCACACCCGGTTTCGTCATGTCGCTGTTCGCGCTGCAAAAGAACAGCGATCAACCGGATGCTCATAAAGCTCACGAAGCACTGGCCGGCAACCTCTGTCGCTGCACAGGCTACCGGCCGATTCTGGCGGCCGCCGAACAATCCTGCTGCGGCAAGCAAACGGACCAGTTCGACGCCCGTGAAGCCGACACCATCGCTCGCCTGAAGGCCATCGCCCCCACCGATATCGGCGAACTCAACAGTGGCGACAAACGCTGCCTGGTGCCGCTGACCGTGGCCGATCTGGCTGACCTCTATGACGCCTATCCACAAGCCCGCCTGCTGGCCGGCGGTACGGACCTGGCGCTGGAAGTCACACAGTTCCACCGCACCCTGCCGGTGATGATCTACGTCGGCAATGTCGCCGAGATGAAGCGCATCGATCGCTTTGACGATCGCCTGGAAATCGGCGCCGCCACTGCCCTCTCCGATTGCTACGAGGCGCTGAAAGCCGAGTACCCGGACTTCGGCGAATTACTGCAACGCTTTGCTTCCCTGCAGATCCGCAACCAAGGCACCCTCGGCGGCAACATCGGCAATGCCTCGCCGATCGGTGACTCCCCGCCCCTGCTGATTGCCCTCGGTGCGCAGATCGTTTTGTGCAAAGGCGAAGTCCGCCGCACGATGGCGCTGGAAGATTACTTCATCGATTACCGGGTCACCGCGCGCCAGGAAAGCGAGTTCATCGAAAAGATCATCGTGCCGCGTGCCAGCGCCGAACAACTGTTCCGCGCCTACAAAGTCTCCAAGCGTCTGGACGATGACATTTCCGCCGTTTGCGCCGCGTTCAACCTGCGCATCGACAACGGCGTGATCGCCGACGCTCGCGTAGCGTTCGGCGGCATGGCCGCGATTCCGAAACGTGCGAATAACTGCGAAACGGTGTTGCTCGGCGCGCCATTCAATCACGACACCGTTGAACGCGCCTGCGCTGCACTCGCCGAAGATTTCACACCGCTCTCGGACTTCCGCGCCAGCAAGGAATACCGCCTGCTCAGCGCGCAGAACCTGTTGCGTAAATACTTCATCGAACTGCAAACACCGCACATCGAGACTCGGGTGACCGCTTATGTCTAATCATCACGCTGTAGAGAAGACCCAAGCCGAATTGGCTGAACTGTTCGCCAAGGACCTGACCACCGGTGTCGGCCGCAGCGTCAAGCACGACAGCGCCGCCAAGCACGTGTCCGGTGAAGCGCAGTACATCGACGACCGGCTGGAATTTCCGAACCAGTTGCACGTTTACGCACGCCTGTCGGACCGTGCCCACGCGAAAATCATCAGCATCGACACCAAGCCCTGCTACGCCTTCGAAGGCGTGCGCATCGCCATTACCCACGAAGACGTGCCAGGCCTGAAAGACATCGGCCCCTTGCTGCCGGGCGACCCATTGCTGGCCATCGATGACGTGCAATTCGTCGGTCAACCGGTACTGGCCGTTGCGGCGAAAGACCTGGAAACCGCACGCAAAGCCGCGATGGCCGCGATCATCGAATACGAAGACCTCGAACCCGTTCTGGACGTGGTTGAAGCCCTGCGCAAACGCCATTTTGTGCTCGACAGCCACACGCATCAGCGCGGTGATTCGGCCGCGGCCTTGGCCACGGCGGAACATCGTATCCAGGGCACATTGCACATCGGCGGCCAGGAACACTTCTATCTGGAAACCCAGATCTCTTCGGTGATGCCGACCGAAGACGGCGGCATGATCGTCTACTGCTCGACGCAGAACCCCACCGAAGTGCAGAAGCTCGTCGCCGAAGTGCTCGATGTGTCGATGAACAAAATCGTCGTCGACATGCGCCGCATGGGCGGTGGTTTCGGCGGCAAGGAAACCCAGGCCGCGAGCCCCGCGTGCCTGTGCGCAGTGATCGCGCACCTCACCGGCCAGCCGACCAAGATGCGCCTGCCGCGGGTCGAAGACATGCTGATGACCGGCAAGCGTCACCCGTTCTACATCGAGTACGACGTGGGCTTCGACAGCACTGGTCGGCTGCATGGCATTGCCCTGGAACTGGCTGGCAACTGCGGTTGCTCGCCGGACCTCTCGGCATCGATTGTCGACCGCGCGATGTTCCATGCCGACAACTCTTATTACCTGGGCGACGCGACCATCAACGGTCATCGCTGCAAGACCAACACCGCGTCGAACACCGCTTACCGTGGTTTCGGCGGCCCGCAAGGGATGGTCGCCATCGAAGAAGTGATGGACGCCATCGCCCGCCATCTGGGCCTTGATCCGCTAGCGGTGCGCAAGGCCAACTACTACGGCAAGACCGAGCGCAACGTCACCCATTACTACCAGACCGTCGAGCACAACATGCTCGAGGAAATGACCGCCGAACTTGAAGAAAGCAGCCAGTACGCCGAACGCCGCGAAGCGATTCGTCGCTACAACGCCAACAGCCCGATCCTGAAAAAAGGCCTGGCGCTGACCCCGGTGAAATTCGGTATTTCCTTCACCGCCAGCTTCCTCAACCAGGCCGGTGCGCTGATCCACGTCTACACCGACGGCAGCATCCACCTGAACCATGGCGGCACCGAAATGGGCCAGGGCCTGAACACCAAAGTCGCGCAGGTCGTGGCTGAAGTGTTCCAGGTGGAAATGGACCGTGTGCAGATCACCGCGACCAACACCGACAAGGTGCCGAACACCTCGCCGACCGCCGCTTCCAGTGGCGCTGACCTGAACGGTAAAGCCGCACAGAACGCAGCTGAGATTATCAAGAAGCGCCTGGTGGAGTTTGCCGCGCGGCAGTACAAAGTCAGCGAAGAAGACGTGGAATTCCACAACGGTCATGTTCGCGTTCGCGATCACATCCTGACGTTTGAAGCGCTGATCCAGCAGGCGTATTTCGCCCAGGTTTCGCTGTCGAGCACCGGGTTCTACAAAACTCCGAAAATCTTCTACGACCGTAGCCAGGCGCGGGGCCGGCCGTTCTATTACTACGCCTTCGGCGCAGCGTGCTGCGAGGTGATCATCGACACCCTCACCGGCGAGTACAAAATGCTGCGCACCGATATCCTCCACGACGTCGGCGACTCACTGAACCCGGCGATCGACATCGGTCAGGTCGAGGGTGGTTTCATCCAGGGCATGGGGTGGCTGACCATGGAAGAACTGGTGTGGAACAACAAGGGCAAACTGATGACCAACGGCCCGGCCAGCTACAAGATCCCGGCGGTGGCGGACATGCCGCTGGACCTGCGAGTGAAGCTGGTGGAAAACCGTAAAAACCCGGAAGACACGGTGTTCCACTCCAAGGCCGTGGGCGAGCCGCCGTTCATGCTCGGCATCGCGGCGTGGTGTGCGATCAAGGACGCCGTGGCCAGTCTGGGCGACTACAAGCATCAACCGAAAATCGATGCGCCGGCGACGCCGGAGCGGGTGTTGTGGGGCTGTGAGCAGATGCGGCAGTTGAAGGTGGCGAAGGCTGTTGAAGCCGAGGCTGAGTTGGCTTCGCTCTAAACAGCGGCGCGGCCAATCGCCAGCAGGCTGGCTCCCACAGGATTTGCGTATGTGGACACCACAAACCCTGTGGGAGCTAGCCTGCTAGCGATGACGGCCGAACAGACAACAGAAATGTTGAGGTGAATATGTACAACTGGATCGACGCCCTCGCCGACCTGCAATCCCGGGGTGAACCCTGCGTGTTGGTCACCATCATCGAAGAGCTCGGCTCGACGCCGCGTAATGCCGGCTCGAAGATGGTCATCAGCGCCAACCAGACCTTCGACACCATCGGTGGCGGGCATCTGGAATACAAGGCCATGCAAATCGGCCGCGAGATGCTGGCCAGCGGCAAGCAGGACACGCACCTTGAACGCTTCAGCCTCGGCGCCAGCCTGGGACAATGCTGCGGCGGCGTGACCGTATTACTGTTCGAACCGATGGGCCAGGTTCAGGCGCAGGTCGCCGTGTTCGGTGCCGGCCACGTCGGCCGGGCGCTGGTGCCGCTGCTCGCCAGCCTGCCCTGCCGAGTGCGCTGGATCGATTCGCGGGAAGCCGAATTCCCGGAACAGATCCCCCACGGCGTACGCAAAATCGTCACCGAAGAACCGGTGGACGAAGTCGATGACCTGCCCGCTGGCAGCTACTGCATCGTCATGACCCACAATCACCAACTCGACCTCGAACTCACCGCTGCGATCCTCAAGCGCAACGACTTCGCCTACTTCGGCCTGATCGGTTCGAAGACCAAACGGGTGAAATTCGAACATCGCTTGCGTGACCGTGGTTTCGACAGCGCCGTGCTGCAACGCATGCGCTGCCCGATGGGCATCGGCGAAGTCAAAGGCAAGTTGCCTGTGGAAATCGCCATCTCCATCGCCGGCGAAATCATCGCTACCTATAACGCCAATTTCGGCCAGCACACTGCCCGCGCCGGATCATCGATCGCCAAACTGCTGCCTGCCTCACGCCGCAACCAGGCTTCGAACCAAGCCACGAATTGAGAACGACAATGCCTTTGACTCGCAAAGCCTACCGCGCCGCCATTCTGCACAGCATCGCCGACCCCGCCGAAGTGGGCATCGAAGCCTCTTATGAGTATTTCGAAGACGGCTTGCTGGTGGTCGATAACGGCCAGATCAGCGCCCTTGGTCACGCCAGCGACTTGCTGCCGACCCTGCCAGCCGATATCCAGATCACGCATTATCAGGACGCGCTGATCACCCCGGGCTTCATCGACACCCACATTCACTTGCCGCAAACCGGCATGGTCGGCGCCTACGGCGAACAGCTGCTGGACTGGCTCAACACCTACACCTTCCCGTGCGAAAGCCAGTTTGCCGACAAGGATCACGCTGACGAAGTCGCGGACATTTTCATCAAGGAACTGCTGCGCAACGGCACCACTACGGCCCTGGTGTTCGGCAGCGTGCATCCGCAATCGGTGAACTCGTTCTTTGAAGCCGCCGAACAGCTGGACCTGCGGATGATTGCCGGCAAGGTGATGATGGACCGCAACGCGCCGGACTACCTGACCGACACCGCCGAATCCAGCTACGTCGAAAGCAAGGCGCTGATCGAACGCTGGCACGGCAAGGGTCGCCTGCACTACGCAGTCACCCCGCGCTTCGCCCCGACCAGCACCCCGGAACAGCTGACCCTCGCCGGCCAGTTGCTCAGCGAATTCCCAGACCTGTACATGCAGACCCACATTAGCGAAAACCTCAAGGAAATCGAGTGGGTCAAGGAACTGTTCCCGGAGCGCAAGGGCTACCTGGACGTCTATGACCACTACAAACTGCTCGGCGAACGTTCGGTATTCGCCCACGGCGTGCATCTGTGCGATGACGAGTGCGCGCGACTGGCGGAAACCGGCTCGGCGATCGCTTTCTGCCCGACGTCGAACTTCTTCCTCGGCAGCGGCCTGTTCAACCTGCCGATGGCCGAGAAGCACAAGTTGAATGTCGGCATCGGTACGGACGTCGGTGGCGGCACCAGTTTCTCGCTGCTGCAAACGCTGAACGAAGCGTACAAGGTGATGCAGCTGCAAGGTGCGCGACTGAGCCCGTTCAAATCGTTGTACCTGGCGACCCTCGGCGGTGCTCGTGCGCTGCGTCTGGAAGACAAGATCGGCACCCTGCAACCGGGCACTGATGCGGACTTCCTGGTGTTGGACTACAACGCCACACCACTGCTGAGCTATCGCTTGAAGCAGGCCAACAACATTGCCGAGACGTTGTTTGTGTTGATGACGCTGGGGGATGACCGGACGGTGTTGCAGACCTATGCGGCGGGGAATCAGGTGCATCAGCGCTAGTTTTCTTCGGGCATAAAAAATCCCCCGTACTCTTCAGTCAGGGGGATTGATCGTTCCCACGCTCCGCGTGGGAATGCAGCCCGGGACGCTCCGCGTCCCAATCCAGAACCGAACGCAGAGCGTCCGTTGAGGCATTCCCACGCAGAGCGTGGGAACGATCAGTGTCAGGAAGTCAGAGTTTCGCAGCAGGCCGCCCTGGCTTTTTGGTCTGCAACAAATGCGAGAACACCGCATGCAAATCATCCGACGCGCTTTCTTCGTCGAGGTTGAGTTTGCTGTCGATGTGATCCATGTGATGCATCATCAGATCCACCGCCAGCTCAGCGTTGCGCGCTTCGATGGCGTCGATCAACTGGGTGTGCTCGTCGTAGGAACAGTGGGAGCGATTGCCGCTTTCATACTGGGCAATGATCAACGACGTCTGGGACACCAGGCTGCGCTGGAAGCTGATCAACGGCGCGTTTTTCGCCGCTTCGGCCAACTTCAAGTGAAACTCGCCCGACAGACGAATACCGGCGCCGCGATCGCCACGGGAGAAGCTGTCGCGTTCGTCGTTGACCATCTGGCGCAACTCGGCAATCTGCTCGGCAGTGGCGTGCTGCACCGCCAATTCAGTGATCGCACGCTCCACCAGACGCCGGGCCATGAACACCTGGCGAGCTTCTTCGACACTCGGGCTGGCCACGACAGCGCCACGGTTCGGCCGCAGCAGCACGACGCCTTCATGGGCCAGGCGCGACAGCGCGCGGCGAATGATGGTGCGACTGACCCCGAAAATTTCCCCCAGCGCTTCTTCGCTCAACTTGGTACCGGGCGCCAGACGCTGTTCGAGGATGGCCTCGAAAATATGCGCGTAGACGATATCGTCCTGGGTACCGCTGCGGCCGGCTTTGCCTGCTCGCGGTTGTTTCTTGAGGGGTTGCAACTGTTCGTTCATGGGCACTCGAGTCGGAAGAACTGCGGCGAATTGACCGTGACTGTAATACGGCACAGTGGGTCGCTGGCAAGTATCGCGTAAAAAACACTGCGATTGTACACAATGGATGGTGGCAACACGACTGTACGGCTGTTTGTCACTTCCGCTGTATTGCAACGACTCCTTACGTTTGAGTTTAGGCTTGAACGCAGAATCCGCCGCCTAAATGCAATCCCCTGTGGGAGCGTGGCTTGCCCGCGAAGGCGTCGTGTCAGTCAACATTGATATCGACTGACACGACGCCTTCGCGGGCAAGCCACGCTCCCACAAGGTTCAGCGTTGATTCGACATCTTTATCAGAACAAGGAACACCGCTGTCATGAACGACGCCACGCACACGCAGATCCGCCCTTTTGCCGATACGTCGCCTTCTGCGATCGTCGCCGGCTTCATTGCGATGATGACCGGTTACACCAGTTCGCTGGTCCTGATGTTCCAGGCCGGGCAAGCGGCGGGGCTGACCAGCGGGCAGATTTCCTCGTGGATCTGGGCGATCTCGATTGGCATGGCGGTGTGTTCGATCGGCCTGTCCCTGCGTTATCGCACACCGATCACCATCGCCTGGTCGACACCCGGCGCGGCGTTGCTGATCACCAGTCTGGGCGGCGTGGCCTACGGCGAAGCCATCGGCGCCTACATTACCTGCGCGGTGCTGGTGATGATCTGCGGCCTGACCGGCAGCTTCGAGCGGCTGATGAAAAAGATTCCAGCGGCATTGGCCGCGGCCCTGCTGGCGGGGATTCTGTTCAAAATCGGCAGCGAAATCTTCGTCGCCGCGCAGCATCGCACCGCACTGGTGCTGGGCATGTTCTTCACTTACCTGGTGGTCAAACGCCTGTCGCCGCGTTATGCCGTTCTCGCCGCGCTATTGATCGGGACGGCACTTTCCGGGTTCATGGGCCTGCTGGATTTCAGCGGTTTTCATCTGGAAGTGGCGACGCCGGTCTGGACCACACCACATTTTTCCCTCGCCGCGACCATCAGCATCGGCATTCCGCTGTTTGTCGTGGTCATGACCTCGCAGAACATGCCCGGCATCGCCGTGCTGCGCGCCGACGGTTATACCGTACCGGCCTCGCCGCTGATTACCACCACTGGCATCGCTTCGTTGCTGCTGGCGCCGTTCGGTTCCCACGGGATCAACCTGGCAGCCATCAGCGCGGCGATTTGCACCGGGCCGCATGCCCATGAGGATCGCAACAAACGCTATACGGCGGCCGTGTGGTGCGGGATTTTCTACGGGATTGCCGGGGTGTTCGGCGCGACACTGGCGGCACTGTTTGCCGCGCTACCGAAAGAACTGGTGCTGTCGATAGCGGCACTTGCGTTGTTTGGCTCGATCATCAATGGCTTGAGCATCGCCATGAGCGAAGTGAAGGAACGTGAAGCGGCGCTGATTACCTTTATGGTCACGGCGTCGGGGCTGACGCTGTTTTCCATTGGTTCGGCGTTCTGGGGGATTGTGGCGGGGGTTCTAACGATGGTGATTCTGAACTGGCGCAAAAGCTAAAAGCACGCAGCCTCGTTTCACTCGACAGCTGCTACAGGACAGTGCAATCCATGTAGCAGCTGTCGAGTGAAACGAGGCTGCGTGCCGTTGATCGTCACAAAAAAACGGCGACCCTTGGGTCGCCGTTTTTTTACAACATCAAGCTACCGGATTGATCGGCTTTTCCGGGTACCAGACGTCGATCAGCGGGCTGACAGTCGCTTCGGTCAGTTCGCTGCGGCCTTTGAGCCAGGCTTCAACAGCAGCACGCTGCTCTTCGGATACCGAGCCACGCTTCTGCAGGCAAACCAGACCGAAGTCGTCGCCACCAACATAGCCCAGACCGTTGGCTTCCATGGCTTCTTTGAGGAACGCGTCGAGGAAAGCATCAATGGCTTCATCAGCCAAATCTTCTTTGAAATCCAGGTTCAGTTCGAAACCCAGCTCTTGAAATTCATCGACGCACAGTTTTTTGCGCAGACGCTGGGAACGGTTAGTCGCCATTGGAACAATCCTCATAAGTAATAACGGGCGGCACTTTAGCAGTTTAAGGCGCCGATTGCCCGTTTCTCTGGGCTGCAAGCCCTACCGTCGGTAAAAAATAGCGGATTGGAAGGCCAGCGCACGGCACAAGCCGCTACACCTTGGGGCATAATGCCGACACTTTCATGACCGCTGAGGGAATTTATCTTCATGCCCTCGTCTTTTTCCCCCTCGGCTGTAGGGTTTTATTTCAGATGATCAAATCTTTGCGTCCACTGTTACTGGCCGGTTTTCTGCTCCCACTGGCCTTCTCTGTTTCCGCCGCCCAGATCAATACCGCGCTGTCGCCCAACGTTGAAAAAGCCCTCAAGGCCAGCAAAATGCAGGACAACGCCCTGTCGCTGGTGATGATCCCGCTCAACGGCCCTGGCACCCCGACGATTTTCAACGCTGACGTCTCCGTCAATCCGGCCTCGACCATGAAACTGGTCACCACGTACGCGGCGCTGGAAATGCTTGGCCCGAACCACCAGTGGAAAACCGAGTTCTACACCGACGGTACGCTCAGCGGCGGCATCCTCAACGGCAACCTCTACCTCAAGGGTGGCGGCGATCCGAAGCTGAACATGGAAAAACTCTGGTTGCTGATGCGTGACCTGCGCGCCAACGGTGTGACGCAAATCACCGGCGATCTGGTACTGGACCGCAATTTCTTCGCACAACCGCAATTGCCGCAGTTCAACGACGACGGCAATGACGATAACAAGCCGTTCCTGGTCAAACCTGACGCGCTGATGGTCAACCTCAAGGCCCTGCGCTTTGTGGCGCGCAACGACAACGGCCGGGTGCTGGTGTCGGTGGAACCGCCGATTGCCAGCATTCGCATCGAAAACCAGGTCAAAGCCGTCAATTCCAAGCAATGCACCGGTGGCGTGCGTTACAACCCGGTGACCCAGCCCGATGGCAGCGTGACCGTGACGGTTGGCGGCCAGTTGGGCGAGGGTTGCAGTTCCCAGACCTACCTGTCGCTGCTCGACCACGCGACTTACACCGCAGGGGCCGTACGAGCAATCTGGAAGGAACTGGGCGGCAGCATTCAGGGCGTGGACCGTATGGCGCCAACACCCAAAGGCGCCAAGGTCCTGGCTCGGGCTTTCTCGCCGGACCTGGCGGAAATCATCCGCGACATCAACAAATACAGTAACAACACCATGGCCCAGCAGCTGTTCCTGAGCCTGGGTGCGCAGTACCGCACCGAGGCCGACGGTGACGATGCCAAGGCTGCACAACGTGTCGTACGTCAATGGCTGGCGAAGAAAGGCATCACCGCGCCACATCTGGTGATGGAAAACGGTTCCGGCCTGTCCCGTGCCGAACGAGTGAGTGCGCGTGAATTGGCCGGCATGCTGCAAGCAGCCTGGAAAAGCCCGTATTCGGCCGAGTTCATCAGCTCAATGCCGATTGCCGGCACCGACGGCACCATGCGCAAACGCCTGAAGACCACGGCGATGCGCGGTGAAGCGCACATCAAAACCGGCACCCTGAATACCGTGCGGGCGATTGCCGGTTTCAGCCGTGACATCAACGGCAATACCTGGGCGGTCGTGGCGATCCTCAACGACAAGGCACCGTTTGGCGCGTCGTCGGTACTGGATCAGGTGCTGCTGGACCTGTATCGCCAACCGAAACTGCCGCAAACGGCTTCGGTGCTCTAACCCCCACACCTGATCGTTCCCACGCTCTGCGTGGGAATGCAGCCCGTGACGCTCCGCGTCACTGGACGCAGAGCGTCCCTAGAGGCATTCCCACGCAGAGCGTGGGAACGATCATGCTGCCAGCTCTAGTTCATCTCTTCTTCTACCCGATCCCGTCCGGCCTGTTTCGCCGCATACACCCCCGAATCCGCCCGCAGCAGCAGGGCATCCGCGCCCTCCCCGACTCGCCAACTGGCAATCCCGAAACTGGCGGTCACTGTCCCGACGCCTTCAATCGGCGAACCGCGCAAGCCTTGCCACAGCTGCAAGGCCAGGACATGGGCATGCTCGCCGCTGATGTCCGGGCAGAGCACCATGAATTCCTCGCCACCCAGGCGACAGAACACGTCGGTGCGTCGCAGCCGATGGCTGATGCGTTCGCACACAATCTGCAACACCCGATCGCCGACCGCGTGGCCATGCTGGTCATTGATGCGTTTGAAGTGGTCGATATCGAGCATGATCACCGACAACTCGCCGCCACCGCGTTCGACCCGGACCATTTCCGTGGTCAGGCGCTCCTGGAAATAGCGACGGTTGTGGATGCCGGTCAGAGAGTCGGTGATCGATAGCGCCCGCAGTTCTTCTTCCACCCGTTTCAAGTCGGAGATGTCCGAGATGTAGCCGTGCCAGAGCACGCCGCCACCGGGCAATTCCTCCGGTGTCGCCTCGCCACGAACCCAACGCAGGCCGCGCAGGGGTAATTGCACGCGGTATTCCTCGCGCCAGGGGCTGAGGGTATCCGCCGACGCCCGGATCGAAGCGCGGACCCGGGTGCTGTCCTGCGGATGAATCCGCGTGAAAATCGCTTCGGCGTTGAGCAACAGTACGTCGGGCTCGAGTTCGTAGATCTCGCGAATACCGTCGCTGGCGTAGATCACGCTGAAACGCCCATCGAACTCCATCTTGAATTGGTAGATCCCGCCAGGCACATGAGCGCTGAGTTTCTTCAACAACAGGTCCCGTGCCGCCAGGGCCTCGTGGACCCGCTTACGCTCGGTGATGTCGATACAGATCGCCAGGTGTCCGACCCACAAGCCTTGCTCGTCGAGGACCGGGGTCGCCAGCATGTTCACCGTCAAATGGCTGCCATCGCTACGCAGCAGCGTCCATTCTCGTGCTTCATGTCCGCCCTCCTCGCCGCCCTCGACCAACATCGCCTGGCAGGTCGGAATCGGTTTGCCATAGCGCGCGCTCAACTCCGCCGAACGGGCCACGAGCTCTCGGGGCAGGTGCAGGTTTTCCAGGGTCATGTGGCCGACCACCTCGGTGCTGGTGTAGCCAAGCATTTGTTCGGCTCCGGCATTAAAGGTACTGATAACCCCGCGCAGGTCAGTGGCGATGATCGCCACTTGGGTCGCGGCATTCAGCACACCCCGCAACTGCCCATGGGTGCCGCGTAGCTCCTGCTCGCGGTCGTGCAGTTCCTGGGTCCGTTGCTCGACCATTTTCAGGGCCCGTTGACGCTGACTGACCAGCACATAGAGCAAGGCACTGAGCAACAGACTGAGCAAACCACCCAGCACCACCAGGGAGGACACCGAAGAGTGATTGGCTTTCAGGAAGGCATCGCTGGGCTGAATGTCGACTTGATAGTCATGGTCGGCAAGCCGCAGCAGCCGGGTCGCGGCCAACTCACTGGGGGGCGACGTGTTGGGGGACTCATAAAGCACTTCGTGCTGATCGTCTGTGGATAAGTCGAGGATGCGCACCGAAAGATAGTCACGACCAGCCTCCGGCAGCCCGTCCGCCAACAACTGATGCATGCTGATCACGGCCATGACATAACCGTAAGGTTTCGACCCCGCCGGACTATTGCGCATCAACACCGGTGCGACCAGCAATACGCCGCGGGCATAGGCGGGCTCGATACTGACCAGATGCATTGGTTGCGATACCGCCATGCCGCCGTGCTGATCGGCCCGTTCAAGGGTGGCACGGCGCAAGGGTTGAGCCCACAAGTCGTAGCCCAGCGGCGAGCCGAGTTTACTTTGGGTCTGGCTATACAGCACCGCCACGTACTCATCCCGTTCGGCCGCCAGTTGCAGTTGGCCGTCGGCATTGAGTTCGCGCAGGGTGAAGTCGGGCAAACCCTCGGCACGCACCTGGCGTTCAAATTCCGCCCGTTCGGCACCGGTTATCCGCTTGGCGAAGGAATAGGCCTGGGTCCGGTGCAGCAGCGGTTGGGTGTAGCCGTCGAACTCCGCGCGGGAGACCGAATCGGAATTGGCAAAGAACCGGCGCAGGCCATCGAGGCGCTGTTCCTGATCTTCGAAGCGTTCTTCGATACGGCTGTAACGTTCACTGGCCAGCAGTTGGAAACGTTGCCGCAATTGATGGTGGAACAGATTCAGCGTCGACCACGCCAGCAATCCGGTGAGAATCCCGCCGACAACCAATACCAGCAGTGCGACCAGCCAGGCCGACGCATCTTCACTGATAAAACCCAGGATTTTCGGGCGCACGGCGTGTAACGACATAGACGCAACTCAAAACGCCAGGTGCGGGAAAGCCCATTGGCCATGGATTGAGTTATAGCTATTAGCCATCAATTTGACCAGCCCAGAAAGAAGCCAAGAGCCTTTAAAAATCAAGGCTCTGTGGATCCAATTCCTTCAAGTGTCAACGAGCCGTGATTTTCCAGGCACGGTGGATTTTGCCATTACGGGCGAAATCCGGATCGATGGTCTGGGCGGTGATTTCCTCGACCGCATAACGCTCGGTGAGGTTTTCCTCGAGCTGGAACTTGCGGAAGTTGTTGGAGAAGTACAACACCCCGCCCGGGGCCAGACGCGCCATGGCCAGGTCGATCAATTGCACCTGGTCACGCTGCACATCAAAGATCCCTTCCATGCGCTTGGAGTTGGAGAACGTCGGCGGATCGATGAAGATCAGGTCGAATTCGTCACGGCAGGCATCGAGCCAGGCCATCACGTCGCCCTGCTCCAGACGGTTCTTCTCGGAGAAACCGTTCAGCGACAGGTTGCGACGCGCCCAGTCCAAATAGGTTTTCGACAGGTCGACGCTGGTGGTGCTGCGGGCGCCGCCCTTGGCTGCGTGAACACTGGCGGTTGCGGTGTAGCTATACAGGTTGAGGAAGCGCTTGCCGGCCGCCTCTTTCTGAATCCGCATGCGCATTGGCCGGTGATCGAGGAACAGCCCGGTGTCGAGGTAATCGGTGAGGTTGACCAGCAGCTTCACGCCGCCTTCATTGACCTCGACGAACTTGCCCTGCGCCGCTTGGCGTTCGTACTGCTTGGTGCCGCTCTGCCGCTCGCGACGCTTGACCACCACGCGGCTCTTGTCGATGTTCAGGGCCTGCGGAATGGCGGCCAGGGCATCGAACATGCGCGCCGAGGCTTTTTCCGGATCGATGGATTTCGGCGCGGCGTATTCCTGGACGTGGACCCAATCCTGATACAGGTCGATGGCCATCGAGTATTCCGGCATGTCGGCATCGTAGACGCGGTAGCAGTCGATGCCTTCACGCTTGACCCATTTGCCCAGGGCCTTGAGGTTCTTTTGCAGGCGGTTGGCAAACATCTGCCCGCCTTCACTCAAGCGCGGCTGCTCGATCACCACCGGGGCCGGTTTGATCGGGTTGCCGTTCTTGTTGTACTTCTCGTACTTGCCCGGTGCTACGTCGTTGTCTGCAGCTTCGACTTCGGCTTGAACTTGTTCGCGCTCGACCTGACGCTGCTCCGGAGTGCGGCGTTCGCCAGTGACGAACTGGTCCGGGGTGACTTTGATCAGCAGCAATTTGCACGGCAAGGCGCCGTTCCAGAACGAATACTGTTTGTGGCTGCGGATGCCCATGCGCTTGCCCAGCTCCGGGGCGCCGGTGAATATGGCGGCTTCCCAGTTCAAGCAGGCCTGTCGCAGACGTTCGCCGAGGTTCTGGTAGAGATAGAGCAAGCTCGCTTCATCACCCAGACGCTCGCCGTACGGTGGATTGCAGATCACCAGGCCTTTCTGGTTCTGGTCCGGACGTGGCTCGAACGTCCCGACTTCGCCCTGGTAGATCTTGATCCACTCGCTCAGGCCGGCACGTTCAACGTTGTTGCGACCCGGTTGAATCAGGCGCGGATCGGCTTCGTAACCGCGAATCCACAGCGGTGGCTTGGCCAGACCGGCCGCGCAACGCTCAGTGGCTTCTTCGTGAAGCTTTTTCCACAGGGCCGGGACGTGACCGAGCCACGCGGTGAAGCCCCACTGCTCGCGACGCAGGTTCGGTGCCATGTCGGCGGCGATCATCGCGGCTTCGACGAGGAACGTACCGACACCGCACATCGGGTCAGCCAGCGCGCCGCCCTCGGCCGCAATACGTGGCCAGCCGGAACGGATCAGGATCGCTGCCGCCAGGTTTTCCTTCAGCGGCGCTGCGCCCTGCTGCAAGCGATAGCCACGCTGGTGCAGGCTGTGGCCGGAGAGGTCGAGGGACAGGATCGCTTCGCCGCGGTCCAGGCGCAGGTGAATGCGCAGGTCCGGGTTGAGCTTGTCGATGGATGGACGGTCGCCCTGTGGCGTGCGCAGTTTGTCGACGATGGCGTCCTTGACCTTCAAGGCGCCGAAGTGAGTGTTGTCGATGCCCGAGCCGTGACCGCTGAACTCAACGGCCAGGGTGCCGTCATTGAGCATGTGGTCTTGCCACTCGATATCCAGCACGCCGTGGTACAGGTCTTCGGCGTCCTTCATCGGGAACCGCTTGAGCACCAGCAGCACCCGGTTCGCCAGACGCGACCACAGGCACAGGCGATAAGCGGTTTCCATGGTGGCCATGCCGCGCACGGCAGAGGTGTGCTCACGCGCTTCTTCAAGGCCAAGCCCGACGGCTTCCTCGATGAGCAGGCCTTCAAGGCCTTTAGGGCAAGTGAGGAAGATTTCGAATTGATCGGACATTGGAATTTCAGAGCCTTTCGCTAAGTGAACCGGCAACGCATTGCCGGCCCGGTTTTCAATCAGGCGCTTTTCTAAAAGAGCGCCCGCGTGGCACGAAGGTGTGCCGTCCCATCCCTGCAAGCTCGGGTTAAAAGAGCTTAGATGCAAAGACAGATAAAAAAGTTGATGCAATAAAATGTCATAAGTCGACCCTTCGTCGAATAATGCCTCATTTCAACGCGAGCCATTCTCAGCAAAGGATTAACCCCATCATCCAGCGAGGGGCTGATCATACCGGGGTTTTGCCAATAAACACGGGACAACATGGTGTTACTTATCGCCATACCATCTTTATCGTTACGTCCTTATGACAAAACGATCATTCCCTCGATGTGACGCATTGGTTAGAACTCACCACAGGTTGACGCCGCTATGACGTCAACACCTTGGCTCGCGACGCCGGCAGCGAGCCCCAACGGCAGGAGGTTTTTCTGCCAGACCTCGATTGAGGTCAACGCGATAAATACAGTCAACAAGTGAGGGCAACACCCTATGAGAAGACTTAAGCGTGATCCGTTGGAAAGAGCATTTTTGCGCGGATATCAATACGGCGTTGGTGGCAAATCCCGCGAGCTTTGCCCATTTACTCTACCGTCGGTACGCCAAGCCTGGATTAACGGCTGGCGAGAAGGACGCGGCGACAACTGGGACGGTATGACCGGCACTGCGGGAATCCATAGACTCAACGAACTTCACGCCGTCGGCTAATACAGGGCACACACTCCGACACGACAATCTGATTACGTAACGACTTACCACGCACGCCCCATCCGGGCGGCGGGCTTCGGCCCAGGGGCTCCTTCGAGGAGCCCTTTTTTATGCCTGCTCCCCACACATCCCCCTGTAGCAGCTGCCGAGCACCGCGAGGCTGCGTTCGGCTGCGAAGCAGTCGTGAAGTCAGACACTGTGGTCTTGCAGGTACGCCGCGCATGCAGATTTTACGACTGCTTCGCAGCCGAACGCAGCCTCGCGGTGCTCGGCAGCTGCTACAGGTCAGCGCAGGGCTGCTATCGCGTCGACGGATTCCCGGATCAGCGCCGGGCCTTTATAGATGAAGCCGGAATAGAGCTGCACCAGGCTGGCCCCTGCAGCGATTTTCTCAGCCGCGTGCTTGCCTTCGGTGATGCCGCCCACGGCGATGATCGGCAAGCGACCAGCCAACTCGGCCGCCAGCACCTTCACGGTGTGGGTGCTCTTGTCGCGAACCGGTGCGCCGGACAGACCGCCCGCCTCGTCACCATGCTCCATGCCTTCTACGCCAACGCGGCTCAGGGTGGTGTTGGTGGCGATCACCGCGTCCATACCGGTTTCGATCAGCGCTTGCGCGACCTGAGCGGTTTCTTCGTCGGTCATGTCCGGCGCAATCTTGATCGCCAGCGGTACATGTTTGCCGTGGCGCAGCGCCAGTTCTGCACGGCGCGTCGCCAGGTCGGCCAACAATTGCTTCAGCGAATCGCCGAATTGCAGGCTGCGCAGGCCCGGGGTGTTCGGCGAGCTGACGTTGACTGTCACGTAGCTGGCGTGGGCGTAGACCTTGTCCAGGCAGATCAGGTAGTCGTCGACCGCTCGCTCAACCGGGGTATCGAAGTTTTTGCCGATATTGATGCCCAGCACACCCTTGAACTTTGCCGCCGCCACTCGAGCCAGCAGGTGATCGACGCCGAGGTTGTTGAACCCCATGCGGTTAATGATCGCCTCGGCATCCGGCAGACGGAAAATCCGTGGCTTGGGGTTGCCCGGCTGCGGACGCGGAGTGATGGTGCCGATTTCGACAAACCCGAAACCCAGTTGCGCAAAACCGTCGATGGCCGCGCCGTTCTTGTCCAGACCGGCCGCCAGACCCACCGGGTTCGGGAAGTCCAGGCCCATGACGGTCACCGGCAATTTAGCCGGCGCCTTGCACAGCAAGCCGTTGAGGCCCAAACGCCCGCCCGCGCCGATCAGGTCCAGGGACAGATCGTGGGAGGTTTCCGGGGAAAGTTTGAACAACAGCTGACGGGCCAGGGTGTACATGGGCAGGTTTGACTCTGGGCTACGAAAAGTGGCGGCGATTATAGCCGGGCATCGGGGTTGCAGGCGAGGCGCGCGAGAAAATCAGCGGGCGATGGCATATGCCTTGCACCGCCACTCACATCAGCACTCATGCCAACGGCGGGATGAGTCGAAAGACAAAGGCGTCGTCACTTGGCCTTGCCCTGGCAAGCAGCCCGGTCCGGCGCTTTTTTATGAAAGGTGTTTACAGATGATTGAAGTTCCAGCCAACCCTCTGGCCTGGGTCAACGGCAGCGATGCCCCGGAAAAGACCGAAATCAACCTCGGCTTCATGGCCCTGAGCGACTGCGCCTCGGTAGTGGTCGCGGCCACGCAGGGCTTTGCCCAACCGTACGGCCTGACCCTGAACCTCAAGCGCCAGTCGTCCTGGGCCAACCTGCGGGACAAACTGGTCAGCGGCGAACTCGACGCCGCCCACAGTTTGTACGGTCTGATCTACGCCGTGCATTTGGGCATCGGCGGTGTCGCGTCGACCGACATGGCGGT
Organism: Pseudomonas frederiksbergensis; assembly: GCF_900105495.1. Taxonomy (NCBI): domain Bacteria; kingdom Pseudomonadati; phylum Pseudomonadota; class Gammaproteobacteria; order Pseudomonadales; family Pseudomonadaceae; genus Pseudomonas; species Pseudomonas frederiksbergensis. The sequence continues at coordinate 3,097,970 of NZ_FNTF01000002.1, read as the reverse complement.
GCTCATGGGCCTGAATCAGAATGGCCAGAGCATCAACCTCTCCCATGGCTTGCAGGCGCTGGACGTGACCAGTCCTGAAGCACTGGAGCGGCACGTGCACCAAAGTCGCCCAAAACTCACCTTCGCCCAGACATTTCCTACGGGCAGCCACGCCATGTGGCTGTATTACTGGCTCGCGAGCCAGGGCATCCATCCGTTGCAGGACGTCGACAGCGTGGTGGTACCGCCGCCGCAGATGGTCGCGCACCTGCAAGCCGGGCGCATCGACGGCTTCTGCGTCGGCGAACCATGGTCCGCCAGCGCGGTGCAGCAAAACCTGGGGTTCACGATGGCCACCACCCAGACCATCTGGCCCGATCACCCGGAAAAAGTCCTCGGCTGCACCCGCGCCTTTGTCGAGCAATACCCCAACACCGCACGGGCGCTGGTGATGGCGATTCTGGAGGCCAGCCGCTTCATCGAAGAAAGCACCGAGAATCGCCGCAGCACCGCAAAGCTGTTGAGCGCTCCGCAATACCTTGACGCGCCACTCGATTGCATCGAACCGCGATTGCTCGGTGACTATGCCGATGGCCTGGGTAATCGCTGGCAAGACCCGCACGCCCTGCGCTTCCACGACAATGGCGAGGTCAATCTGCCGTATTTGTCCGATGGCATGTGGTTCATGACTCAGTTCCGCCGTTGGGGCTTGTTGCGCGACGACCCGGACTACCTGGGCGTGGCCCGTCAGGTCCAGCAACTAGACTTGTATCGAGAGGCCGCCACCGCTGTCGGTGTGGCCGCGAGTGATCAGCCAATGCGCAGCAGCCAGTTGATCGACGGCAAGGTCTGGGATGGCCTGGACCCTGCCGGTTATGCCCGCAGTTTCAAGCTGCACGCCATGAGCGACAGCTCGCCCCTTCTCGCCAGCCGCTGACAGGAGACTGCGAATATGTTGCGTATCCTGCTGATCAACGACACCGCAAAGAAAGTCGGACGCCTGAAGGCGGCCCTGACCGAAGCCGGGTTCGAGGTGATCGACGAGTCAGGCCTGACCATCGACCTGCCCGCGCGCGTCGAAACGGTGCGTCCGGACGTGATTTTGATCGATACCGAGTCACCGAGCCGCGATGTCATGGAACAAGTGGTGCTGGTGAGCCGCGACCAACCGCGGCCGATCGTGATGTTTACCGATGAACATGACCCCAATGTGATGCGTCAGGCGATCAAGTCCGGGGTCAGTGCCTACATCGTCGAAGGCATCCACGCACAGCGCTTGCAGCCGATTCTCGACGTCGCCATGGCGCGTTTTGAAAGCGACCAGGCCCTGCGCGCCCAACTCAATGCCCGCGACCAGCAACTGGCCGAGCGCAAGCGCATCGAGCTGGCCAAAGGGCTGTTGATGAAAATGAAGGACTGCAACGAGGAAGAGGCCTACACCCTGATGCGCCGCCAGGCCATGAGCCGCCAGCAGAAGCTGATTCAGGTGGCGGAGCAGATCATTGCCATGAGTGAGTTGCTCGGCTGACTCCCCCAAACGATCGTTCCCACGCTCCGCGTGGGAATGCCGCCATGGACGCTCTGCGTCCGCTTCGAGCTGTGACGCAGAGCGTCACGGGATGCGTTCCCACGCAGAGCGTGGGAACGATCAGCGTGAATGTGGCACAGATCTCGCTAGGTAATCACTACAGGTAACCAACGGCGGTTGCCCCACCTACGACAAAGACGTCGCTCACCTCATTTGCCCTTTGGCGAATCCGGTGGCGGCGTTTTTTTGTTTTGGCCCCACAGACCGGGGCCGGTGGTGCGGCCGATGCGGCGCCCCACCTGCAAGCTCATGACTCCTTCTCGAGACTCCTAACAGCTGAGGTGCGCGATGAATTCAAGCTTCTGGAAATCTGGCCATACCCCGACATTGTTCGCGGCCTTCCTCTATTTCGACCTGAGTTTCATGGTCTGGTACCTGCTCGGCCCACTGGCGGTGCAAATCGCTGCTGACCTGCACCTGACCACCCAACAGCGCGGGCTGGTGGTGGCCACGCCGATTCTGGCCGGGGCCGTGTTGCGCTTTGTAATGGGCTTGCTGGCTGATCGCCTGTCGCCGAAAACCGCCGGGCTGATTGGCCAGGTGATCGTCATCTGCGCCCTGTTCGTTGCCTGGAAACACGGCATCCACAGCTACGAACAAGCGCTGGTGCTGGGCCTGTTCCTCGGCATGGCGGGCGCATCCTTTGCCGTCGCCTTGCCGCTGGCCTCGCAATGGTATCCCCCTCAGCACCAAGGCAAAGCCATGGGCATCGCCGGTGCCGGTAACTCGGGCACTGTGCTCGCCGCACTGATCGCCCCGGTGCTGGCCGCAGCATTTGGCTGGAGCAACGTGTTCGGCTTCGCCCTGATCCCGCTGATCCTGACCATCATCGTCTTCGCCTGGCTGGCGAAAAACGCGCCTGAGCGGCCAAAAGCCAAGTCCGTGTCCGACTACTTCAAGGCCTTGGGCGACCGCGACAGCTGGTGGTTCATGTTTTTCTACAGCGTGACCTTCGGCGGCTTCATCGGCCTGGCCAGCGCCTTGCCCGGCTATTTCAACGACCAATATGGCCTCAGCCCGGTGACCGCCGGCTACTACACTGCCGCATGCGTGTTCGGTGGCAGCTTGATGCGTCCGTTGGGTGGCGCTCTGGCGGATCGTTTCGGTGGCATTCGCACCCTTCTGGGGATGTACACGGTGGCGGCGCTCTGCATCGCCGCGGTGGGTTTCAACCTGCCGAGTTCCTACGCAGCGCTGGCACTTTTCGTCTGCACCATGCTCGGTTTGGGTGCCGGTAACGGCGCCGTTTTCCAATTGGTGCCGCAGCGTTTTCGTCGCGAGATCGGTGTAATGACCGGTTTGATCGGCATGGCCGGCGGTATTGGTGGATTTGCGCTGGCAGCGGGCATGGGCGCGATCAAGCAAAGCACCGGCAGTTATCAACTGGCCTTGTGGTTGTTCGCCAGCCTTGGCGTTCTGGCCTGGTTCGGCCTGCACGGTGTGAAACGTCGCTGGAGAACCACGTGGGGTTCGGCGGCCGTGACCGCTGCACGGGTCTGAGGCTTCAATGAGCCTGCAACTGAGTTTTGCCGAAGCGAGCGCCATCGGCCCTCGCGAGGAGAATCAGGACGCCCTGCGCCTGGTGACTCCGGCCCCGGCGCTGGCGGCGAGCAAGGGTTACCTGTTCGCCATCGCCGATGGCGTCAGCCAGTGCGCCGATGGTGGCCTCGCCGCCCGCTCGACGTTGCAGGCCCTGGCGCTGGATTACTACGCCACGCCGGAAACCTGGGGCGTCGCACAGGCCTTGGATCGCCTGCTACTGGCACAAAATCGCTGGTTGCAGGCCAATGGCGGTGGGCAACCGTTGCTCACCACTGTCAGTGCTTTGGTCATGCGCGGCAGGCGATTTACCTTGGCCCATGTCGGCGATTGCCGGGTTTATCGCTGGCACGCCGACACCTTGCAACGGGTCAGCGAGGATCACGTCTGGGACCAGCCGGGCATGCAGCATGTACTCAAACGGGCACTTGGGCTCGATCAGCATTTGGTGCTGGATTTTCTCGATGGCGAACTGCGCTTGAACGAAAGTTTCGTACTGCTCAGCGACGGCATTTGGGCCGTGCTGGGCGACACTGCGATCGCGGCAATTCTGCGCGATCAACCGGATTTGAACAGCGCGGCGCAGACCTTGGTCAGTGCGGCGCATCTGGCCGGCAGCCAGGACAACGCCAGCGCCTTGTTGGTGCGGGTCGATGCCCTCGGTGAAACCAGCATCGGCGATGCGTTGATTCATTTGCAGCAGTGGCCGCTGCCACCGGCCTTGAAACCAGGCCAGACTTTCGAAGGCTGGCAGGTTGAAGGAATACTCGGCCAGAGCCAGCAGTCGCTGCTTTATCGGGTGCGCGATGGGCAACAACAGCCCTGGCTACTGAAAACCTTGCCGGGCGCGCTGCGTGACGATCACCTCGCAGGGCAGGCGTTGCTGTCGGAAGAATGGTTTCTCAAGCGCGTGGCCGGGCGGCACTTCCCTGAAGTCCATGCCGCCAGTCAGCGTCAGCATTTGTACTACGTGATGCGGGAATATTCCGGATCGACCTTGGCGCAATTGCACGCCGATGTAGGACCGCTGCCGCTGCCCCAATGGCAGGATCTGGCCGAACGCCTGCTGCGCGCAGTAGGCATGCTGCATCGACGGCAGATTCTTCATCGCGATATCAAACCGGAGAACTTGCTGCTGGGGGACGACGGCGAATTGCGCCTGCTGGATTTCGGTCTCGCCTACTGCCCGGGCCTGTCCGAAGACCAGCCTTCTGCCCTGCCCGGGACCCCCAGCTATATCGCGCCGGAAGCCTTTCGCGGGGACGCACCGACACCGCAACAGGACCTGTATGCCGTCGGCGTGACCTTGTATTTCCTGCTCACCGGGCATTATCCCTACGGTGAAATCGAAGCTTTTCAGCGCCCGCGGTTCGGGGTTCCTGTCAGCGCCAGTCGCTATCGACCCGACCTGCCGGAATGGATTGCGAAAAGTCTGGAGCACGCAGTAGCGGCGGATCCGGATCAACGCTTTGAAACGGCGGAAGAATGGTTACTGCTGCTGGAACAGGGCGAGCGGCGCAGTTTGAGCGTGCGCCCCAGGCCGCTGCTGGAGCGCGAACCATTGAAGGTCTGGCGGACCTTGGCGCTGGTGTCGTTGCTGGTGAACCTGGTGCTGCTGTTTCTGCTGTTCCACGACTGACACCGCCCCCTTGTAATTCCCTTGTAGCAGCTGGCGAAGCCTGCGTTCGGCTGCGAAGCAGTCGTGAAATCAGGCACCGCGCTGTTTCAGGTAAATCGAGCTGGCTGGATTGACGACTGCTTCGCAGCCGAACGCAGGCTTCGCCAGCTGCTACAGAGACCGCGCCAATTACGGGCAACATGCATTGTTTCGGTGCACAAACATCCCAATCCAAATGCCTAGAGCGCGATTCCCTCCAGTAAATCCGGGCACCTGAAGAACTTGGCACAACCACTGCATTACCTCTCTCACCATACATAAAGCCCAGCCTTCAACGATGAAGGGTGCGCTGCCCGAGAGAACGGGACCAGGACAAAGGCGTCCTCGCTAGGCAACTAGCGGGACGCCTTTTTTTGTTTGCGCACATTTGTCGAGCAAGACCTGAAAGCCCTGTTGAGGCGAGTCTGAGCTCCCGGAGATCCTGATGAAAAAACTAAAACTGGTGATGATCGGCAACGGCATGGCCGGGGTTCGCACCCTGGAAGAACTGCTCAAGTTGAGCAATGAGCTGTACGACATCACGGTCTTCGGCGCCGAACCTCATACCAACTACAACCGCATCCTGCTCTCGCCCGTGCTGGCCGGCGAACAGACCTTCGAAGAGATCGTGCTCAACGATCTGGACTGGTACCTGGACAACAACATCAAGCTGCTGCTCAACCGCAAAGTGGTGGAGATCGACCGGGTCAAACGCCGCGTGATCGCTGAAGACGGCAGCGAGGCCGAATACGATCGCCTGCTGATCGCCACCGGTTCGACCCCGTTCATCCTGCCGATTCCCGGCAACACTCTGGACGGCGTAATCGGCTACCGCGACATCGCCGACACCCAGGCCATGATCGACACGGCGAAAACCCACAAGCACGCCGTTGTAATCGGTGGCGGCCTGCTCGGCCTGGAAGCGGCCAACGGCCTGATGCTGCGCGGCATGCACGTCACCGTGGTGCACATCGGTGAATGGCTGCTGGAACGGCAACTGGACAAAACCAGCGGCCAACTCCTGCAAACCGCCCTGGAAGCCCGTGGCCTGCACTTTCGCCTGTGCGAGCAGACCCAGGCCCTGCACGATGCCGGCAATGGCCGGGTCGGCTCGGTCGAGTTCAAGAATGGCGACATCATCCCCGCCGACCTGGTGGTGATGGCCGCCGGTATTCGCCCCAACACCGAACTCGCGGAAAAATCCGGCATCCCTTGCAACCGCGGGATTCTGGTCAATGACACGATGCAAACCTACGACCCTCGGGTCTACGCCATCGGCGAATGCGCCAGCCACCGCGGCATAGCCTACGGCCTGGTGGCGCCGCTGTTCGAACAGGCCAAGGTCTGCGCCAACCACCTCGCCCAACTGGGCTTCGCCACCTACAAGGGTTCGGTGACGTCGACCAAATTGAAAGTCACCGGCATCGACCTGTTCTCCGCTGGCGACTTCATGGGCGGCGAAGGCACTGAAACCATCACCCTTTCCGACCCTATCGGCGGGGTCTACAAAAAACTGGTGATCAAGGATGACGTGCTGGTCGGGGCCTGTCTGTACGGCGATACGGCAGACGGTGGCTGGTATTTCCGGCAGATCCGTGAGAACCACGCCATCGACGAGATCCGCGATCACCTCATGTTCGGCGAAAACGCCTTGGGCGACGTAGGACATCAGGGTCAGGACAAAGCCATGAGCATGGCCGACACCGCCGAAGTCTGCGGCTGCAACGGCGTGTGCAAAGGCACCATCGTCAAGGCGATTCAGGAACACGGGCTGTTCAGCGTCGACGACGTCAAGAAACACACCAAGGCTGCCAGCTCCTGCGGCTCCTGCGCAGGGTTGGTGGAACAGATCCTGATCAACACCGTGGGCGGCGCAGCAGACGTCAAACCGAAAAGCGAAAAAGCCATTTGCGGTTGCAGCGACCTGAACCACGGGCAAATCCGCCAGGCCATCCGCGACCAGCACCTGCTGACCATCGCTGGCACCATGAGCTACCTGAACTGGCGCACGCCGAACGGCTGCGCCACATGCCGCCCGGCGCTCAACTACTACCTGATTTCCACCTGGCCGGGCGAAGCCAAGGACGACCCGCAATCGCGCCTGATCAACGAACGGGCCCACGCCAACATTCAGAAAGACGGCACTTACTCTGTAGTCCCGCGGATGTGGGGCGGTGTGACCAATCCTTCGGAACTGCGGCGCATTGCCGACGTGGCCGACAAATACAACGTGCCGATGGTCAAGGTGACCGGCGGCCAGCGTATCGATTTGCTGGGGATCAAGAAGCAGGACCTGCCCGGCGTCTGGAAAGATCTCGACATGCCGTCCGGCCACGCCTACGGCAAATCCATCCGCACCGTGAAGACTTGCGTCGGCAGCGAGTTCTGCCGTTTTGGTACGCAGAACTCCACGCAACTGGGCATCGAGCTTGAGCACGACCTGTTCAACATGTGGTCGCCGCATAAAGTGAAACTCGCCGTCTCCGGTTGCCCACGCAACTGTTCGGAAGCGGGCATCAAGGACGTCGGAATTATCGGCGTGGATTCGGGCTGGGAAATGTACATCGGCGGCAACGGTGGGATCAAAACCGAGGTCGCGGAATTCTTCGTCAAACTGAAAACCGCCGAAGAAGTGCGTGAATACAACGGCGCGTTCCTGCAGCTTTATCGCGAAGAGGCTTTCTACCTCGAACGCACCGTGCACTACCTGCAACGGGTCGGCATGGAACACATCAAGAAAGCCGTGCTGGAAGACCCGGAGCGGCGCAAGGCGCTCAACGAGCGCTTGCAATTCTCCTTGTCGTTCGAACAGGACCCGTGGAAGGAACGCCTGGAACAACCGCTGCTGAAGAAAGAATTCGACGTCATCACAGTGAAGAATCTGGAGGTGCCGGCATGAACTGGCTGGATATCTGCGCACTGGAAGAAATCAATGCCCTGGGCTCGCGGATCATCGCTGGCCCGAAAGGCGACATCGCGATTTTTCGTACCAGCGACGATGAGGTTTTCGCACTCGATGACCGCTGCCCACACAAGGGCGGGCCACTGTCCCAAGGTCTGATCTACGGCAAACGAGTCGCCTGCCCGCTGCACAACTGGCAGATCGACCTTGAGACTGGGGAAGCCCAGGCCCCGGACATCGGTTGCGCTCACCACCACTCAGCACGGGTCGAGAACGGCCGGGTGTTGCTGGCTCTGCGGGAAGCAAACTGATGAACCAGATCACCGCCTCCACCTGCTGCTACTGCGGGGTCGGCTGCGGCGTGCTGATCGAGCATGACGGCGAGCGCATTCTCGGCGTCAGCGGCGATCCGGCCCACCCGGCCAACTTCGGCAAATTGTGCAGCAAAGGCTCTACCTTGCACCTGACCGGCGACCTCGCAGCCCGGGCGTTGTACCCCGAGCTGCGCCTGGGCAAAGGCCTGGCCCGCAGCCGCACCGACTGGGACACCGCCCTCGATCACGCCGCCAGCGTTTTTGCCGAGACCATTGCCGAACACGGCCCGGACAGCGTGGCGTTCTACATTTCCGGGCAATTGCTGACCGAGGATTACTACGCCTTCAACAAACTGGCGCGCGCGCTGGTGGGCACCAACAACATCGACAGCAATTCGCGCCTGTGCATGTCTTCGGCAGTAGTTGGTTACAAGCGCAGCCTGGGCGCCGACGCACCGCCGTGCAGCTACGAAGACCTGGAACTGAGCGACTGCGTGATGATCGTCGGCAGCAACATGGCCTACGCCCACCCGGTACTTTTCCGTCGACTGGAAGAAGCGAAATCCCGCCGGCCGCAGATGAAAGTCATCGTTATCGACCCGCGTCGTACCGACACCTGCGATCTGGCTGACCTGCACCTGGCGATTCTGCCAGGCACCGATGTCGCCTTGTTCCATGGGATTTTGCACCTGCTGCTGTGGGAAGACTGGGTCGACCGCGACTTCATCAAGGCCCACACCGAAGGCCTGGCCGAACTGAAGAACCTGGTGCGCGATTACACGCCGCAGATGGTTTCGCAGCTCTGTGGAATCAGCATTGATCAACTGCATCAATGCGCAGAATGGGTTGGCACTTCACCGAGCTTCCTGTCGCTGTGGTGCATGGGCTTGAACCAGTCCACCGCTGGCAGCGCAAAAAACAGCGCACTGATAAACCTGCACCTGGCCACCGGGCAAATCGGCCGCCCCGGCGCAGGACCTTTCTCCCTGACCGGTCAGCCAAACGCCATGGGCGGCCGCGAAACCGGTAGCCTGTCGAACCTGCTGCCCGGCCATCGCGAAGCCGCCAATGCTGAACATCGCGCGGAAGTGGCAGGGTATTGGGGTGTGGATCAATTGCCTGCAAGCACCGGGCTTACTGCCATTGAATTGTTTGAGCAGGTGCGCAGCGGAAAAATCAAGGCTCTGTGGATCGCTTGCACCAATCCAGCACAATCAATGCCGGATCAAACCGCTGTGCGCGAGGCGCTGCAAGCCTGTCCGTTCGTGGTGTTGCAGGAGGCCTTCCGCACCACCGAAACCGCAGCCTTCGCTGACTTGCTGCTGCCTGCTGCCAGTTGGGGTGAAAAGGACGGCACGGTAACCAACTCCGAACGGCGCATTTCCCACGTTCGTCGAGCCATCGTCGCACCTGGCGAAGCCCGCTCTGACTGGGCGATCACCGTGGATTTCGCACAGCGCCTGGAGAAATATCTGCGTCCCGGACAAACCAGTCTGTTTGCCTTTGAAAACCCGGCGCAGATCTTCGACGAGTACAAGCAATTGACCCGCGGGCGTGATCTGGACTTGTCCGGCATCAGCCATGCGTTGATCGACCGCCTAGGCCCGCAGCAATGGCCTTTCCCCATGGGTGCCAGCGAAGGCACGGCCCGGTTGTATCTGGACGGGATTTTCCCGACGGCCAGTGGGCGCGCGCAATTCGTGGCCGACCCGTACCGCGCCGCCAAGGAACAACGCGACGCGCGCTTCCCGCTAACCCTGATCACCGGCCGCCTGCGCGATCAATGGCACGGCATGAGCCGCACCGGCACCGCCGCCCAGCTATTCGGCCACGTCAGCGAAGCCGTGTTGAGTTTGCACCCGGATGAACTGCGTCGGCATCGGTTGCAATCGGGCGACCTGGTCAGCCTGAAAAGTCGCCGTGGTGCGGTGATTGTCGCCGTTGGAGGCGACGACAGCGTGCGCCCCGGCCAGGCCTTTCTGCCTATGCATTGGGGTGATCGCTTCCTCAAGGGCGGCGTAAATACCCTCACTCTTCCCGCCTTCGACCCGCTATCGAAACAGCCCGAACTCAAACACAGTGGCGTGCGTCTCGAAGCTGTAAATCTGCCATGGCAGCTATTCGCCCTCATCGAAGGCGATGTTCAACAGAGTTTTGAGACGCTACGACCGCTTTGTGAGGCGTTTTCCTACGTCAGCCTCAGCCTCGCTGGCCGTGAACGCCCCGCGCTGCTGATACGCGCTGCCAGCGCCGTCGCGCCCGATCCGCAACTGCTGCGCGACATCGATCAATGCCTGGGACTCAACAATGGCCCGGTTCTGGCCTATGACGACCCCCGGCGCTCCATCGGAAAACGCGTGCGGATCGAGAACGGCCGGATCACCGCGATTCGCCTGGCGGGTGAAACCCTTGCCCAACACTGGCTGCAAAGCCTGTGGCTGGAAGGTCGCGCTGACGAACAGCTGCGGCGCTGGCTGCTGGCACCGCTGAGCGCGCCACCAGGCAACGCCAATGCACCGGCCGCGGGGAACAAAACCCTGTGCAACTGCAAAAACGTCAGCCAAAGCGCAGTCTGCGCCGGCATTAGCCGCGGCCTGGACCTGCAAGGCCTGAAACAAGAATTGGGCTGCGGCACGCAATGCGGCTCCTGCGTCCCGGAAATCAAGCGTTTGCTGGCCGCCACTGCGCAGCCGGTCGCCGTCACCTCGTGAGGAAAACACTATGAGCGCAAAAGTCTGGCTGGTGGGCGCGGGTCCTGGCGATCCGGAATTGTTGACCCTCAAGGCCGTGCGGGCGTTGAGCGAAGCGGATGTGGTGCTGATCGATGACCTGGTCAACGATGCGGTGCTGGAACATTGCCCGCAGGCGCGGATCATTCCCGTGGGCAAGCGCGGCGGCTGTCGCTCCACACCTCAGGCATTCATTCATCGCCTGATGCTGCGTTATGCCCGCCACGGAAAATGCGTGGTGCGCCTCAAGGGTGGTGATCCGTGCATTTTCGGCCGGGGCGGCGAAGAGGCGCAGTGGCTGCGTGAACGTGGAGTCGAAGTGGAACTGGTCAACGGCATTACTGCAGGGCTTGCCGGCGCAACGCAATGCGATATTCCGTTGACCCTGCGGGGTGTTGCGCGTGGCGTGACGCTGGTCACCGCCCACACTCAGGATGGCAGCAGCCTGAACTGGCAAGCCCTGGCCCAAGGTGGCACGACGTTGGTGGTGTATATGGGTGTCGCAAAACTGAGCGAGATCCGTGAGCAGTTGCTCGCCGGAGGAATGGCGGCGGATACCCCGGTGGCGATGATTGAAAACGCTTCCCTGCCACACCAACGGGAATGTCGGAGCGACCTGACTGCGATGGAAGAAGATGCCTACGCTTTTGAGTTGAAAAGCCCGGCCATCCTGGTGATCGGAGCGGTCGCGGCCAGTGCAGAAGTATCCCTGTCGGTATCTGATTTCTCTTCGATTGCAGTCAATCAGTCAACCTGACTTCCCCCCGCTTCATCCCTCCCCTCATCAAATCGCAGACAAAGAAAAGCCCGGCCTAAGCCGGGCTTTTCAGAGCTGCGAGCTAATTACTTAGCTTGAGCTTCAACCTGCGCTTCTACGCGACGGTTTACAGCTTGGCCAGCTTTAGTAGCGTTGTCAGCAACTGGGCGGGATTCGCCGTAGCCAACAGACTGAACGCGGGACGATTCAACACCGTACTGGTTGGTCAGAACGTTCTTAACGGCGTTTGCACGACGCTCGGACAGTTTCTGGTTGTAAGCGTCAGGACCGACGGAGTCAGTGTGACCTTCAACAGTAGTGCTGGTCGATGGGTACTGCTTCATGAAGTCAGCGAGGTTTTTGATGTCGCCGTAGCTGTTAGGCTTGACTACCGACTTGTCGAAGTCGAACTTCACGTCCAGCTCAACACGAACAACTTCAGCAACTGCTGGGCAACCATCAGCGTCAACAGTTACGTTGGCTGGGGTGTCCGGGCACTTGTCAACGTTGTCGCAAACGCCATCGTTGTCGCTGTCGGCGCAGACTTCAGCTGGTGCTGGAACTGGAGCAGCAGCAGGCTTGGAGCCGCCACCGAAGTTCACACCGATACCGACGCTTGGAGCCCACTCGGTGTCGCCCTGGTCGATGTTGTATTGAGCTTCAACGCCAGCACGAGCGTAGAAGTTCTCGGTGAAGTACAGCTTGGCACCGCCGCCAACGTTGGCGAAGGTGGAACGGTCACGACCGCCGGAGCCATTCTGACCGATGCTTTGATCGGAGAAGCCAGCCGATACGTACGGACGCAGCATGTCGCCCGGGTTGTTGAAGTGGTACAGAGCGTCCAGAGCGGTGTTAGCGCCCTTGATGTTACGACCGTCGTCGGAACGCACGTTGTGCACTTCGTCGTAGGCCAGACGCAGTTCAACGTCGTCGGTCAGGAAGTAACCAACCGAACCACCGAAGAGGTTGCCGTTGTTCTTGAAGTTACGAGCGCTGTCGAATTGTTCTTTCTTGGCGAAGCCTTCGATTTCAACTGCGCCTTGGCCTTGTGCCAGAGCGCCGAACGAAGTGGCGGCAATCAAAGAACCAATGGCCAAGCCCAAGGTGTTTTTCAGTTTCATCCGTTAAATCCCCATCTGGTGATTGTGAAGCAGTCCCGCAAACCGGGGGACAACTCGGCGGCAAGTCTATCAGAACTTGCCTACACGTAAGAGATATTTGCGCCGAACTAAGTTTCAGCAATGCCTGCAAATTTCTCACGCAATTTATCTAGAGCACGTTTGTAACGCATTTTTGTTGCACTCAAACCCATGTGCATGATATCCGCGATCTCTTGAAATTCCAGCTCTGCGACAAATCGTAGCACCAGAATTTCACGGTCAATCGGGTTCACATACACTAACCAGCGATCGAGTCCACCCTTATCCTCGGGTTTCGGCGCCTTTTCTTCAGACGCTTCCTCAAGGGGGTCCAGACTCAAAGCATCCATCAAGCGACGCTTTCGCCGTTCTTTCCGATACTGCGTGATGCACTCGTTATACGTGATGCTGTACAGCCACGTCTTGAACTTCGATTTACCCTCGAAGTTCTTCAGGCCATACAACACCTTCAACATCACTTCCTGACAGACATCGTCTGCGTCGCGATCGTTCCCAAGATACCGTGCGCAGACGTTAAATAATGTTCGCTGGTAACGCCGCATCAGTTCTTCATAGGCGCGCGTTACGTGAAACAGCTCGGTATGCGAGCGCGCGACCAACTCCTCATCAGAGAGCTCGCGGGGGTCGTAGCGCGTAGACAGCGATTGAGCTTTATTCAAAACAAGTCGGGCCGACAGTCAGGTCAATGTCCGCCACAACCCTTTTCAGGGCATTTTTGCGGCGGCATACATTAGCAGGGTTTGCCGGGTTAGCGGCTACTCACATGCTGTTCCAGGAGGATCCGATTGGAGAGAGAGACTAGCTCACCCTCATCGGTCAGCAATGTGGTTTTAACCGTGCCGATCTCTTCGATCTGACCTTCGACCTCGCCAACACGCACTTGTTGCCCAACCTGATACAACTCACGCACATAGATTCCCGCAAGAATCTGACCGGCAATTTCCCGGCTTCCCAACCCCATGGCCAGCGCAACCGCCAGACCAACGGTAATCAATACAATCACAATCACGTGGTTGAGCAGGTCAGTCTTGACCTCCAACTGGCTGATTGCGACCGAAATACTGATGATAATCACCAGGCCCTGGGCAATTCTCCCCAAGCCCGCAGCGTAGTCCAGCCCTACGCCCTCTGCCGCACCACGCACCAGCCCATTGGCCAATTGCGCGAGCAAAACACCCACCAGCAACACCAGCGCGGCGCCAAATACTTTCGGCAAATACAGCGCAAGCATGTCAAGCGTAGCCGAAACTCGCTCAAGTCCAAGGGATTCTGCGGCAGAAACCAGAAAAATCAGCAGAACGAACCAATAGACAATCTTGCCGATCAAGGTCGAGATCGGTACTTGAAGGCCGGCCCGGGACAGTAATTTGGTCAGGCCAGTGCCGCCCATCAGGCGATCGAGCCCCAGTTTGGCGAGCAACTTCGACAGCAAAGTGTCCAAAAGTTTCGCAACGACGAAACCCAACAGCAGCACAACCAGTGCGCCGAACAGGTTCGGGATGAAATTTGCAATCTTGGTCCATAACGCAGTCATTGCAGTGACGAGGCTCTGAGTCCAGAGATCAAGTTCCATATTCAATCAGCCTTATCAGCAGTGCGAACGGTAGGTTTACGGTGACGGGAAACCGGAGCGACATGGGCCGATCCGTTATTCAAGGCAATCATCAGCGCGGGCAGCCAGCGGCCCAGCAAGCTGAACAGATCACCGGCGCCGACCTGGCGGTTGGCGGTTTTCAGTACACGCCCCAGGCACGCATCGTCGTCCCGGGTGGACGGTGATGCCTTGAGCATGTCACGCAAAGACTGTTCAAACGGATCGTGCATACGCACCTCTCGTGATGTCTGTGAAAGACGCGATCAAATTTGCCCGGGTCACATGGCTCACCGTCAGAACCAGCGCAAACGGCGGAATAACCACCACTGCCCCAGCGCCACCGAGACCATCATCAGACACGCAATCAGGAAGCCATAAGGGCTTGCAGAGAACGGAATTCCGCCGACATTGATGCCCAGAAGACCCGCCAGAAAACTCATCGGCAAAAAGATTCCAGTGATGATCCCGAAGCGGTACATCGTGCGGTTCATTCGCACGCTCAAACGTCTATCTTCGGCCTCGAGGACCAACCCCACCCGCTCCCGGGTCAATTCCAGCTCCTCGAGATAGCGGGTCAGGCTGTTGTTCAATTCGTTCCAGTAATCACCGTCGTCTTCGACGAACCAAGGCAGTTTTATCCGTGTCAGCTGTCCGAATATTTCCCGCTGCGGCGCAAGAAAACGCTTCAGCGCAGCGGCCCTGCGTCGGATCTGCAAAACGGCTCCGTGCTCGGGGGTATACCGTTCGTCGGTATCCAGCTTTTCTTCTTCCTCATCGACCACTTCCGAGAGGCAACTGACCAGATCCTGCACCTTGTTGGTGAGGTACTGCGCCATATAAAGGATGAGTTCCGACGCGGTTTTCGGTCCTTTGCCTTCGGCGAGCTGCACCAGCAACTCATCGGTGGCACGCAACGGACGCAAACGCAGGGAAATAACCCGCTGGGCCGAGCCAAAAATCCGCACCGAGACCATGTCTTCCGGCTCGGCGCCCGGATTCAGGTTGACCCCGCGCAAAAATAGCAGCAGTTCGCTGTCCGGAAGCTGTAAAAGACGCGGACGGGTGTTCTCTTCAAGTAAAAGATCACAGCTGAACTCGCTCAGACCGCTGGATTTTCGTAACCAGGTCCGGGTTTGCGGATGACTGCGATCCCAGTGCAGCCACAGGCTTTCATGGGCTTGCAGCCGCAAGTCATCGAGTTCAGTCCGGGCTATCGAACGCGCACTGCCTTTACCGTCCAGCACCAGGGCATGTACCAGCCCCCACTGCGCGTTTTCTTCCTCGAACATCCTCACCCCTTTGGTTGACTCAACGCTTATTCAGGCATTTTCAGCGGGCTTGGCGAAATGATCACGCCGTTGTTGTCCGCATAAATGTAGTGGCCCGGATGGAACGTCACACCGGCAAAAGTGACCGCAACGTTGAGATCGCCGAGCCCGCGCCGGTCGGATTTGCGCGGGTGACTGGCCAGTGCCTGAACGCCCAGATCGGTCTGCGCGATGATATCCACGTCACGGATGCAACCGTAGATCACCAGCCCTTCCCAACCGTTTTTCGCGGCTTTCTCGGCCAGCATGTCACCCAGCAGCGCATGACGCAGGGAACCGCCACCGTCGACCACTAGCACCTTGCCATTCCCCTGGAGCTCGACCTGCTCCTTGACCCGCGAATTGTCTTCGAAACATTTGATGGTCACGATTTCGCCGCCGAAAGAATCACGGCCGCCGAAATTGCTGAACATCGGTTCCAGCACCTGCACCAGTTCTGGATAAGCGTCGCAAAGGTCAGGCGTGATGTAATGGTTCATCGAGAAACTCCTGTAGAGAGGAAGACAATCGAGGATGTCGCAAAGTGACCAGAAAAGCTCAATGCGTCATATCTTAGCCGCAAGCCGAACGGAGCGAAATGCCCTTGTTAGAGCATCTGACTCAGCTTGCCGTAGCAAGATCCGGCTTTTCACCCAGCAAGGGAGTCTGTTGATCCGCCAACCAGCGCGCCACCAGCGGCCAGACTTCAGTCTGCGCGGCTTTGCTGACAAGCATCTCTACGTGACCGAAATTATCGCCAAAGCCCTGCTCGCGACCCAGGCTGATGAATTGCTTATGCTCGGAACCCACCTGATCGAACAGCTTGCGACAAGCCCAAGTCGGGTCCTGATGGTCACCGGCGGCGCTCACGGCCAATACCGGTAACTGAACGTCGGCCAATCCGGCCCACCAATCCTTGTCGGCATCGCCGAAGCGCCCGAACAAGCCATGCCAGCGCATGCTTTCCAGGGCCAGGCCAATGGGCTCGTCCTCCGGGCCGCGCTTGAGCCGTGAGCCGGACAACTGGGCGAAACGCTTGAGAATGAAGCGCCCGCTCCACTCCACCGGCGGAATTTTCAACGGCCAGTAGGTGCGGCTGATTTGAGTACCGAAAAACGCGGCGGAAGCCACCACCGGCTCGCCGATGTACTCACCACCCAATGCCGCCGCCAGGGTAATCCCGCCCAGCGAGTGACCGATCCAGTGCGGGACCTGGCCGCTCTGCTCGCGCACGAACGCGCCAATGGCCGGCAAATCGTAACGGGCATAGTCGGCAACACGGTTCTTGCGGTAGTTCTGGTTACGCTGGGACAGGCCATGTCCACGCATTTCGGGAATCCATACATCGAATCCCAAACGCGTCAGATAGGCGCCCAGCCCAAGCCCCTTCGGGGAAAACCAGAACCGGCGATTGGAAAAGCTGCCATGAAGCAAAATAACCGGAACGCCGCGCACGTCGGAGCCATCCGCCATGCCCAGGCGAGTCACAGCCAGTTCGACGGTGCCGTCAGGGCTGTTGCCGGGTTTCAGACGATAGACGTCTTCGCTCAGATCGCCGCGCCGTTCGGCGCTGATCAGGGCGACAGGAAATAGGTTGCTGCTGCTTTGCATAATGCTCTTGCACAAAAAAGGGCGGCTTCCAGAGGAGCCCGCCCTACTTCAATCTCAGAAAACGACTACTCCCTGTAGGAGCACAGCTTGCTGGCGATGGCGATTTTGAAGACACCATCGCGGGCAAGCCTTGCTCCTACAGGGAGCGGTCCGTGCACACCATCAAGCCGAAGCTTGACCTTCAGCCAGGAAGAACCAGGTTTCCAGTACGGAATCGGGGTTCAACGAAACGCTTTCGATGCCCTGTTCCATCAGCCATTTGGCCAGATCAGGGTGGTCCGAAGGACCCTGGCCGCAAATGCCGATGTACTTGCCAGCCTTGTTGCAGGCCTGAATCGCGTTGGCCAGCAGTTTCTTGACCGCCGGATTACGCTCGTCGAACAGGTGCGCGATGATCCCGGAGTCACGATCCAGGCCCAGGGTCAGCTGGGTCAGGTCGTTGGAACCGATGGAGAAGCCGTCAAAGAACTCGAGGAACTCTTCGGCGAGGATCGCGTTGGACGGAAGTTCGCACATCATGATGATGCGCAGGCCGTTTTCGCCGCGCTTCAGACCGTTTTCCGCCAACAGGTCGATGACCTGGCTGGCTTCGCCCAGTGTACGGACGAACGGCACCATGATTTCAACGTTAGTCAGGCCCATCTCGTTGCGCACGCGCTTGAGGGCACGGCATTCGAGTTCGAAGCAGTCACGGAACGATTCGCTGATGTAACGCGAAGCACCGCGGAAGCCCAACATCGGGTTTTCTTCTTCCGGCTCGTAGAGCTTGCCGCCGATCAGGTTGGCGTATTCGTTGGACTTGAAGTCCGACAGACGCACGATGACCTTTTTCGGGGTGAACGCAGCGGCCAGGGTGCTGATGCCTTCAACCAGCTTCTCGACATAGAAGCCAACCGGATCGTCGTAGCCGGCAATGCGCTTGTCGACACTGTCCTTGATGTCCTGCGGCAGACCGTCGTAGTTCAGCAGTGCTTTCGGGTGAACACCGATCATGCGGTTGATGATGAATTCCAGACGGGCCAGGCCCACACCGGCGTTCGGCAACTGAGCGAAATCGAAGGCGCGGTCCGGGTTGCCGACGTTCATCATGATCTTGAACGGCAGATCAGGCATGGCGTCCACGGAGTTTTTCTTGATGTCGAAGCCCAGTTCGCCTTCGAAGATGTAGCCGGTGTCGCCTTCAGCGCAGGAAACGGTCACGCCCTGGCCGTCTTGCAGCAGCTGGGTGGCGTTGCCGCAACCGACCACTGCAGGGATGCCCAGCTCGCGGGCGATGATTGCCGCGTGGCAGGTACGACCGCCACGGTTGGTGACGATGGCGCTGGCGCGCTTCATGACCGGTTCCCAGTCCGGGTCGGTCATGTCGGAGACCAGTACGTCGCCGGGCTGGACTTTGTCCATCTCGGACACGTCCTTGATGATGCGGACCTTGCCGGCGCCGATACGCTGGCCGATGGCGCGACCTTCAACCAGCACGGTGCCGGTTTCTTTCAACAGGTAGCGTTCCATGACATTGGCCGAAGTGCGGCTCTTCACGGTTTCAGGACGGGCCTGAACGATGTAGAGCTTGCCGTCGTCGCCGTCTTTGGCCCATTCGATGTCCATCGGGCACTTGTAGTGCTTCTCGATGATCATCGCTTGCTTGGCCAGTTCGCTGACTTCGGCGTCGGTCAGGCAGAAGCGTGCGCGATCGGCCTTGTCGACGTCGATGGTCTTGACCGATTTACCGGCCGTGGCGACTTCGCCGTAGATCATCTTGATGGCTTTGCTGCCCAGGTTGCGACGCAGGATGGCCGGACGACCGGCTTCCAGCGTGCCTTTGTGGACGTAGAACTCATCCGGGTTCACCGCGCCTTGTACGACGGTTTCACCCAGGCCGTAGGCGCCGGTGATGAACACCACGTCACGGAAGCCCGATTCGGTATCGAGGGTGAACATCACGCCGGCGGTGCCGGTTTCGGAGCGGACCATGCGCTGCACGCCAGCCGACAGGGCAACCAGCTTGTGGTCGAAGCCCTGGTGGACACGGTAGGAAATCGCGCGGTCGTTGAACAGCGAAGCGAACACCTCTTTGGCGGCGCGAATGACGTTTTCGACACCACGGATGTTCAGGAAGGTTTCCTGCTGACCGGCGAAGGAAGCGTCCGGCAGGTCTTCGGCGGTAGCGGAAGAGCGCACGGCTACGGCCATGTCAGGGTTGCCGGCCGACAGCGTGGCGAACGCGGTGCGGATCTCGGCGTTGAGTTTCTCGGGGAATTCGGCTTCCATGATCCATTGACGGATCTGGGCGCCGGTCTTGGCCAGGGCATTGACATCGTCGACGTCCAGGGCGTCGAGGGCTGCATGGATCTGATCGTTCAGGCCGCTCAGCTCGAGAAAATCACGATAAGCCTGAGCTGTCGTGGCGAAGCCACCGGGCACCGATACACCGGCACCTGCAAGGTTACTGATCATCTCGCCCAGGGATGCGTTCTTGCCCCCTACGTGCTCTACATCATGGACGCCGAGCTTATCGAGGGAAACTACGTACTCTACCAAGGTGATCTCTCCACTAACTGTGTTGGAAAAGCTCAGAAGCCGGCTGCTCTAAGGAGCGTTTGCCAGCTGTATGGCCTGGACCTGGAAAATAAGTGAGAATGCGGGCCACTGGCGGCCGGCAAATCGCGCCTATCATATCCAAGATTCGTCACTAGCTTAAGGCCCAAGGTGCAAATGAAACGATCTGCTTTCTTTATTTCCGACGGCACCGGCATCACAGCCGAAACCCTCGGCCAAAGCCTCCTGGCGCAGTTCGAAAACATTACCTTCAGCAAATTCACGCGGCCATACATCGACAACGCGGATAAAGCGCGGGCCATGGTACAACAAATCAACAAAGCCGCCGAAACCGACGGCTTTCGGCCGATCATCTTCGACACCATTGTCAACCAGGACATCCGTGAGATCCTCGCAACGTCCAATGGTTTCATGATCGACATTTTCTCGACCTTCCTGGCGCCTCTTGAACAGGAATTGACCGAGCATTCTTCCTACACCGTCGGCAAGTCCCATTCGATTGGCAGCAACTCCAATTACATGGAGCGGATCGAAGCGGTCAACTTCGCCCTCGACAACGACGACGGTGCGCGCACGCATTATTACGACAAGGCGGACCTGATTCTAGTGGGCGTGTCGCGTTGCGGTAAGACGCCGACGTGCCTGTACATGGCCATGCAATTCGGCATTCGCGCGGCCAACTATCCGCTGACCGAAGACGACATGGAACGCCTGCAATTGCCAGCAACCCTGCGTGCCCACCAGCACAAACTGTTCGGCCTGACCATCGACCCGGACCGCCTCACCGCGATCCGTAACGAGCGCAAGCCCAACAGTCGCTATTCGAGCTACGCCCAGTGCGAATTCGAAGTGCGCGAGGTGGAGAATCTGTTCCGTCGCGAGAACATTCCGCACATCAATTCCACGCATTTTTCGGTGGAAGAGATTTCGGCGAAGATTCTGGTGGAGAAAGGTGTGGAGCGGCGGTTCAAGTAGTGCTGTAGCGCCCGTTATACCGCTATCGCGAGCAGGCTCACTCCCACAGTTGATCTCTGTCGTACATAAACTTTGTGTCCACTGGGGATCAACTGTGGGAGTGAGCTTGCTCCGGGCGGCGTTCCGACGATGAACGATCACTCAGTCTCAGCCAAAGCTCCCGCCAACGCTTCAAACCCTTGAAGCAACAACCGATCATCCCCCGCCGAATTACACACACTCGCCCTGATAAACTGCGGCACCGCCCCCTGCCCGACCGCAAACGATTCAGCCGTCGCCACCAGATAATTATTCGCCTTGAGCTCCTCAGCAATCTGCGAGGCCCGCCAAGGCTTGGGCACTTCGATCCAGAAGTGCGGGCTATGCGGATGGGTTTTGTACGGCAAACCTTCCAGCAAACCACTGACCAACGCCTTGCGCCGACCGATCTCGGCAATCTGCTGGCCCAGCAACTGCTCGGCCATGCCGTTTTCTATCCACAGACTCGCCACCTCCAATGACAACGGGCTGGCCATCCAGCACGTCCCGCGTACGGCTGCGCTCAAGCGTCCGATCAACGGTTGCGGCGCATGCAGGTAACCGACCCGCAAACCCGCCGAAACCGCCTTGCTCAGACTGCCGATCAGCACCGAACGCTCCGGGGCGAAATGGCTCAAGGGTAACGGTCGCTGTTGAGCCAATACCGCGTGGGCTTCGTCTTCAAAGATCAACAGATTGTGCTGCCGACAGACCTCTGCAATCGCCTCCCGCCGTGCGACGGACATCACCGCAGCCGTAGGATTCTGGATTGTCGGTGTGCAATACAGCGCCGACACACGATGATTGCGGCAAACCTCATCCAGGGCATCGGGCACCAGGCCTTCATCATCGATCCCGACGCCGATGAGTTTTATCCCGAGCTGGCGCGCGACTCTGATCAACCCCGGATAGGTCAGGTGTTCCGTCACCAACGTATCGCCCGCCTTGAGCAACCCCATCAAGGCACACAACAGGCCGTGCTGGCCGCCGTTCACGCAAACGATCTGCTCGGCATTCGGGACAAATTCTTTATGCCTGAGCCATTGCGCGCCCGCCGCACGATAGCGTGGCAAACCGACGTCGACGGTGTAGCCGCTGATGTGTTGCAACGCCTCAGCATCAAGGGACAACGCTTGCAGGCTCCGACTCAGAAAAAGCGCTTCCTGCCCCGGAATCGGTTGATTGCGGCTCATGTCAAAAAACGCACGAGGCTCATTGCTGACATTGCGAAAGCCACCGTCCCGCGGTCGCTCCATTCCGCGCTGACGCACATAGGTGCCGTCTCCTACGCGAGCGACCACCAATCCCACCCGTTCGAGTTCACCATAAGCGCGGCTGATGGTACCGATGGTCACACCAAGGCTCTCCGCCAACAGGCGATGCGGCGGCAATTTGCAGCCGGACTCTATAACCCCTTCAGCAATGCCTTTCTCAACGGCGTCGGCGAGGCGTTTGTATTTCACACCCAGACCGTTCGCCAGGCCGTCGCGCAGGATTGACACCGTGGCAATACTTGTTTTGACAGTCATTGCAGCCCCGAATAGCGTGCTTGAAACAGGTTCAATCAGGGATAGACCTTTTGCAGAAGGAGGTCAATTCCGACGATAAAAGGAGTCCGATCATGTCCATTGCCATCAACGCACCTTCACCTATTGCCAAACCCTGGCTGGCCGCCCTGGTCACCAGCGTGCTGTTCCTGATCGTATGCCTGAGCTGGGGCACCACGTGGCTCGGGATCAAGATTGCCGTTGAAAGCGTGCCGCCGCTGACCGCCGCCGGCCTGCGGTTCCTCATCGCCTTCCCGCTCTTTCTCGGCTTCGCCCTGATACGTCGTGAGCCGCTGCTGTTTCCCAAGGAAAGTCGCTGGTTTTTTATCTTTGTCACGCTGTCGTATTTCAGCCTGCCGTACTACTTGCTCAACTACGGCGAGATGCACGTTTCGTCCGGCCTGACGGCGCTGCTGTTCAGCTGCATGCCGGTGTTCATCCTGCTGTTTTCCTCGCTGTTTCTGCGGGAGAAAATCTACCCCTCGCAAGTGCTGGGCATAGCCATCGGCTTCGGCAGTCTGTTCATGATCATCCGCAGCCAGGGGCTGCATCTGGACCATGCCGAAATGTTCGGGGTGTTGGCGATCCTCTGCGCGGCGGTGATGCATGCACTGTGCTACGTGGTGACGAAAAAACACGGCACGGCGATCAGCGTGATTACCTACAACACGCTGCCAATCGGCATCGCCGGGCTGATGCTGTTTGCCGCCGGGTTGAGTGTCGAAGCACCGGAGTTCGGCGCCATCACCGCGCGTTCGTGGAGCGCCCTGCTCTATCTGGGGCTGGTGGCGTCGGTGGGCGGGTTTATCGTTTACTTCCTGCTGCTCAAGCGGCTGAGCCCGATCATTCTGTCGTTTGTGTTCATCATTTTTCCGGTGTTCGCGGTGATCATCGGTGCCTGGTACGAGGGGCAAACCGTGTCCCAGGAATTGATGATGTACTCGGTGATTCTGCTGACGGGGTTTGCGATCACCAAGTTGCCGATCGAAAAATGGTTTAACACCTGAAGCCCCACCTCTGTAGGAGCATGCTCCTACAGAGATTTGCATCAGATTACGAAGAGGTCCATGAAGCGGTTCACCGGTGTCGCTTCAAGCTTCGCCTGGTCCTTGCACAACGCAAAAATCTCGGCGCTGCGCTGGGCGGTGAAGCGCGTTGCCAGGTTCGCCCTGAACTTGTCCTCCAGCAGCGGGATGCCGTCGGTGCGGCGACGGCGATGGCCGATCGGGTACTCCACCAACACGTTTTCGGTGCTGGTGCCGTCCTTGAAAAACACCTGTATCGCATTGGCGATGGAGCGCTTATCGGCCTCCAGGTATTCGCGGGTGTAGCGCGGGTCTTCGACGATGACCATTTTGTCGCGCAGCACGTCGATGATCGGGTGCGCCGCGTGAAAGACGTCCTCGTACTGCTCGGCCACCAGATTGCCGAACGCCAGCGGCACGGCTGTCATGTACTGGATGCAATGGTCACGGTCCGCCGCATTGGCCAGCGGGCCGACCTTGGAGATGATGCGGATCGCCGATTCGTGAGTGGTGATAACGATTTTGTCGATTTCGTGCAGGCGATTTCTGACTTGCGGATGCAACGTCACGGCCGCTTCGCAGGCCGTTTGCGCGTGGAACTCGGCCGGGAAGCTGATCTTGAACAGCACGTTTTCCATCACGTAGCTGCCGTACTTGCGGGAGAAGCTGAACGCACGTTTGTCTTCAGGCTTGAGCGCCAGGTCGCTGTTGGTGTGGCTGAACAGCACGTCGTAGAAGCCCCATTGTTTCGCGCTGAGTACACCGGGGATGCCCATTTCGCCACGCATCGCGATGTCTGCCAGACGCACGCCACGGCTGGATGCATCGCCGGCCGCCCAGGATTTACGCGATCCGGCATTCGGCGCATGACGGTAAGTGCGCAACGCCTGGCCGTCGGCGAACGCATGGGACAGCGCCGACAACAACTGCTCACGATTGGCGCCCATCAGCTTGGCGGTGACCGCGGTCGAGGCGACTTTCACCAGAATGACGTGATCCAGGCCTACACGATTGAAGGAGTTTTCCAGCGCTATCACGCCCTGGATTTCATGAGCCATGATCATGGCGTCGAGCACCGCGCGAACGGTCAGCGGCGCGTCGCCATTGGCCAGGCGTTTTTGCGACAAGTGATCGGCCACCGCGAGTATGCCGCCGAGGTTATCGGACGGATGGCCCCATTCGGCCGCGAGCCAGGTGTCGTTGTAGTCGAGCCAGCGGACGATGCAGCCGATGTCCCAGGCGGCCTTGACCGGGTCGAGGCGATAACGGGTGCCGGGGACGCGCGCGCCAAACGGGACAACGGTGTCTTCCACCATGGGGCCGAGGTGTTTGGTGCACTCAGGGAAGCGCAAGGCCAGCAAGCCGCAACCCAACGTGTCCATCAGGCAGTTGCGGGCGGTGTCGAGGGCTTCGGCGGACTGGATCTTGAAGTTGAGGACGTAGTCGGCAATGTCCTGCAGGACCGTGTCGTAGTCGGGGCGGTTGTTCTGGTCGACGTTGGTGCTCATGTTCGATTCACTCTTGAAGTGGTTCGTTGATGGGACCTCGGTTCAGGGGCAATCTTGGTTGGTTACAACATTCTTATTGTTGAAATGCAGTCCCCTGTGGGAGCGGGCTTGCCCGCGATGGCGGCGTATCAGCCAGCATAGATGCCGAATGTGAAGGCCTCATCGCGGGCAAGCCCGCTCCCACAGGGTTTTGTGTTCATCTCTGGATTGGGATCAGAAAGAATCGCCCGGCACGCGGACGTAACCTTCCATCAACACCCGCGCACTGCGGCTCATGATGGCTTTGTTCACGGTCCACTCGCCGTTCACCAGGCTCGCCTCAGCACCCACACGCAACGTGCCGGACGGATGCCCGAAGCGCACGGCATTGCGTTCGATACCGCCCGCGGCGAGGTTCACCAGCGTGCCGGAAATTGCCGCCGCCGTACCAATCGCCACTGCCGCCGTGCCCATCATCGCGTGGTGCAGTTTGCCCATGGACAGCGCGCGCACCAGCAGATCGACATCAGCCGCCGCAATCGCTTTGCCACTCGAAGCAACGTAGTCCGCAGGCTTGGCCACAAAGGCAACCTTGGGCGTGTGCTGACGCTTCGCCGCTTCGTCCAGATCCTTGATCAGGCCCATGCGCAATGCGCCGTAAGCCCGAATGGTTTCAAACATCAGCAACGCTTTCGGATCGCTGTTGATCGCGCTTTGCAGCTCGGTGCCGGTGTAACCGATGTCTTCGGCATTGACGAAAATCGTCGGAATACCGGCATTGATCAGGGTCGCCTTGAAGGTTCCGACGCCAGGCACTTCGAGGTCATCGACCAGGTTGCCGGTAGGAAACATCGAACCACCGCCGCCCTCTTCTTCCGCTGCCGGGTCCATGAATTCGACCTGCACTTCAGCGGCCGGAAAGGTCACGCCGTCGAGTTCGAAATCACCGGTTTCCTGCACCTCACCATTGGTGATCGGCACGTGGGCGATGATGGTCTTGCCGATGTTGGCCTGCCACACGCGAACCACGGCAACGCCGTTGTGCGGGATGCGGCTGGCGTCCACCAGACCATTGCTGATTGCAAACGAACCGACCGCCGCCGACAGGTTGCCGCAATTGCCGCTCCAATCGACGAAAGGCTTGTCGATGGACACCTGACCGAACAGGTAATCGACGTCGTGATCGGCCTTGGTGCTTTTCGACAGAATCACGGTTTTGCTGGTACTGGAGGTCGCGCCACCCATGCCGTCGATTTGCTTGTCGTACGGGTCGGGGCTGCCGATCACGCGCAGCAACAAGGCATCGCGCGCCGGGCCTGGAACCTGTGCCGCTTCAGGCAGATCTTTCAGGCTGAAGAACACGCCTTTGCTGGTGCCGCCGCGCATGTAGGTGGCAGGGATTCTGATTTGAGGTGCGTGAGCCATGATGTTCCTTTTAGGATCAGGCGAGGCCGCATGGCCCCGCCCGAACTCATCGTGTTAAACGGCAACCGCCGATTCTTCGAGGAAGTCCTGAGCGAAGCGTTGCAGCACGCCGCCGGCCTCATAGATCGACACTTCTTCGGCGGTGTCGAGGCGGCAGGTCACCGGCACTTCGACGCGTTCACCGTTCTTGCGGTTGATCACCAGCGTCAGCTCGGCACGCGGGGTGCGCTCACCGATCACGTCGTAGGTTTCGCTGCCATCGATGCCCAAGGTCTTGCGGTCGGTGCCCGGTTTGAACTCCAGCGGCAACACGCCCATGCCCACCAGGTTGGTGCGGTGAATGCGCTCGAAGCCTTCGGCGGCAATCGCTTCCACACCCGCCAGACGCACGCCTTTGGCCGCCCAGTCGCGGGACGAACCCTGACCGTAGTCGGCGCCGGCGATGATGATCAGCGGCTGCTTGCGTTCCATGTAGGTTTCGATGGCTTCCCACATGCGCATCACTTTGCCTTCAGGCTCGACACGAGCCAGCGAGCCCTGTTTGACCTTGCCGTTTTCCAGAACCATTTCATTGAACAGTTTCGGGTTGGCGAAGGTGGCGCGTTGCGCGGTCAGGTGGTCGCCACGGTGAGTCGCGTAAGAGTTGAAGTCCTCTTCCGGCAAGCCCATTTTCGCCAGGTATTCGCCGGCGGCACTGTCCAACATGATCGCGTTCGAAGGCGACAGGTGATCGGTGGTGATGTTGTCCGGCAGCACCGCCAGCGGACGCATGCCCTTGAGCGGACGCGCCCCGGCCAGCGCGCCTTCCCAGTACGGCGGACGGCGGATGTAGGTGCTCATCTCGCGCCAGTCGTACAGCGGCGTCACTTTCGGACCGGTGTCTTCATGGATGGCGAACATCGGAATGTAGACCTGACGGAACTGCTCCGGCTTGACCGAAGCCTTGACCACCGCGTCGATTTCTTCGTCGCTCGGCCAGATGTCTTTCAGGCGGATTTCCTTGCCGTCGACCACACCCAGCACATCTTTTTCGATGTCGAAACGGATGGTCCCGGCGATGGCGTAAGCCACCACCAATGGCGGCGAAGCGAGGAAGGCGTTCTTGGCGTATGGGTGGATCCGGCCATCGAAGTTGCGGTTGCCGGACAGCACAGCGGTGGCGTACAGGTCGCGGTCGATGATTTCTTGCTGGATCACCGGGTCCAGTGCGCCGGACATGCCGTTGCAGGTGGTGCAAGCGAAGGCCACGACGCCGAAGCCGAGCTGTTCCAGTTCGGTGGTCAGGCCGGCTTCGTCCAGGTACAACGCCACGGTTTTCGAACCCGGCGCCAGGGACGATTTGACCCACGGCTTGCGGGTCAGGCCGAGCTTGTTGGCATTGCGCGCCAGCAGGCCGGCGGCGATCACGTTGCGCGGGTTGCTGGTGTTGGTGCAACTGGTGATAGCGGCGATGATCACTGCGCCATCCGGCATCTGGCCAGGAACGTCGTCCCACTGGCCGGAGATGCCTTGGGCGGCGAGGTCCGAGGTGGCGACGCGGGCGTGCGGGTTGCTCGGGCCGGCCATGTTGCGCACTACCGAGGACAGGTTGAAGGTCAACCCACGCTCGTATTGCGCATTCTTCAAGCTGTCAGCCCACAGGCCTGTGGTCTTGGCGTAGTTCTCGACCAACTGCACCTGCTCGTCTTCACGGCCGGTGAGTTTCAGGTAGTCGATGGTCTGCTGGTCGATGTAGAACATCGCGGCGGTGGCGCCGTATTCCGGGGCCATGTTGGAGATGGTCGCACGGTCGCCGAGGGTCAGCGCGGAGGCGCCTTCGCCGAAGAACTCCAGCCATGCGCCAACGACTTTTTGCTGACGCAGGAACTCGGTCAGCGCCAGCACCATGTCGGTGGCGGTGATGCCCGGTTGCAGCTTGCCCGTCAATTCGACGCCGACGCTTTCCGGCAGACGCATCCACGACGCGCGGCCAAGCATTACGCTTTCAGCTTCCAGGCCGCCGACACCGATGGCGATCACGCCCAGTGCATCGACGTGTGGAGTGTGGCTGTCGGTGCCGACGCAGGTATCGGGGAACGCCACGCCGTCGCGCACCTGGATCACCGGAGACATTTTCTCCAGGTTGATCTGGTGCATGATGCCGTTGCCCGGCGGGATCACATCAACGTTCTTGAAGGCCTTTTTGGTCCAGTTGATGAAGTGGAAACGGTCTTCGTTGCGACGGTCTTCGATGGCGCGGTTCTTCTCGAACGCCTCCGGATCGAAACCACCGCGTTCGACGGCCAGGGAGTGATCGACGATCAATTGCGTCGGCACCACCGGGTTCACTTGCGCCGGGTCGCCACCTTGCAGGGCAATGGCGTCACGCAGGCCGGCGAGATCGACCAGCGCGGTCTGGCCGAGAATGTCGTGGCACACCACGCGGGCCGGGAACCATGGGAAGTCGAGGTCGCGTTTGCGCTCGATAAATTGCTTCAAGGATTCGGTGAGCGTGGCCGGGTCGCAGCGACGCACCAGGTTTTCCGCCAGCACGCGGGAGGTGTACGGCAGAGTGTCGTAGGCGCCGGGCTGGATGGCCTCGACAGCCGCGCGGACGTCGAAGTAATCCAGATGGCTGCCGGGCAGCGGTTTGCGGAATTCAGTATTCATCGTCAAGACTCGGTCACGGTGGTTACGAAGGGTGGGCGCCTGGCGCAGCTATTGAAGCAAACACGATCCACTGTGGGAGCGGGCTTGCCCGCGATGACTGAGTCATATCCGACAAAGATGTCGACTGACCCACCGCTATCGCGGGCAAGCCCGCTCCCACAGGGTTATTCGTTTTGCCCAGTAACCATTACCGGCGCCCTCCCATTCAGCGTTGTTCGATTGGCACGAACTTGCGCTGTTCGACGCCGACGTATTCGGCGCTCGGGCGGATGATGCGGTTGTTGGCACGTTGTTCGAACACGTGCGCCGCCCAGCCGGTCAGGCGCGAGCAGACGAAAATCGGGGTGAACAACTTGGTCGGGATGCCCATGAAGTGGTACGTCGACGCATGGTAGAAGTCGGCGTTCGGGAACAGCTTCTTCTGCTCCCACATGGTTGCGTCGATGGCTTCGGACACCGGGAACAACACGGTGTCGCCCACTTCCTCGGCGAGTTTTTTCGACCAGCCCTTGATCACCTCGTTGCGCGGATCGTTGTCCTTATAGATCGCGTGACCGAAGCCCATGATCTTGTCCTTGCGCGCAAGCATGCCGAGGGTGCCTTCGACGGCCTCTTGCGGCGAGCTGAAGCGCTCGATCATTTCCATCGCCGCTTCGTTGGCGCCGCCATGCAGCGGACCGCGCAGCGAGCCGATGGCCGCCGTGATGCACGAATACATGTCCGACAGGGTCGAGGCGCAAACCCGCGCGGTGAACGTCGAGGCGTTGAACTCGTGCTCCGCGTAGAGGATCAGCGAAACGTTCATCACTTTAACGTGCAACTCGCTCGGCTTCTTGTCGTGCAGCAGGTGCAGGAAGTGGCCGCCGATGGATTGTTCGTCGCTCACGCAGCTGATGCGTTTGCCGTCATGGCTAAAGCGATACCAGTAGCACATGATCGCCGGGAACGCGGCGAGCAAACGGTCAGTCACATCGTGTTGTTCAGAGAAGTCTTTCTCCGGTTCGATGTTGCCCAGGAACGAGCAACCGGTGCGCATCACGTCCATCGGGTGGGCGTCGGCAGGGATGCGCTCCAGCACTTCTTTCAGCGCTTGCGGCAGATCGCGCAGCTTGCCCAGTTTGCTGATGTAAGCGGCGAGTTGGGTTTGGGTCGGCAGTTCGCCGTACAGCAGCAGGTAGGCCACTTCTTCGAACTGTGCGTCAGCCGCCAGTTCGCGAACGTCGTAGCCACGATAGGTCAGGCCTGCGCCCGACTGGCCCACGGTGGACAGTGCGGTTTGCCCGGCAACCTGACCACGGAGCCCGGCGCCACTGAGTACTTTTGCTTCGGCCATTGCTGTCTCCAGTTTTTCTTGAATTTGTCAGGGAATCTGCAATTTCTAAACGGTTATCTCACTTCGTAGCAGCTGTCGAGCAGCGCGAGGCTGCGTTCGGCTGCGCAGCAGTCGTAAAACCTGCTGACGCGATCGCCTGGCTTGGCGAGTCCTTCGGCCTCGAACGCAGCCTCGCGTTGCTCGGCAGCTGCTACATAAACAATTACTTCTTCGCGGCAAACAACGCATCGAGCTTCTGCTCGAAGGTGTGGTAGTCGATGCGATCGTAAAGCTCCATGCGGGTCTGCATGGTGTCGATCACGTTCTGTTGCGTGCCGTCGCGGCGGATCGCGGTGTAGACGTTTTCCGCCGCCTTGTTCATCGCGCGGAACGCCGACAGCGGGTACAGCACCAGTGACACATCGGCAGCGGCAAGCTGCTCGGTGGTGTACAGCGGCGTCGCGCCGAACTCGGTGATGTTGGCCAGGATCGGCGCTTTCACGCGGCTGGCGAACAGCTTGTACATGTCCAGTTCGGTGATGGCTTCCGGGAAAATCATGTCGGCGCCGGCCTCGATGCATGCGGCGGCGCGATCCAAAGCGGATTCCAGACCTTCCACTGCGAGGGCGTCGGTACGGGCCATGATCACGAAGCTGTCGTCGGTGCGCGCATCAACGGCGGCCTTGATCCGATCGACCATTTCCTGCAAGGACACGATCTCTTTATTAGGACGGTGACCGCAGCGCTTGGCGCCGACCTGGTCTTCGATGTGAATGGCTGCCGCGCCGAACTTGATCATCGACTTCACGGTACGGGCCACGTTGAACGCCGAGGAACCGAAACCGGTGTCCACGTCCACCAGCAGCGGCAGGTCGCAGACGTCCGTGATGCGACGCACGTCGGTCAGCACGTCATCCAGGCCGGTGATGCCCAGGTCCGGCACGCCGAGGGAGCCGGCAGCCACCCCGCCACCCGACAGATAAATAGCCTTGAAACCGGCGCGCTTGGCCAGCAGCGCGTGGTTGGCATTGATCGCGCCGACCACTTGCAGCGGATGTTCGCTGGCGACCGCATCGCGGAATCGCTGGCCTGGAGTGCTCTTGTTGGAACTCATGACTCACCTCGTTGAGTGGCTGTCTGGTTGGCGCCGTCCTGATAGTGACGAGCGATATTGCGTTTGGAGGCGCCGATATGGCGGCGCATCAACAACTCGGCGAGCTCACCGTCACGGTCGGCGATGGCGTCGAGAATTCGGTGGTGCTCGGCAAAGGCCTGACGCGGACGATTGGGCGTGGTGGAAAACTGGATGCGGTACATGCGCACCAGTTGA
Source organism: Pseudomonas frederiksbergensis (assembly GCF_900105495.1). Taxonomy (NCBI): domain Bacteria; kingdom Pseudomonadati; phylum Pseudomonadota; class Gammaproteobacteria; order Pseudomonadales; family Pseudomonadaceae; genus Pseudomonas; species Pseudomonas frederiksbergensis. The sequence continues at coordinate 3,066,509 of NZ_FNTF01000002.1, read as the reverse complement.
TAGAGCTCGCCGCAGAGCATCTGCGTCAGGGTGCGGTTGCCGCTGCCCTGGATGATTCGGTAATGGAAGTCGAAATCGCCTTCCTGTTGGTAGTAGCCGACACCGGCCTGAAACGCCGCATCGCGCTCATGGGTTTCGAGGACCCGGCGCAGTTCGTCGATTTCTTCGAGTGTCATGCGCTCGGCCGCCAGACGGCAGGCCATGCCTTCGAGGGATTCGCGGATTTCGTAGAGTTCCAGCAGCTCGGCATGGCTCAACGAAACCACCCGCGCCCCGACGTGCGGTACGCGAACCAGCAGGCGCTGGCCTTCCAGACGGTGGATCGCCTCACGTAGCGGCCCGCGGCTGATGCCATAGGTGCGCGCCAGTTCCGGCTCGGAGATCTTGCTGCCCGGGGCGATCTCGCCCTTGACGATGGCCGCCTGAATGCGCCGGAAGACGTTCTCGGAAAGCGTCTCTGAATCGTCTTGGGCAATGACCGGGGGATCGAGTTGATCCAGCATATTGTCGACACCTTGAAAGCGGATGCCGCAAAAACTAGCGAATACAGGTCGATTAGTCAAAGAGAAAATCGGTATTGTCGACAATCGTCTAATAACCGCCCGCACCATAACAAAGCAGCACTGTGGTTTATAGCCACCCGCCAGCGCTGGCGCCATAAAACCACCGTGCTAGAATGCCGGCCGCATTTGTTTGTGACATCTGCACTGCTTGTCATAAACAGTTGATAGGCATACGAGGGAGCTTGCGCAGCGATGCCAGGGCCTTGAATCGAAATACGGACCGCTGCGCACCAGGATTTATGAGACTCAAGCCCTTCCCCACCTTCCTTTATCTTCTTTGCCTGCCCGGTTTTGCCGCGGCAGGGGAAAAGACTGTCTACGGCCTCAACGAGTACGCCTCCCTGGACGGCATCAACCTGGAAGTTGCCGCCAAACTCGACACCGGGGCGAAAACCGCGTCCCTGAGCGCCCGAGACATCAAACGCTTCAAACGCAATGGCGAGTCCTGGGTGCGCTTCTATCTGGCCATTGACGCTGCGCACTCACACCCGATCGAACGGCCACTGGCCCGCGTCAGCAAGATCAAGCGCCGGGCCGGCGACTACGACCCGGAGGAAGGCAAGAAGTACACCGCCCGTCCGGTGATCGAGCTGAATATCTGCATGGGTTCGGCTTTACGCAGTATCGAAGTGAACTTGACCGACCGCAGCGCCTTCCAATACCCGCTCCTGATCGGCTCCGAAGCGCTAAAACGCTTCGATGCGCTGGTCGACCCCAGTCTTAAATACGCTGCTGGCAAACCCGCCTGCGCCACCGACGCTCATACCGCAGAGTAATTCCAATGCGCTCTCTTACCCTTCATCTGAAATTCCTGATCGCCATCCTGGTGGTGCTGGGTATTTCAGTCACGGCCTATCAGATCTTCGTGCTCGGCATCCCCGTGACCGAAGACGCTACCGACGACTTGTGGAACATCGACGCCAAAGTCGAGTTCGTCGCCAGTACCAAGGACCCGGTCAAGATCCAGATGTTCGTGCCGCCGCTAAGCCGCGATTACGTCAGCCTCAACGAGAGTTTCATTTCCAATAACTACGGCGTGGCCGTGAACCGTGTCGACGGCAACCGCAAAGTCACCTGGTCGGCACGTCGGGCCAAGGGCAATCAAACGCTTTATTACCGCCTGGTATTGACCAAGCGCTACACCGGTGAAAAATCCAAGGTCAAAGGGCCGACCTTCCGTGACAGCATCGCCGTCGAAGGCGCGGAAAAAGTCGCCGCCGAAGCCCTGCTGGCACCGATCCGCCAGCACTCGGCCGACGTCGAAACCTTCATCGGCGAAGCCATCAAGCGTGTCAACAATCTCAACGACGACAATGTGAAGCTGTTGCTGGCCGGCGATCCGTCCCCCGGGCACAAGGCGAAAATCGTCGAATTGGTGCTGTCCATCGCGCACGTGCCGGTGGAAAAGGTCCACACCATTCGTCTGGTGGCCGACCAGCCGCAAATGCCGGAACTGTGGTTGCGCAGTTTCAACGGCACCGACTGGCTGTACTTCAACCCGGAAACCGGTGAACAGGGCCTGCCGACCGATCGCCTGCTGTGGTGGACCGGTGACGAAAACCTGATCACCGTCGATGGCGGCAAGAAGGCCAACGTGACCTTCAGCCTGAACAACAGCGAAATGAACGCGATTCGCCTGGCCAAGCTGACCGACGAAAACACCGACGCCAACTTTCTCGAATATTCGCTGTACGGCCTGCCGCTGCAAACCCAGCAGACCTTCATGATCATGGTGATGATCCCGATCGGCGTGCTGGTGATCCTGATCCTGCGCAACCTGATCGGCATTCAGACCCTCGGCACCTTTACGCCGGTGCTGATCGCCCTGGCATTCCGGGAAACCCAGCTCGGCTTCGGCATCATGCTGTTTACGGTCATCACGGCGCTGGGCCTGTCGCTACGCTCCTACCTTGAACACTTGAAGCTGCAAATGCTGCCGAGGCTGTCGGTGGTGCTGACGTTCGTGGTGGTGCTGATCGCGGCGATCAGCCTGTTCAGCCACAAACTCGGCCTGGAGCGCGGTTTGTCGGTGGCACTGTTCCCGATGGTGATTCTGACCATGACCATCGAACGCCTGTCGATTACCTGGGAAGAACGCGGTTCCGGCCACGCCATGAAAGTGGCGATCGGTACGCTGTTCGCCGCGTCGCTGGCGCACCTGATCATGAGCGTTCCGGAACTGGTTTACTTCGTGTTCACCTTCCCGGCGATCCTGTTGATCCTGGTGGGCTTCATGCTGGCCATGGGGCGTTATCGCGGCTACCGCCTGACCGAACTGGTGCGTTTCAAGGCCTTCCTGAAGAAGGCTGACGCCTGATGTTCGGCTTCTGGAAGACCTGGAAGGCCCTGGAAGCCCGGGGCATCATGGGGATCAATCGGCGTAACGCAGACTACGTGCTCAAGTACAACAAGCGCAGTCTGTACCCGATTGTCGACGACAAGATCATCACCAAGGAACGCGCCATCGCCGCCGGCATTCATGTGCCGGAGCTGTATGGCGTGATTTCCACCGAGAAAGAAATCGACAACCTCGACGCCATCATCGGCGGGCGCAACGACTTCGTGATCAAACCGGCCCAGGGCGCGGGCGGTGACGGCATCATTGTGATTGCCGACCGTTTCGAGGGCCGCTATCGCACGGTGTCCGGCAAGATCATCAGCCATGAGGAAATCGAGCACCATATCTCCAGCATCCTGACCGGCCTCTACTCCCTGGGCGGTCATCGGGATCGGGCGCTGATCGAGTACCGCGTGACCCCGGACCAGATCTTCAAGAGCATCAGCTACGAAGGCGTGCCGGACATTCGGATTATCGTGCTGATGGGTTACCCGGTGATGGCCATGCTGCGGCTGCCCACCCGCCAGTCCGGCGGCAAGGCCAACCTGCACCAGGGCGCCATCGGCGTCGGTGTAGACCTCGCCACCGGCCTGACCCTGCGCGGCACCTGGCTAAACAACATCATCACCAAACACCCTGACACCACCAACGCAGTGGACGGCGTGCAACTGCCCTACTGGGACGGTTTCATGAAACTTGCCGCGGGCTGCTATGAGCTGTGCGGGCTGGGTTATATCGGTGTCGACATGGTGCTGGACCAGGAAAAGGGGCCGCTGATTCTCGAACTCAACGCCCGGCCGGGGTTGAACATTCAGATTGCCAATGATTGCGGGCTGACATTGCGCACCCATGCGGTTGAAGCGCGGCTGGAAGAGTTGAAGGCTCGCGGGGTTGTTGAGACGGTGGAGGAACGGGTTGAGTTCGTTCAGGAAATGTTTGGGCATATTCCGGCGGTTGAGGGCTGAAACCCTTACATCGATCGTTCCCACGCTCCGCGTGGAAATGCCGCCACGGACGCTCTGCGTCCGCCTGTGACGCGGAGCGTCACGGGATGCATTCCCACGCAGAGCGTGGGAACGATCAAACAGCCTTCTATCTAGCAATCCCCGACATCCCCTCTAGGAGCAATTCCCCGAGGAGACTACAATCGCCACCCCGCCTCGATGGCTGATCTGCCCCGCCCATGTTGACCTGTTCCGTACACCCGCTGCCCTATTGCGCCAACCCCGCCGAGTACTTCGCGGCGATTCGTCACGCCCCCGGTGCCGTGCTGCTCGACAGTGGCCGGCCGAGTGCCGAGCGTGGACGTTATGACTTGCTCAGTGCCTGGCCGCTGGAGCAAATAGCGGTATTGCCTGACGAAAGTGGCAGCGATTTCCTGCAACGCCTTCGCGACAATCTGACACGACTCGGTGAAGCGGCTGTTCCTTACGATTTGCCCTTCGCTGGCGGCCTGATCGGTTACCTGAGCTACGACTTCGGTCGGCATCTGGAAAACCTGCCGAGTCAGGCGCAGGACGATCTGCAGCTACCCGACGCACGTTTCGGGCTGTATGACTGGGCACTGATCAGCGATCACCAACTGAATACAAGTCAGTTGGTTTTCCACCCGTCGCTGGTCGACAGCGAACGTCAGCGTCTGATCACCCTATTCAGTGAGCCTCCCGCTGAAGCAGTCGAGTCTTTCAAGTTGAAAGCCCCGATGAAGGCCGACCTGAGCGCTGACGAATATCGCCAGGCGCTAGAACGCATTCAGCAGTACATCCAGGCCGGCGATTGTTACCAGGTCAACTTCGCCCAGCGTTTCCGCGCGCAGTGCCAGGGCGATCCATGGGCCGCGTATTGCGCGCTGCGGGCAGCGTGCCCGACGCCGTTTTCCGGTTTTCAGCGTTTACCCGACGGCGGCGCAGTGTTGAGTCTGTCACCAGAACGCTTCGTCAAAGTCAGCGAACGCCATGTGGAAACCCGGCCGATCAAAGGTACCCGCCCTCGCGGACTGACCGCTGCCGAAGATGCGGCGAACGCCGCCGAACTGCTGGCCAGCCCCAAGGACCGCGCGGAAAACCTGATGATCGTCGACCTGCTGCGCAATGACCTCGGCCGTACTTGCCGTATCGGGTCGGTGCGGGTGCCGGAGTTGTTCAGCCTGGAAAGCTACCCGAACGTGCATCACCTGGTGAGCAGCGTGACCGGTGAGCTGGCGGATGACCGGGACGCCCTGGACCTGATCGCTGGCAGCTTCCCGGGCGGCTCGATTACCGGCGCACCAAAAATTCGCGCGATGCAAATCATCGACGAACTGGAGCCCACGCGTCGTGGGTTGTACTGCGGGTCATTGCTCTATCTGGACGTGCGCGGCGAGATGGACAGTTCGATCGCGATTCGCAGCTTGTTGGTGAAAGATGGGCAGGTGTGTTGCTGGGGCGGTGGCGGGATCGTCGCGGACTCGGAGTGGCAGGCCGAATATCAGGAATCGATTACCAAGGTGAAAGTCCTGCTCGATACCCTGCAAAACCTCTAGCTTTTGTGGCGAGGGAGCTTGCTCCCGCTGGGTGCGAAGCACCCCCAAAACCAGACGCCGCGCACCTTCAGATAGAACGCATGCGCCGGTTTTACGACTGCTGCGCAGCCGAGCGGGAGCAAGCTCCCTCGCCACAGGTTGTGCTTACAAACTCAAAGCCCGGTTCGAAGCCTTGATGAATTCCTGCTTCAGCTCCTCAAAACTGTGCACCGCCGGGAACTGCGGAAACTCGCGAATCACATTGTCCGGCGCATGGAACAGAATTCCCGCATCCGCCTCGCCCAGCATCGTGGTGTCGTTGTAGGAATCCCCCGCCGCGATCACCCGGTAGTAAAGGCTCTTGAAGGCCAAAACCGACTGGCGCTTGGGATCTTTCTGACGCAATTGATAGCTCGTCACCCGACCGGAATCGTCCGTAATCAGACGATGGCAGAGCAAGGTCGGGAAGCCCAGTTGACGCATCAGCGGCTGGGAGAACTCGTAGAACGTGTCCGACAGAATCACCACCTGAAAGCGCTCACGCAGCCAGTTGACGAACTCGATGGCGCCGTCCAGCGGCTGGAGCGTGGCGATTACTTCCTGAATGTCGGAGAGTTTCAAGCCGTGCTCGTCGAGAATCCGCAGACGCTGCTTCATCAGCACGTCGTAGTCGGGGATGTCCCGGGTGGTGGCCCTGAGGGACTCGATCCCGGTTTTTTCGGCGAAGGCGATCCAGATTTCCGGGACCAATACACCTTCAAGATCCAGACAGGCAATTTCCACAAGACACTCCCATTTGTATTGATTATTGAGTCGAGCGAGCAAAAGGACTGCCGAACTCTAGCGATTCAGGCAAGCCTGCGCAACGCAGAGGGCGCGCCAGCGGCCGCAGGATTTTGTTACCATCAGCCCCATATAGAGCGCCCAGCGCCACCGACCTGTAGGAAGCCGCCCTGATGAGCCCAACGTTCGACGTCGTGGAACTCGCCACGACCTATGCCAACAAATCCGCCCAGGACATCCTGAAACTTGCGTTCGCCGAGTTTGGCGATGACCTGTGGATATCTTTCAGCGGCGCCGAAGACGTGGTGCTGGTAGACATGGCCTGGAAGCTGAACAAGAACGTCAAAGTGTTCAGCCTCGACACTGGCCGCCTGCACCCCGAGACCTATCGCTTCATCGATCAGGTGCGCGAGCACTACAAGATCGACATCGAACTGGTGTCGCCGGACTACACCAAGCTCGAACCCTTCGTGAAGGAAAAAGGCCTGTTCAGTTTCTACAAGGACGGCCATGGCGAATGCTGCGGCATCCGCAAGATCGAGCCGCTACGTCGTAAGCTCTCGGGAGTGGCGGCCTGGGCCACCGGGCAGCGTCGGGATCAAAGCCCTGGCACTCGCAGCGCCGTCGCAGTGCTGGAAATCGACACCGCGTTCTCCACCCCGGAACGCACCCTCTACAAATTCAACCCGCTGGCACAAATGACCAGCGAAGAGATCTGGGGCTACATCCGCATGCTCGAGCTGCCGTACAACAGCCTGCATGAACGAGGGTTCATCAGCATCGGCTGCGAGCCCTGCACCCGCCCGGTATTGCCGAACCAGCACGAGCGCGAAGGTCGTTGGTGGTGGGAAGAAGCGACGCAGAAAGAATGCGGGCTGCATGCGGGCAATATCATCAGCAAATCCAAGGAATAACCCCCCAGCCTTGTGAGATCCAATGTGGGAGTGAGCCTGCTCGCGATGGCGGGCTGACATCCAACATTGATGGTGACTGCTACACCGCTATCGCGAGCAGGCTCACTCCCACAGGGGCTGTGCAGCCCCTGTAAATGTGTACACAGGAATGTCACCATAGGTGCCATTTGTGTGTGCACTTTTAATTTCAGCGCCCCAAAAAGTTACACGCCCCTGCCCTGACTTCCTCAGTCGACATTTCCTGAAAATCCCGCTGAAAAATAAATACCTGTTCAAACAGTCAATTTATATTGCCTTTATTTCAGTCACTTATCGCCTACTGATAACAAAACGAAATTAGCGATGAAATTCATAGATCGCTGACTGGCATGGATCTGGCTTAAGTGCATACATGTTTTGTATACAATCATTTCAAAACATACACACACTTTAGATCCGCAAGCCTGAAGCGCCCTATCCCGTACAGGCTGCAGATGCCCCGTAACCAATGATGCTGATTGCCCGCGACGAAGATTTGTCGAGCCAACGCTCATGCACAGTCATCGCGACGCCAAGCTCGGAGCCTGCCGGAATGCGTACTAGTCTTTCCAACAACATCGCGCTGGATCTGCCCTCCTCCCCACCTTCAACCTCTCACGACCAAACGTTTGACGAACCCGTCGTACTCAGCCCTCGCCTGCACAACCAGGACCTGGCGCCGACCAAGGCCGAAGGTCGACGCTGGGGCCGCTACAGCATCTTCGCCCTGTGGACCAACGACGTTCACAACATCGCCAATTACTCATTCGCCATCGGGCTGTACGCCCTCGGACTGGGCGGCTGGCAAATCCTGCTGTCCCTGGGGATCGGCGCGGCGCTGGTGTATTGCTTCATGAACCTCTCCGGCTACATGGGACAGAAGACCGGTGTGCCGTTTCCTGTCATCAGCCGGATCAGTTTCGGCATTCACGGGGCACAGATTCCTGCATTGATCCGTGCCGTTATCGCCATCGCCTGGTTCGGGATTCAGACGTACCTGGCCTCGGTGGTCTTTCGAGTACTGCTGACCGCCATTCATCCAGGCTTCGCCGACTACGACCACAACTCGATCCTCGGCCTATCGAGCCTGGGCTGGGTGTGTTTCGTGGCGATCTGGTTCGTGCAACTGGTGATTCTTGCCTATGGCATGGAAATGGTGCGGCGCTACGAAGCATTCGCCGGCCTGTGATTCTGCTGACCGTCGCCGCCCTCGCCGCGTGGATGTACTTTCAGGCCAATGCGACCATCGCCTGGTCGATCCGCGAACCACTGACCGGCGGCGAGATGTGGCGCAACATCTTTGCCGGCGGCGCGTTGTGGCTGTCGATCTACGGCACGCTGATCCTCAACTTCTGCGACTTCGCCCGTTCTTCGCCGTGCCGCAAGACCATCAAGGTCGGTAATTTCTGGGGCCTGCCGGTGAATATTCTGGTGTTCGCCAGCATCACCGTCCTGCTCTGCGGCGCGCAATTCCAGATCAATGGCCGGATCATCGAAAGCCCGACCGAGATCATCGCTTCGATTCCCGACACCTTCTTTCTGGTGCTCGGTTGCCTGGCGTTCCTGATCGTCACCGTGGCGGTGAACATCATGGCCAACTTCGTCGCCCCGGCCTTCGTACTGAGCAACCTGGCGCCCAAATACCTGACGTTCCGCCGCGCCGGGCTGATCAGCGCGACCATCGCGGTGCTGATCCTGCCGTGGAATCTCTACAACAGTCCGCTGGTGATCGTGTATTTCCTGTCCGGCCTTGGCGCCCTGCTCGGCCCGTTGTACGGGGTGATCATGGTTGACTACTGGCTCGTACGAAAAGGTCAGGTCAATGTGCCGCAGTTGTACAGCGAAGACCCCAACGGTCCTTATTACTACAGCCGTGGAGTCAATTTACGCGCCGTCGCGGCGTTCATTCCTGCCGCGCTGATCGCCATTGTCCTGGCGCTGGTACCCGGCTTCGACAGCGTATCGCCTTTCTCCTGGCTGATCGGTGCCGGGATTGCCGGGATGCTCTACCTGATCATCGCCAAACGGCAGCCCCATTACGCCGACGTCAGCGGCGAAGCCATCGCCGTCGATAACGTCAGCCATTAATCCCTTGGCGGCCCGGCACCGTCGGGCCGCAGAACCACCCGCTATAAGGACTTCCCATGCGAATTCTCGTGGTCAACGTCAACACCACCGAATCCATCACCCAGGCCATCGCGCGTTCGGCTCAGTCCGTGGCCGCGCCGGGCACGGAAATCATCGGCCTGACGCCCTACTTCGGTGCTGACTCCATCGAAGGCAATTTCGAAAGTTATCTGGCCGCCATCGCGGTGATGGACCGGGTAATGTCCTACGACCAACCCTTCGACGCCGTAATCCAGGCCGGTTACGGCGAGCACGGCCGCGAGGGCTTGCAGGAGTTGCTCAACGTGCCGGTGGTGGACATCACCGATGCGGCGGCCAGCACCGCCATGTTCCTCGGCCATGCCTACTCGGTGGTCACTACGCTGGACCGCACCGTGCCGCTGATCGAGGACCGCCTCAAACTGTCCGGACTCTGGGACCGTTGCGCGTCGGTGCGGGCCAGCGGTTTGGCGGTGCTGGAACTGGAATCCGATCCCGAGCGTGCGCTGGAAGCCATTATTCGTCAGGCGGAACTGGCCGTGCTTGAAGATAAGGCCGAGGTGATTTGCCTGGGCTGCGGCGGCATGGCCGGGCTGGATGAACAGATTCGCCGACGCACTGGCGTACCGGTGGTGGATGGTGTGACGGCGGCGGTGACGATTGCCGAGTCGCTGGTGCGGTTGGGATTGTCGACGTCGAAAGTGCGGACCTATGCGACGCCGCGGCCGAAGAAAATTATTGGCTGGCCCGGGCGTTTCGGGCAGTAGACCGCGTTATCGTTCTTCGCGGGCAAGCCACGCTCCCACAGGTTCTGTGTCGTATCTCAATAATGTAAACGACGCAGATCTTGTGGGAGCGTGGCTTGCCCGCGATGGCCGCGCCTCGGTTTTGAAGCTGGCTCAAACCGCACTAAACCGCTGCCCCAACCCCTGCTCCGCAAACTGCTCAATGATGAAATCCACAAACGCCCGAGTCTTGCCCGGCAACAATTTGTGCTCCGCGTAATAGATCGAAATGTTGCCATCGTCGACAAACCATTCCGGCAGCACCCGCTGCAACGTCCCGGCCTCCAGATAGCCCACGGCAAACGGCATGCTCACCAGCGCAATGCCCAACCCTTGGGCGGCGGTAGCGCAGGCCGCCTCCGAATCGCTCATGGTCATCCGCGCCTTGAGCGTCAGCGGGCTGTGTTGCTGGGTGCGACTGGTCAATTGCCAGGAACGCACACGACCCGTCTGTGGCGATCGAATCAGGATGCCATCGTGATGTTTGAGATCATCGGGCTCGGCAATCACCTCACGCCCTGCAAGATAGTCGGCTGACGCCACCAACACCCGATGGGCCGGTGTCAGCTTGCGCGCCACTACCCCCTGCGGCAGCTCGAATCCCCCACCAATCGCCGCATCGAAACCCTGAGCGATCAGATCGACCTGACGGTTATCGAAATGCCAGTCCGGGTTGATCGCCGGAAAGCGCCGCAGAAACTCCCCGAGCAACGGCACGATGTACAAACGCCCAAACACCGTGCCCATGCTGACCTTCAACGTCCCCGCGGGTAGCCCCTCGGCGCTGGCCAGATTGGCCACGGCATTCTGGATCGTGTGAAGACTGGAACTCACTTCGCCGAGAAACCGATGACCCGCTTCAGTGAGCGTCAGGCTGCGAGTGCTGCGCTGAAACAGCCGCACACCCAGCCGCGCTTCAAGCTTGGCGACGCTCTTGCCCACCGCCGCCGGGGTCAGGCTCAGGCGACGTGCGGCCTCGGCGAAGCTGCCGACCTCGGCACTGCGCACGAAGCATTCGATACTGCTGAAGGTTTCCATAAGCGCCACTATAAACTTTTGGTTTACACAGACTATCGCAATTACCGTCTACACAGCTGGTAACACTGAATCGATACTAGGCTCCATCAACCGAGACATCTCGCCTCGGGACTTTGGAGATCGATATGACTACTCAGAACCTCAGCGGCAAAGTGGCTTTGATTCAAGGCGGATCCCGCGGTATCGGTGCCGCCATTGTCAAACGCCTGGCCGCTGAAGGCGCGACAGTGGCCTTCACCTACGTCAGCTCCACGGCCAAGGCCGAAGAATTGCAAAACAGCATCACCGGTAACGGCGGCAAAGCCCTCGCCATCAAGGCTGACAGCGCCGACGCCGAGGCCATTCGCGACGCCGTGACCGCCACCGTAAACGCCTTTGGCCGCCTGGACATTCTGGTCAATAACGCTGGCGTACTGGCCGTTGCCCCCTTGGAAGACTTCAAACTCGAAGACTTCGACCAGACCCTCGCGATCAATGTGCGCAGCGTATTCATCGCCACCCAAGCCGCCGCCAAACACATGACCGAAGGCGGTCGCATCATCAACATCGGCAGCACCAACGCCGACCGCATGCCCTTCGCCGGTGGAGGCCCGTACGCCATGAGCAAGTCGGCGCTGGTCGGCCTGACCAAAGGCCTGGCGCGCGACCTCGGCCCACGCGGCATCACCATCAACAACGTGCAACCGGGCCCGGTCGACACTGACATGAACCCGGCCACTGGTGACTTCGCCGAAAGCCTGATCCCGTTGATGGCGGTGGGTCGTTACGGCAAAGCGGAAGAAATCGCCAGCTTCGTCGCCTACCTCGTCGGTCCCGAAGCCGGCTACATCACCGGTGCCAGCCTGACCATCGATGGTGGTTTCGGCGCCTGATGTTCTGAATCACGCATAAAAAAACGCCGGTAACCCTGGTCAGGTTGCCGGCGTTTTTTCATGTACCCGGCCTTAAGCCCATTCGAGCGCCGGCAATCCGCAAGCACTCGGCTTGAACGCTTTCAGCGTACGAAGAATGCCGTCGGCGTGTGCGTATTTTTCGTCAGCCATCGCCGCATCCGGGATCGCAATCGCGGTCATTCCCGCCGCTTTCGCCGCCGTGACACCGAACGGCGAATCCTCGAACACCAGGCAATCCTCAGGCGCGACACCCAGGCGCCGCGCCGCCGTGAGGAAGATGTCCGGCGCCGGTTTGGCCGCGCCGACCTCCGGATCATCGGCCGTCACGATGAAATCGAACAGCGCGAACCAGTCGCGGTGCAAGGTGGTTTTCTGGCCGAACGACTGACGCGAAGAGCTGGTGCCCACCGCAATCGGAATGTTATTGGCCTTCAGATGCCGAACCAGCTCCTGTGCGCCAGGCATCGCCAGTGCTGTAGGAAAACGCTCGCGCATCAGCGGTTCGCGGATCACCAGAAACTCTTCGGCGGTAATCGGCAGGTCCAGCGCCTCGACCACATAACGCGCCAGATCGCCCGCGCCACGGCCGATGATGTTCTGCTTGATGCTCCAGTCGAAGACCCGCCCGTAACGCGCGGCAATTATCGACGTGACTTCGGTGTAAATGCCCTCGGTGTCCAGCAACAAGCCATCCATATCGAAAATCACGGCCTTGATCGGGCCGAATTCATTTAGCGGTGCATTCATCGCATCTGATCCGTTTTCTAATGACATCCCAGAGGCGGCTCAGGTACGGCCGGGTCCGCGATCGATTAAAGGATTCAGCAGCATAGCGAGCGCAGCGGGCATAGAGCAACGGGCAATACCTGATCGGTATTGAAACCTGCGCCGAAGTGCTGTTGGTCATTTAACGATTTCCCCTACACCAAACACTTACTTTCCTGACTTCTTTCCTCGCCGATCCCACGCAAAGTCTCGCGCTCTGAATTGATCCGCGCGAGGGACAGCGAATGTTCATACCTGACAACCTCCTGGCCTTGAACAACACCATCGGGCTGCTGGTGGTCGCCGCCATGGACCCTGAGCAGCCGAATGTCGAAGCGGTATTGGGTGATTTTCGACTGTGCCTGAACGACTACGACGCCTGGGCTGAAAGTTTCTGGACCGGCAAGGCCCTGGATGTCGAGCAAGTATTCAAGGTCGGCAACGAAGTCCGGCTTAGCGCGCCGAAGAATTCCACTACGCCTGTCAGCGCGACAGTCGCCGCGTGCCCGGCCAGCGGCCCGTTGACCCTGGTGCATATGTTTGAGGCGGCGCGCTTCGTGCCGATCGGCAATACGCCGATGATGCTTGAACCTTTGCTTTCCGACGTGGCGGGTAAGCAGACATTCGGCAAGCCGATCTACGACGAGATCGGCCCCAGCGGCATTCTGGAAATCCCCGATTGCCAGCGCGGCCAGCGTTATCGCATCACTTTCTTTCCCGATGTATCCGCCGATCACGTCAAAGCACTTTACGCCTCCTATCAGGGCGTCATCGACGAGCTGGAAGGCTGGTTGCGCAACGAGTGGACGAGCGAGTTCGAACCGGCGTGGGCCGGGTTCTCCCAGGCCGCTTTCATCGAGCGCTACGGCATGCTGCAACAGGCCGATTGGCGCGGCTTCGAGAACTCGCTGAACGGTTTGTGGGATGACGTAAAACAGGTTTACGTCCTGATCGCCGACCTGCAGGCCAACAGCGAAAAACTCCTTGAATACCTGACCCGATCCGAGCTTGAAACGCTGCTGAACGCTTCGGCGGAATCCATCGCCAAGGTGTTGCTGATGCTGAGCGACGAGCCGTTGATGTTCATTCATCTCGCGGCGTTCACCAGTTGGCTGAGGATGCTGCCGCCGCAGTACATCGCCGAGGTCGTGGCGGAAATTCGTACGGAGATTTTGATCAGTTTCCTGCTCATGTGCCTTACCAGTCCTGCGGGACTGAAATTGCACCTGAGTGAGAAGGTGCTGTCCAGAATCAAGTCCCCGCGAACCCGGAAATGGCTGGCGGGCGCCAGTTTGCGACTGGCTGAGCTCACCGCCAGGTCTGACCTGACAGCCCACGCGGGCACGCTAAAACCGCTGATGGTCCACAGCCGGCATGCACCGATCAAACCTGCGCCCGCCGTGCCGTTGCAAATCACCCCAGGTGTTGCGCCAGTTCTGTCGGTGAAGAATCCAGTGGCCATCGCGCGCGACAAGTCTCAAGCCATGACCAGGATTGGTCGGCAGGAACATCGCGACGATGCGCCCGATCAAGCGAAAAACCCCAACGGCGACAGCGCCGATTCCGTCGATAAAACCGCGACCAATAAATGCCCGGTGTCGATGGTCACCGGCGAGGAACTGCTGACCCTGACCGACGGTGCGCTGGACGGGATTTTGCCGTTCGAGTTCACCCGCCTCTATCGCACCAGCGCGGTGGAGATCGATTGCGGGCTCGGGTTTGGCTGGAGTCATTCGCTGTCGCATCGACTGGAAATCGAGGGCGACAGCGTTATCTGGATCGACCACGAAAACCGCCGCACCACCTTTCCGTTACCGAATATCGAGCGCCCGGCGATTCACAACAGTCTGTCGCGGGCGGCGATTTATCTGGGTGACGAGCCGGAAGAACTGATCCTCGCCCAGGCGGGGGAAAAATCCCGGTTTTTCCATTTCCGTGCCGGGCGTCTGACGGCGATCAGCGATGCCTACGGCAATCGGCTGACGGTGCAGCGGGACATTTCTGACAGGATCAAGCGCCTCGACAACGGCGCCGGGCGCTCTCTTCTGTTGCGCTATGACCGCAGCCATTTGCTCGCCATCGACTATCAGCGTTTTCAGCCCGCCGACACCCTGGAAGACGCCTGGCGTACCGAACAAACACTGGTTGCCTACCGCTACGACGCTCGCCATCGCTTGATCGAAGCCACCAATGCCGCCGGCGAAAGCGAGCGTTACGACTACGACGATCAGCACGTCATCCTGCAGCGGCAGTTGGCCGGTGGGGCGAGTTTTTTCTGGGAGTGGGAACGCTCCGGCAAGGCGGCCCGCTGCATCCGGCATTGGGCGTCGTTTGCGCAAATGGACGCGCGTTACGTCTGGGACGACCACGGCCGTGTGCGGGTTAACAACGCCGACGGCAGCGAAGAGGTTTACGAACACGACGAGCGCGCGCGGCTGGTGCGCAAGGTCGGGCTGGACGGCGGCGAACACCTCAAGGCCTACGACGACCACGGTCGGCTGCTGGCCGAGCAGGACCCGCTCGGCGCCGTCACCGAATACCGTTACGACGAAGTCGGACGGCTGATCGCGCTGATTCCGCCGGAAGACGTGCCGACGGCCTACGAATACCGCAACGGTTTCCTGCAGGCGCGGTACCGCGGTCAAGCGGTGTGGACATACCAGCGCAACGCCCAGGGCGACATCACCGAAGCGAGCGACCCCGACGGCCAGGTCAGCCACTATTACTACGACGACAAAGGGCAACTGCTGTCGATCCGCTACCCGGACACCAGCCGGCAAGTGTTCGTCTGGAACGCCTTGGGGCAACTGCTCGAAGAGACCTTGCCGGACGGCGGTCGGCGGCGCTTTTCCTACGATGCGCTGGGGCGGCAGCTTACCCGTCAGGACGAACATGGCGCCGTCACCCGCTACCAGTGGGATGCCGTCGGCCGACTGCTCCAGACCACACTGCCTACCGGCGCCAGCCGCGCGTTCAGCTACAACGCCTACGGCAAGATCACCGCCGAACGCGATGAACTGGGCCGCGTCACCCGCTACGAATACCTCGACGACCTGCACCTGGTCAGCCGCCGCCTCAATCCCGACGGCACCCAGCTGCGCTACCGCTACGACAACGCCCAGCTGTTGCTCACGGCAATCGAAAACGAATCCGGCGAAACCTATCGCCTGGACTACACGCCCAATGGTTTGATCCGACAGGAAACCGGCTTCGACGGCCAACGCACGGCGTACGCCTACGACCTCAATGGCCAGCTGCTGGAGAAAACCGAGTTCGGCGAGGACGGCTCGCAGCGGCTGACCGCTTACCAGCGGGATTCGGCCGGCCGCCTGCGAGTCAAAACCCTGCCCGACGGCAGCCAGGTTGAGTACCGCTACGACCGCCTCGGCCGGTTGGTCAGCGTCGACGACGGCCACGACCATCCGCTGGAATTCGAGTACGACCCGCAGGACCGGCTGATCACCGAGCATCAGGGCTGGGGCACGTTGCGTTATGGCTACGACGCTTGCGGCCAACTGAATCGCCTGCGCCTGCCGGACGGCAGCAAACTCGATTACCACCACGCCCGGGGCGGCGCGCTGACCGCGATCGACCTCAACGGCGCGCGGCTCAGCGATCACCAGTTCGCCTTCGGCCGCGAACAGCAACGCCAGCAGGGGCAGTTGCTCAGCGAATATGCCTACGACGATCAGGGCCGCTTGAAGGCCCACGCGGTCAGTCAGCTGTATCGCCGTGACTATGCCTACAGCGCCAACGGCAACCTTGACTACATTGCCGACACGCGACACGGTCAACGCAGTTACCACTACGACCCGCTCAACCGCCTGATCGGCGTCCGCCACACCCGCGATCAACCCCCGGAAAGCTTCGCCCACGACCCGGCTGGCAACCTGCTGATGCACGATCGTCCCGGCCCGTCCACCGTCAAAGGCAACCGCCTGCTGAGGCAAGGCGACCGCCACTACGACTACGACGCCTTCGGCAACCTGATCCGCGAACGCCGCGGCACCGGGCAAAAACGCGTCACCGAATACCGCTACGACGGCCAGCACCGCTTGGTCGGCGTCACCACCGCGGACGGCCGCAGCGCCAGCTACCGCTACGACGCGTTCGGCCGCCGCATCAGCAAAACCGTCGACGGCAAGACCACCGAATTCTTCTGGCAAGGCGACCACCTCATCGCCGAAAGCAGCCGCGAGCACTACCGCAGCTACGTCTACGAACCCGGCAGCTTCCGCCCACTGGCCATGCTCGACGGCAAAGGCCCGGACCAGGCTTGCCCGTTCTACTACCAACTCGACCACCTCGGCACCCCGCAAGAACTTACCGATTACAGCGGCGACATCATCTGGGCCGCCCGATACACAGCCTATGGCCGCCTGACTCGCCTCAACCGCGACACCCATCAGGTGCTGGATCAGCCGTTGAGGTTTCAGGGGCAGTACTTCGATGCGGAGACTGGCCTGCATTACAACCGGCATCGCTACTACAATCCGGATGTTGGACGGTATTTGACGCCGGATCCGAGCAAGTTGGCGGGGGGGTTAAACGGGTATCAGTACACGCGCAATCCGACGGGGTGGGTTGATCCGCTGGGGTTGAGTGAGAATTGCCCGCAGGCGGGAACAGGAAATTGCCTACCTCCGGATAAGACAGGCAACACTCAAGTAAATGATGGAGAGCCTGACCTTCCCTATTCAGGAACTATCTCGGCCGCAATGCAGAACAAGATTCTGTACGGGATTCGGAGCCCTAGGCATAACAGCCCTATTGGTGGGCACTCCGCAAAATTACTTAACTCCCCGAAGTATCAAGTGGATGTACTTCAGACGAACAGAGATGGCACCATCAGCGCAAAAAACTTCAAGATGATTCTGGAACGTAAAGATGGAACATTAGGATGGTCGGCCGCTAAATCACCGAATCGACATACGTTTGCGCCTGAGAACTGGAGTGACGAAAAGATCCTAAGAGCTACAGATGAGGTAGCACTTGCTCCGGGTGTAATCATTCGCGATGAGGCTGGAATGAAAATCACCCAACACACAAAAGTCATTGATGGCGTCGGATGGCAAGTGATTAAAGAGAACGATCAGATCACCTCATCCTATCCAACGGGAGGTAAGCCGTGAGGCCAGAAGATAAGAACGACATTTTCCAAAAATTTGAGGCTTGGATGGGTGATTCAGAAAACTCCAACTGGACTGCCTATTCCAGCGAGCTTGTGGCCAAAGTGGTGTTGTGTGATTTTTCAGCCGATGATTGGATAAAACTTGCAGCAACAGTGTTAAGCAAAGCTGAATACTGGCAGCAGCGTTGTATCGTTTCCTTAGGAGAAAACCGCTCGCCAGAAGCGATTGAAATAATTAAGCTTATCCTCATGCAGTCTTCATATTTTGATGCCCGCACAATCGCAATTTACGAGCTTGATTGGGCGGAGGTCGCAATAGAAAGCAAATATACGCCTGCGATAATTGAAATTATAAACTCGACCCCATACGAGGATGTTGAACCTGAGCTCAAATCGCTATTAGCGAAATCTCAAGCTTCAACGGATTAGGGTGAGCCAAAAATGCCCAGCAGTTTACTGGGCATTCAATTGCAATATTGAGTTACTTAACCACCCGAACCACTCGCACCACCACCAGCACCACCCGTCCCTCCCCCTGCAGACCCAGAGCCCCCACCGCTCCCGCTTCCACTCATCCCTGAACTACCGGATCCTCCAGACCCACCCCCAGAACCGCTCCCCATCGAACCGCCACCATTCATCCCCCCACTTTCGGTCTTCGGGCTGGTGCTACTTCCACTTGCATCACCACCATTCCCACCTTCAATGGCGCCAGACGGCAGCGCCTTCTCATCCGCGGAGCCCGCGTTCATTTCAGAGTACGGCGGCATCCCGCCCTTATTCACAGGTGCATCGGTGCCGGAGGACTGGGCAAACGCCGACATTGAGCCGGCCGACAACACGCCGATCACCGTCAGGGCGGTCAATTTTGACCTGATCATGGTGTCTCTCCTTTAAAAGTGCGTACCTGATTTCTGGCCGTCATCGCTTTTTAAAGGTGCCGCACAATTGACGAGCGGTGCTGTGCCACCGCGTATGTTCAGCTCGGTTCGTTTGAGCCATCTTCATCGGCAATGTCAGGGTCGTGAGGGTGACCTTCAACGTCCCCGCGTTTCACTTCATCCGACGGCAACTGCTCGACAGCGGTGTCGTCATCAGGCGGACGTTGATCACGACTCAGGGAATCGGTTGGTGAAGGCAGCGGATATTCGGGGGTATCGTCAATGTCGGAGTCTTTCGGATCAGCGTTCATAAAGCACCTCGCGTGGGCCTGAAAAGCAGGCCCTGAAATTTCGAGGATGGTGCCGCGCATTGCGTTCGATCAAGGAGACGATCGGTCGCGTCCGTCGCACAGCAGGCTCAATCTTCGTCTTCGTCCACTTCCTCGTCTTCGAACTCAATATTTCCGACGTCGCCCGCATCATCGGAATCATTGAGCGGAACTGTTGCGTCATCCATCAGTGAGCCTGGGTCTTCGTTTCCTGGATCGTTAATGAACGGAAGCCCGCTCGGGCCTTTTTCTTCCTTGCCTTCGGTTTCAGGAGTCATGGCATGCCTCACAACAATTGGGGGTGTATGAAGTTCGAGGCGGCCCACGACCAAACGTTCCAGAGTCCTACTCCCAGACGTGAAAAACCCGGCGCGGGGCCGGGTTTCTTCTGTAGCTCGATGTCGAATCAGTGATGTTTGTTCTTGTGCTTGTTTTTATGCTTATGGTTGTGGCCGCTACCGGAGTGCGAACTGCCGCTATCGTTACCCAAGTTGTTGCCTACCGCCCCACCCGCCGCGCCACCCAGGCCTGCGCCAATGGTCGAACCGGTCTTGCCGCCCAGGCTATTGCCGATCACCGAGCCACCGGCCGATCCCAGACCACCACCAATAGCCGCTTCTGTGCGACTGCCTTTGTTGGCGCCGACCGCGCTACCTGCCGCACCGCCTACACCGGCGCCAATCGCGGCACCCGTGCTGCCGCCCATTTGCTGGCCGACCACGTTACCTAGCGCACCGCCAATACCACCGCCAACTGCAGCGGTGCCGTCACCGGCGGCCATTGCACCTTGAGCGACCAAAAGTCCCAGAACCAACGTGGACAATGTCAAACGCATGATATGAACCTCTAAATTCCGTATCGGGGGTAAGAGAACGCGTTACGGATGGCGTGAGTCTAGCTTTTTCATCACACCAGCGCTGATCGTTGGACAGCTATTAATTCAAAGAGCGCGAAGAAGAAATATCCAGATACAGAAAGCCCGGCATCAAGCCGGGCTTTTGAACAGATCGACGAGGATCAGTGACGCTTGTGACCTTTGGCCAGGTTGCTGCCCACGCCGCCGCCCAATGCGCCGCCCAAGCCTGCGCCGATGGTGGAACCGGTCTTGCCGCCCAGGCTGTTGCCGATCACCGAACCGCCGGCCGCGCCGACACCACCACCGATGGCGGCTTTAGTGCGGCTGCCTTTGCGTGCTGCAACAGCACTGCCAGCCGCGCCCGCGACACCTGCACCAATCGCTGCACCGGTGCTGCCGCCCATGCTCTGACCGACCACATTACCCAGCGCGCCGCCCAAACCACCACCGATGGCGGCAGTGCCATCACCCGCAGCCATCGCACCTTGAGCAACCAAAAGCCCCAGAACCAAAGCAGGCAGTGTTAAACGCATGACAAAAACCTCAAAAAAAGGGGTAACCGAAAGGGGCGAGATTGAATGCTTTAGAGGAGACAAAGTCCAGACACGCACGGGTACAACCTCGCAATAGGCGACGGTTGGACAGCGTTTTCAGAAAAGGTTTTACGACAGGCAAAAAAAAGCCCGCTGGGGAACGGGCCAGGTACTGCTTTCTAACGGATGAGTTGAGACTACGTAGGTAGGTGTGAAAAGTTTGTGAAAAAAAATACCAACAGCGGGTTTTGTAGCTGTAGTCAAAATCGCAACAGCCGATTTTGTGAAAATAAAAACCCCGCTCAATGGCGGGGGCTATCCGGTTGACGGTTACTTCCTGGAAGACGGCATCCTCTTGGGCAAGAAATTCGCCTTTTCGGATCGGGGCACCTTGGATTTCAATTTGGCGACCCGGACCCGGTTTTCACCAAAGCCCGCCATATACTCCGCTTGACCACACTGCACGCAACTATTGATCGGAAACTCAGATCCGTCGTCTTCGATATACGAATCAGCCATACCTTTCCCCTCTCAAAAAAGGGTCGACACCGGCAAGCCCTATTTGCCTGAAAAATATCGACCTTCAACGCTTTTGAGACTAGCCAGTCATTACCGGACTTGTAGTTCGGTTTGTTGCGTGCCCGACGAACGGCCTCGTGACACATTCACCTCAACTTGACCGCCGTCCCGGTCACGAACACCACCACCATCCCGCCCTTCCCGGCCGGCATGCTGATCTCATAATCAAGCCCTACCACTGCATCCGCCTGAATTGCCCGCGCCCTTTCCTTCAACTCGTCGGTCGCCTGAATCCGTGCCTCCTTCAGCGCCCGCTCCAGTGTCTGAGAGCGCCCACCGAAAAAATCCCGCATCCCGGCGAACAAATCGCGGATAACGTTGACCCCCTGCACCGACTCGGCACTGACGATGTCCAGATAGGCGGTGATTTGTCGGCCTTCGATGGAGTGGGTTGTGGTGGTGATCATTAAATTTCCTTTTTCATGGCCCGGGGATGATTACTCAAGGCACCTGGCGCTTAGTCTAGATACGGTGGCGGCGGCACGAGGGAGATGAGCGTGGATCAATAACATTGCCATCCATAAAATCCAGACGCCAGAAACCACAAAACCCCTGACTTCTTTCGAAATCAGGGGTTCTGGTTACATCGAATTTGGCGGTGAAGGAGAGATTCGAAACTACCCGTGAGCGACTTTCGGAACCTAACCTCCCGGTTTACAAGGGCTGCAGCCTGGCAGCGTGCGTAGGATCTGTCCCAGCGTGGTCCCAGAGGTTAAACGCACCAGGTTGCAGAACACGGCCGCGACAGGCGTTTTCCGCGTTTTATGTTGAGCCATGGGAAAAAGGTAATTTTGGTAATGAGCTATAAAAATCAAGATAAAAGCCAATAAAATCAGATAGTTGATATGTTTTTGTAGAGGTAATAATAAGGTAAGTAAATGGTTATGAAATTACTTTCAGTACCAGTAATGCCCATCTACTACCAAACCCAGTGAAATAAGGGCTTGAACAAAACATTACCCTTCCCCTTACCTTAAATTACCCTCTGAGGTAATGGGTGAAAGCTAGGATCTATAAGGGCTCCAGCCCGTTTTTATCCCTCGCTTACTAAAATTACCCTTTTCCCATCCCACGTCTGAAAAATATCCATTCGCCATCAGTTTTGGCGGTTTTTTACAGCGTCTGAATTAGTACTGAATGCCAGCCAATCCGTGGTGATGCCGTGCAATACCGCAAAACGCCGGAAAGCCTCACGGACCGGACCTCACAGCTGTTTTGCTATTGGGTTGGGCGGTCAATAATTCGCACCTGGTGTGAACCGCTCCGAAAACGAAAACCCCGTCTGCAGCTGGTTTTCGCAGCCGTAGTCCCTGTAAACAGGGCGCCTCACTCCGCTGATCAAATCGCGCCGGCCCCATACCGCTGTGCAAGGCCGCTGCACTTGTTTGCAAAACCTTGCACTTCGTGCAATTGCAAAACAGCCCACAGACCCCGCAGCGGGCTTGGGCGCAACCATGATTTGCACCCCCACCCGCCTTTGCACAAAAAAGGGACGCAAAGCCCGTTGGCGGGAGGGGGATAAGTGCTTTTTTCAGCAGTTTTTTCTTTGAAGCGGAACATGTCAGAGCAGCCAAGAGCCGCTGGGTATTGCCGCCAGTCGATCCGATGATGTGCTGGGATGCCGCTACGGATACACTGTTCATGCATACAGTATTCAGCTGGAATGGGTCTGACCGATGAATAGAGATTTTGCGGACACTGCAGGTGCGAAGTTATCAGCGATAACGCATTGGCAAGTCATGCTGCGCGATGACGTGGCACTTCTCGCCATGCCAGGCGCCCACCACAAGGCGTTACTCAGGCAGGCTCACGCGCTGCATCGACATCAAGTAATTGATGCTGACGATCTGAGCGATATGTTGGAGCTGGCAGACGCCGCGCTGGCCTACGCGGTTGAATCGCTACTCGACCTCGACGCTGACGTATAGGAAGAACCATGCATGTACTTGTCACGCCTATGCGCTTGCGTGGTGTCGCTCTTGATCCGAAGGAGCGGCGTCGCTATCCGGCGATCCGAGGCAACGTTATGGTGAACTCTACTATGTGCAGTGAGCTGGGTCGGGCCGCTAATGTTGCTCGTGTTGAAGTGGGTATGCCGCTCGAACCCGATCCACTGCCACCGCTGCTCGATGCGACCTTGGCAGGGATGGCAGTTACGGGATTTGTTTTGAGTGGCATCGAACATATCGATGGTTGCGCTTATGCCCAGTCATGGTGGTGCCGATTAGAGTAGACGAATTGCCTTTTGCAATGCGGACAGTCGAGAACACCACTTCCGAGCATCTCACCTTGATTCCAACTCAGGTTTAGTAACACTCAATAACTCCTGAGGCGATTAGTAATATTTGCGACATCTGCTAGAACAACACCCAACTTCTCTAAAATCGCAAAAATAAGCAAATGATGAACATGAGCAGCAAATAGGTGTAACTTATCTTCTTCGATATTATATTTATTTGCATGTGTAATATTATTCCGAAGAGTGCAAATTTCCGTTAACAAATCTTTAGTCACCCCCAAACCTTTTTTGATGGGCTCGGGCAACGAAGAAAGGAAATCACTGAGACATTTTTCAGTGTTATATTTTTGACCGTTAAACCTCTTAAGCCCGCCCTCAAAACTTTTGATCTGCTTGGCGCTCAACGAGCTATTGCCCTTTACCCAGCCTTTTGCAAGCCGGGAGAATCGAACAAACAAATCCTCGGGAAGATAATACTTCCTGTTATAGCAATGTTTTTCAAGCAACCTAAAGTAACCTAGCAGTCTATCCTCAACATTCCCCATACTTCGATACTTGACGTACTTTTCTAGTAAATCAGGGAGATCGGAATCTGGACTAAAATACAACGCGAATGAAGACATAGGAAATGGCGCAATTCCCCAGTCATCAAAACGAGGGTCTTTCCCAAGGGGAAACATTGCATAAACATCTGATCCTTTAGGCTTCAAACTGCTATTGATACAGTAGAGGTAGCCTTTTTGGCTATATCCATAAAGATCATAGTTGAGCGTCACGCTCTGGACGGAGGGTTCTGCCCCCGTCAAAAACGCTAAAAGATTAAAGATGCGTACATAGATTAAAAATGGGTCAGCAACACGTTCTCCCGAACCCATTAAATAAAACAGTGAAGGTGGAAAGGTAAATCCATGCTCATACAATAAATGAGACTGACGGAATGTCGCATTGTAACGCACGCCTATTTCATCATGCTCATTTGCAGGCGTTGAAAATTCGACTAGCAGCGGCTCCACATCTTCGCGCTTATAACTCGCCTCGAAAATCTTTTGCTGTGTGGTCGTGTAACCTACCCATTCGTTTACTGTCGAAGAAGCTATATCTATTGATTCAAAAAAGCCATTTTCTGGAGGTTCGCTTGGACAAAAAATTACACTTTCAACGGTAAATTCAATCTCCTTTAATCCAACATATGGCGTGTGATTAATTACCGATGACTTAATCCCAACACAATAAAGCCCTTTAAGAAAAAATACATTTCTATGATCGTCACACCTTGCTTCGGTGGCATCCCAAGACAGCGAAAAATCTCGCTCAGACGTAACTTTAAATTTTATTAGCTCCGGAGTTAAATGAAGCGTGGCCGCATAACCAGAGTCACCCTCGCGATAAAACACTTCAAAAAAATATTCTTTGTGTAGTTCCAGCTCTTTAACTGTATCAAACATGAGAGCGCACCGAGTGTCATAGACTGGGCGTCATATTGTGCTGGAGTCATAAAAAACGCAAAGTGGCGTGCGGTACCGGGTAGTTAAAGGGTAATAGCCTTGAGTTTTGCGGATAGCACCAGTGCTTGCTCAGCCTTTGCTGTGAATGCCGCCGCATCAGTTGGACTCGGCGTTGGCCCAGGTACGTGCGTGTGCGCCGCGAGCTGTGTATTCATCTGCTGCAGTAAATTAAGCATGTCGCATACCACTTGAAACAGGTTCACGCCTTCGGACCCGATCCAGTTCTTCGGCGCCTGCAGTCGCTGACTGACGCCGGCAACGCTTTTACGCAGCCCCTCGATCCGCTCCTGCATGTCGCCACCCACCGTGGCGTTGTGCTTCTGCCCCACCACCAGGTTCAGATCGCGGCCGGTGGCCTGGTGCAGATCGTCCACCGCCGCCAGGCTCGCGGATCCGCCCGACAGCAGCTTGAGCGCGCCCAGCGCCTCGATCTTCTTGATGCCACCCACTGACTCGGTCGAATGGTCGTCCACCGTCCTGGTGTGATTCTGGAAGGTCTCGATGTTGTCCAGGGCTTCGACTTCGCGCTCGATCGCCTTGTCCTTGATCTTGCCGTCAGTCTGGCGTAGCCAGTTGCCGTCGGCGTCCACCCGTTGCTGGGCGGCCTCGCTGTGCTGCCACACCTGATCGCCCTTCGGCACTTTGGGCATGCTCAGGCCGTGAGGCAGGATCGTCTGGATGTAAGGCTTGTTTGGCAGGCCATAGGCAAAGCACACCACCACTTGGGTGCCTTCCTCCGGAAAGGCATACATGCCCATTTCCTCGCCACCGGTGGGTAGTGGCAACGGCACGCCGGCGAGCTGCGGTAGCTGCGGATCGGGTTCACCGTCCGGACCGAGTACTTCGATGTCCACGGCATAGCGCGGCCGGAAGTCGTCGCAGATCCCGGCGCCGGCCGGTGCATCGGCCACGGCGACAACCCGGGCGAAGCGCGGCAGGTGGTAACCACCGGTGAGTTCGGGGAATTGGCGCTCTACAGCGCGGCGGATTGCGTCTTCCATCGGATGGCCATCTGGTCATTGGCAAGGGCCACACTGGTGATGCGCTCGCCGTGGTTGATTGTTGCACCTGGTCGCAACCCGGGAAGGGCCGCGACCATTGCGCTTTGGTTGCCCTGGTAGCCGTCGAACAGCTCCGTGGGGATTTGTAGCGGCGACCGTGCGCCGAAAAAGCTGTCGGCCCAGCTGCCGGCAAACACTTCGCCGTCGCCCAGTTGGTGCCAGGTGAAGTCGGGAATGTTGAACACCCGGGCCAGACTGTCCATCGCCTGATAACCGGCCGCGAGGCTGTAGAAGAACGGCGCCTTGACGCTCGCGTAGGGCCGATCGGGCACGCGAAAGCGCAGACCGGTCTGCTCGCTGACCTCAGCCAGCACGGCGCGCAAATCGACGTGACGCAGGTTCAGCGGCAGCGGGTTGGCCAGGACGGCGGCCAGCTCGCGACAGAACAACACCTGCTCGACGCCGTTGGCGGCAGTGCAGCGCTCGACGTAGCCAATGAAGTGCCGTTGCAACGTGCCTTCGTTGTAGCCGATATCCAGCGTCACCAGGCCTTTCACCGGCACCGCGGATTGGATGGTGAACGTCGCCCGCCCGGGGCTGGTGGCGTCCAGCCGAACATCCTCTTTGACCAGGGCGATCGGCGCGCCATTGATTGTCAGAATCTTATGCAGTTTCACTTCGGCTCACTCTCGCCCAGCCACTTGTCCACGCGGCCCAGCACCTTTTCAAAACCGCTCAGCGCCGGGTTATCGCTGGTTGCATCCGTCCCACTGCCGCCGTCGCCGACTGCGCTTCCCGGGGCGCCTTGCGCGTTGACCTTGTTGCCGGCGCGTCGGCCTTCAACCTTTTCCGGGTTCGACTCGCGTTCACTCAGCGTGAACTGGACCAGCCAGGCGCGCAGGGAATCGTCCTCGCGGGCGCTGATGCCGTCGGAAAACTCGACCTGGCGCACGCCGAAGACCTCGGCCGAGTCGTTGACCACGCGGTACAGGTGCAACTGGCCGCCGCCGGCAGTGGCTTCGGCCAGGCGCATCAGATCGACCAGCTGGGACTTATCCACAAAGGGAATCATCAACGAGACGGTCAGCGTCTTGGGCTTGAAGCCTTTGTGGGCCTTGTCCGTGTTGCTGGTTTGGCCGGACATGTCGCCGCTTTCAATACGCAGATTGGCCGTCACCTTGAGGTTCTTGCCCTGGACCTTGTGGCCGTCGAGTAGCAGCGTCATAGGCCGACCAGCTCCTGGACAAAACTCAGCCCTTCCTTTGAACCGACCAGCATCAGGCCGGCGCACAGCACCCACTCGTGGCCCGGGGCATCGCCGGCCAGCAGCTCGCGCCGCAACTCGCTGGTGTTGCCTGGGCCGATCAGGCGGGCCAGCATGCTGGCGTCAGGGTTTCCCCCAGTCAGCAGCTCTTTCAGATCAGCCAGCTGCTGATCGCGGCCCTGCTGCTGGGCGACTTTGCGGGTCGCCAAAGCAGCCAGATCACCCAACGGCGAACTGTCGGCCGCGTAGCTCTCCAGCACCGTCAGTTGGCCGGCCATGGACTGCTTGGCGGCCTTGACCACCGTGCAGCGCTCCAGGGGCAGTGCTTGCCAGCGTGGCAATGGACCGGCGCCGGGGATCTCCCACTTTTCGGTTTCCAGCTTCACCAGGTGCTGGGCGCGGCGTTCCGTGCGCACCAGGTCAGGGATCGGCAGCAAGGCGTTGAACCGTGACAGGCTGCTGGCCAGCTGTTCCAGACGCGTGCCCAGGAACAGAATCGACAGCGCGTATTGCGGCCCGGCCGGGCGCCCGGTGTCGCTGACGTCGTCCAGTTTCTTCGCCAGGTGTTCCAGCAGATTGGGCGCTGACAGAAAACGCTGATAGCCCTTCCCCTGGCCGATGCCGCTTTGAAACGGCGTCACCACTAAGCACGCCGGTGCCTGGCCCAACTGCTCGGCCAGGGCCGCACGGCCGGCAGTGATCGCGCCTTTGGCCGCATCACCGACCGGCCCCGGGTTGGTGCTGGCCAGCCCCTCGAGGCCGGCCAGGCGCTGGGCCGTGCTGGCCAGTTCCCCACCGGCCAGATCTTTGGCGGCCGACAGGCCCCCCATCCATTGTGTGGCCTGTTCTGGCCAGCGCATGGTCACCGGCGCCCAAGTCATGCCGGCGGCGTCCAGGTGATGGCTTTCATGGTCTTCAGATCCTTGTCGTCCAGGGCTTTGGCCAAGGCCTGCCTGAGGCTGTCGGCGTGCTGCATGGCGGCCTGTTTGAAGCGCACCAGATCCTGGCTGACTTTCTGCAGTTGGACGATGGAATGCGCTCGAAAGGCTTTCACCTGGTCAACGTCATAGCACGGGTAGACGTCATCCATGCCCAGCAGCACCTGGCCGTTTAAATCCACCTGGTCGTCAATCGTGCTGCCGTAACGGTGTAACTCGCCCAGGGCATCCGAACTGAAGCCGCCGGCGACGTACTGGCTGTACGCCACGCCGATCGCCTGCTGTTTGTTGTCGTACAGCGCGGCCAGCACGGCGTCGATATCGTCGACCCATTCACCGTCCTTCCAGATCTGGTTCGGCCCGGGCTTTTCCAATGTGAAGCCGGCCGGAAGCGGTTCAAACCCTTCCAGGGTTCGCGCCTCGCCGGTGTCGATGCTGTAGACGACCACACCGCCGAAGTAGTCCACCAGCTGCCAGGCCTGGCCATTCCACCAGGCGACTTTGTGGTCAGGGATCGTCGGCGGCGGGGTTTCCACACAGCCACCGGGAATGAGGTACACACCCGGCTCCAGGGGCGATTCATCAGCCTCGACCGGGCCAATGAAAATGCCCAGGTGGTCCGTCTGATAGACGAGCTTGTCAGTCATGATCGATCTCAATACTTGATGCAGAAAAGAAGGGCCAAGTTCTTCGGACGGGTTTCGCTACCGCCGGCAGCGGCGACCGTCAGGGCGTGGGTGTGGTTGCCTGCACCGCCGATACCGACGTTATGCCCGTGGACGCCGGCGGCGGCGATGCCAACGTTGTGCGCGTGATTACCGGCTTCGCCAATACCGACGTTATGGCTGTGGGTACCGGCCCCTTCTGTGGGCGCAGCCATACCGTTGGCACCGTTGGCCGTGGTGATGTTGGGGCTGCCGCCACCCACGCTACTGTTCGCTGCCCGGAAAATGCCGTGCTGGTGGTGGCCCTGTGCATCGGTCCAAGCACTGTGTGCGTGGTTGCCTTGGGCGTCCGTCGATGCGGCGTGGACGTGATTACCCTGGGCATCAGTCCATGCACCGTGAACGTGGTCACCGACGGCGGCGGCCGAGGCGGTGTGCGCGTGGGATTGCATCAGCATGTCCTGGAGGGTGCCGAACACCCGCCCCGGGTCAACACCACGTCCGTCGTCCCAAGCCCGGGGAAAGAGCCCTCGCGCATCCGGAACGTTAAAGGTCGTAACCCCATCTCCAGGCCCGAAGATGGTCCCAATACGGTCAAACAACTTGGCAAATGCCGTTCGCGAAAGCGCCGCGAAATTGCATTTAACCCAACCCTCGGGGGCCGTCGGCATGGCGAACCCGCACACCATGCCGGTCATGGAATCTCCAACCTGCTGTTGCAGCTTGTTCAGTGCAGCGGTCGTGGCCAGGATCTCGCTGCTGTTGGTCGTAGGATCGTCGCTCTTGGCATTGGGCAGGTTGCCCAAACCGACGTCTTCCTTCTTCGTCCCCCGGGCACGCAGCTTCGGATAGTCGCCCGTACGGGCTGCCAGGTACGTAATCAAGGAGCTGTCGATCGGCTCCGAGATACGCAGATCGGTGATTTGCGTGCTCGAAATAAAGTCAGCGATCGGCACGCAGTAGTGAAGGGCTCCGGCGGCGTCGGTGTAGTCCGCCTGGTTGCCGTAGACCACTTTCCAGCTGGCCACTCGATCGTTGAGCTGCCGTTCCAGGCACACATCCAACCAAACTTTGCCCACGGGAATAACGCCGGTGACAACGAATGGCTGAGGCAAGTCCACGCGAATGCCTTCGATGAAGACCTTGCCAGGGCGGAGCTGGAACGCGTTGCCGACCTTTTCGAACATCATTGCGTCAGCGATGAAACAAGCCCGGCCGTACATATTGCGGTTGCTAAGGCGTTGGCGCTCATCAATGCCAGCCAGGCGCACGGTGAAGTCATGCTGCCAGGTGCTGGCGTCGATGGTGATGCCGGTCAACTCCAGGGCGCCATCGAAGGCCACCAGGAAGTTGCGGGTGACGTTGTTGCCGATCTGGAGCGGCGGAATGTTCTTGCGCTTCTGCTGCAACGGCACCGAAGACACCGCGAACAGCACGCCCTCTTCGTCCTCAAGGCCGACCCAGTTGAAATCCCAGTCGCCAATGTCCGATCCCAGCTGGGCGCTGTACACCACCTGGTTGGGGTTCACATAGCCGGCGTTTTGCGCAGGGATGGTGTAGACGTGGACGATCTGCGCCGCCGGTGGTTTGCCGGCAGCGCGATCGATCGGCGCCACCGGATCCAGCCCGGGCACGTTGGCAAAAATGAATTTGCTGATGATCAGCGGTTTTTTCTGGCTTTGCTTCAGGGCAATCTGGCTTTCGCCGGCCAGGGTGATGTTGGCGCTCACGGTGCGCTCCTACAGGCTGGCAACCAGCGTTTGCTGGTCGTCGTTAAAGTCGATCAAGGCGATTTGCAGCGCCACGGGGGTGATGGTCACGAAGTCGTAACGCCGGCAGGTCCGGCCGTATTGCTGGATCAACACGCGCAGCAACTCCGGGTTCAGTGACAGTTGGGTGTTGCTGAATTTGAGCAGGACCACGTCCCAGTCCCGATCGGGCTGGCGTTCCTCAATCTCGACGTAACCCACGCCCAGGCGCTCGAAAATGCGCTTCATGCCGGCGGTGCTGCCGGCGTCTACGGAGTTGATGAAGGCGTATTTCACCCGCAGCCGGAACAAGGCCTCAGGTTCGCCGTTGAAGCGCGTGACGTCGCGTTGCCAAGCCCACAATTCCAGAATGGTCAGATGGCAGGTGTCTGGATCGATTTGCAGGTATGGCCAGTTCAGCCAGCCGGTGACGGTTTCCCACCAGGCTTGCGCGGCGGCGATCAGCTTTGACAGTTCGGTGCCGGCGAGCCAGAACGGCAACTTGATTTTGATCATCGAGCCGTCACCTTCAACGCCTGGACCCGGGGGATGTCCAAGCCGGAAATGATGTCGGGTGTAGCGAATCTCATCGAGCTGATATCGGGAAACTGGCGGTGCAGTTCCTCAGTCAGACGACTGAAACTGAATCGCGACTGGGGATAAGTGAGCGTCGGCTTGTAGTCCCGAACGGTGCTTTCGCGAAACGCGGCACGGATAAACAGTTCCACCTCGGCTTGCAGCTTGGCCAAGTTCTCAGCGCCCAAATTGGGCCGTGGCCATAGGTCCAGCTCGATGGTGTACTGGATCTCCGGTATCACCATGGCCAGTAGGTCATCGCCGTGCCCATGGTTGCCCTGGTCGCGGATGTGCGAGTTGATTTGTTCCAGGTAGCTGTCCGCCGGCACACCCGCATCAAACAGCACATAGGCGTTCGCACTGCCGGGGCCCCGGGGCGCGCCGTGTTCGAAATACACGCCATCGGGGCGCACGCCGGGGAACGCGGAAATCATGGCGCGATACACCGCGTCGGTGTGCCACTGGTTGACCGCCGAGAACTGGTTGCGCACACGCAGTCGCAGCTGGTCGTTCGGTTCCGGATCCGCACCCGGTGATTCCAGCCAGCCGTCCACGTTGGCCACCTGGACAATGCCTGGTACCGGAACCGGCAGGATCGCGTAGTAACCCGGTGCCAGGTTGTAACCGCTGCCGGCCTCGTTCGCTTCCACCGGCACTTCCAGCTGTAGCTGGCCTTGCTGAAAAATTGCGGCCGCTGTGGTGGTCAGTTGGTAAACGTTGCTGTTGATCGCAGCGGACTGCACCGCGATGCCTTTTTCCAGCTCCATCACGCCGTCCGGCGTGGCCCGGGTAAACAGCACGGTGCCTTGGGCTTTGGTCGCGCCCTTGCGCTCGACGTTGACCGCCCAGGCGAGCATGTCCAGCCAGGCATCCACCGCCGTTTTCACAAAGAAGTTTGGCAGCACGGTCAGGCACAGGAAATCCAGTAACCACAGTACCGGCTTGGTGACCAGCGCCGTCATCACCCGCCAGAACGGCGAATAGCTGCTGGTGTTCGCCACCTTGGCGCCTTGGGCTTCGACCTCCTTTTCCCAGGCCGCTTTCAGACCGGCCTCGGTGGTCGGGATGCCGGCGTCGGCGATCACCTGTTTAAAATCGACCTCACTCACAGGCTTACCTCGATCAATCCGAATTTCAGGGTTTTGGCAGTAACCAGGTACTGACCTGGCTCCAGTTGCGTGATGTGCGCAGTCCCGGGCACCAGGCGCTCGTCGGCCTCCACCAGCAGTTCCATCTGCTGGATGCAGTCGCGCTGCCGCAGCCGATCGCGTTCGGCCACCAGCGTCACCAGCAGGCCGCTGTCGCGGATCATGTGCGCGATGTCCTGGGCGATGCAGGCGCGGTCATCGATCAGCCGCGGCTGATTCGAAGGGTCCAGCGACAGGTCGTTGTCGACGATCAACAGGTCAACGTATTCGCTCATCCACCCACCGCCATGGCCATCATGTTTTCCATCTCCAGCGGGTTCATCGGCTTGCTGTTTTGAATGGTCATGTTCTCCACATGCACACCTTTGTTCTGGCTGTTGCTGTTGTTCTGAATGCTGGTCAGCAGGCCGCCAGGCGGCACCGCAGTCGGTCGCGTGGGGGAAATGCTGGGAATGGCCGCATTGATGGTCTGCTGGGCTTTTTGCGCGGCTGTTGCGGTGTCGGCGGCGTTGATGCTCTGCTGGACTTTTTGCCCGGCAGTTGCCTTGTCGGCGATGTTGGTAGCCGCATCGATACCGGGCACTTCGGGCATGCCGCCGAAGCGCGCCTCGATGTTCACACCGGGGATGCTGTTGAGCAGTTCGATCAGGCCATTAACGGCCTTGTGAAAGATGCTGACGATGCCGTCCCAGGCGGCCTTGGCCATACCGGACCAGCCGCCCATGGAGTTAAACCAGTCAGACAAGGCCTGGAGCTGGGCGCTGACCCACTTGAACGCCTCACTGTTGAGCAGCGCGGTGGTCCACTCGTCCCAGAAAGAGATCGCAGCGGCTACGGCCGCGACCAGAGCGATCACGCCGATAACGATCCAGACGATCGGGTTGGCCAACAGCGCCGCATTGACCAGCCAGACTGCCCCCTGCCAAAGCAGCATGCCCGTCCTAACCAGGCCCATCCAGGTGTACATCAGGGCGAGCCCGGCCACGAACGCAATGACCATCACCGTGTGATAGAGGAATATCGCCACACTGCGCAGTCCGGTCATGTTGAGGATCTTCCAGACCGTCAGCAGGCCCAGCCAGGTCAACTTCGCGATTCCCACCGTCAGGGTCAGCAGAGACATGGCGCCGATAATCGTCATGATGGTCAGCGCGGTGATACCGATCACCCGGGTAATGTTCGGGAACAGCTGCGACCAGCGCACCAGGGTCTTGCCGATCTCCACCATCTTGTTCATGAACGGCGACAGCACCGGGATCAGCACCTGGCCGAACACCACGCGCATGACCTCGACCAAGGACGCCCATTGCTGCCACGGATCGACCATGGCCTGGGCCATTTGCTCGGCCTTCTCCAGACCGCGTACTTTGCCCAGTTGATCGAGGCCGTCACGCAAGCGGCCGGTGTCCTTGGCCAGTGCGCCGATCACCTGGGCGCCTTCACCGCCGAAGGCCTCCATCAGCTTGGCCCCGGCCGACGCACTGGTCAGATCGCCGAACTTGCCCTGGAGCTTGTCCAGGATGGACATGATCGGCAGGATCTTGCCCTGCTGGTCAGTGAACTTCATGCCGAGCTTTTCCGAGGCAGCGCCGATGTTTTCGAAGAACGCCTTGTAACGTCCGCCGGCATCGCCACCCTCCATGGTGCTGCTCAGCGTACCGATCACCGCCATCTGTTCGGCCAGGTCCACGCCGGCCGTCGTGGCGATCGCACCGGCTTCCTTGAACGCGTCTTTCATGGCCGTACCGCTGGTGCGGAACAACTGCACCGCCAGCGCCGTCTGCCCGCCGAGTTTTTCGACCCACGCGCCTTTGCCCATGGCGTCCGCCTGGGACTTCTGCAAGTTGTAGAGGGTGCCGACGTATTCGCCCATGGTCGCGGCGTCGGTCTTGGTGGCCTTGGCCACCAGACTGCTGGCGTTGGTGAAGGTGGCCAGCTGATTACCGACCAGCCCTTTAATCGCGCCATCGATCTGATACGCCGAAGCGACGAATTCCCGGGCGTTCTCGCCGTAGTTCACGGCGAACGCCAGCGACTTGCTGTTGAGCGCGGTCAGCGCGTCCTCAGCGACGCCCAGCGATCGGACGTCGCCCAGGGCACGATTGACCTCCAGTGCCGGCGCCATGGACTGCTGGATCCCGACCACCGCCGCCGTCAGACCGCCCAGGCCCAGGCCAATCGACTTGATGTGCTTTTCGCTCTGCTCGGCAAGGTCGGAAAAACCCATTTTCACTTTGCCCAGGGGCGCGGTGACCTTGTCGGTCAGGCTCAAGATAAAAGCCAGGCTGGCGCTACGGTCTGCCACTGTCGTTACCCGTTCAGCGCAAGGGCGATGCCGTTAGCCACGGCCATCTCCATGCGTCTCCAGTATTCGTCCTCCAGCCACTTGGCCGTGCCCATCACCTCAGGTGTGGGCTCGGCTCCAGGCAGCCAGCGGTTCGTCAGGGCCATCAGCTGACCCAGGCCGTTTTCGGTCAGGCGCTCAGCGTGGCCGAGCGCTTTTTTACGATCACCTCAACCTTCGGGCCGTACTCCTCGAGGAGTGCTCCGGCGAGTTGCATGACCATCACCGGGTTAGCCAGCAGCGGTTTCAGCGTGGCGCGTTCTTCCTGCTTGACGGTGGTCATCAGCAGGTTATTGCCCGGGGCGACCTTGTTGGTCTGGGTCAGTGCGTTGAAGTACTTGGTGACGTCTGCCGGGGTCAGGGTGAAAGTGAATTCCTGCTCGCCGACTTCCAGGGTGATTTCTGCGTTTTGCTCGTTCATGGGATAGCTCTCGGTTGAGGTTAAAAAGTGATTGCCCTAGTCCGCCGGTTAACGCCGGCAGACCCTAAGGGCATGCTGCTGCAAACCCAGAATCATTTGCCGGCTTAAGGCGAGCTGATCTCGGAGGGTGAAATAATCCGGTCGAGCGTCTGCTGTGAGTTCGGCGGTGCCTGCATCAGCCAAGCGGCCGGCGCCGGGATCGGCGGGCACTGAGGCGGGACAGGTGGCGCGGATCCGCAACCGCTTAGTGCCATCGTCAACAGCGCGGCGCAGGTTTTGGTTTTCAGTGCGGACATGGATCAACTCCGTGGTGTTTCTCAGGTCGATCGCATCCCGCTCGGCGAGCATTTCGCCGCTGATGCGGGCCGCTTCACGCAGGCCTTTCGCTTCCCATTGCGCACTGTCGCGCTCGCGCCGGGCATCGTTGCGCTGATCGGTCACCCGATCGAACGCCACCCATGCGAGCAGGCTGGCCAGCAGTACAAACAGCACCAGGCGCGACGGGGAAAAGGTCATTTCAGGCACAGCTCCATCTCGGCCAGCCGGCGGTTGTGCAGGCCTTTAACGAACTGTTTGCGGCCCTGGGCATCGGTGACGAAAGCCCAGACCGGCGTCTTGCCATCCGGTGCCCAAGCCAAGGCCTTGCAGCCTTCGGCAACGCGGCCGGCGTTGATCAGCCCCATCGCCCGACTAGCGCAGGTGTTGGGCACACCAACGTTATGCGCATGACTGCTCAGGGCATCGAACGTGTTCTGGCCCACCTGCTGATTGGTGATGCAGTCGGCGAGCTGTAGCTGCCCTTTGCCGATCACCAGCTGCTCCACCTCAGCGCATCGAGCGTCTGACCAGAAGTCGCCGACCACCACCGGATACGGACTGGTGTGACGGGTGATGCCCTTGCACACAGTCGGCAGCCCACGGGCCAGATTGTCCGCGTAAACGGTGTTCTGTCCTTGGCCTTCCCAGGTGCCCAGAAACGCCAGCAACGAAGCGCTGACCAGGGCGATTGCACCGGCTTGAATCCGGCCGCGCAGGCTCATGGGAACCACACCCGCAGCAGTGCTGGCACGGCCATTTGCAGCACAGCGCCGACCAACGTCAGGATGGTCAGCAACCGTCCCACTTTGGAGCCGATCACGTTGACCGCCACGGTCAGCTTCTGCTGGCCCTGATTCAGCTCTGAGAGCTGGCCAGCCATGTGTTCGAACTGCTGTTCCAGTTTGGTGACACGCGTCGGCACGGTTTCGTGCCGATCTTCGATTTCACTCAACCGGTGCTCGATCACAGCCAGTTGTTGTTCCATCGATCCGAGGCGTAGGGCGTCTGTCGTCATCAGCGTTTACTCTGTTCGTGGCCGGTCTGGCACGGGACGCACCGCGTCATGCCTCCCAACGCCTGGCGCGCCGGCGGGATCTCGTTGTTGCAGTCCTGGCAGTGGGTCAGGCTTGGCCCGACCGGCCGTGGTTGCTGCAGCTGGGCTTTGATCGCCTGGTCACGCTGGCGTTGCTCCAGTTCCTGGGCGCGGTCGAACCAATCCACCATCAGCGCAGCCCCTCGATCTCGGCAGCGTTGAGGTACGGCACTCCGTTGATGTGGATAAAATCCGGGCTGGTGACGTCGAACGGCACCTTGTGTTTGCTCTTCTCGCCGCCTTTCGGATCGATCCCCAGCAGACTGGAAATCTTCACCTTGCAACCGAACGCTTCCACGCGCAGTTCTTCGTCCTCGCCGGCCTTGGCGAAGAACACCGCGTCAAAGGGCTTCAGCGCGCGGAAGCTGCCGGCCGATCGCGCCGCGTCGATCAGCAAGTTGAAGTTGGTGGTGTCCAGCTCGAACTCGCCGGCCGCCGCCACATCGCCATCCACGAAGCCATCCGGCACGCCCCGGGTTTGGGCCACCGCCGAGTTGTCGGTGATGTCCAGGGTGCAGTTCTCGACGTGCAGCGACAGGTCGCCCAGGCTCACGTCGAAGTTCTTGCCGCCAATTTTTGCCATGGGGCGTTACTCCGTTTTGTCGGTGGAAAGATCAAGGGCGATGTTCGCCGTCAGGTCTTTCGGGCAGTTGAGGGGTTTGAGCTTGATGTAGGCCGCGACCTTGGTTTTGCTCAGCCAGTTCAGCACCAGGTCACCGTCTTTCGGCGGCTCGATGTCACCGGGGAACACCTCGCCGTTGAACGTGGTGGACTTGGCCATCGCACGCAGGGGCGCCATCAGTTGGTTGGTGTTGACTGCCATGCTGTTGGGGGTGCTGTTCAAGCGGCGATCGGCCACGCGACGGATCAGCAGCGGACGAATTAGGCGTGCTGCCTTGTCGGTGATGCGCAGGTGTTCAACGACCTGAAAGTCACTCGCCGGGGTGTCGAGCATGTTGCCGTCTCCCCAGTACACGCCCTGGTAATCCGGGTAGGTCTGCGAAACGGAGAAGCGCGCCCGATCCAGCTCACTGCGCACCGCCGATGGCAGCGGGATTTTGTCGGCATCGATCGGCACCGGACCAAGACCCAACACGGCACCAGTGGCCACGCGCATCGGGCTGTCGGCAATGCTGACCGCCGCGTTGGCCAAGCGGCCGGCCAGCACGCCCAGGTCATTGCCGTGCAGTTGCGGCACCGGCAGGACACGCGGCGCTGCCAAGTCAGCGACCAGGGCTTTTTGCTCGGTGACGTATTGCGCCCAGGTCTGTTGCGCGGTGATGCCGACAGCAGCCGCCATCACGAACACGCGGCGGCCGTAGGTGTTGTTCAGGGCAATCGCCGCGTCATGCATGGCCGACAGCTCGGCGGCGGTGGTCACCGGTTTGGTGATTACCACGGCCTCCACCGAGAAGCCCTGCTGTTGCGCTTTTTCCAAGGCCTCGGACCAATTGCCCTCGTTACCGATCGGAGCGGCCACGCACGCCCAGCGCTGGCCACCGTTGAGACGGGCAGCAGTGATTTGGGTTTTCAGATCGCTGGCCGGAACGCCCAGTGAAGCGTCCAGGTCGCTGTCGGTGTTCAGCGGGATGAACTGGCCGACGTTCTTGCCGGCCGGGCCGATGAAAAGGAAGTAACGCTCAATCTCTGTCACGGCACCCTGGCCCAGATTGAGATTGTCGACGGTGACTTGACCGAGTGCCATGCAGTGCCTCGTTAGCGGGGTGAATGTAGGATTTGTTGCAACACCTGGTTAACCAGCAAGCTGGTGTCGCGGTCGGTGCTGACGCCGATGAACTGGCGTTTTGGAAGCGTGATTTCCCAGCTCTGCGCGCCAGTGGACTCGCTTCGCTCGTCATCCAGGATGCGGATCAACAGCCCCGCCTTGGCGTAGTTCACATGCTCTTGAATCCACGCCACTGACGGCCGGGTCAGCGTCTTTTTGCCCGCCTGGCGCACACGAAAGCCCAACCGGCGCAGGCGCTTTGCCTGCTTGTCGGTGGCGGCCAGGCCAGGTGGTGTTTTGTTCCAGCGGCGCATCTGCGCAGCGGTGCGCCGTTCACTGACGCCATGGTGTTGCTGTGCGGCGACCCAGCGGGTCAACGCGTTTTTCCAGCCCAGTTCGGCTTCGTCGGCACTGACACGGGTCACCACCATCAGCTTGGCCAAGCCGGCTTCCATCTTCTTTTTGCCCTTACCGGAACCCTTGCGTGCCTTGAAAGGTGAGCCGTCCAGGTTCTGCTGATCGCGCACGCGCTTGCGGCTCATGGTCCGTACACGCTTGGTCACGTTGTTCAGCAGGCGTCGGCGCAGTTGGGGCGGCAGGCTGAGCAGTGCCAGTTGCTCGCGCACGCCCAGGTAACCGCGTGCATCCAGTTCGAAGGTGCTACGCCCCGCCATGGGTAGCCACCTCGCCGCGTTCAGCGACCCACAGGTCAAATGGCACAAATGCCCAAGTCTTGCCGAAGGCCTGGATCTCGCCGGCCGGGTCTTCGGCCAGGTATTGTGGCTCGACGAATTCCAGCGTGATGTCCACGTCGGCCAGGTCGTTGTCCAGCATCTCGATGGCAAACAACGGTGCCGGCAACTCGTCCCGATCGCGGCCGGGATCGTTGGTTTCCAGCCAACTCCCGACCAGTGCCATCAGTCGCGCCGGATGGTCGGCGAAGCGCTCCAGCACGATCGCGGCGCGATAGCGCATATTGCCCATGTGCATGCCGTCCACGTCCGGCTTCCATACCAGCTCGAGGGTGACCTGTTCGGTCCAGCTGTCGAGCTGCTCAGTCGCCACCAACTGGCGTTCAATGAGGTAGGCCGTCAAAGCCTGGAGCTTGATCACAGCAGCGCCGCCGTAATGCGGCCACGGCCCTGCAGCGACCGAACGGCTTGCTGGCTGAACTCGAGGAAGGTCTCGCCACGCTCGGGCAGCTCTTTACCGGTGTTTTCCGCGCTTTCACGACGGGTCACCGTGGCGAACTGGGACAGCAAGCTTGCCTTGGCGCGGCAATACACGGCGCGCTTGTACGTCGCTTTGTGAAATGTGCGCTCTGGCAGCACCATAGGGTCAGCAGATTCCACGGTGGTGATGCCCACGTTCTGCCATTGGCCTTTGCGCTTGGCGAGATCTCGATTGACCTCGGTCATCGCCGTGGTCAGATCAGTGACCAGCATGTCTACCAGGTACTCCGCCGGCAGGCGGTAACCCTTCTGGAACTCGGCCACGGAGAGGTCCGGCCAGAAGCCGTCGTTCTCAATCGCCTGTTCCACAAAGGTCGTGGGTTTCCCGGAAAAGCTCATTGCTGGGCACTCGAATAGGGGCGGGAAAACTGTTTCAGTGGGTCAGGGCCATAAATGGTTGGCTCACATCCACAGTTTCTCGCCGGGGGGGTAGTCGGGTTATGCGGTGGCTTTGTTAGCCTGTTCTTTTGCCAGCGCCTTGCGGGCGCCTTCCAGGCGTGTGCCCACACCAACGGCGGCGTGCAGCTCAGTGGCGCGTTCAAAGTGGGTGATGGCCTTCGTCCACTCCCTGGCGTCCAGGGCGCGGATCCCAAGCAACTTGTGGTACTTGGCCGGGATCTGCTCAGTGAGGTTCCATTCGCCATCGACACGCGGCAACAGGTCGGAAACATACGGCTCTGGACTGCGTCCGGCCTTCTGCTCGGCCTCGGCCCACTCGATCACCGCATCCGCGACAAATGTCGGCACGTCGCGCCTGAAGCGCTCAGGCATCGGCTGGTTTTGCTCCATCGCGAAGTTCCCCAGATCAAGACCCGCTTCGAATTGCACGGTGTCGAACAGCCAGACCAGGACCTGCATCACTACCGAG
This sequence comes from Pseudomonas frederiksbergensis, assembly GCF_900105495.1. Lineage (NCBI taxonomy): Bacteria > Pseudomonadati > Pseudomonadota > Gammaproteobacteria > Pseudomonadales > Pseudomonadaceae > Pseudomonas > Pseudomonas frederiksbergensis. The sequence continues at coordinate 3,026,411 of NZ_FNTF01000002.1, read as the reverse complement.
TTCGGGAAACTCAATCCGGAATCGCGGTAGCGCTGCACGTAGTCCAGGTACTTGGGCAGCAGCTCGTCACGCTTGAGTTGCTGACGCAGTTCTCGGCTGTTGATGGCACTGACGCGTTCCAGGTCCTGTGCTAATGCGTCTTCCATCAGCTTCAGGTGTTTCTTGGCGTTGGCTGGGCTGGACAGCGCGGTGGCGGATGAATACACCACCGCTTCGGCACCGGCACGTGCAGCAGCTGCTGGGCCTTCGGCTTGAACGCGGCGCTTGTGCGCCAGTGCCAGACTCATCAGATCAACTCCACGTTTTCAGCGGCCGCGAATTTCTCCAGCTGCTCGATCACGTAGCCTTCGTTCCGGCCGTTGTAATCCTCGACGCGGGAGCGCTTCGGGTTCTCGAGCAGGTGACGACGCCAGCTGCTGTCCTGGAAGTAGATCGACAGGTTGTCCCAGCTGGTGACGACCACGGCATTGACCGGGAAGTGCGGCACGGTGAAGGTCGGCAGGCCGCCATAGGTCGCAATGACCTGGGCGCTTTCGATGCGTTCTTTCTCAGTGGGCTTACCGGCCTGGCTGGAATACAGCTTGGCTTTGTCGGCCGCCAGCAGATCACTGCCAACGATCGCCACCAGGTCGCCGCCATCACGGAACACGGAGCTGATCATTTGCTTGGTGTCGTGCACCAGGGCATCGAGGTTTTCGTAGTCGCCGCCGGCGCCGAGGGTGATTTTCCCAGCGACCGCGCCTTCGTGCAGGACCTGCTCAGGAATCTGCTCGCGAGCCAGCTGCAGCCAACCTTTGTTGACGTCCTGCAGCATCGGACTGGTGGCCAGATTGGTCTGGGGTGCTGCAGCAACGCCATGCCAGCCGATCATGATGCGATCGAGGGCAATCTGCTTTTGCACCGCCGCCGAGTAGCGATCGGCGAAGTCCGGGAACTTGGCCCAGCTGTCGATCTTGGCGAAGGGCAAGCCCACGTCGGACTCGGTGGCAAACAGCTCGTAACCCAGACCGTTGAGGTCAGAAACGTCCTTGGCTTCGCGGTCGGTGGTCTTGGTGTTGGTGCGGCTGGTCACAGGACCATTCACACCGAACATTACCTTTTGACCCTTGATTTCAGTGACCGGTACGACGTTGATGCGCTCGAGGAAATCGGCGCGCTCAGTGATCTTGTCGTTCAGTTCCTGGGCAATGCTCGGCTCTACGTTGAACTGGCGAGTCACGTCGACGCTGTAGGTCTCGGCGATCGCCAGACACAGGGCGGAGTATTGCAACAAGGCGCGATTGGAAAGAGATTGTTGGCTCATATCACAGCACCCGTTTTTTGGCGTCGGCTGGGCCGGTGGAGCGCGGCAGCTGACGACCTTGCGGGGTATTCGCCAATGTAGCGAATTGCTTTTGCAGTTGAGCCAGGCTAGCCAAAACGGCCTGGTTGCCGAACTTTTGGCGACTGAGGTTCTTTTCTTCCTCGGCCGTAGCGACGATCGCATCGACCGCCGTTTGTACGTCATCGATTGGCGCCTGGTCCGGCTCTTCCTCGGTGACGACCGGCTCAATCAACACTTGAAGGCCAGCGGCCACAATCATCAATTGCTCGATCAGGGCCTTCACAGCCTTGGCTGTAGCTTCATCCATTGGGGGTTTGCTCTCGGTGGGGGTTTGCGGGTCTGCTGGGGTTTCTTCGATACCGAAGCGCTTGAACAGCCCGGTGAACATGCCCAGGAGCTTGGTCAATTCGCCTTGTGGCTGGTCATCGCGTAGGGGACCAAGCTCGAGGGAGGCGGCGAAATACGCGGCCTTACTGGTCTTGTTCGAAAAGTAGAGTTCCTGAGTACCCAGGCTGGCCGGTTGATCGGTAACGCCCAGGCCGGTCAGATAGGCTTTGCCGGTGTTCGCGAAGTTGGGCGTGATCTCGATGCTGGTAAACAACTTCTCGCCCTGGTCGTTGAGCCACAGCAATTTGTTGTTAGGCTTCAACTGCGCCTCGAGGGCAATCTGTCCCGGGACCAGATCGTCGCCCTCTTCCACCAGGCGCACCGCGAAGACGGTGCCGTGGGAGCCCGGCCAGCGTTCGTGGTCGCACCAGATCACAGCCGTATACAAGGATGGTTTGTAGGTCTCAGCGATATCACGCAGTTCCTGGGGAAGGATCTCGCGGCCATCTACGGTCGGGCCGCTGGTGGCGACACGTTTCCAGAACGAAACAAGGGAACGGGGCATGGGCGATAACTGCGCTCAATCGGTGATTTGAGCCGCCACGATATGCACCGTCAGACCACCAAACAAACGGTTCACTTTTGCGTTGGTCCTATTTCGCAGATATAGGTTGAACACGGATTTTAACCCCGCGTTTCCAGCGTTTTCGCCGCATAGACTGCGGCCATGCCATACGCCCCCGAACTAAAAGAAGCCGCCAAACGCCTCTATTTACGCCGCTGCAAGCCGCGTGAAATTCAGGCGCAATTGTCCCTGCCCAACATCCGAATCATTTACTACTGGATCCGCCAGGGTGAGTGGGACGACATGCTGTCGGATGAAGAACCGCTGACCGCTGTTGGCCGGAGAATCACCCTCCTCCTCGACAAAACCACGTCGCTCACCAAGGGCGATCTGGATGAACTCGATCGCCTGACCACCGTTCGCGATCGCCTGTTGAAGCAATCCGTGAAACCGGCGTCGGCGCCGATCGGCGATCCGCCGGCGGACGATGGCCAGCGCAGAGAAGGACAGCGCAACGAACGCCGGGACCGAGGCGATCGCGGCGACAAGGGAGGTAAGAAACGCGAGAAGAAAGCCAAAAACGAAGTCGGCGAGCTGACGGAAGTGGACTTTCTCGACAAGTTCATCAGCAAGATGTACGGCTACCAGAAGGAGCTGTTTGCCGCCAAACAGAACCCGCTGACGAGTCGGATCCGCAACATCCTCAAAAGCCGCCAGGTGGGCCTGACCTACTACTTCGCCGGCGAAGCATTCATGGATGCCGTGCTGACCGGCGACAACCAGATTTTCCTGTCGGCCAGCCGCGCCCAGTCCGAGATTTTCCGCAGCTACATCATCTCGTTCGCTCAGGAATGGTTTGGCCTGGAGCTGACCGGTAACCCGATCGTGCTGAGCAAGGACGGCAAGCCGTGGGCCGAGCTGCGCTTTCTCAGCACCAACAGCAGCACTGCCCAGGGGCACCATGGCCACGTCTATGTTGACGAGTACTTCTGGATCCGCGACTTCGAGAAGCTGAACACCGTCGCCAGTGCCATGGCCACCCACAAGAAGTGGCGCAAGACTTATTTTTCCACCCCCAGCGCGGTATCGCACCAGGCGTACCCGTTCTGGACCGGCGAGAAATTCCGCAACAGCAAACGCAAAAACGCCAAGGATCCGTGGCCCAGCGAAGCCCAAGCCGCGGCCGGCACGCTGTGTCCGGATGGCCAATGGCGCAAGGTCATCACCATCCTCGACGCCATTGCCGGCGGCTGCGATCTGTTCGACCTCGAGCAGCTGCAGCTGGAGTACGACGAGGACAAATTTCAGCAGCTGTTCATGTGCAAATTCATCGACAGCACGCAAAGTGCCTTCTCCCTGGTCGACCTCGAACGCTGCTACTCCGACCTGTCGTTGTGGACCGACTACGACCCGGACGACCCGCGTCCATTCGGTAACAGCCCGGTGTGGATTGGCTACGACCCGAGCCGCACCCGCGACGACGCCAGCTGCGTGGTCATCGCTCCGCCGCTCGAGGACGGCGGCAAGTTCCGGATCCTGGAGAAACACAGCTGGCGTGGGCAGTCGTTCAAGTACCAGGCCGAACAGGTCAAGAAACTCACCGAGCGGTTCAACGTCCAGCACATCGGCATCGATACCACCGGTATCGGTTACGGCGTGTTCGACCTGGTGCGCGATTTCTACCCGCGTGCGACCTCGATCCACTACAGCCTCGAAACCAAAAACACCCTGGTGCTCAAGGCGCAGGACACGATTCAGGGCAGCCGCATCGAGTGGGACGCCGGCTGGAACGACATTGCTCAAGCGTTCTTGACGATCAAGCGTGGCACCACCGGTGGTGGCCAAGTCACCTACAGCGCATCGCGCACCGACGCCTCCGGTCATGCCGACATCGCCTGGGCGATCATGCATGCCCTGGCCCACGAACCCCTCAACACCAACAAACAGCGGCGCAGCCGCTACACACTCAGCGGACCAAGTACCCATGGGCAAACCAGCAAAAAACCAGCCGCAAAAACCAGCACCAGGTCCGATGCGGGCGTTCTCATTCGGTGCACCGGAACAGGTCCTGACCGAGAACATCGGGCATTACCTGGGCGTATTCGCCACCCACGACGGAAAGACCTACACGCCGCCGGTGTCACGCCAAGGCCTGGCCAAGCTGCTGCGCGCCAACGCTCACCACGGCGCCATTCCCGGGTTCAAGCGCAACTTACTGCTGCGTGAGTTCATTGCTTCAGAGGGTTGTTCGGTTCAGACCATGAGCCGTGCCGGCTTGGATTTCATGGTGTTTGGCGAGGCGTACTTTCAACGCAACCGGAACGCCTTCGGCCAAGTACTGGAAATGGAACATCTACCGGCAATCAACATGCGGGTCAGGGTTGGTGGCGGGTTTGTGATGCTGTTGCCGGACGGCAAGGAGGTGGAGTTCGAAGAGCATGAAGTCGAGCATGTAATGAACTACGACGTGGAGCAGAACATTTACGGCGTGCCCGACTACCTGGGCGGTATGCAGGCGCTGTTACTCAATGAGGCCGCTACCCTCTTCCGCCGCCGCTACTACAGCAACGGCGCGCACGCCGGTTACATCTTCTACACCAACGATCCGAACCTGACCGAGGAAGACGAGGAGTCCCTACGCGATCAAATCAGCGCGAGCAAGGGTGTGGGTAACTTCCGATCGATGTTCGTGAACATCCCGGGCGGCGCCGAAAAGGCAATCCAGATCATCCCCGTCGGTGACTTTCAGGCCAAGGACGAGCTGGAGAAGGTCAAGAACATCACCCGCAACGACGTGATCGCCGCGTGGCGTATGAACCCCGCGTTGGCCGGCATCATTCCGGAAAACAACGCTGGCTTTGGCGATATCGAAAAGATCGATCGCGTGTACACCAGTAACGAGATTCGGCCGATCTGCCAGCTGTTCAACCAGCTGAATGACACGTTGCGCGAAGACAGGCGATTCACCTGGAGAAAACAAGAAGAAGCAGTTGATTCCACCACACCCAGTACCTAGCTAAGAGAATGGCACTACATATTGTGGCAAACTAGTGGCGATTGGCTGCCCTGGGGAGGGACACAATGCGAGTTGAATGCAAATGCGGACACAAGGGACGGATCGCTTCACGCGAAAAGCTATCCACGGATTTCGCAAAGCTTTACTGCCAGTGCCTGGACGCAAAGTGCGGGCACACCTGGGTGGCGAACCTGACGTTTTCGCACACGCTCAGTCCGTCGGCTCAGTCATTCGAAAGGATGTTGTTCGATCATTTGAGGGAAATGCCCAAGGCGAAACAGCGGGAACTGTTCGAACAGCTCGGGTCACAAGCCGTTGCGTAAAATGCAGGTCGCCGCTCCAATGGAGTCGGCGACTTAATCTCTAAATTATGAACGGCCTATCAACATCCAGACGACCTCTCTGGATTAATGACCAGGACCTCGGCCAATCGCTTTAGTTGACGCTGTTCCCCTTCGGCCAATTGCCGGTAATAACAGATCAGGCGACGTTCGGTTTTCGTCAATGGCGACCTTTCAAGCTCAACCATTTCGTTCAGCCGTTCTTCGACTGCTGTGCGATCCAACATGCTTACTACTCCATAAACTGCATTGCTGAATCGGCGTTATCGGGGCGGGATCTGGCTTTGGAACGAGGGGACGACGAATACTGCGCATGCTTTGTTACAAGTTAATTCTGCTGTCGAGCAGCATCATCGGCCATCGCTTTCAGAAATCTACGGATCGCTTCCTGGTCGCCCGGTGTGATGCTCCTATATTGGGTAATCAAGCAGTCCTCAACTTCGGAAAGTGCCTCATTAGTTAGCGTGGTGCGGACCCCATTGATGATAAAAGCCACGTCAAAACCCAGCTCGCGAGCAGCCAGACTCAGGTAAGACGCTGGAGCATCGCTTGCACCAGATTCGTAATTCCCTTGAGTGCGTTTTGAGACGCCAAGTTTCTCGGCTAGCTGATCTTGCGTCAGCCCAGCTTGAGCGCGCAATTGTCGGAGACGGGCGCCAATCTCTTCAGAAAGAGTCAATATTTTTCCACTCGCATATTTACAATGGCAGTTTTTTGCCACATCCTGCGTCTGTCATCACACGAAAACGCAAGGAATTGCACTATGCCCAACACAAGCATCACCGAGCAAGCTCGGCAACAAGCGCGTGAAGCTTTAGAAAAGCGCGGCCAGACCGCGAAGAACTTTGCTGAATTGCACAACCTGAATCCCAGCACCATTTACGCGGTGCTGAGTGGACAAAGCCATTGTCGCCGTGGGGAGGCACATCGCGCCGCCGTACTACTTGGCATCAAAGACGGCGTGATCGAACAGTAATGGCAGTGGACTACAGGGAAAAGCAGAAGATGAAGAACTCAGTTCTAAAAACTCGGCGACAGGTAGTCAGTGCAATTATTTGCGCCTACCCAGGTGGACGTGAATGTGCGGCAGTTCGAATCGGTCTGTCACTCAAAAAGTTCGATAACCACGCCTACGAGAACAACAACAGTCGTCCACTGACAGACGCTCAGATCTATCAGCTCGAACTCGAGACAGGTACGACCTTTTTACCCGAATACGTCGCTGCCATGTATGGCGGCATGTTTGTTCCCGTAGCCGAACCTGAGTCACTGGACAACGTCGAGATGTATGCCCGATGCGTCCACGCCGCCGCTAAAAAGGGCACCGTTGACCACCTCATTGCCGAGGCACTGAAAGATGGAATCATCAACGACACCGAGGCCGAAGCCATCCTCCATGCAGACACCTTGCACCTGGCGGCCCGGCACGCCGAGGTTCTTGCCGTCATCCAACTGCACGCGTCGCAGGCGGGGAAATCCAAATGACTCAGTTGCCTGCAGGACAGGAATATCAAGACGTACTCAAAGCCGCAGCGCTTGTGTTCTTGGAACGCCACCACTGCGAACACCTAGGCGACGATCAACAGTTGTTCGACCGCGCCGTGCAGCACTTGGTCAGCGACTATGACGTGCTGACACAGACAGCTGAAAAACTGGTGCATTTAGCCTGCAGCGATATGTCCGCCGTCCGAGATCGGCAGCGCCTGGACATCGTCAGCAGCACGTCGACGCACACCGTCATCATCGACCCCGCCACAGGCAATGCCTGGGCAGTTCCGGTCAGTCTGATTTACGAACGCATTCTCAACGCACCGGACAACGGTCGTTTCCGCGTAGTCGCACCGTAACTCCCAACCAATAAACCGCCTGTCCCACCTCCGTGGGTTTGGGTGAGCTGCGCCCGAAATCGAGGTTTAACGATGGCAAACGCCGTAATTGTCACCACTCAACTGCCCCCCGCAGAGGCCGAAGCATTGTTGGCCAACCTGCGTGAACAGTATCGCTTGAGCCTCAACGAACACTGGTATGCCGATCAGTTCCGCCTTGTTGCGGACGGCCTGCGCCACGGCGCAATTCTCGCCCACATTCCGGTGATGGCTGCGCAAAAACGCCTTATGGCAGCCCTGTCCCACAGCCTCAAAGCAGTGAAGTAACCCCATGAAAGAAGATCTTCGCCACGACGTGTTGCAACGCCTCCAGTCCGACTTCGGACTCAAGCACCGCACGGGCACCGACTACATGCGCGGCGGCACCTGCCCCAAGTGCAAGAAGAAAGAGCTGTATTCCCGGTTCGATACACCATGGATGGTGATCTGTGGTCGCCCTGAAAAATGTGGCCACACCCTGCACGTTAAAGAGCTGTACGACGATCTGTTTGAAGACTGGAGCAAGCGTGCGCCGGCTACAGACCAGCACCCCAACGCCACTGCGCGTGCCTACCTGGAGTTCGCACGAGGCTTTCGGTTTGAGCTGATCCAGGGTTGGTTCACTCAGGAAAGTTTCTACTCTGCTGAACACAACGCCGGCAGCGCCACTGTGCGCTTTGCCTTGGAAAAAGGCGGCTGGTGGGAACGGCTGATCGATCAGCCGCATCGTTTCGGCAAGATGAAGGCCCGCTTCAAATCCAAGGACAGTTATCGCGGCGTCTGGTGGTGCCCGCCTTGCGTCGACCTTCTTGAAGCTAAGGAAATCTGGATCGTTGAAGGGATCTTCGACGCCATCGCCCTGCTGCACAACGACATCGCGGCCGTATCAGCCATGTCGTCTAACGCGTTTCCTGGGGACTCGCTCAAGGCATTGGTTAAAACCCGCGAGGGAGGGAAGCTGCCCAAGTTGGTATGGGCGCTTGATAACGAGCCGAGCGCCAACGCGTATACCCGGCGCTGGGTACGCGAAGCCCGTGCCCTGGGCTTCGTCTGTGAGTCAGCGCAGATCCCGCAACGCGATGGCCGTAAGGCTGATTGGAACGATCTCCATCAGCGCTGGAGCTTCATCCAGGACGACACCAAGCGTGCCGAACAGATCGCTACCGACCTCAAACAAGCCCGCCACCAGGGAGCCTTGCTGCTGGCAGAGAGCGCTGCGGAAAAAGCCCTGCTCATGTACGACTGGAACAAGCGTGGGGAATTTCACCTGGGCTTTGGGAGCCGCCTGTATTGGTTCAAGTTGGACATGGAGAAATTCAACCGGGCCATGTCCGACATCGAGGACAGCGAAAACCACGACGACCAGTTGCTCAATCAGGCACAACAGCGCGAAAAGGCGCTGCAGCAGTCCGGCAGCGTCGTGGAAATTGCTAACTGCTACCCGCAAGCCTTGTATTTCCAGCGCAACGAGGTAACGGACGAATCCTGGTACTACCTGCGCGTGGACTTCCCTCACGACTCCGAAAGCGTGAAAAACACCTTCACCAGCGGCCAACTGTCGGCCGCGAGCGAATTCAAAAAGCGGCTGCTCGGCATGGCGGCAGGCGCCATGTTTACAGGCAGTGGCCAGCAGCTCGACAAGCTCATGAAAGACCAACTGTTCGGCATCAAAACCGTTTCGACGATCGACTACGTGGGCTACAGCAAGGAGTACGTCTGCTACGTCTACGGCGATATCGCGATCAAGGACGGCACCACCTATAAGGTCAACAGCGAAGACTATTTCGAGTTCGGCAAGCTGCGCCTGAAAACCCTGCAGAAAGGCGTGCCCATCAAGCTGCAGCGCGAAGCAAAGGGCTTTGACGAGAAGTGGGTGCAGCTGTTGTGGACCTGCTTCGGCGCCCAAGGCTTCGTTGCCTTGGTGTTCTTTTTCGGTTCGCTTTTTTGTGAACAGATCCGGGCTCGCTACCAGTCATTTCCGTTCCTGGAAGCCACCGGTGAGGCCGGCGCCGGCAAAACTACCCTGCTGAACCTGCTGTGGAAACTACTCGGCCGCGAAGGTTATGAAGGATTCGACCCTATGAAATCCACCAAGGCCGGGCGTTCTCGCCTGATGGGCCAAGTCTCCGGCATGCCGGTCGTATTCCTAGAAGCCGATCGCCACAGCGATGATCGGGCACACGCTAAAACCTTTGAATGGGATGAGCTGAAAGACTTCTATGGCGGCGGCACTCTGGCTACGAAAGGCGTCAAGACGGCCGGCAACGAGACGTACGAACCCCCATTCAGGGGAACGATCGCTATCAGTCAGAACGCGGCCGTGGTCGCCCACGAAGCGATCATGACGCGCATCGTAAAACTGCACTTTGTGCGCCCGATCGTCACACCGGAAAGCCGTGCTGCAGCGGATCAGTTGAACGCGTTGGAGGGCGGCACCCTCAGCCACTTCCTGTTGCGTGCCGTGGGTAAAGAATCCGCGGTGCTTGATCTGTTCGCCCAGCGGATGCCCGAACACGAGGCGAAGCTGCGCCGTCTGCACACCCATTGCTTTGCCTGCAGCACGGCCTACAACAGCGACCAGGGCAACTGCAGCAGTTGCGGTTATGACCTTCGCGGCTACATCCGTGTGGAGCGCATTAGCAAGAACCACGCTCAATTGCTCTCGCTACTGGACGGCCTTCGCTTGGTCCTGAAACTGAGTGATCCCCAAGTCGCCGCCACCCAGCGCCAGATCGTACGGATGGCCATCGAGCGCCAAGCCTCAATCAGCTCCGACCATGCGGCCGTTGCCGAGTTTTGGGAGGTCTACGACTACCTCGAATCCTTGAGTGAAGATCCGGTAGTTGACCACAGCAGTGATCCGACCGTGATAGCCATCAACCTCAACGAATTCTGCGAGCGCGCCGCCGAACACAAACAGAAGCTGGCCGACGTGGCCACGTTGCGCGATCTGCTCAAAGAGTCCCGTTCCCGCAAGTTCCTGGATAGCAACAAGGCCGTGCATAGCGCCGTACGCGCCGCGTTCAACAACCGCAACCCCTGTTCACAACCCCGGCCGACGACAGTGAAGTGCTGGACATTCAAAGCGTAAAGGAGAGCAAGACCGATGCAGATTCAAGTGTTTATGGGCAATGCCGGCGACGGCAAAACTAGCAAGCTCCAATCAGTGCAGGACCGATTGGACTTCACAGGACAAAGTGCGCCGATCATCCAGGCAGGTGCTTATGGGGAGGATGGCTTGCTGGAGATCCTGGAAGTCCGGGCAGCAGGTGGCCAGCGCGAAATCCTGGTGGACGACTGCAGCGGGCAACAGATTTTGAGGGTTCTGGAATGGCAATCATGTGTTGAACATGAGCCGGATTTTGACGGCCTGGTGATCCATCTGGCCCGTAAGGACTGACCGTAAAAGAAGCAGTGCCGAGGAGTTGCACCTCCCCGACACCTAACCACCACCGAGGGCTATACCATGCAAGCACAGAACCAAAGCAGCAGCGGCTCGAAGGCTACCACACCGGCGCGGCACCTAGTGGCCACCGCGATCATCGGCGCGGCCGTCATTGGCTACCTGGTGCACAAAACCCTTGAATCACGAACGCACCTCGAAAGCCTCAGCCAGATGGCCAGCACCCTGGGTGAACTGAGCGAAACGGATGCCGCCGTGGTGACCCAACTGCTCGCCAACCCCGCAACCCGGGGTGGATCGCGCAATGTCTAATAACCCTGCAGTAACACCAGTACGGCGCTTTCCCTGGAACATTGATTACACCAGCGTTTGCGACCAGTGCGGCAAGTGGCGCGCCCAGAGCAACCATCTTAAATGCAGCCGGCGGCGCCAGCAGCTGAATGCCCATCTGCGCAACCACAAGCCCAAGCCATAAGCCGCGTCCACCAGAAGATGCGCTTCCAGATACTTGGCCCGGAAACGGGCCTTTTTGTTTCCGATCGTCAGACTGTCGATACACAAGCACAGCGTTAGGGGTTTACATGAGTGGGGTCGAAGCTCGCGGTAATTCCGTGAGAATCTATTTTCAACACAATGGGGAAAAGTGCCGGGAAGCAATCCCGGGAGGCAATACGCCGGCCATCGTGGCCCAGGCAAGGCGCCTGGTCGACATCATCGAATACGAGATCCAGACCGGCACCTTTGATTACGCGCGGCACTTCCCCAACTCGGCCAAGCTGGTCGAAAACACCTTCGGTCACTACCTGGACCTGTGGTTAAAGATCAAGGCCAACAGCGTGGCCGCCTCGAGCTATCGAGGCTATGCAAACAAGGCAGAGGTTCATGTGCGGCCGCGCTGGGGGAAGGTACAGATCAATAAGATCGATCACCTGGACCTACAGGAGTGGATCCAGGGCACCCTGTCGAAAACGCTCAAGAACAAGACCATCCGCGACATCATCAGCAACGTGCGGCAGGTGTTCAGGCTGTACCGCACCAGGATGAAAGTTGCGCATGACCCCACCGAAGGCTTAATGGTGCGCCTGCCAGATCCCGAGGCACCGGACCCGTTCACCCGGGCCGAAATCAAACAGATCCTGGAAACTCCGACCAGCCGCACGCAAGAGCTGTTGATGGTTCAGTTCATGATGTGGGCCGGGCCCCGGGTATCCGAGACCATCGCCCTCGCCTGGGAGGATGTCGACCTGGAGCAAGGCACGGTGACCTTCCGCAGATCCAAGGTGCGCGGGGCTTACCGAGTGACGAAAACCCGGCGATCGACGCGTAGGGTCCGCCTACTTGCACCCGCCTGGGACGCACTGCAAAAGATCGATGCGCTCAACCGAAAAAGGAAAGCGGAAACCATTGATATCGTCGAGCGGGACAACAAGACGGTACGGCAACACAAGCTGCATTTTGTTTTTTTGAACACCAAGAGCGGCCTACCGCACGTCAACGATTTCGTGGTCCGAGACCGGTTCTTCAAGGCTCACTTGCTCGCGGCCGGGGTTCGGTATAGGGGGCCTGGCCAGTGCCGGCACACATACGCCAGTCAGTTGCTGACCACCGGTGTTGCGTCGATCGACTGGATTGCAGAACAAATGGGACACACCAACGGGAATATGATCCGCCAGCACTATGGGACGTGGATCAATGAGGACGGACCGGATGTGGTGGGGATGTTGCAAATGGCATTGAAGCTTTCACCAGTCACAACTCCACACTGAATTCGGAGATGTCCACGGTTTCGGCGAAGCGCCCCACTGCCGTCAAGCTTGCCCAGGTGCGCAACGGCTCATGTCGGGAGCGCCCCGGCACCAGCTGCGCCGAGGGACTGCCCAGGCGCATCGATAGGGTCCACATCGCATTACTCGAGTCTTCAAATGCACTCACTTTTTCAGTTGGAGATCTATTCGGGAAGCTAAAGGGCTGTCAAGCAAGCACCGCATCGTCTCGTGCGCTTTACGCTCCCGCTCAACTGCGGCTTTCCATTCACCACCGAACGTTTTTTTAGAGTTGACCAGATCCATGACATCGGTCATAGCGGTCTTCAGTTCCATACGGGCCTTCAGCAGGTCCTCATTGAATTTTTCCACGGTCATCTTGGCCCTCGAAAGCGATGAACTCGTTGGATAGACACCCCGCCCCTGAGCTGACGGTAGCTTCGGAGCGGGTGAAACTCTGTTTGTCCTTACGCAATCGTCGTATGCCTATTGAGCATTTCACCTCGTAATTCCGCGATGAGCTCCGCAATCGCTCGACTGGACGTGAGCGTCTCCGTCGTAATGGCGGTGACCAACAATTCAACTTGTCCGGACGACGGATCAAACACCTTGATCATGAGCGATCCATCGGGATTGGCAGTGCAGGAGCATGAGAGAGGAAGAAATCCACATTCAATGATATGGCGAAGCTCTAGCATGGAAATCATGACTTCGTCCTCAGAGTCAGGGTGACTGATTTCTGCTTATTAATAATAGACACCCTGCTTCAGGGCAGTAGGGCAATTACGACCAATTGCATCGACTGCCTTTCGTATCTGTGGGCGCCGGGGTTCTGGTCAACCAGTCTAGGGGCTTGTGGATTCCGCGCTGCAACAAAAAGGCCCCCACACCTGGGCAAGGTGTGAGGGCCTTTTGAACATAAGTGGCGTTATGCGCACCTGACGGGATTACCTGCGCGGCGCGTCATGCCGAGGGCTGTTATGCAGCATTTGAGCGACTTCCTTCGGTTTGCCTAGGACATAGGTCACGCCATTCGCGCCGGGGGCAACGGCCAATAATTTCCAGCCTTCTTGAATCGCTGTATTGGCGTTGCTCACCGAATACGCTTCTTTCAACTCAACCGCTTCATGCAACTGCATACCTGCTCCTTGTGATTGGACCGTAATGACTAGTCCAGCGTAGCGCATTGGCCAAGCCGGCAGGGGTTCCTTTTCTGGCGAAAGCTGATCCGGTTAGAGGTAACGCATTCCCGGTCCGATCAATAGGCGTTCTATCTACCTGTCGTCAAAGGCCGCAATCGACTCAGGCTGTGTGAAACGCATGCGCCGTTTTGAAGTCTGCGTTGCTACGTAAAATCTGCTGGCGTTTGGTTAATCAGCAGGCCTGAAATTTGCGCAGGAGCGCGATTTTCCTTCCAGTTCTGACTGTCAAAACTGCTCTAAAACGATTTCACACAGCCTGGCCCCAAAGCGGTCATCGAGCAAGTGATGGGAACATCCCTCACTTTTACACCAGTGGACGTTGCTGTTGGAGAACAGCAACGATGGTCATTTCTAATTGATTGAGCGTGTAAGGTTTATGCAGAAAAATCGTCGAGGGCGGGATCAGCTGTTCTTCGACGACATAGCCAGAAGTGAGAATCGACGGAATCAATGGCCATTGTTCTTTTGCTAGGCGGATGAATTCAGATCCCTGGATTCCTCCCGGAAGTCCCTGATCCGCGATGATCAAGATGCACTCACCTTTGATTCTCAGGAGGTGGGTCAAAGCTGAGGCAGCGTTGTCGAAAGTTGCTGATGAAAAACCAAGCTCAGCAAGAGTTTCTTCAAACAGCATCCGCACCACCGAATCGTCCTCAATGACGATTACGTGCCCGGTTGCAGGCAATTGTTCATCTAAACGAACGCTCACTTGCGAGATTCCTTCTCCAAAGTGCTTATGGGTTGACGGTTCAGTGTAAGCGCCTTTTGACCACTGCAATGTGAAAGCGAGTTTTTGGCATGGCTGGAGGGGGAAGTATTCGAGCAACACGGACCAGCGGTCAGACGGTATGAATTATCTCGCGCCTCCGCACTCCACCGCCCGATGGGCAGTTGTTTCTTAATGGCGGCGAACTCCGCTCCGAGGCAAATCTGATGGCATCAATCGAAGACTTCAGGATCAAATCACACGATCTCCTATTAGAGCTCGACGCCGCTACGATGGGAATGATGACGTTGGTCACATCCAAATGTGTATCGGGTCCAGACTGGGATTTTGCCAGCAGGAGGCAGCACGACGCCTATAAAAGCTGGGATGCCTTTATGAATGCACCTACCGCAAAGATTCAGGTTGCAGACTCTGAAGACGACTCTCTCGCTGGCTGAGATCGCCAAATGAATCAATACTTCTTGTCTGATGCAGGATGATCCTATGAATCGGCAGGAAGAGTTTTTGGCGAAAGCGTTAGAAATACATCATGAGTATGAAGCGGCCTCAGCGGCCAATTATTTGCATTGGCAGAGCCTGGTGCAGTTCCCTAGGACTGCCTTAGTCGCATAATCGCAGCTGTAACATCTTTCACATTGGTGTCCAAAGTTTCCATAGCCGCTGCTGCGTTAACAGCAACATTCTCTACACCATTCTCTGAAAGCCACTTAGTGATCTCCTCTATCGCAGCGCCCAAGGCGTGTTGGTTGTGCAGGAGCAATGTCAGAGCGTCTGCAGCGGCAATCTTGCAGTCTGAGTTATCTAGCATGGCGGTCATCCTTGATGAGTGGTGCGACAAGCCTAGCTCACCCGGCCCAGCACAGCTTTCTGGCGCAAGAGCTGGAGTTTGACTCCATCTGCCTTTCCCCCTGCTTTACGCACCATAACAGGGCGCCAGTCCCATATCAGTCCCATATGGGCTTTTTTTAGACGCCAAAAACCACAAACCCCCGACTTTCTCTAGGAAAATCAGGGGTTTGTGTTTTACAAATTTGGCGGTGAAGGAGAGATTCGAACTCTCGATACAATTTCTTGTATACACACTTTCCAGGCGTGCTCCTTAAGCCACTCGGACACTTCACCGTATCTCGTCAAACAAGTTCTGTCTGTCGAGGCGCGCTAATGTAGTCGAAAGCTTTTCCGATGGCAAACTTTTTTTGCAGAATTTTCATGCGCTTAGCGTTTCAGTCGTTCGAGCAGGTTCCAGTCCATGGCAAACCCGCCAATCTCCGGCTTCGCGACTTCCTCTATATAGAGGGGAATGCGCGGTTGGCGTGGCGGGCCACGCTTGCCGGGCGGGGAAAGGGTGACTGGGCGGTCAGTCATGGCGCTTTACCTGGCCTGCGGCGGTGGGTAACGTCTGCGCTACTTTATTGAAAGGAATAGCGTCATGAGTGAGTTGATTTCCTACCATCTCGAAGACGGTATCGCGACCCTGACCTTGAGCAATGGCAAGGTCAATGCCATCTCTCCGGACGTGATTGCTGCGTTTAACGCTGCGCTGGATCAGGCGGTGACTGATCGTGCGGTGGTGATCATTACCGGTACGCCGGGGATGCTGTCGGGCGGTTATGACTTGAAGGTGATGACCTCCGGCCCTAAAGAAGCCGTGGCGCTGGTGACTGCCGGTTCGACCCTGGCTCGTCGTCTGTTGTCGCACCCGTTCCCGGTGATCGTCGCGTGCCCTGGGCATGCGGTGGCCAAGGGCGCGTTCCTGCTGTTGTCGGTGGATTACCGCATTGGTGTCGACGGCCCGTTCACCATTGGTTTGAACGAAGTGCAGATCGGCATGACCATGCACCACGCCGGTATCGAGCTGGCGCGTGATCGTCTGCGCAAGTCGGCGTTCCACCGCGCGGTGATCAACGCTGAGATGTTTAATCCGCAAAGTGCCGTGGATGCCGGGTTCTTTGACCTGGTGGTATCGGCCGAAGAGCTGCAAGGCGCGGCGCTGGCGGCAGCTCGTCAGTTGAAGAAGATCAACATGATCGCTCACAAGAACACCAAGCTAAAAGTGCGCAAGGCGCTGCTGGAGAGGCTGGACAACGCGATTATCCTGGATCAGGATTTTTCGGTTTAAACCCAAACGTGCCGCACCGAAAAGCCCGACCGTCGTGTCGGGCTTTTTCTTACGTGCTCCGTTGAAAAGCCGACAACCGCTCTAGATCGCATCTGACCCACAAGTCGGAAACATGCGCTCAAACATCGCCTATCTCCTACCTCTATAGTGGCAATTGCCGAAAACAGTGCACATCCGTACACTGCGCCACCTTTTGTCCCGGTGGGGCCTGTAAATGTTGTTTGTGTTTCGTATGTTATTGATGGGCCTGCACTTTATTCTGGCCGGTGTGCTTGGGGTAATTCTCGGCCTGTGCCGACCGTTCAACCCGGACAACAGCCGATTGTGCGCGCGCCTTTATGCATGGCCGGCGATGTGCATTTTGCGTTTGCGGGTGAAGGCCGAGGTCGGACCGCTGCTGGATAAGCCCGACAGCTGCGTGATCATCGCCAACCACCAGTCCAACTACGATCTGTTTGTGTTCGGTAACGTGGTGCCCCGCCGCACCGTATGTATCGGCAAGAAGAGTCTGAAGTGGGTGCCGCTGTTCGGTCAGTTGTTCTGGCTGGCGGGCAATGTGCTGATCGATCGCGGCAATGCGCAGAAAGCGCGCCAGTCGATGCTGACCACGACTCACACGCTGCAGAATGAAGACACTTCGATCTGGGTCTTCCCGGAAGGCACGCGCAACCTGGGTGAAGAGTTGCTGCCGTTCAAGAAAGGCGCCTTTCAGATGGCCATTGCCGCCGGTGTGCCGATAGTTCCGGTGTGTGTCAGCAGTTACGTTAAACACATGCGATTGAACCGTTGGCGCAGTGGGAAGATTCTGATCCGCTCGTTACCGGCGATTCCTACGGCTGGATTGAACCTGGACGATATGCCGCTGCTGATTGCTCAGTGCCGCGAGCAGATGCGCGAGTGCATCGCTTCGATGGATCGGCAACTGCAAGCCGCTTAAAAGAAACCCGCCTGGTGCGGGTTTTCTTTTGCCTGCGAGCTTTTGCCTGCGAACTCAACAGATTTCACTGACTCTCAAACAGCAGACAGGGCTAAGCTGGAGACTGCCTGCCACTGCAATCATTGCTAATTGAAAGCTGCCAATAAGAAGTGAATCACTATCATGGGTAGAGTTGTTGCTGCTGCGGTTTATAGCGCCGGTAAGAAAGTCACCAATATCACCCTCGACGAAGGCGCTGCCTGGGCTGCAAAGCCTGGCCACTTTGTCTGGATCGGCCTTGAAGAGCCCAACGCTCAAGAACTTTTCAATCTGCAACGCCAGTTCAACCTGCACGAACTGGCCATCGAAGACGCCTTGGAAAAACACAGTCGACCAAAACTGGAAACCTTCGGCGACGCGCTGTTCATCGTCACGTATTCGCCGATCCGCCATGAAGGCAAACTGCAGTTCATCGAAACTCATATCTTTGCCGGCAACGGTTACATCATTACCGCACGCAACGGCCACTCCGCTTCCTACGCCTATGTCCGACAGCGCTGTGAGGCGCGTCCGCTGTTGCTGGAGCACGGGGAAGATTTCGTACTCTATGCCATCCTCGACTTCGTGATCGAAAACTACCAGCCAATGGGCGAGGCGATCCACGCAGAGATCGATGAGCTGGAACGCAACGTCATGTGCGGTTCCCTGAACGAGCGCGACATTCAAAAACTCCATAGTCTGCGCCGGGATGTCTTGCGTTTGCGTCGTTATGCGGCGCCGATGGTAGAGATTGGCGAGGAACTGCAAAAGCTCAACTTCCCGTTCATCGACAAGAACATGCGCCCGTACTTTCGCGATGTGCAGATCCACGTGACGCGGCAGATGGAAGACCTGACGACCCTGGCGGACATTGCCAGCCAGACCATCGAAGTCGGGGTATTGCTTGAGGCGTCACGCCAAAGCGTGGTGCAGCGCAAGTTTGCGGCGTGGGCGGCGATTCTGGCGTTCCCGACGGCGGTGGCGGGGATTTACGGGATGAACTTCCAGAACATGCCGGAGTTGAGTTGGCATTACGGGTATTTCGGGGTGTTGGGATTTATTGCGGTCGGTTGTGTGGGTTTATGGGCGAGCTTCAAAAAATCCGGGTGGTTGTGACAAGCGTTGTGGCGAGGGAGCTTGCTCCCGCTGGGTCGCGTAGCGGCCCAAAAAAGAGGGGACTGCTGCGCACTCCAACGGGAGCAAGCTCCCTCGCCACAGGTTCGTTGTCAGCTCATTGAACCGATCCAGCTTCAGGCTTGTGCGCAACAAACCGCATCATCCACTCCGCAACGGTCGTGCCGTGATGGTCGTGCTCAAGGCTCGCCATCCCTTTCGAGTAAATCTGCTCGCCCAACGCTTCCTGACGAATATCCAACAAGGCACGCGAGTAATCGTGAATGAACTCCGGATGCCCCTGGAAGCACAGCACCTGATCGTTGATGTGGTACGCGGCAAATGGGCAGAAATCGCTGGAAGCGATGACCGTAGCGTTTTCCGGTAGCGCGGTGACCTGATCCTGATGGCTGATCAACAAGGTCAGTTCTTCCCTCACCGGGTTCATCCACGGCGCCTTGGCGGCGAGTTTGTACTTGTGGGTGCCGACGCCCCAGCCTTGGGTCGCGCGTTCGCTCTTGCCGCCCAGCAGCAGCGCCAGCAGTTGATGGCCGAAGCACACGCCCAGCAGTTTGTCGCCGCGCTCGTAGCGGGTCAGCAGGTAAGCCTTGAGGGTTTCAATCCACGGGTCGGTGCCGAAGGAATCGGCCTTGCTGCCGGTGACCAGGTAGGCATCGAAGGTCAGATCATCGCTGGGATACTCGCCCTGCATCACGTTGTACACGGTGAACTCGGCAGCGATGGGTTGCTGCGAAAACAGACGCTGGAACATCTGCCCGTAACCCTGATATTGATCGACCAGTTCCGGACGCAGGATGTCGGTTTCCAGAATGCAGATGCGTAACGACATAAAAAATACCTGACACGTGATGGGAATAATGCACACCCCAGAGCCTGCCTTGAAACACAGTGGCAAGGCAAGCCCCGGAATGCGTCATCCGTCCCCTAGAATGCCTCCCCTTTGGCCGCTTTCTCCAGCAATAGCGCAGGGGGCGCGAATCGCTCGCCATACTGCTCCGCCAGGTACTGGGCACGGGCAACGAAATCTTTCACGCCGTACTGGTTGATGAACTGCAGCGCACCGCCAGTCCAGGCGGCGAAACCGATCCCGAAGATCGAGCCGACATTGGCGTCCGCCGTCGAGGTCACTACGCCCTCCTCCACACAGCGCACGGTTTCGATGGCTTGCACGAACAGCAGCCGATCACGCACGTCCTTCGGCGAAATCTGCCCGTCAGCCTTCTCGAAAAGGCTTTTCAGCTCTGGCCACAGATGCTTCTGCCCACGGGCCGGATAATCGTAGAAACCACCACCAGCCGCCTTGCCCGGACGCTTGTATTCCTTGAGCAGCAAGTCAATCACGGCGAATGCCGGGTGCTCAATCAGCGGTTTCCCTTCTGCTTGCAGGTCTTTGGCGGTTTGCTGGCGGATATGGCTCATCAGGCTGAGGGAAACTTCGTCGGAGATCGCCAGAGGTCCGATCGGCATGCCGGCCTTGCGCGCTTCGGTCTCGATCATCGGCGCGCTGACGCCTTCGCCCAGCATGGCGATGCCTTCGTTGGTGAAGGTGCCGAACACCCGCGAGGTGAAGAAACCACGGCTGTCGTTGACCACAATCGGTGTTTTCTTGATTTGCTGTACGAAATCGAACCCGCGCGCCAGGGTTTCGTCGCTGGTGTGGGTGCCTTTGATGATTTCTACCAAGGGCATTTTCTCCACGGGGCTGAAGAAATGCAGGCCGATGAACTTGCTCTGATCCGGCACCGCAGTCGCGAGGCCGCTGATGGGCAAGGTCGACGTGTTGGATGCAATCACCGCCTCCGGGCCAACGATCTTTTGCGCCGCCGAAGAGACGCTGGCTTTCAAATCGCGATCTTCAAACACCGCTTCAATGATCAGATCACAGCCGGCCAGGTCAGCATCGCTTTCAGTGGGGTGAATTCGCGCCAGCGTTGCATCGCGTTGATCGGCATTCAATTGGCCACGCGCAACCTTCTTGTCCAGCAGCGCTGCCGAATGAGCCTTGCCCTTCTGTGCCGCCGCAAGATTGATGTCCTTGAGCACCACCTCGATGCCGGCCGATGCGCTGACAAAGGCGATTCCGGCGCCCATCATGCCGGCACCCAGCACACCCACGCGACGCGTCACGTAGGGCGCAAAGCCTTGGGGCCGCGAGCCACCGGCATTGATTTCGTTGAGCTGGAACCAGAACGTGCCAATCAGGTTTTTCGACACTTGGCCGGTGGTCAATTCGGTGAAGTAACGGGTTTCGATCAAGTGCGCGGTGTCGAAATCCACCTGAGCACCCTCTACCGCCGCGCAGAGGATTTTCTCTGGCGCGGGCAGGCAGCCCTGGGTTTTGCTGCGCAGGATCGACGGCGCGATGGCCAGCATTTGCGCGACTTTCGGGTTCGACGGCGTGCCACCGGGAATCTGGTAACCCTTCACGTCCCAGCGCTGCACAGCCGCAGGATGGGCAATAATCCAGGCGCGCGCCTTGGCCAGCAGTTCGTCACGATCGGCCGCCAACTCATCAATCAAACCTGCCCGCAACGCCTGTTGCGGCCGGACCTTCTTGCCTTCGAGCAGATAGGGCAAGGCTTTTTCAATACCGAGCATTCGCACCATGCGCACCACCCCGCCGCCGCCCGGCAACAGGCCGAGGGTGACTTCCGGCAGGCCGAGTTGCACCGAAGAATCGTCCAGCGCAACCCGGTGATGGCACGCCAGGCAGATTTCCCAACCGCCACCCAACGCGGCGCCGTTGATCGCGGCGACCACCGGTTTACCGAGGGTCTCAAGGGTGCGCAGTTGCCCTTTGAGTGTCAGCACCATGTCGTAAAAGGCTTTGGCTTCGGGCTTGCCGACCTTGATCAGTTCGTTGAGGTCGCCGCCGGCGAAGAAGGTTTTCTTGGCCGAGGTGATGATCACGCCGGCGATAGTGTCTTTGTCGGCAACCAGTCGGGCGACACACGCGGCCATAGCTTCGCGGTAGTCCGCGTTCATGGTGTTGGCGCTCTGGCCCGGCATGTCGATGGTCAGGACGACGATCTGGTCCTGACCTTTTTCGTAACGGATGGCTTCGGTCATGAAAGGGTTTCCTTGAAGTCGGTCGGGGCTCAGAGGCGTTCGATGATGGTGGCGATGCCCATGCCGCCGCCGACACACAGCGTCGCGAGGCCATAGCGCAGGCGCCGGGTTTCCAGTTCATCGAGCAGCGTGCCGAGGATCGCGCAGCCGGTGGCGCCCAGCGGGTGGCCCATGGCGATGGAGCCGCCGTTGACGTTGACCTTGTCCGGATCGATTGCCATGTCCTTGATGAATTTCAGCACTACCGAGGCAAACGCTTCGTTGACCTCGAACAGGTCGATGTCTTCAACCCGCAACCCGGCCTTGGCCAGAGCCTTGCGGGTGGCCGGCGCGGGGCCGGTGAGCATGATGGTCGGGTCGGTGCTGGTGACGGCGGTGGCGACGATTCGCGCCCGCGGCTGCAAACCCAGCGCGCGGCCCTTGGCCTCGGAGCCGATCAGCATCAGCGCGGCGCCATCGACGATCCCGGAACTGTTACCCGCCGTGTGCACGTGGTCGATCCGCTCAACATGGCTGTAGACCCGAAGTGCCGTGGCATCGAAGCCCATTTGCCCGATCATCTCGAAGCTAGGCTTGAGCTGGCCCAAGCCTTCCAGGGTCGATCCGGCGCGGATGAATTCATCGTGATCGAGCAGGATGATGCCGTTCTGATCCTGCACCGGCACCAACGATTTGTTGAACGAACCGTCGGCCCTCGCCCGCGCAGCCTTTTGCTGAGAGTGCAGCGCATAGGCATCGACGTCCTGACGGCTGAAGCCTTCCAGCGTGGCGATCAGGTCAGCGCCCACGCCTTGAGGGGCGAAATGGCTGTGAAAACTGGTTTCCGGGTCGTGTGCCCAAGCGCCACCATCGCTGCCCATCGGCACGCGGGACATGGACTCGACGCCGCCGACCACCACCAGGTCTTCGAAGCCGGAACGCACTTTCATTGCGCCGAGGTTCACCGCCTCCAACCCCGAGGCGCAGAAGCGGTTGATCTGCAAACCCGCCACGCTGACGTCCCAATCCGCCACCTGGGTCGCGGCTTTGGCAATGTCGGAGCCTTGATCGCCGACGGGCGTCACGCAACCAAGCACCACATCGTCGACCTGACTGGTATCGAGAGACGTGCGCCGTTGCAGCGCCGTGAGTAGCCCGGCTACCAGGCTCACCGGTTTGACGCTGTGCAAGGCGCCATTGGCCTTGCCTTTGCCGCGGGGCGTGCGTAACGCGTCGAAAATAAAAGCTTGGGTCATGACGTTCTCGAACCTGGGCAGGGGAGTAAATTCAGAGTCTCCACCTTAGGCCGAGCAGCCCGGGATTCAATGACCGCAGTGCTCACAGACGTTGACGGTCACGCTCAGACGGACGGTAGGCAATCAGCGGATTAACCGATTCAGGACAGCAAGCTGTCTAGCAAACGGGCGCCCAAGAAGCTGGCAATAGGCCTCATGCCTTTTTAGGAGCAATTTATGCCAAGCCCATACGAAATGGATCTAAAGCAAGCGTGACGCGGCCTCTAAGGTGAACTTGTACGAAGTTGTCGTCGGGTTTTGCCGAGGCGCTCGTCAAACAGGAAGTGCAACGCTCTGCCGTCATGGAGAAATGCAGGCAGGCATCAGGAAATAACAATAAAGGCGGTCAAGCCATGTTCAAACAATCAAAAGTACGTCAAGCCGGGCTCATTCTTTTCGCCACTACGCTGTTGTTGATTTTGCCGAACCTGACCAAGGTGATCGGTTAGTCGGTCAATAAAAAATACGGCGCCAGGTTTTTGTATCGCCCTCTGAAAATGTGACTGGCTCGCTACCCGGGTCAGCGTGAGTGTGCCAACCTTTGCGGCACTTCCACGACATGGACGGCGATCATTTGAAAACGCTCATTGTGTTCGGGGCCTTGCTGCTCAGCACGCCTCTGTCTGCCGCACAGCTGAACCTGGAGCTGGGCGCGAGCAGTCGCACCTGGCAAACCGAGGAACTGCTCAAGCATCCTCAGGCTCAGACCATCACCATCAGCAACGACGTTTCCTACAAACGGGACATGAGCTATCGCGCTGTTCCGGTGGCCGCGTTGTTGACGGGCATCAAGCCTGAAGACCATTTACAGGCGGTAGCCCTGGATGGTTTTGCCGCAGAACTGTCAGCCGCACCGTTGCTCAATTCCCAGGGTGCGCGCGCCTGGTTGGCGATTGAAGATCCCGCCAAGCCGTGGCCACCGCTGTCGGAAGCCAAACCCGGCGCCGGGCCGTTCTATCTGGTCTGGACCGATCCACAGGCGGGCGACATCAGTCCCGAGCAATGGCCTTTTCAAGTGGCAAGCATCAAGCGCTTGGCAGCGGTGGCCGAGCGCTTCCCTGCCCTGCTGCCCGATCCGGCGTTGAAGGCTGATGACCCGGTGAACAAGGGCTTTGCGCTGTTTCAGAAGAATTGCCTGGCGTGTCACCGATTGAACGGCGCCGGGGATGCGCAGTTTGGGCCGGACCTGAATATTCCGTTTAACCCGACCGAGTACTTCGGCGCGGATTTCCTCAAGCGCTACATTCGTGATCCGCAGAGCTTGCGCCAGTGGCCACAGGCGAAGATGCCCGGGTTCTCGGCGACGGTGTTGCCGGACGAGGATCTGGAGAGGTTGGTGGGGTATTTGAAGCACATGGCTGGGCGCAAGACGAAGCCCTGACACTCCCCCCTGTGGGAGCGAGCCTGCTCAGTGATCGTTCCCACGCTCCGCGTGGGAATGCAGCCCGTGACGCTCTGCGTCACATTCAAAGCCGAACGCGGAGCGTCCGTGGAGGCATTCCCACGCAGAGCGTGGGAACGATCGGTGGTAGGTTACTGCTGTTGGACGGAGATCACCGGCGCTGGCGTCGGCGAGACAAACACCTTCGCATGCATCTGCTCGCACCCACCGCCACGCCGCATGCCACGCACCGGGCAGGCATCCAGGTAATCCAGGCCCACCGCCAGTTTCAGATGACGCTCAGGCCGCGCCAGTTCATTGGTCACGTCGAAGCTGTACCAGGCGTCATCGAGCCAGGCTTCCGCCCAGGCGTGACTGGCCAGGTGTTCGCTGTTCTCGCTGTACAAATAGCCCGACACATAACGCGAAGGAATGCCCAGGCTGCGAGCGCAGGCGAGAAACGCATGGGTGTGGTCCTGGCAGACACCGGAACGCCCGGCGAAAGCCTGCGCGGCACTGGTATCCACTTCGGTGGAGCCCGGCGTGTAGGTCATGTGCTGGTTCAGGCCATGCATCAAATCGATCAGCGCCGTGCGATCCCGGCGTTGCTTGCACGCCTTCTCGGCGAACGCTCGCAGGGCTTCGTCGGCTTCGGTCAAGCGCGTGAAACGCAAGAACGGCAGCGCCGACTGGCTCTCATGCTCCGCCTCGCGCAATTCGTCGATGTCCACCTGGCCCCGGGCGCCGATGATGATCGCCTCGTGGGGCTCGTCCATGGTCAGCACGTGCAGGATGTTGCCGAACGGATCGAGTTGCGCGCGCACCGGGCGCGGCAAGTCGAGCTGCCAACTGAGCACGTGCTGGCGCTCGCTGTCGTGGGGGGTCAGTCGCAGGTACTGGATGCTCGCCCGCACCTGATCTTCATAGTGATAGGTGGTCTCGTGGCTAATGGAAAGTCTCATGCAGCCTCCAGGTAGGAACTGTGTATGGCGTTACCCAACTGGCGCACCAGCGGGATGAACTCGGTCAGCCAGGCGTGCAGGCCTTCGTCGAGAATTTCGGTGATACCGGTGTAACGCAGGCGTGCGTCCATTTCCGCCGCCAGACGTTGCGCGGGACGGCCGTTGGCCCCCGGCAGCTGGGCAAGGATCTGGTCGATTTCTTCGGTGCAGGCGCGCAATGAACGCGGCACGTCGGCACGCAGCAACAGCAACTCGGCCACATGCCGGGCGCCGGGCGCATCGCGGTAGATCTCGGTGTAGGCCTCGAACGAGGACAACGCCCGCAGCAAAGCGCTCCACTGGTAATAGGCGTGAGCGGTGCCATCACTGACCGCCTCGGCCTGATCGCCAGCCATTTCGTAACGGGCATCGAGCAGGCGCAACGTGTTGTCGGCCCTTTCGATAAACGTCCCCAGGCGAATAAAGCGGAACGCATCGTTACGCATGATCGTGCCGTAGGACGCGCCGCGGAACAGGTGGGAACGTTCCTTGATCCACTCGCAGAAACGGCTCATGCCGTAGCGACTCAAGCCTTGATCGGCAATCCCGCGAATTTCCAGCCAGGTGGCGTTGATGTTTTCCCACATGTCGGCGGTGATTCGCCCACGCACCGCATGGGCACTGGCCCGCGCAGCGCCGAGGCAGCTGTAGATGCTCGCCGGGTTGGCCGCGTCCAAAGCGAAGAAATGCAGCAGCCGTTCAGCATGCAGATCGCCGTGGCGCTCCAGGTAATCGTCCAGGGTGCCGGTGATCAACAACGGCATGGCGAGTTCGTGCAGGCCGTCACCACGGCCATCTTGCGGCATCAGCGACAGCGAATAACTGATGTCGAGCATCCGTGCGAGGTTTTCCGCCCGCTCCAGGTAACGCGACATCCAATACAAATCCGAGGCAGTTCTACTTAACATGGCAGGCTTCCTTCAATCCTCGACCACCCAGGTGTCCTTGGTTCCGCCGCCCTGGGATGAATTCACCACCAGGGAGCCTTCGCGCAGGGCAACACGAGTCAAACCGCCGGGCACAACCCGGGTTTCGCGGCCAGACAATACAAACGGACGCAGGTCGATGTGGCGTGGAGCGATGCCGTTTTCGACAAAGGTCGGACAGGTCGATAAAGACAACGTCGGTTGCGCGATATACGCGTGGGGCTTGGCTTTGATCCGCGCACGGAAAGACTCGATTTCCGCCGCCGTCGCCGCCGGCCCCACCAGCATTCCGTAACCACCGGAGCCCTGGGTTTCCTTGACCACCAGTTCCGGAAGATTGGCCAGTACGTGGGACAGTTCGGAGGGATTACGACACTGCCACGTCGGCACATTCTTCAGGATCGGCTCTTCATCCAGGTAGAAACGGATCATGTCCGTGACGAAGGGATACACCGACTTGTCGTCCGCGACCCCGGTGCCGATGGCATTTGCCAGCACGACATTGCCGGAGCGGTATGACGACAGCAGCCCTGGAACACCAAGCATCGAGTCCGGGTTGAACGCCAGCGGATCGAGGAATGCATCGTCGAGGCGACGGTAGATCACATCGACGGCTTTCGGCCCGTCCGTGGTGCGCATGAACACCTTGTCATCGCGCACGAACAGGTCCGCGCCTTCCACCAGCTCAACGCCCATTTCCCGGGCCAGAAACGCATGCTCGAAAAACGCGCTGTTGAAACGACCCGGCGTCAGCACCACCACGCTCGGGTTGTCGATCGGGCTGGAGCTTTTCAAGGTATCGAGCAACAGGTTGGGATAGTGGTCGATCGGTGCGATGCGCTGGGCCGCGAACAGTTCAGGGAACAATCGCATCATCATCTTGCGGTCTTCGAGCATGTAGCTCACGCCGCTCGGTGTACGAAGATTGTCTTCGAGCACGTAGTACGTGCCGTCACCATCGCGCACCAGGTCGACACCGGAGATGTGGGAATAGATATCACGGTGCAAATCAAGCCCTTGCATCGCCAACTGATATTGCTCGTTGGCCAGCACTTGCTCGGCCGGAATGATGCCAGCCTTGATGATGCGCTGCTCGTGATAGAGGTCGGCGAGGAACATGTTCAACGCCTTGACCCGCTGAATGCAGCCGCGCTCGACGACTCGCCATTCACTGGCGGGGATGCTGCGGGGAATGGTGTCGAAGGGAATCAGGCGCTCTGTCCCTTGCTCATCACCATAGAGCGTGAATGTAATCCCGGCGCGATGAAACAACAGATCGGCCTCGCGTCGCCGTTGTGCCAAAAGCTCGTCAGGCGTTTCGGCCAGCCAACGGGCAAACTCCCGATAATGCGGGCGGACCTGGCCGCCGGCATCGTACATCTCATCAAAATAGGTGCGGATCATGCCGTACTCCTTGTCACCCGGACATGCAGGCCTTCGCAAGGCCCGTGCCATCGGCATAAACGCTTTGATATCAATCAGTTGAATAATCGCATTGCACGCACCGCACCAATCCTGTGCGGTAAATGCCCCCACCTGATCGCCCCCGCTTCATTGCGAAGCAATGTTGTTGCCTATCACCAGCATAGCCAGAGTTGATTTCACTGCCCGGGAGGCGATGCGGATAATCCGCGCATTCGCTGGAAAACTTGACGAACTTCCCTTTGGCCGCCTGTTTAGGCGGCTTTTTTTTGCGTAGTTGAAACGTTATGAATCAAAAACACGATCTTTTGTCTTTTCAAACCGCGAAAACGAAAACGGCCAACCCGAAGGTCAGCCGTTGCTGAGTGTTGTCACTGTTCATAAGTTATGCGAGTCGCCCTCGTACCTCCTGCTTGACGCCCCATCCTTCGATGATGCCGCCCAAAGGCTCAACCACCGCCTCGAAATCCTGCTCGAAATCGCCGATGCCGTCATAAGTGGCGTACATCACTTTGCTCAGTTCCAGGTACCACGCGCCGTCATCGCGCACGCTGATTTGTGCATTCAAGGATTCACCACAGTAATGCCCTGCCGCCCTGCGCGCCCGCTCCTCGTCCGGAAAAATGGCGTAGAACTCGATGGGATGGAATCTTGAAAAGTCGAAGCCGCCTTCTTTCATGCGGCGCAACACGCTGGTGCTGATGTCTTCTTGATAGGCTGTGCTCATGAAACGTCCCCCTCAGACTGATGGATAGACTTTCCGTAATCCCGGCACTCGCAACCGAATGGGGCGAGCGATGCGGCAACAACGTTGCCGGTGGGAAGCAAGCATGTAGCTGACAAGACCAGACCTTAGCGATCCGTTCGCTGATCTCGGTTGCAGAGTAGCCTCAAGATAGAGCCACTGCCAAGGCCTGGTTAGAAATGTGACAGGAGATGTTCAGATTGGCGTGATGCTGAGGATTTCAATGCTGTTCTGGGTTTTCAGACTTTTGACAGTCGGATCATCGGCGCGCCCTTCCAGATCGTTGAGGTCCAGTTCGGCAGCCACAGGCAGACAGCGGGCGCGAATGAGCTTCGCGGCTTGTTCGTTGTTCGGGCATTCATCGCTCTCGAACACCTCGTCAACTTGTTCACCGTGATCATCAACGAAAGTGACTTTCCACTTTTGCATCAGTGCCTCCTCGATAAAACCCATGGATGGGCTTACATGTATCTCGACATCCTTCCCCGGCCAATCGTTCAACCGGACCTTCTATAAGTGAAGCATGAAAAAAGGGCTCTCCGCGGTGTGTTTTCACACAACCTGAGAGAGCCCTTTCTGGCTTGGCGCCTGAAGACGCCGTCAGATCCGGACGTTGCCTCGTGGCCCGGCGATGGCCCAGATGATCAGGCCCAGCACTGGCAGCAGCAGGATCAGCAGCACCCAGATGATTTTCATCCCTGTGTCGGCACCACTTTTGAGCACGTTGATGATTGCCCAGATATCCAGGGCAAGAATTATCAGGCCAATCAGACCGTTGAACGTGGAACCCATGGTGTCGCTCCCTAAGAGTGGTTTGCACTCTTAGGATAGCCGGGCCTTGCGAGGGTTCCGTGTTTTAAACGTGAACGGCGATTTTCAGGGCTTCGAGCGAGGGTGCGGCAGCGATGCCGACTTGGGCGCACAACTCAAGCACGCGGGGCACATCATTGCCGTAGACCAGCACCACTTGCAGATCGTCGTCGAGCAACTGACTGAAGTTCATCAGCGTGTAACCGCCGTTTTCCTTGTTCATGCTGCCCATCTGCACCTGAATGCGATTGAGCGCGGTCAGCGCTTCGGTCTTGGCCAGTTGCTTGGGCTTGATATTGAAATCGACCCCGGGGCCGAACGAGGAAACGATCTGGGCGAACAGGTCCACATAGGTGTCGGCCTGGAACAGCACGGTCTCTGGAAGACTGCCGACGACGACCCACTCGCCCAGCGGAATCGGGAAGGTTTCGTCGTAGTTGATATCCGGATTGGCCGTCAGAAAAGCCTCGGGATCGGCGTAGGCCTGGGCCGCTTCGTCAGCGACTTTGAGGATTTCGTCATCGCTCATGCAGCCGGAGCTTATTTTGCTGATGAGTTCGACGAGTGCGGCTTTCATGGGGCGGAATCCTGTAGCGAGGGAATTTTGAAGGCGCGAAGGATAGCGCATTACGCCCCGCAATTCCTGCGCGCGAGCAGGGCCGGGGTTGTTGACCCACATCAAGATCCAGCCCCCTCAGTAGCGGCACAATACTGGCACCTTGCCGAAACTGTTTCCGCTATCAGAGAAGACCTCCATGGGTGCCTGGCTTAGCAATATCTCGCTGAAATACAAATTCTGGGCGGTCAACGCCGTCGCCTTCGTCACGACCTTGCTGTTGGTGTTGTACGCCGTACAGCTCGAACAACAGGCCCGCAGTCATGCTTCTCAGGCATCGGCACAAGCCCAGGCGCGACTGCTCAACGCCTGGCCCGCCGGGCAGCCGCTCCCCAAGGCCGATAACGTGCTGACGTTCAGTCGCGGGCAGACACCGTCGCTGAACGGGCAACCGGTACTGGAACTGGCCGATACCAACGGCTGGGTCGCCATCAATGTCATGCCGCTGTTCGGCGACAACCCGTTGATGGGCGCTGAAGTGTTCACGCGCACGGAGGGTAACCAGGTTGCGGTGATTGCCCAAGGCCCGAGCCTGGCCCAGGTATTTGGCGAGCGTTTTCCCAACTACGCCGTGGCGGTGGCGGTCCTGATGCTGGCGATGCTCGGCGCTTCGCAATTGTTGATCCGCTTCCTGCTCAGCCAACTCAATACGCTGAAGGACGTGATGCTCCACGTCGAGAAAACCGGCGACCTGTCCGCCCGCGTGCCGCTGGCCTGCACTGACGAAGTCGGGCAGATGGCCAATGCCTTCAACGCCATGCAGGCCGGTTACCAGCGGGTGGTCAACACCGTCGCCAGCACCGCCCGGCAACTGGATGTCGGCGCGGCGCGGCTGGCGTCGAGCATGAACGAGGTACGTCACGGCATGCTCGGCCAGCAAAGCGAAACCGATCAGGCTGCCACGGCGATCAACGAAATGACTGCCACGGTTTATCACATTGCCCAGCACGCCGGCGCCACCCGTGACCTCTCGCAAACCGCTGACACCCTGGCCGGCAGCGGGCAAGAAGTGGTCAGTCGGGTGCAGAAATCGATTGCCGGCCTGTCCAGCGGAGTGCAACAAACTGCCGAGATGATCCAGCGCCTGGCCGAGGACAGTCAGAAGATCAACGGCGTGGTCAGTGTGATTCACAGCATTGCCGAACAGACCAATCTGCTGGCGCTGAACGCCGCGATTGAAGCGGCCCGTGCCGGTGAAATGGGGCGCGGGTTTGCGGTGGTCGCCGATGAAGTGCGCAACCTGGCCAAACGTGTCCAGACCTCCACTGACGAGATCACGATCATGGTTTCGGCGTTGCAGGCCGGGACTCGGGACGCGGTGGATTTCATGCAGGAAAGCTCGTTCAAGGCCGACGATTGCGTGCAACAGGCTCAGGAGGCTGGAGCAGCGTTGGCGGAGATCACCAGTGCCGTGGCGCAGATGCGTGAAAGCAACACGCAGATCGCGGTGGCGGCCGAGCAGCAGAGCCATGTGGCCGAAGAAATGAATCGCGCAGTGGTGAGCATTCGGGATGTGACCGAGAACACCGTGCAGCAGACCGTGGATTCGGCGACGACCAGCAATGAGCTGGCGGCGTTGGCCGGAGAACTGAGCAAGGCTATCGGGCAGCTGAAACTGTAAGGGCCCCATCGCGAGCAGGCTCGCTCCCACAGGTGATCTTCAGTGGCCATTAATTTTTGGTACAAAAGAGATTTACTGTGGGAGCGGGCTTGCTCGCGAAGGCGTCAGCCCGTTCAACATCAATTCCGAACATGACACCTATCACGTCAATAGCCAGCCTTGATTCGCCGACTGGTTTGCCCCGGCCTATTCTTTGTTCAAGAGCCTCAACGAACCAAGGATTAGCATCATGGGCAAACGTCATCCCAACCTTCCCGCCTGGCAATGGCGCGCGTACCCGAACAATCACCAGCACCCGACCAATCTGGTGCTGCACCTGATTGCCGTGCCGCTGTTCATCGTGGCGTTTCTGCTGATTGTCTCGGGCGTGTTCAGTCTGAGTTTTACCAATGTCGCGATTGGCATTATCGGACTACTCGCTGCCCTCGGCCTGCAACGCCACGGCCACCGCCTGGAGGCGCAAGCCTCCGAGCCGTTCAGTGATCGCAAGGATGCCGTGTCGCGCTTGCTGGTCGAGCAATTTCTGACCTTCCCGCGGTTCTTCCTGAGCGGCGGTTGGTGGCGCGCCTGGCGTGAGCGCCACCGTCGTCACTGATCAGGCGAAAATCGTCACCGTCTGCCGGCTCATGGCAATCAACTGACCGTCCGCGTTCCACAATTTCGCGGCCGCATGACCGTAGCCGTCAGCGGCATGTTCGGTTTCAACCAGGTATTTGCACCAGTCCAGCGTGCTCAGTTCAAGCAACGGCTGAACGAATTCGATGGTCCAGGTCTGCGTGCTGCCCATCGCCGGTTTACTCAGGTGCGGCATCAGGGCCGGTGGCCAGGCGTCAACCAGCGCCAATATATGCGCTTCGCTGACCGCTTCTTCCTTCACGTCCCCACGCAAGCGCACCCAGCCGCCCATCTCGCGGGATTTGTTGCCCGTGAACGGCAGACCGCCGACACTCCAGCGCATCGCCAGATGCTGCATGAACTCCGGGAGCACCCCTTTGATGAACGGCAGTTCCTGACAATCGTCCCAGTGCTTCATCTCGGGTGCCGGTTCGGCGATCACCGCCACTTCCGACAGTCGCGAGGCGCCGAAGCTGCCCTGGACCAACGTCACCACTTGGCCGTTCTGCATCGCCCGACCCAGCACCTGGCTGACAGCCTTCCCTTCGCGCAACACATCGACTTCAAAGCTGACCGGCACCTCAGGCTCGACCGGGCCGACAAAGGTGATCGACAGCGAGCGCACCGGACGATCCGCCGGGACCTTCGCGCGCATGGCTTCGTACTGCAAGGCGGCCACCAGGCCACCGAAACTGGCGCGCCCCTGAGCCCATTTGGCCGGGATAGACAGCTCCAGCGGCTGGCTGCGGACAGCATCAAGCAGATCGGAAAAGCGCATGAAAACCTCGGTATGAGAAAAGGATGAAGGGATCTTAACCAGCCGGCGAGGATGGCACAGCGCTTATTCCGGCCAAAGAGACTGACAGATAGGCCGGATAACACCGCCATCTCTGTAGCAGCTGCCGAAGGCTGCGTTCGGCAGCTGCTACATAAGCGGTTTGTGGTGGTATCAGGATTTGAAACAGGCAGCGCTGAGTTTGTCGAGGACACGATCGGCGCGGTCTTCGGCCTTGGCCATCGCAGTTTTCCAGCCTGCGACGCAGGGCTGCAAATCGGTTTCCTGTTCGGCCATGGCCAGCCATTGCAAGCAATCGTGCCAATCGCCCAAGGCACCTTGTGCGGATTTCAAGCGCGCCATCGCCGCTTTCGGCAGTCTATCCAGTTCGGGATAGGCGTCGATGCCATAGCGCACGCGCTTGATCAGAAGGCGCAAACGGTGGCGATCATGTGCCGGATCGTGCAGGGCTTCGTCGAGTTTTTTCCACTGCTTGGCCAAGCGTTTTTCGATGCGCCGACGCAAGCCCTTGACCAGGCCCTGACGTTGGGCGGCCCGCAAAAAACGCGGAAAGGCATCGAGGATCATCAGCACTTGCGCCACTTCAGGACTCGTCGCGACCGCTGGATAAGCCTCGGCCATTTGCGCCATACGCCGATGGGCAGCCTCGGGTTGATCATGCTCGAGCAGGTAGGCCGCCAGCACTTCGCGATCACGTAATGGCGTGGTCAGGTCGCCGACCCGGGACGCCGCCGCTTCCAGCTGTTCGACCCCAGGCAAACCACGCAATGGTCGCAGCAGACTGCGCAAACGGCGAACCGTGGTGCGCAGATCGTGCAGCGCTTCAGGGTCGGTGCGCGCACTCAAGCGTGCCTGACAGGCCAGCAAACGGACTTCCAGGCCCAGGACATGAGCCACCAACCGGTTAATCATGGGAGTTACTCCGTAAACAGCTGCCAGCCGCCAGCCGAAATCCGGGGCGACTGACTTATCGCAAGCAGCTTAGAGCTTAGAGCGGTTTTCAGCGTCCCGCGCGCGACTCACGAATGTAAAAGCGTGCTTTTTCGGCCTTCTTGGTACAGCCCTCATAGGCTTCGAATTGCTGCTGGGTCTTGGCACCGGTCAACAACGACAGCGCCTTGGAGTAGCTGACGGTCCCGGCAAAGCCCTCGACTTTGGCCAGGTCCAGTTCATGCCAGGCGGCGTCGAGCTGGCTACCGCAGCTGTCACGGTAAGCGGTTTTACCGGCACAACCGGCGAGTGCCAGGGCAATCAACGGCACACAGATCCAGACTTTCATTTTTCACACCTCAAAGATAGGTAAACAATCGTGCAGTTAAGACGGTCTGGCAGGTGAAAAGTGCCTTGGCCCCGCCTCGGAAACTCTAGCGCTCGCGAGAATACCCATCTGCCGCCAAAGAGTGTCGAAAAAACGACGCCCTCGCCTCGCCGAACGACCTTAGCGATTGAAGCGCGGGCCTCGATAGGTGCATTGTTGAACCTTGTCAGACGAGGGCGATTCATGAAAAAGCGTGTCGCGCTGGTGCTGGGCTCAGGTGGAGCCCGGGGCTACGCCCATATCGGGGTCATTGAAGAAATCGAACGGCGTGGCTACGACATTGCCTGTATCGCTGGCTGTTCCATGGGCGCAGTGGTCGGCGGGATCTATGCCGCCGGCAAACTCGACGATTACCGCAACTGGATCGAAAGCCTGGATTACCTCGACGTCTTGCGCCTGGTGGACGTCAGTTTTCGTCTGGGTGCGATTCGCGGGGAGAAGGTTTTCGGGCAGATCCGCAAGATCGTCGGCGAGATCAATATCGAAGACTTGCGCATCCCCTACACGGCGGTGGCCACCGACCTGACCAACCAGCAGGAAATCTGGTTTCAGGAGGGCTGCCTGCACCAGGCCATGCGCGCCTCGGCGGCGATTCCCAGCCTGTTCACCCCGGTGATGCAGGGCAACCGCATGCTGGTGGACGGCGGCATCCTCAACCCTTTACCGATCGTGCCGGTGGTGTCGAGTCATTGCGACCTGATCATCGCGGTCAACCTCAACTCCACCAACCAGCGCCACTATCAACTGCCGGTGATCCAGCGTCCGGCGGCATTCAAGACCCGTTTCGACAGCCTGATCAACTCGCTCGGTTCAAAATTGCCTTTCCGCCGCAAACAGGCGGAACAATTGCTGCTGCTGGAAAAGGAAGCGTTGATGGCTGAAGCAGCCGATATCAACCCGTGGATCGAGTCCGCCGAACCCGAAGCCCAGCAACCCGCCGCCGCCCCCGAACGCGACGGCGCGCCAAAATCCGCAACCGGGTCGTTCATCATCGACAACGTCGGACCAGCGTCTTTGCTGGACCTGATCAACCAGAGTTTCGAGGTGATGCAGACGTCATTGGCGCAGTACAAGATCGCCGGTTATCCGCCGGATATTCTGATCAACGTGCCAAAGCGAGTGTGCCGGTTTTTCGAGTTTTACAAGGCGCCGGAATTGATCGCGCTGGGACGGGAGATTGCACGGGATACATTGGACCGGTATGAAAATGAGCGGGATTCCTGAGAATCTCGAATGAATTTCAGGGCCCCATCGCGAGCAGGCTCGCTCCCACAGA
Organism: Pseudomonas frederiksbergensis; assembly: GCF_900105495.1. Lineage (NCBI taxonomy): Bacteria > Pseudomonadati > Pseudomonadota > Gammaproteobacteria > Pseudomonadales > Pseudomonadaceae > Pseudomonas > Pseudomonas frederiksbergensis. Next base: position 2,990,800 of record NZ_FNTF01000002.1, on the reverse strand, counting down.
GTTTTGTGACGGTCACATGATCTGTGAACACCCGGATCACTGTGGGAGCGAGCCTACTCGCGATGGGGCCGGATAATCCAACATAAAAACTAAAGACTGTCTTCACTCAACAACCGATACCCGACCCCAGCCTCGGTGACGATGAATCGCGGCTGAGTCGGGTCATCCGCCAGCTTCTGGCGCAGGTGCCCAACCACAATCCGCAGGTAGTGACTGTCCTCGGTATGGGTCGGCCCCCAAATATCCTTGAGCAATTGCTGCTGGGTGATGACCCGCCCTGGATGCCGCGCCAGTTGCGCCAGCACCGCGTATTCCTTGCGGGTCAGCGCGACTTCGGTGCCGTCGAGCAACACCCGGCGATACGCCAGATCCACGGTCAACGGGCCGAACGCCAGCGCCGCTTGCTGCGCTTCTCCCGCCGGAGCCTGACGCAGCAAGGCACGCACCCGCGCGAGAAACTCCTGAATGCCAAACGGCTTGGTCACGTAGTCGTTGGCGCCGTTGTCGAGCGCTTCGACTTTCTGCCCTTCACTGGCGCGCACCGAGAGCACCAACACCGGCACCGTCGACCACTCGCGAAACTCGCGCAGCACCTGTTGGCCGTCCATGTCCGGCAAACCGAGGTCAAGCACCAGCAAGTCCGGTTTATTCAGCGCCGCCTGGGCCAGGCCTTCGGTGCCGGTGCCGGCCTCCAGCACTTTGTAGCCTTGGGAAACAAGGCTGATGCGCAGGAATTTACGGATCTGCGGTTCGTCGTCGATGACCAAAATGGTCGCGGTCTGGCTCATGAATTCACATCAACACAAAGAAGTGGCAAGAGAGTAACGCAAGGGCGATCAGGCTTCACTTTCGGTTCTTAATTTTCAAAGGTCGGCTGAGCCTGCAACGGCAGGTGCAAAGTGATGCAGGTGCCTCGTCCTTCGATGCCATCGGCGACGCTGATCCGCCCGCCATGGGCACCGACCATGCCCTGACAGATCGCCAGCCCCAGCCCGGTGCCCTGCCCGCCACGATCACCGCGCGCGGCGGTGTAGAACATGTCGAAAATCTTCTCCCGATCCTCCGGAGGAATCCCCGGCCCTTCATCGCTCACCGAAAAAAACAGCTCACTGTCGTCGGCCCCGGCGCGCAATTGCAGGCGACCGTGAGGCGGTGAAAACCGCGCGGCGTTTTCCAGCACGTTGACCAGTGCCTGTTCGATCAGCGCAGCGTGGACGTACAGCAGCGGCAACTGCGGCGGCACTTCGGTGGTCACCTGCAACGGCGCCAGCACGGCGCGCAGACGATTGAGCGAACTGCCGACGATGTCGGCCGGCGACACCCAGTCCCGCGCCAGCTTCAGGGCGCCGTGCCCGAGGCGGGTCATGTCCAGCAGGTTCTGGATGTAGCGATCGAGGCGCTCGGCTTCATCGCGAGTGCCTTCAAGCAGTTCGCGGCGATCCTCCAGCGGGATCGCCTCACCGAGGGCCAACAGGCTGTCGATGCTGCCGCGCATGGAAGTCAGCGGCGTGCGCAAATCGTGGGATACCGAGGCCAGCAAGGCACTGCGCAGTTGCTCGGTTTCGCCGTGCAGCCGGGCGGCTTCCAGGTCTTCGGCCAATTGCGCGCGGGCCAGTGCCTGGGCCAGTGGCTGGCTGAGCGCGGTCAACAAACGCCGACGCTGGCCGCTCAAGGTCTGGCCCTCTTTGGCGCACACACCGAGCAATGCCAGCGGCCCGTCTTCCACCGACAACGGCCACCACCACCAACGCCCGAACGGCAACGTGCCGGTGCCCGCGCCGGCCGGTTGATCGTGTTGCCAGGCCCAATCGGCGGCAGCGCGCTCGGCTTCGGAAAACTCCAGCGGGCCACCGGTTTCGACTTTCCAGCCGCCCTGGCCGTCTCGATTGAGCAGGCACAGTTGCAGATCACTCCAGCCATCGAGGTGCTGGGCCGCTGCGCTGACCACTGCCTGGCGGTCGGTGGCAGCGGTGAGTTTGCGCGACAGGTCGAGCAGTTCGGTGGTCTCTTCCTGAGTGTCGCGCAGCGCCTGCAATTGCCGCCGTTGGCGGGCCGCGAGGTTACCGGTGAGCGCCGCCATCAGCAGGAAGAACAGCAAGGTCAGCACGTCTTCTTCGCGCTGAATGCTGAAGGAAAAATTCGGCGGGATGAACAGAAAGTCATAGGTCAGAAACGACAGCGCCGCACAGGCCAGCGCCGGGCCCAGACTGCTGCGCACCGCCACCAGCAACACCGCGGCGAGGAACACCAGCGAGATATTGGGCAGCGGCAACACACTCGCCACCGCCCAGGCCAATGCGGTGGCGAGCACCGTCGCCACCAGCGCCAGCGCGTAGTCGAACCACACCAGTGACTGCGCCGAACGCTGACGCGGCTGATGCTGTTCGTGATCGCTGTCGAGGACGTTGATTTCCAGCCCGCGCGCATCGCGCAGCAGCCGTGACGCCAGGCCGCCGCCGAACAACCGGCGACGCAAACGCTGCCGGGACTGACCGACCAACACCAGGCTCGCGCGGCGTTCGGCGGCATGCTGGATCAGGGTTTTCGCCACCTCGCCGGCGCGCAGCAGCACCACTTCGCCGCCGAGGCGTTCGGCCAATTGCTGGGCACTTTGCAGGCGCAGGCGTGACTGCTCGTCTCGCACGCTGCCGTTGTCCACATGCACCAGGCTCCACGGCAAGTGCCGACGCTGGGCGACGCGACTGGCGTGACGCACCAGACGCTCGGCCTGTGCATCGCCATCGACGCCGACCAACAGGCGACCGCGCACCGCTGGCGCCGCTTGGCCGAGCTGGCGATAGCCCTGAGTCAAATCATCATCGACCTGAGCGGCAGCGGTTTGCATCGCCAGTTCGCGCAGGGCCGTGAGGTTGGTCTGGGTGAAGAACGCGTCGATGGCCGCCCTCGCCTGCTCCGGCACGTAGACCTTGCCATCGCGCAAACGCTCGAGCAGCTCGCGCGGTGGCAGGTCAATCAGCAGCAGCTCGTAGGCTTCTTGCAGCACCCAGTCCGGCAGGGTTTCGCGAACCTGCACACCGGTGATGCCACGCACTTTGTCATTAAGACTTTCCAGGTGCTGGACGTTGACCGTGGTGTACACGTCGATGCCTGCCGCGAGCAATTCCTGAATGTCTTGCCAGCGCTTGGTGTGGCGGCTGCCGGGGGCGTTGCTGTGCGCCAGTTCGTCCACCAGCACCAGTTTCGGTTTGGCGGCGAGCAAGCCGTCGAGGTCCATTTCTTCGAGCATCACGCCACGGTATTCCGAGCGCACCAACGGCTGCTGCGGCAAGCCGCCGAGCAGCGCTTCGGTCTCGGCGCGACCGTGGGTTTCGACCACGCCGGCAATGACTTTCACGCCCTGACGCAGTTGGGTGTGGGCCGCTTGCAACATGGCGTAGGTCTTGCCGACACCGGGCGCGGCGCCGAGAAAAACCTTGAGCCGGCCACGGCCGTCGCGGGGCAGGTCTGCTAACAGCGCGTCGGCGCGGCCGGAGTCACTCATGCTTGGGGATCTCTTTTTTCAGGTAGTGATGTGGTGATTTTTCGGCCGCCATTGCGAGCAGGCTCGCTCCCACATTTGGAATGCATTCCCCTGTGGGAGCGAGCCTGCTCGCGATTAGCGGCGCCACCGATTTACAAATTTTCCAGCGCGATATTCAGCGCCAGCACATTCACCACCGGCGGCCCCACCAATGGCTGCTCGATGTGCGCATCCATCAACTGTTGAAGCGTAGATACTGGCAGATGGCGCGCCGCTGCAACACGCGCCAGTTGATAGGCAATCGCGGCCGGTGGCAAGTGTGGATCGAGACCGCTGCCGGAGGTGGTGACCATCGCCAATGGCACCGGCCCCTGGCCCGGCACCTGCAGTTTGTTGGCATCGTCGATCACCCGAGTGGCCAACGCCGGGTTGCTCGGAGAAAGGTTACTGGCACTGCTCGACACGGTGGCAAATGCACCGGCCGATGGCCGTGGATGGAACCAGGTATCGCCAACGAAATCCTGCGCGATCAGCGACGAGCCGCGGACCTTGCCATCGGCGTCGTGTACCAGGCTGCCGTTGGCTTGGTCGGGGAATGCGACCTGGGCGACACCGGTGACCACCAGTGGATAGGCGACGCCGGTGATCAGGGTCATCAGGACAAGCAGGCTCAGGGCCGGGCGGATCATTGTGGACATTTCAAAATCCTCTATTTGATAAAAAACTCAGGTCTGGAAGCTACTGCTCAGCCCTGTGGCAAAAGGGCTTCTGTGGCGAGGGGGCTTGCCCCCGTTCGGCTGCGAAGCAGTCGCCAAACCGATGTATGCATGTCTGAAGAATTGAGGTTTCAGGTTTTGGGGCTGCTGCGCAACCCAACGGGGGCAAGCCCCCTCGCCACAGAAGCCCCCTCGCCACAGAGCCTGCGTCACCCGATAGAACGTCAAACCAGATGCAACGCCGTCAACAGCATGTCGATCGCCTTGATCCCCACAAACGGCACCACAATCCCGCCCAATCCATAGATCAACAGATTGCGTCGCAGCAACGCCGCCGCACTCGCCGCCTGCACGCGCACGCCGCGCAATGCCAATGGAATCAGCACCACGATGATCAAGGCGTTGAACACGATCGCCGAGAGAATCGCGCTCTGCGGACTGTTCAGGTGCATGACGTTCAGCACGCCCAGTTGCGGGTAGATCGAGGCGAACAGCGCCGGCAAGATCGCGAAGTATTTGGCCACGTCGTTGGCGATGGAAAACGTCGTCAGCGCACCGCGGGTCACCAGCAATTCCTTGCCGATCTGCACCACGTCCAGCAGCTTGGTCGGATCGCTGTCGAGGTCGACCATGTTCGCCGCCTCGCGCGCGGCTTGCGTGCCGTCGTTCATCGCCATGCCCACGTCCGCCTGGGCCAGGGCCGGGGCGTCGTTGGCGCCGTCGCCGCACATGGCGACCAGGCGACCGTCGTTCTGCTCGTGGCGAATGCGCGCCAGTTTTTTCTCCGGCGTGGCTTCAGCCAGCACATCATCGACGCCCGCTTCGGCCGCAATCGCTGCTGCGGTCAGCGGGTTGTCGCCGGTCACCATGACGGTGCGGATGCCCAGTTTGCGCAGTTCGGCGAAACGCTCGCGAATGCCGGGCTTGACCACGTCCTTGAGGTGGATGACACCGAGCAATTTACCGTCGGCGCAAACCAGCAACGGGGTGCCGCCGCTCTGAGCGATCTTGTCGATTTCCCGGGACAGCGGCGCGGCCAGATCGGCGCGTTTCAGACCAACGAAGGCCAGCAGCGAATCCACCGCGCCTTTGCGATAGACCCGGCCCTGATAGTCAACGCCAGACAAGCGGGTTTCAGCGCTGAACGGCACGGCAGTCAGCACCTCGGGAGCCGGCTCAGGTTGCGGGTGAAGACCGCGCAGGTACTCGACGATGGATTTGCCTTCAGCCGTGTCATCGGCCAAGGAGGCAAACAACGCGCCCTCGGCCAGTTCCTTGGCAGTGACACCCGGCGCGGCGTACACCGCTGTGCAACGACGGTTACCGAAGGTAATGGTGCCGGTCTTGTCCAGCAGCAGGACGTGTACGTCCCCCGCCGCTTCAACCGCACGACCGGATTTGGCGATCACATTCAGGCGCACCAGACGGTCCATCCCGGCGATCCCGATGGCCGACAACAGGCCGCCAATGGTGGTCGGAATCAACGTGACCAATAACGCCACCAGGAACACCAGCGGCAGGCTGCCGTTGGCAAAGTGGGCGAACGGTTGCAGGGTGACGACCACCAGCAGGAAGATCAGCGTCAGGCCGATCAGCAGGATGTCGAGCGCCACTTCGTTCGGGGTTTTCTGGCGTTTGGCGCCTTCGACCAGGGCGATCATGCGGTCCAGTGTCGACTCGCCCGGGTTGGCGGTGATGCGCACCAACAGCCAGTCGGACACCAGTCGAGTGTTGCCGGTAACGGCCGAACGGTCGCCGCCGGACTCGCGAATCACCGGCGCCGATTCACCGGTAATCGCCGCTTCGTTGACCGCGGCGATACCTTCGATCACCTCGCCGTCACCGGGGATCATTTCCCCCGCTTCAACGCGGACCACATCGCCCTTGCGCAGGCTGGTCGCCGGCACGACTTGAAAGGCGCCGTTGCTGGTTTTGCGTCGCGCACTCAGACCCTCGCTGCCGGCCTTGAGGCTGTCGGCGCGGGCCTTGCCGCGACCTTCGGCCAGTGCTTCGGCAAAGTTGGCGAACAGCACGGTGAACCACAGCCACAAGGCGATTTGTGCGGCGACAAAAGTCGGCACGGCGCTGTCGGGAATGAAGCACAGCACGGTGGTCAGGATCGCGGTCAGTTCGACCACCAGCATCACCGGCGCGCGTTGCAGTTGCCGAGGGTCGAGCTTGACGAAGGCTTGCACCAGCGCCGGACGCCAGAGGGCCGAGATCGCGGTTTTCGGTTGTTCCGGCGCCTTGACGGTGGCGGCTTTAGTTGCGGGCATATTCATCATTGATTCCCCTTAGAAGCCCAGGCTCAAATGTTCAGCGATAGGACCCAGCGCCAATGACGGCAAGAAGGTCAAACCACCCACCAGCAGAATGGTCACGGTCAGCAGAGTCACGAACAGCGGGCCATGGGTCGGGAAGCTGTTCTGGCCGATCGGTGCGCTTTTCTTCATCGCCAGGCTGCCGGCCAATGCCAGTACCGGGAGGATGTAACCGAAGCGACCGATCAACATGCCCAGGCCCAGCATCAGGTTGTGGAACGCGGTGTTCGCGCCTAACCCGGCAAACGCCGAACCGTTGTTGGCACTGGCCGAGGTGTAGGCATAAAGCAACTGACTGAAACCGTGCGGGCCAGGGTTGCTCACCGCCGCGACCGGGCCGGGCAAACTCGCGGCAATCGCGCCGAGCACCAGCACGCCGACCGGCATCACCAGCAAGGTCACGACCAGCAACTGCACTTCCTTCGCCTGCAGTTTCTTGCCGAGGTATTCCGGCGTGCGGCCGATCATCAGGCCGGCGAGGAACACCGCGATCAACACGTTCAGCAACATGCCGTAGAGCCCGGCACCGACGCCGCCGAAGATCACTTCGCCGACCATCATGTTGACCATCGCGACCATGCCGCTCAGCGGGTTGAGGCTGTCGTGCATGCCGTTGACCGAACCGTTGGACGCCGCCGTGGTAGTCACCGACCACAGCACCGTGGCGGTGGTGCCAAAACGCGCTTCCTTGCCTTCCAGTGGCGCGGTCTGTTCGACGGCGACATTGTTCAGGGTCGGGTTCGGCTGGTATTCAGCCCACAGCGACGTCGCGCCGCCGATCAGGAACAGCGCCAGCATGCAGGCGATGATCGCGCGGCTCTGACGCAGGTCTTTCACGTAGTGGCCGAAGGTGAACACCAGCGCCACCGGAATCAGAATGATCGAGCCGACTTCAAACAGGTTGCTCCACGCCGTCGGGTTCTCGAACGGGTGCGCCGAGTTGACGCCGAAGAAGCCACCGCCGTTGGTGCCCAGTTGCTTGATCGCAATCTGGCTGGCGGCCGGGCCGAGCGGGATCACCTGATCGATGCCTTGCATCGTCACGGCATTCACGTACTGAGCGAAGGTTTGCGGCACGCCCTGCCAGACCAGAAACAGCGCCAGCAGCAGGCACAGCGGTAGCAAGCCGTAGAGGGTGGCGCGGGTCATGTCGACCCAGAAGTTGCCGAGGGTCTTGCTCGACTTGCGACCGATCCCGCGACACAGGGCGACCAGCACGGCGAGGCCGGTGGCGGCGCTGACGAAGTTCTGCACGGTGAGGCCGACCATCTGACTCAGGTAGCTGAGGGTCGCTTCGCCGCTGTAGGACTGCCAGTTGGTGTTGGTCATGAAGCTGACGGCGGTGTTGAACGCTTGCGTCCACTCCTGGCCCGGCAGGTTTTGCGGATTCAGTGGCAAGTGATCCTGAAACAACAGGATCGTGAACAACAGCAAAAAGCCCGCAAGGTTGAAGGCGAGCAAGGCCAGGGTGTATTTCTGCCAGCTCTGTTCGGCCTGCGGATCAACGCCGGCCACTCGGTAACATCCACGCTCCACCGGTCCGAGAATCGGCGAAAGCCAGGTGCGCTGACCTTCCATGACCTTGTAGTAGAAGCGCCCCAGAAACGGTGCCGGAATCAGCACCAGGGCGAAGAAGGCGAGGATCAGCCAATAGTCATAACTGTGCATAGCCGCTCCTAGTTCCGGTCCGCGCGCAACAGCGCAACCAACAGATAAATGAACAGCCCCACTGCCAATAGCAGCGACACTCCGTCCAGAACGCTCATGGAAATTCTCCGTGTTACGGCGTATTGCCGCGTGTGGATCCATTGTCGGCAGGGAGGCTGTAAAGGAACGAGAGCGAGGGGTGTGGCGGGGAATAAAGAATGCGTAAAGAGTGGGTTTATAGCTTTGTTACAGCGGTGTTCCGGCCGGCCTCATCGCGAGCAGGCTCGCTCCCACAGGAGTTCGGCGTTATATGGACGACGGCATTCCAATGTGTGCGAGCCTGCTCGCGATGGCGGCATAACAAACACCGCTGCCCCCAACTGGCGCACCAAAAAGCCTGCATTCAACAGCGAACATCCTCGATACGACGCCTTTCTGCACTTTACGACCGCTCTCACAACACTGGCACGCCCACTGCACACGCCTCCCCGAGCTTTCCAAACCGTTCAGGGAGCAACGCATGAACACACAACTCAAACCCACGCTGGGCACGCTGCATCTGTGGGGCATTGCGGTCGGGCTGGTGATTTCCGGTGAATACTTCGGCTGGAGTTACGGCTGGGGCGTGGCCGGCACACTCGGTTTTCTGGTGACGTCCTTTATGGTCGCCACGATGTACACCTGCTTCATCTTCAGTTTCACCGAGCTGACCACCGCAATTCCTCACGCGGGGGGTCCCTTTGCCTACAGCCGCCGGGCCTTTGGCGAGAAAGGCGGATTGATCGCGGGGCTGGCGACACTGATTGAATTTGTCTTCGCCCCACCGGCCATCGCTCTGGCGATCGGCGCGTATCTGAACGTGCAGTTTCCAGCGCTTGATCCGAAACACGCAGCAGTCGGTGCCTACATCGTGTTCATGGGCCTGAACATCCTCGGGGTGAAACTGGCTGCAACCTTCGAACTGGTGGTCTGCGTTCTCGCAGTGGCCGAACTGCTGGTGTTCATGGGCGTGGTCGCCCCGGCGTTCAGCTTCAGCAATTTCGCACTCAATGGCTGGGCCGGTTCCGATGTGTTTGGCGCGCCGGCGATTGCCGGGATGTTCGCGGCGATTCCGTTTGCCATCTGGTTCTTCCTGGCCATCGAAGGCGCCGCCATGGCCGCCGAAGAAGCCAAGGATCCGAAACGCACGATTCCGAAGGCCTACATCAGCGGCATTCTGACGTTGGTATTACTGGCGATGGGCGTGATGTTCTTTGCCGGCGGCGTCGGTGACTGGCGCACCTTGTCGAACATCAACGACCCGCTGCCGCAAGCGATGAAAACCGTGGTTGGCGAAAGTTCGGGCTGGTTGCACATGCTGGTATGGATCGGCCTGTTCGGCCTGGTGGCGAGTTTCCACGGAATCATCCTCGGCTACTCGCGGCAGTTCTTCGCCCTCGCCCGGGCCGGTTACCTGCCGGCGTCGCTGGCGAAATTGTCACGTTTCCAGACTCCGCACCGGGCAATCATCGCCGGCGGCGTGATCGGTATCGCCGCGATTTACAGCGATGGTTTGATCAACCTGGGTGGCATGACGCTGACGGCGGCGATGATCACGATGGCGGTCTTCGGGGCGATCGTGATGTACATCATGAGCATGCTCAGCCTGTTCAAACTGCGCAAAACCGAACCGAATCTGGAACGCACCTTTCGCGCGCCGTGCTATCCATTGGTGCCGTTCATTGCGCTGGTGTTGGCGGTGGTCTGCCTGGTGGCGATGGCCTGGTTCAACACGTTGATCGGGCTGATTTTCCTGGGCTTCATGGCGGTGGGGTTCGTGTACTTCATGCTGACGGCGCAACTGCGTGCCGATGCGCCGGCGGACGCGATGCTGACCGGGCTCTAAACAGGCCACATGCGGCTGTCAGAACAGGCATAGAATGGAACCACTGCGAAAACTAATCGCTCAAAGTGGTATGCACGATCGGTTGGCGAAACCCGCCAATCGGCCTGCCCTCAAGGAGAGCCCTATGCCCTGGTATGCCTGGTTGATTCTGATCGTTGCAATTGGCTCGATCGTTGGTGGTTTGATGATGTTGCGTGACACCGCCAACAAGGTCGAACTGACCGAGGAGCAACGCAAACGCGTCGCTGAACGCAACGCGGAAGCGGACGCCAAGGATGCGCAGGACCGCTAAAACAAACTTCGCCAGCCAGATCTGGCGAAAACCACCTGTAGCAGCTGGCGAAGCCTGCGTTCGGCTGCGCAGCAGTCGTAAATTTAGTTGACGCGATCTTCCTGAGTCACCGCATTGACTGATTTTACGACTGCTGCGCAGCCGAACGCAGGCTTCGCCAGCTGCTACAGGGGGGTGTCGTTGCGGTTACTCCCAATCGGCCTTGGCGATGTGCAGGCCATGCAGCCCTTTGTATGTCGCGCGCTCCGGCTGGCTCCAGCCCTTGAGCAACGAATCCTCCAACCGATAAATCTCCACCCCGAGCGGGCGGCACACGCTTAGCGGGTCTTGCGCATCCGGCCCCCACATGGCCAGCGACAGATCACCGCCCGGGCAGGTCGAGAGCGCACACAGCAGATCGATTTCAGCAAAAAACTCCAGGTAATCGCCCTTCTGCGCCGGACAGGCTTTCATGAAGTACATGTCGTCGTGGTTCAGGCCCGTGCACTGGAAAATGTTCAGCACGTCATGCACGTCGAACTCGGTCAGCCCATGAGGCAGCACTGCGCGGGTCAGGTTGGAGTGGCAGTGATGGTGGAAGTCTTCGCCGGTGAGCATTTTGTTCACATAAGGATCGCAGCGAGTGCCGAGCAAATCGTGCAAGCGACCGCCATGTTCGTCGATGCCGTAACCGGCCAGGCTGTCATCGGTAATGGTCACCAGCGGCCGCAGAAAAGGCAGGTTCGACCAGAGCCGGTCATGGGTGCTGACGTGAGCCCCCTGTAACTGCCGGGTCCGCGCCGCCCACAAACGCTCCCGCGGATCGTTGGCATTCCAGACGTTGAAATCCCCGACTTGCGGGCCGACGGGGGTGGTCACCCGGAACACATGCCCGGCCGGCACCTTCCAGGCACGACCGGTGCGGATCGGCACCTCAAATTCTTCGATCAGCATGCGCCCGTCCTTCTTGTCGCGGATCCGTTCGTAGAAGGCTTTATCCACCTGCAAGGCCGAACCTTTGCTGACTTGATAGGCCGCCGGATAGTCTTTGTACATGACACGAATCCTCGATCAGTGATGGGAAGAACGGGTAAGCATCTGCAACAAGAGGTGTTCGGAATCGTCGAGATACCGGCTCATGGCGTCCTCGGCCGCGGGTTTATCGCCCTCGGCCAACAACTCATGAATCTGCCGGTCACGCGCCAGCCAGGGCGCTTGAAAACGTGATTCATCGGGAGCGGTGCAGAACACCAGGCGCAACTGTGCGACAACGTTGGTGAAGAACTCGTCGAACAACGGACTGCGCAGCAATCCGACGATGTGTTGATGAAAGGCCAGGCTGTGGGTGCCGACGGCGCGCCAGTCTTCGCGCTCCCGGGCAAGCTCGGTGGCTTCCAGGGCTTCGAGCATCCGGTCGGATTGATAATCGCGCAGCGGCTGACTCGCGCTGATGGCCTGCAGCTCCAGGGTGCGCCTGACCTTGAACAGATCCCGCACGTCCTCGACGCCCAGCCTGCGCACCATCACGCCCTTGTTGCGCACATAACGGGTCAGCCCTTCCTGCCCCAGGCGATGCAGCGCTTCGCGGATGGTATTGCGGGAGGCGTTGTAGGCCGACACCAGATCGTTTTCCACCAACGCCATGCCGGGCAGTAAACGACCGCCAATGATGTCGGCGCGCAATTCAAGGGTGATGTGGTCGGCCAGGGACAGTCCGCTGTTCATGCTCATTGCCTCGTGATTGTTCAACAATCGTCAGTTAATGAGTAATCACTATTCGTGCCATGTGTTTAAACGCCGTTCTACCAAGATCGACGCATCTGCATGCTTTTTAGAAGTAGAAGTACAATCACCATCCCATTTTCATTGGTTAATATGGCGCATTGTTGCGGAGATACCCGATGCGCTATTCGCAGGACCATAAAGCCCAGACCCACCAACGCATCATCAAGGAAGCGTCAGCGCGCTTTCGCCGCGATGGCATTGGCGCGACAGGTCTGCAACCGCTGATGAAAGCACTGGGCCTGACTCACGGTGGTTTCTACTCGCACTTCAAATCCAAGGACGAATTGGTAGAAAAGGCTTTGCAAGCCGCGGGCGAGCAGGTCGATGGGATTTGCGCCGAGCTCTTCGCCCAGGATCGTCCGCTGGAAGCGTTCATCGACGCCTATTTGTCCGAATGGCACCAGACTTCACCCGATGAAGGTTGCCCGTTGCCGACCATGTCATCGGAACTCGGCCTGCGCGGGCAGCAAAGCCCGACCACTGACGTGGTGCTCAACGCAAGGCTCGAACAAGTGCAAGGCACCCTTGAAGACGAGGACGCCGCCGACCAAAGCATCGTCATCATGTCGACACTGGTCGGGGCTTTACTGCTGTCACGCAGTGTCGAGAACCCCGAGCTGGCGCAGCGGATTCTCGACGTGACTCGCGCCTATCTCAAACAACCCCGGGGCTAACCCTCCCAACGCTTGAACAGCACGCTGGCATTCACCCCGCCAAACCCGAAGCCGTTGGACAGCGCGTATTCGATAGCCATCGGCCGCGCCTGACCGTGGACGATATCCACGCCTTGGGCGGCGGGGTCCGGGTTATCGAAGTTGAGGGTAGCCGGCACGACCTGGTCGCGAATGGCCAACAGCGTGAAGATCGCCTCGATACCGCCCGCTGCACCAAGCAAATGCCCGGTGGCCGATTTGGTCGATGTCACGGCGATTTTGTTATCCGCGCCGAACAACGCCTTGATGGCCGCCAACTCACCCAAGTCCCCGACCGGGGTCGAAGTGGCGTGAGCATTGAGATGCTGAACCTGCCCCGGCGAAATGCCTGCCTGGGCCAATGCCAGCGACATCGCTCGTTGCGCACCACTGCCATCCTCGGGACCTGCCGTCAGGTGATAGGCGTCGGCACTGGTGCCATAACCGACCAATTCCGCCAGCGGTTGAGCACCACGGGCCAAAGCATGTTCCAGGGATTCAATCACCAGAAGGCCTGCGCCCTCCCCCATGACGAAGCCATCGCGGCCACTGTCGAACGGCCGCGAGGCGCGTTCCGGGGTGTCGTTGTAACCGCTGGACAAGGCGCGAGCGGCGGCAAACCCGGCGAGGCTGACGCGATCGATCGCCGCTTCCGCGCCGCCACATACCGCGATGTCTGCCTCGCCACAACGAATCAACCGCGCCGCATCACCGATCGCCTGGACCCCGGCCGCACAAGCTGTCACCGGCGCACCCAATGGGCCCTTGAAACCGTGCTGGATCGACACATGACCCGCAGCGAGGTTGACCAGAAATGAAGGAATGGTGAACGGCGACAAGCGTCGCGGCCCACGGCTGTCGGTGGTGCGCACCGCATCGGCTATCGCACCGAAACCACCCACGCCGGAACCGATAATGGTTGCCGTACGCTCCTGGGCATTGGCGTCCGCCGCTTGCCAGCCGGCCTGCTCCAGCGCCTGACGCGCCGCTTCCATGGCGAACATAATGAAGCGGTCCATCTTCTTCTGCTCTTTAGGCGCCGTCGCCCGATCCGGATCAAAACCCGCCTCGGGATCGTCAGCGAGCGTCGGCACTGCACCTCCGACCTTGGCCGGCAAATCGGCCACCACCTCGTCCGGCAAATTGCGCAACCCGGAACGCCCGGCCAACAGACGCGCCCAGACGGCCTCGACGCCAGAACCCAATGGCGACACCAAACCCATGCCCGTAACAACTACTCGACGATCACTCATACCGCAAATACCTCAAGCCGATTCATGACGCCTCACGTGTAACGCGCGGCAGCCTTACTTTTGGAAAGATTCGGCGCCAGTACATGACGCGCCGCCACGAAGGCATCCCAGTCGGCCGCATCCGGCAACGATGGAATGGTGATCAACTCACCCTGGTCCAGCCCCGACAACGCGGCATCGACCATATCATCGGCTTCCATGACCATATCCGCCGGAATCTGCGTTGCATCGGCGCCGGAGCGTTCCCAGATTTCAGTGCGTGTGACGCCTGGCAACACCGCCTGCACCTTGACCCCGGTGCCTTCCAGCTCGGCGTTCAACGACTGCGTCAGACTTAACACATAAGCCTTGCTGGCACTGTAAGTCGCATTGAAGCGCTCAGGAAACAAGGCGACCACTGACCCGATATTGATGATCGTCCCCCGACCCGCCTTGGCAAAACTGGCGGCCGCTGCCGAGGCCAACCGCGTGACCGTTGTCACGTTCAGTTGAATCAAACGTTCCAGCTGATCCATGTCGGCATTGGCCAACAAACCATCCGCTGCAACCCCGGCATTGTTCAGCAGCAGGCTGATACTCGAATCACTGCGAAGACGCTGCTCAAGCTTCAGCACCTCATCCTTTTGCGTCAGATCCGCCTTGAGCACCTCGACCTGAACCCCATGCTCGGCGCGCAACTTGCTCGCCGCCGCTTCCAGCCGCTCTTGATCGCGGGCGACCAACAACAAATCAAAACCACGCGCAGCCAACCGCTCGGCGTAAATCGCACCGATACCGGAAGAAGCACCGGTGACAAGGGCCGTACCTTGGGACTGGACAGAATTCATGACTGTGCTCCTGGGGAGATGCCTAAAGGAAAGACAAGCGCCTGAGGCTCAAAACGCTTGGCGGAAAGCAATTTATTATAGGCATAATCTTCGCTATATATGATAGCCGTAATTTTTATCGCATCGACGAAAGGCGCCCCATCACAGCGTTCGCCAGAAAGTAAAAAGGCCGATCAATGACCGGCCCCTGGCGCTGACGTATAAGCTTAGTTCACCTCAAGCTTCTCGCGATTCTTATCCAGGATCGCTTTACCGATTCCCTTCACTTCGAGCAATTCGTCCACGGACGCAAACGGCCCATTACCCTCACGATAGGCAACAATCGCCTTGGCCTTGGCTTCGCCCACACCGGCCAACTCACGTTGAAGGGTTGGCGCATCGGCCTGATTCAGATCGATCTTGCCGGACTGTGCCTTGGGAGAAACTTCCAGCACCACGGGTGCATTGCCAGCCTCGGGCTTGGCCGTCGGCGCAGCAATGGCCGCAATAGAGGCGCTGGTGAGCAGGGCAAAAACCAGAGAGTAGAAATAGCCAGTACGCATAAATGAAGCTCCATGACATCGATTGAGAAAGCAGCTTTTCCGAAGCTGCCTCCCAAACTTAGGCGATGTCTGGAGTCTGTCAAAAATGTGTCCGTTACAGGATGTGAAACAATCAGGGCTCGAGGCGACGTTGCTGGTGGATCCAGTCAACGATATCGCCATCAGGGGTGTAACCGCTGACGGTTTCGCGCAGGAGCTGGCGGACACGACTGTAATCGTCATGATCGACAGCAATCAGCAACTCCCTCAATCGGCCTTTGAGCACATCCCAGGGCAAATGATCTTCGTTGGCACTCATGATCATCGGATGTTGCGTCGCGGCCACGTTGTCGCCGATCAATAACTCCTCGTAGAGCTTCTCACCGGGACGCAGCCCGGTGAACTCGATGGAGATGTCGCCTTGCAAATTCTTGTCCGAACGAACGCTCAAACCGGACAGGTGAATCATCTTCTCCGCCAGCTCGACAATCTTCACTGGCTCGCCCATGTCCAGAACGAAGACATCACCGCCCTGCCCCATGGAACCGGCCTGGATCACCAGTTGCGCGGCTTCGGGGATGGTCATGAAATAACGAGTGATTTTCGGATGCGTGACCGTCAGCGGCCCGCCGGATTTGATCTGGCTATGGAACAGCGGGATCACCGAACCGGAAGATCCCAGCACATTGCCAAAGCGCACCATGGTGAAACGGGTCTTGTTGACCCGGGAGACATTGGCCTTGTCGCCGAACATCACCGGGGCAATCTCACGACTCAACGCTTGAAGGGTCATTTCGGCAAGACGCTTGGTACTCCCCATCACATTCGTGGGGCGCACAGCCTTGTCGGTGGAGATCAGCACAAAGTTGGACACGCCTGCTTGCAATGCAGCCTGGGCAGTGTTGAGCGTGCCTATGACGTTGTTGAGCACGCCTTCGGCGATATTGTGCTCGACCATCGGGACGTGCTTATAAGCAGCAGCGTGGTAGACGGTGTCCACATTCCAGGTCTTCATCACATCCAGCAGTTTGTCCTGATGGCGGATGGAACCGAGAATTGGCAACAATTTGACCGAAATCGACTTACGACAAGCGCGCTGCTCCAGTTCCGAGAGAATGCTGTACAGATTGAATTCGCTGTGTTCAAACAAAATAAGCGTCGTCGGTTCAAGCGAGAAAATCTGCCGGCTAAGCTCAGCGCCAATCGATCCGCCTGCGCCCGTGACCATCACTGTCTTGCCTTTGATACAACGCTCAAGCAGGTCCGGTTGCGCCGGGACCGAGTCGCGCCCCAGAAGGTCGGCGATATCCACTTCCTGGATGTCTTCGACCTTGACTCGGCCACTGGCCAGATCGGTGAAGTTTGGAACGCTTCGAATGTGAAGGGGGAAACGCTCCAGAATGGTGAGAATTTCCCTACGTCGTGCGCGGGTCGATGACGGGAGGGCCAGGAGGATTTCCTGGGCGCCGGTGACGTCGATCATCTGTTGGATGTGTTTGGGTTTGTAGACTTGCAACCCGGCGATCGAACGATCCGCGATGCTCGGATCATCATCGATAAACGCCACGGGGCGCATGGCTCGGCCCATGCGAAGTGCTGCGACAAGCTGATTGCCAGCCACGCCTGCGCCGTAGATGGCGACTTTGGTGAGGCCATCGTCACGGTTGGTGAACGGTACATGATGAGCGCCGGAAAACCAGTCGCCCATGAAGTACTGACGCATGCACAAGCGAAGGCCGCCAATGATGACCAGACTGAGCCACCAATAGTTGAAGACAATGGAGCGCGGGACTACCGTTTCGTGGTTGCTGTACCAATAGACAACAACAGCCAGAATCAGCGACGAAAGGCTGACAGCCTTGATGATGGCGATGAGGGCGTCATTACCGAAATAGCGCATGACCGCTCGGTACATGCCGAAACGTACAAACAAGGGAATCGCGATAACAGGGGCACAAACGAAGAGCCAAAAGTGGGCTTTCAAGGGGTTGTACATATCGTCCAGGCCAAGGCGCACAATGAACGCCAACCAAAGGGCGATCCAGACTAGCAGGATGTCAGTGGCGACCTGTATCAACCTTTTCCGACGCCGAGGGAGCCCTACCAAATATGCTCTGATTTTATCCATAAACCCTTCAAACACCTCAGTCGCCTCCTCTCAGCAGACCCATCGTCGTGGTGAAATCCATGGGCGCCGCGCGATCACTCTAAACCTAATGACATAGTAGTTGGTGCTTAGTTCTTTACCGCAGCATCTTCCAGGTCCCCTGCTCGAAACTTTATAGCCAGCGCGATCAATGGCACGTAAGCCAATATGACGCCCAACGCCCCATCCAGACCGAAATGGGTCACGGCCACGGCAAATGGCAGTAGCCAGAAAAGATTAATCACGCCCACGGCAAGAGTGACCGGTAAATGCCTGCCGAAATGACGTGAGGCGAATTGATAAGCATGACTGCGATGCGCTTCATAAACTTTGTCCCCCCTCAACAAACGGCGAAACAATGTGAATGTTGCGTCGACGATAAAAACCCCTAGCAAAATCAACCAAGCCCACAGCATCGGTCCGCTCGCCCACGCTGCCTGCAGAGAAAGCCCACCCAACGCAATGCCGAGGAAACCACTGCCAGCGTCGCCCATGAAAATCTTCGCGGGCGGGAAATTCCAATAAAGGAAACCGGCGACGGCAACTGCGAGCAATAACGGTCCCCAAATCAGCGTGTCGAGGCCGGCCAACCAGTAAAGCAGGCTGGCGCCAAGGCACACGCTAATGGCTTCAATGCTGGCAATGCCATCAATGCCGTCCATGAAGTTATAGAGATTGAGTAACCATACCAGATACAAAGCAGCCAGCACGTGACCGGCCCAACCCAGATTGACATGGAGTCCGAACAGCTCAATGGCTGGCAATCCGCCCATCCAGACCAGCAGCCAGGTCGCCGCGGCAAAATGGCCGAGCAACCGCCAACGTGCGGCGATGTGCCCGTGGTCGTCCATAAAGCCGATCAACGCTATCGAAACTCCTGCCCCAGCCATCGCGAAAAAAGCCGATGGGGAAATCAATCCTGCACTGTACAGAAAAACCAACGACACGATGAAAGCCACGACAATTGCAACACCGCCGCCCCTAGGGGTCGCGACCACATGGGAACTACGAGCATTCGGAACATCCATCAGGCTTCGAGATATTGCGTACTTGCGTAACGCTGCCGTCAGTAAAAAAGAAATACTGGCGGCCACTAGAATAAACCACGCATAACTCATTATTTGCGAGACTCCAGAAAATACTGCGCGGTTGATTTCAACCCATCACTCAGCTTTGCAGGCGGGCGCCAGCCCAGTAGCTCCTGATTTTTCTGGATATCGACCTGCAAGGAACCGAAAAGCCGTTGTGCTGCAGCACGTCGCCCCAACAAACCAGCCAGGAACACCAGAATCCCGACGGGGACGGGTACGAGCCAGGTTTTGACACCCAAATAGTTGATTAGACGCTGCATTAAGTCGGTCGTTGAAACGTCCTCGTCGTCGCTTACCAGAAATACCTGGTTTTTGGCGTGAGGATGATCGACGCAGGTCTTGACCAGATCCACGACATTTTCCAATGAGACAAGGCTTCGATAATTGGTCACTGACCCGAATGGCAACGGAATGCCTTTCACCAGCCAGAGCATCATTTGCTGAAAATTCGCACCTACACCGGCACCGTAAATAAGGACAGGACGGATGATCACGACTTCAATCGCGCCCGTATTGGCTAGTTGCATGAGTTGCTGTTCTGCTTCGTATTTGGAAACACCGTAAGGATCCGAAGGTTGCGGAATGTCATCTGCCGAGAACGCACTTCCTGGTAGAGTCGTTTCTCCATTGACCTTGATTGAACTGATAAAGATGAATCTTTTAACTCCCGCCTGTATCGCCTGGCGTGCAAGATTAAGTGTGCCCTCAACATTAATCGCACGAAACTTCTCCAGCGACTGCGCTGAATCCTCGTGCATGACGTGCACTCGGGCCGCCGAATGTACAACCACACTCACACCCGCAAGCGACTGAGTCCAGTCGGTGGATTGATCAATGTTTGAAATATGAATTTTTTCTACTGAATCGGGTAACTTGCTATTCAAATTTCTGAGGGGAGTTACAATCGATGTTTCCGGCAAAGTGCAGAAACGCCTGACTACGGCACCTCCCAGAAACCCTGTCGCGCCGGTCACAAGTATTTTTTTTGACATTTCAAACCGATTCAAAAAATAGATAGCAATGGAATAATCTATCACGAAAAGGCGTCATTTTGAGCGCTGAATTTGTGCGGAGCCCCTTGCCCTGCCCCTTGTGGGGCACAGGCCAGCCAGCCGAAAAAAACTCAAAGCCCTGCGTCTCAACACAATTTGCCATTACACAGGTTGGAGCAAACACGCGGGAGAGATAGAATCCCCCCCAATTTTGACCAAACGTTCGATGAGTTGAGCTTGAGACGCCTCGCAGAGATGGGCGGCGTCGGTAAGTCATTCAAAATACATACTAAATTTAACAGGCTACGCCTCGAAGGGAGCATATCGATGCAGCAAATCAATAATCTCAGCGCGAAAATTGCGAAGTACCGGGATCAGATCGATGCATCCATTCAGCGCGTGGTATCCAGCGGGTGGGTAGTCCTGGGTCCAGAGGTCAAACGTTTTGAATCATCCTTCGCCGAATATCTGGGTGCCAGCCACTGCGTCACCGTAGCCAATGGCACCGATGCAATCGAATTGGCCCTCAAGGCATTGGGTGTCGAAAAAGGTGACATCGTCGCTACGGTCGCCAACGCTGGCATGTATACCACCACGTCGGTCCTGGCCATCGGCGCAGTCCCTGCCTTCATGGATGTCGACTTCGATACCCAGGTCGTCACACTCGCTGAAGTGAAAGCTGCCGTTGAAGCGGGCGCCAAAGTCGTCGTCGTCACTCACCTTTATGGCTTGGCCATCCCGGAAATCCGGGAGATTGCGACTTTCTGTGCGGACAACGGCATTCCACTCCTGGAAGACTGTGCACAAGCTCACGGCGCCAGCATGCACGGCAAACGTGTAGGCACATTCGGGGACGCTTCGAGCTTCAGTTTCTACCCAACAAAAAACCTCGGCGCCCTTGGCGACGGTGGTGCAGTAGTCACCAACTCTGCCGAGATTGCGCAGCAAGTTGCTCAATTGCGTCAATATGGCTGGTCCTCCAAATACTGCGTGGAGTTGAGTGGAGCCAGAAACAGCCGCCTGGACGAAATGCAAGCCGCCATCCTTTCCGAGTTCTTGCCGCACCTTGATCAGGGTAATGCGCGACGCAACGAAATTGCCGAACGTTATCGCAACGAAATCAAGCAACCCGAGATTGTTCACCCGCGAGGCAACAGTGACGCCTGGGTCGCTCACCTGTATGTGATCAAGAGCGTGAAACGTGACGCTTTGCAGCAACATCTACGCGGCCTGCAAATCGCTTCCGAAGTTCACTACCCGATCCCTGACTACAAACAACCCATATTCAAGAACGCCAACACAGACTTCCACTTGGCCAACACCGAGCGTCTGGCCAAAGAAATCCTGACATTGCCATGCTATCCAGAAATGGAAGAGCACGAAGTCAGCGCAGTGATCAAAGCCGTCAACGGATGGGTTGCATGACGTATTCGATCATCATCCCGGTTTACAAAAACGCAGAATCCATTCCGCGCTTGATTCAGGCACTCAGCGAAATCAACGAGAGCTTGAACAACGAGGTAGAAGCGGTTTTTGTCGTCGATGGCAGCCCAGATGCATCGTTTGCGTTGATTCAAAAAGAACTGCCGAACCTGCCGTTTGCTGCGCAGCTACTGGCGCATTCGCGAAACTTCGGTTCATTCCCGGCGATTCGAACAGGCTTGATGGCGGCCACCGGCGAGTACTTCGGCGTCATGGCTGCTGACCTGCAGGAGCCGCCGGAACTGTTGATCAGTTTCTTTCAATCACTTTCAAATGATGAGTGCGATGTTGCCATCGGCACGCGCAACGCCCGTAAAGATCCTTTTTGGAGCCGCATGGCCTCTTCGATTTTCTGGGGGCTTTACAGAAAGCTTGTCGTCCATGACATGCCTAAAGGTGGCGTCGACATCTTTGGCTGCAATAACACATTCAAAGAGCAATTGTTGAAGCTTGAAGAATCTCGCTCCTCATTGATCGCACTGATCTTCTGGCTCGGTTTCAGAAGAAAATTCGTCGACTATGATCGCCAGATTCGTCAGGAAGGCAAGTCCGCGTGGACATTCAAGAAAAAGCTGGAATACATGATGGACAGCATTTTCGCCTTCACCGACTACCCCATTCGTCTATTGATAAAAATGGGCACGATCGGCTCATTAATGTCAGTCGCAATAGGCCTGCTGGTCATCATTGCAAGAATTCACGGCACCATCGCGGTACCAGGTTATGCCGCCACTATGGTCGTGGTCCTGCTGCTGGGCACCTTGAATCTTTTGGGGCTGGGCCTTGTAGGCACTTATGCCTGGCGCGCCTATGAAAATACCAAACAGCGACCGTTGGCAGTCGTGAGCATACAGTTGAACAACCGAGAGCAAATCAACCATGTCTAATCCGACAATCCACCCGAGCGCAGACGTCAAAAGTACCAACATTGGCCAAAACACCCGTGTTTGGCAGTACGTTGTTATTTTTCCTGACGCTGTCATCGGTGCAGATGTGAACGTCTGCTCTCATTGCTTAATTGAAAACGATGTCGTAATCGGCGACAGGACGACGATTAAGTCGGGCGTTTATGTTTGGGATGGCTTGAGGATTGGCAATGATGTATTCATTGGTCCAAACGTCACCTTCACCAATGACAAGTTTCCACGCTCCAAGGTTTACCCGGAAACCTTCCTGCCAACCGTAATTCACGACAAAGCTTCGATTGGCGGCGGTGCCGTCATCCTCCCTGGCGTTACCATCGGTATGGGGGCGATGGTTGGAGCCGGTGCGGTGGTAACCAAATCCGTACCTCCGTATGCGATCGTGACCGGGTCACCGGCACGGATTACCGGATACGTAGAAAATTCAGCGGCAAGTGATAACAGCGAAAAACCGAAACTCGTTGAAAATACAGAGTTGCGGGAAGGAATTACAAAGGTTGGAGTGGGCGACGTCACCTCACACAACTTCAAATACGTAGCGGACATGCGCGGCGATTTGTCGGTAGGCGAGTTTGAGAAGGAAATCCCTTTTGTTCCGAAGCGCTATTTCCTGGTATTTAACGTACCTAGTCAAAAAACCCGCGGCGAACATGCTCATCACAATTGCCACCAGTTCCTCATCTGCGTAAAAGGAAGCTGTGCGGTTGTGGTAGATGACGGACAAAACCGTGCAGAAGTAATGCTCGACGCGCCGAACAAAGGCATCTATTTACCGCCTTTGACGTGGGGCATTCAGTACAAGTACTCAGAAGATGCCGTTTTACTTGTTTTCACATCTGATTACTACGATGCAGATGACTATATTCGCGACTATTCGGAATTTATAAAAATCACTTCGAGCCTCGAATAAAGTGCCAACATTAAAAAGTGAAAGATTAAATAAGTGGTTTTTATTTCTGATCGGGGGCGGTTTAAACACCGCCCTAACATATGGGTTATACCTGCTATTAAATCTAGTCATAAATTATCAAGCATCGTACATTGCAGCCTACCTCTCAGGAATATTATTCTCATACCTATTCAACTCACAGATAGTATTTAAACTTAAAAAGACCTGGAAAGGATTACTTATATACCCAAGTGTTTACCTGATACAGTACCTCATCAGTGCTGCACTGCTCCACGTGCTCGTGGAGTCTTTCGGACTACCAAAGGAAGTAGCGCCATTATTAATCATTGTAGCGCTTCTACCTACCACCTATATTCTGAGTAAAATAGTATTGAGAGCCTCACACAAACCACAGACAAACACAGACTCTCAGGCTCCAAATGAAAAATAGAGTGATTGGAGTCTCGCCCAACGCTGCCACAGACAAGTATAGAATAATTAAATTTTTAGCAGGCCATACGCTGCCCGCGTTAATTATTGTCGCTGCGATTTGGATTCCGTTCGGCTTTGCTATGACGGGGGTCGTTGAGGAGTGGTTGGTTTTGGAGCCATTCACCACTCATGGTCTTTTCTTTCTTACAGACCTGAACAGCCCAATGTCTGCGCATGCCTTGCGGCCATTGACTGTTTTTCCTCAAGCCATAGCCTATTTCCTTGACCCACAAAGCTTTAAATATTGGCATATCATGCTTATTTTATCGCTACTGGTAAAGGCTTGGTGCTTAAGCCTTATAACGACCAAAATCACCAACTCACTAAAATGGGGAATAGCGGCGAGCGTACTGTTTCTTGTCTACCCAGCAGACACTATGCAACTATCGTTTAGATCTCTGCACATCAACTGGTCACTAGCATTAGCGTTACTTGCAACCACCATCTCTTTATATACAATTGAATCGAAAAACCAAGCCCTGTCAATATTGGGAAGCGTTATCTCAGCAGTCATTTTTACTGCTGCTTGCGCGATGTATGAAGCTTCATTGCTGCTTTCTATCTTACCTCTGCTCGTGATATGGGCTAAAGGAGGAAACTCCCATGCCATACAAACAATCAAACAAAATTTTGCTCACTTCTCAATATGGCTATCAGGAGCGATAATCTATATTTTGTACGTCATTATAACTGCTCGCCTAATATCCACCTATCAAGGCGACATAATAGGCCAGAGCAGCATTATTCAGACCATCGAAAACTCTCTACCAAAATTATTTTCCGTTGGACTACTGAGAAGTATTTTAGGCGGCTGGTTTGACGCAACAAGAATTACGACTTTAGAGTTCACCAACTATTGGTATGCGCTAGCAGCTTTAACCTTGCTAGCCATCTGCACTACTTTGACATTAAAATCTAGCCAGAACAACTTGGATGAGGACAAAGAAACTAACACTCTAATAAAAGCAAGGCGATTACTTTGTATTGGTATAGTTTTAGTGATATTGGGATATGCTCCATTCCTTATATCAGTGCCTCACCAGTATATTAGCCAGCGGACCTTTTTATTCGCCACATTGGGGGCGGTATTTTTTTCAACAGGCCTGCTTATAGCAGTTTACAAATTATCTAAAACCTTCACCGCAGTAACGGCAACTGCCTTGGTATTTATTGGCTTATCTTTTCAGCTGTATCAATTTAACCATTACGTTAGAATATCGAATACTCAAGTTTCTATACTACACGAAATATCCGAGAAATTTGATGGAAACGCGCGCGGCAAAAAGCTACTGATACTTGATAACAGCAGTCAAATTGGACATACATGGATGCTCCCCGTTGGAAATCTTCGCGGCGCATTAACATATCTTTATGGGCATACTATAGACTCAGTTGAAGTTTGTCATTTACCCAGTCGTGAATGGCAAAAAGCAGACGGTTTGGCTCGAAAGGGCTTTTGTGAAGAAAACACACAAGAGTGGATCCTTCATTATCCCGACCCGGTATCGGGTCCGGGCATGGATATACAAACCAAAAAAGAAGACGTCAAGTTGGACAAGGCGAATTTAATAGTTATAAATATTAATTCCGACTCCAACGTCAAACCACCGTCTTCGCAGACAACTCTGCCTAACAAAACCCTCCCAAGTTTCGCTAACAGCATCGCAACACCTGTGAGATACTTGAGCTTTACTAATGAAAAGAGAAAAGACTTTTACCACGGGAACTTTGGTAAATGGTGGAGCATGGAAATCCCCACAAAAGGATCTGGCTGGCGCGAGGGAGAGTGGAAGGTTAATAGTTTCTACCACGAATCTGCTGCATGGAAAACGAGTAAAGCCTCGTATTTATATTTCCAGTTCTATGCAAAACAAAAAAAATACACCCTCAGTGGGAATTTCGACTACATCGTTAGCAGCAGTATAAAGGACAGTATGAAACTTTTGCTGAACGGGAAAGAAATTCCAATTCACTGGCAGCTAAACGGCGAATTTAAAGCGCCGGTGACTCCAGAACAACTTGTTTCTGGCACCAACGAATTAAAGTTCATATCGGACGTGGACGAAAAATATTATGGTTTTTCTGCACGTTTAAGCTGGGTCGAGATTAAAATATCTGAACAACAATAAATTGCCAAACAACGAAGCCGACTCACCCGTATTACGGCCCACGCGTCATAATCGGGATAACGGTAATTCGCAAACGTTACCGCGGTTTCGGTTGCTAGTAAAAAAAGGATGCGCACATTGAGTAACGATGCAATAACCATGGTCGATCTGTCAGCACCAACATTCCGGCACCCGCTCGCCCTAATCTTAGCGGCGTGGCTAATCTACCTGGGAATGTTTGGTTTGCTGCAAGTGTTTAACACCGGAGTCGGCTTCGAGATCTGGCCAATAGGTGAGGACCGCAATTGGATATATTTATTAAAGAGCGGAAACCCCGTCCAAACATTTCAAGAGTTTTGGGCGCTTGATCATCGAAACCCGCTGGCCGCATTCTGGTGGTTACTGGCTTCACCTATCATTAAGCTCTCGGATTGGGGTTTGCATGCAGTGGCACAAATTGTCTCACCTATTGTAGCGTGCGTTACCTTTTTGACTGTTGATCGTCTCGGGCATAAAAAGCATCGTCTTTTTTCTCTAATGACAGGACTCATCGTCCTGTTGTGGAACTTTCCGGCACGCCACGACCATGTCGATAGAGTGATGGTTATAGCTTTAATTTTTACATTGCTGTCGATATATTTCTATACAGATTTTATTGATAACAAACGAACTAGGAAGCTGACTCTCGCCACCTCCCTCGCGTGCTACCTTATCGCCCTATCGACATATACCATTCAAAGTGGAGCGATAATTGCCGTACTCTTCATTGCATTTTTCAGAACTTCAGGAACACTCAAAGACAAACTAAAATACGCAACGCTGGACTGTGTTATATTTTTTGCCGGTTTTGCAATTTACACTGCAATCTGGATTCACTTCGCCGGCTCAAATAGCGGGTTTAAAATTGGTCTGACGGAACTGATGTCAAATGCAATTATCAGCATAAAGGCGTTCATTTACCCACCGTCAGTTGGACAGTTTATCGATCTAGCCGATTCAGAATTCCCATCAGGGCAGCGAGCCACCTGGTACATTATTGCCGGTGTGTTTGCGGCTATTACTGTCTTTGGTTCAACCTTGGCATCCCGCCAAAGAGTCGTGTTCCCTCCGGTAGGATGGGTGCTGGTCCTACTCGTTTCTATCGGCACGCCCACTATTTTTGTCGAGGCCGGAAACCCAACATGGGGCCCTGGCAGTCGCTCTATAATGGTGCAGCAGGTATGGGAACCATTATTTCTGGTTTGCCTGATATTCATCATAGCTAGTATCCTTCGACCGCAAACTTTCCGTACCGCAGTTGCAGCTACATTGATGTGGGCACTTTGCACAAAAATTATATTTGTTGCGTTCGCCTTCAATCATTCCCAAACAACCCTGACATTTTATCAACGAAATTTAGGCGTAGCTTTGCGAACCTTGGACGAAGGTCAGACGAAGCCAATAAACTATATAATTAGGGTCGTCAACCCAGTCAGCCCAAAAGTTGGAAGCGAGCCGACTTTGCCCTCCTATGCAGCAACTGTTATAGGACGAGAGAAGACCTTTATTCGTGTGCTCATGAAAGCTCCATCACCGCTGCCATCATATGACTCCGTATGGAGAGTGGGATTCGGCAAAGATGGAGTTACAAATGGGGGCGCCTTCTTTGACAGAGCCGTGATTCCTTATGAGAATGTTAAAGTTGTAGATTTTGATGGGCTTCACCTTGTTGTGCCAACAGAACTGGACAAGAAAGACTTCGCAGACTTCCAAGTTGACTGGGCGCTCGATGGCCGAATAGTTCAGTAATATATAATTCACCTTGAACAATAGGCGATAACTCAACACCAAACAACTGGAATGCGAATGGAAGCTTTGTCGAAACCAGATAGAAAAGCCATGCTCTATACGTTGCTAGAGAGCAAACCTCAACTCTATTCTTTTGTCGCGGTATTTTTGATACTGTTTGTAACTCATCAATTATTTGGCATTGTTGTCTACCCCTTCGACTCGACAACGTATTGGAACCTAAGTACTCCTGCCTTCATTGCGAACTTCCCCGACATTGTCAGAGGATATGTCTACGCCTACCTGCTCTTTCCAATACACTTTTTAACGGATGCTATAAACGACACAGACCGTATTGTTTTCCGAGTTAGCACTTCTGCTATCTATGCCTATTTGTTGACAGGTCCAATAGCAAATTTTTTCCTGCAGTGCTTCGCCGGTCGCCTTACCGTAATACGCCGCGTTATATTTGCAATGCTTGTAATTGGCGTTTTTCCCGGATTATTCCTTTATCCGCTATCTGACATGCCCGCCGCGTTAGCTCTGATAATTGCAATAGCATTCGCAAACAGTGCGAAACGAAAGAACTGGCTAGCCTTCATGTTGTTTTCCGGAGCTGCAGCTAGTGCGGCTTACAACATTCGGACTATCTACCTCTTCGCGTTCATTGCGTTACTATTTATCATTCCATTTGTCTTCCTACGTAGCAAATCCTGGAATGCTCGGGGACTTGGAATGGTTGCGTTTATTTTAGGGGCTTTTTTTGTGGCGCTGCCACAGATGACTATTAATAAACGTATTCATAATGTAGCCACTCCATTAGTGTTCGCCACCGTCAAAGGAAAATCCTTGATGGCGACACAGCTGTATTGGGGAATAGCGATTCAGCGATACGAAACCTACAACGGTGGAGATACTCCTGCACCTAGCCTCTACTATAGGGATCCCGCTGGAATTGCCTTGCGCTCACTTAATGAATCGCTATTTACGGGCGATCCATCCATGGGTGGCTACATTGCCTTAGTGGCAAAACACCCAGTTCAGTTTCTTGGCATCTACGGAAGACACTTCATTAATGGCATTGATGTTCGTGACGGGTTGGTTTACGTCACGAAGCCTTCAATTAACAAAAGTGTCGTAGCTTTTCTTTGCTACAGTCTGTTCTTTTTTGGCGCTCTAATTCTTTGCACAAGACGAAAACCTCGATGGATTGAAGTCGCTTATCTCGCTCCCCTGCTCCTCCCGGTACTTGCAATTATTCCTGGGGCAGTAGAAACCAGATTTTTCATGCCTCTTTATCTGGTTTTGTTTGGCGCCATTGCAACCCAATTTGAGTGGTCAGCCTTTTCAACACTTCTAAAGAAATATTGGTTACCGATCCTCTTTGCTTATACATTACTTGCCGCCTCGTTTTTGGCTATAACCACTGCCGCCATGGCCTGCATATCGTATAGCTTACCCTGATTTTCAACAGCACTGGCCGTGCTGCGGGGAGCACTTCGGCAGTACGGCCATATTCCTTCAGCCATGAAGTCGCAAATGCTCAATCACAGCTGTCCATTGTCGATCGCTGTCAACGTGTTGGTGAGTGCTACCCAAGTCGGCTGGCAAATACTCGGTCGCTGTGCGTTCAGCTATCCAGAACAACGACATGGGTACGAAGCGCAGGACTACATAAATCTGCGGGGACGGCTATCGGAGCAGCAGGACGTTAAGCGCCCCTGCATGGGGATTACGAAGCCTGACGGCCTATCGCGAAAAATGGCAACGCGGGAGACTTCGCAACCTCTCTTTCCGTCAACCTCAAGCACGTATAGCGTTTGAGGCCTTCATATACCTAGCGGTCATTTACACCCAACTCAGGTGCAATTGCCTTCATAGCGTAATTTGCACCATAAGGAGTGAGATGAACGATATCTAAATAGAACGCGTCACCGCTGGATGCAGACTCTCTCATGAGACAACCGTCTTCGTTGCACATCTTTTCAACGACAGATATAAACAGCGCACCCGATTGTTGAGCCACAGATCGTAGATTTTGCTCCGCAATCCTTGTTTGGCGAATAAGCCCCTCCGGTGGTTGAACGCCATGGTCCCGTCCATATTTAGCATAATCCAGTCGCTCCGAAGGAACCCGATGCAGAGGATCACTACTCCACATATTGAAGGTTATGCGAGACGGCGCATCTTTCCATGCAGGGGCCTGACCCAAAATGATGACTCTGCGCACTCCCGTGCTCTGTATTTGTTTGATCGTAGAAGGCAGAAGCTCCTTGTTATATTCCGCCCACATTCCGGCTAAAATCACTGTATCGGGCGCCAGTTCCCGAACTTTTTCGATCGTCCACTGATTATTGCGGCTGCAGGCGACATTATCTCCCTCGTAACCAATCATTGGGGGGCAGGCCGAGGAAGTAAATTGTGCGAGCCGAAATTGACCGCTGCGATCTGCAAGGCCACGCAGGCCTGAATAAATGGCTGCTGCCCCTGAATCCCCCCATAACACCCACAACGGTGCAGTTCCTTTATCCAGGCACTCTGGAGCGTACTGCGACGCATCCTGCCCCATATCCATAAAGCAAACTCGATTACGCAATGCTGCACGATAACCGTCGAGGTTGTACTCAGTTGCTCGTTGAATAATTTCGGGATAACGAGATGCGAAACCACCAGACTTTAATATGACCCCTGACAGGACGGCCGCGACGCACATTAAAGCGCACAGTACAGAGACTTTGAATTGAGTACGCGAGCCTGAACGAAATGGCCTTTCGATATAAAGATACGTCAGAGTTGCCAACACAGCACTCGCAACCACTACCCCCAAGCGAGCAGTCCAAGGCAAACCTTCCGGGTAGGTGCTTCTGGCAAACGTCAACAACGGCCAATGCCAGAGATAAAGAGGAAAGCTGATTAACCCTATCGCTACCATCGGGCGACTATTGAGCAACACCCTGTTGACCCATGCTTCTGTTCCTGCTGCGATTAGCAGGAAGGTACCAACAGTAGGAAACAGCGCCCACTTGCCAGGAAACGGAAGCGTGTCTTTAATTCGAAAGATTGCATAAACAATGAACAGTAGGCCGATGATCGAAACAACAGAGCGCACCTTTGCTGAGCCGAAAAACGAAGTAATCACTACGAAGTAACTGCTATGTGAAATAGCTTTCGTACTGGACTTAAATGTAAGACATGCCAACGCAGCTCCGAGTATCAGCTCCCAACCGCGAGAGAGTGGAGAATAAAAAGTCGCGGTTTGATCCTCATGAATCCCAACGATATTAATCAAAAAGGATGCGCAACCCATAAGCACTACAATCAGTTGAAGAGGAAGTCGCAAGCGCCATCCTGCCCATAGCATCAGGGGCCAGACAACATAAAACTGCTCTTCGATTCCTAATGACCAGAGATGTAATAAAGGCTTTAACTCTGACGCCTTGTCAAAATACCCCGCCTCGCTCCACAAAACAAAATTGGAGACAAAGCTGGCACCTCCAAGAACATGCTTTGCCAGAAGGACCAAGTCATCCGCGAGCATCGTATTCCAACCGAATATCAAACAGCTGGCCAATACCGTCACAAGTGCAGGGAGTATTCGGCGTATGCGACGAGAATAGAATTCAGCGATGGAAAAAGTCCCCTGATACAACGTAGTCAGGATAACTTTGGAAATGAGAAAACCAGAAATCACGAAGAATATATCAACGCCTACAAAACCGCCGCGCAACACTGTTGGGAATGCATGGAAAATCAAAACTGCCAGGACAGCGATAGCACGAAGGCCATCGATATCAGGCCTGTACCCAATATGTCTTATTGAGCCACTGGTAATTTTCGAAGTAGATATTACGGCTTGAGTCTCACTAATGGACATCGTTTTCCACCAAAGCACGATTTTTTTCGGTTTTAAATTCGGCGCACTCCAGACGTTAAGTTCGGGCACCATGTAGGGCTCGGCGACGGTTGATTCGCTCAAAAGCATTGGAATAATATCATGGCACGGCCTAGCTGCTCTGGTCGAACTGAATATCAACGTTGCGGCATTCGAGCCGACGCTTTTCGTTTTTTCTAAATCGCAGCCGTAAACGAATGCAAAACCTTTATTGAGAGCGCAACGGTGTCTGATACCATGGCTACCTTTTGTATGCCCATAAGAGATTTCAGGGATGTCCATACCGACTTTGAATAATGATGGCTGCCGCTCCGATGTTGCGTTGCGTGCCGGCATGATTTCACTTGCAGTTGTCATATCCCTATTGCTTTGCTATCGCATGACGATCGGTGTAGACCTCACGGACGAGTCCTACTACTTGTCTTTTCTGGATGGTTGGCTGAAGACCGGTTTTCAGCACAGTAGCGCTCTAGGGCTACATCAGACCGCAGAATTGCTTGTCTTTCCTTTCATCAAAATCTTTGCCGCGGTTCTGCCAAACGAGCAAGGCCTGGCTCTTCTCAACAGATTTATATATCTGGTTGCGAGTCTTATCTCGGGATTCTGCTTTTTCCGTTTCGCTCGTACTCGCCAAACATTTCCTGTCGCAGTGCTTTGCGGAATCGCGGTAACGAGCTTCATCCCCTTCAGTCTTCCCTCTCCGTCATACAACACCTTGGGCATGCAAGGCATGCTTTGCGCGATCGCAGCTTATGCGATTTTTGAAGAAACGAAGCAGCTGCGCTGGTTAATAACATCAGCAGCGGCGTGGATGGTGTCAGTGCTCGCCTACCCCACGTTCGTGGTTGTTTTGGCAAGCTTCCTGGTTGCCATTGCGGCCGTACCAGTGCTACGACCTAGCTTTCGACGATATGTTGTGTGGTGCCTAACATTTCAGATCGTCGGACTCGGGCTTTTATTGTCTGCGTACGGCGTGAGCCGTTTGATGCAGATTATCGAGTTCACCAATTCATCACTTCAAGTTTCTACCGGGCTCGGAGGAAAACTATCGAAGGCGGCTGCCTTGCTTGGCGCGAGCGGCATCTTTGTAACCTTGTGCTTTGCATCAATAGCAGTCGGTATCTTC
Organism: Pseudomonas frederiksbergensis; assembly: GCF_900105495.1. NCBI lineage: Bacteria > Pseudomonadati > Pseudomonadota > Gammaproteobacteria > Pseudomonadales > Pseudomonadaceae > Pseudomonas > Pseudomonas frederiksbergensis. Next base: position 2,958,493 of record NZ_FNTF01000002.1, on the reverse strand, counting down.
GCGGGCAAAGGGTCTAGCCGCTCTTCCCACGGATGGATCACAGCTGCAGTTATTATCGGAATTCTTATAGCTGCCCAGCTCGCAGGCCCCTTCCTTTACGCTACATCGCATGATTACGTGCTCTTACTCGCTACCGCAGGGGCGGCCTTTTTCGTTACCGAAACGATCAGGAAAGCTAGCAATGACCACGCAATGACTGCGTATTTTTTCGTAGGGCTCTTCGCTGGCATTGTTACGTCGCTAACTGCCACGAACAGCATCATTAACTTCGCCATCGGCGGGTTCACCTGCGTCTGCGTGTTTCTTCTTGCCATATTCCCGAAAAACGACGTTAAGCGTCATTCTCACTTGGCGCTTCTCTGTGGAGTCGTCGTCCTTTTTTTAATGAGCAACTTCAACTTCATTTATGGGGAAGGTGTAAATCCATTAAGTTCGGCACCTGCAAAGCGAATTGAGAACGGGGTCTTCGCCGGTCTGCTTACAACCGCAGATAAAGCCCAGGCCATTGACCAGACCACCGCGTTCTTAGCCACGATTCCGGGCGATTCAGTCGCAGTAATCGGACGGTTCCCTAGCATATATTTACTCACTGGAATGCGACCAAAAACGCTGTCAACTTGGGATTTCAGTCAACAAAATGGAGCCACACCTAAAATCGACAGTGCAATCTCTAGATTTTATTCACTCGACGCCAATCTTCCGTCAGTGGTATTAAACGTCACCGATCCTTGGACGGCTGCTCCGTCAGAGTCAGGCAAGCAGTTGCAGGCGCGTTATGTACGGGCTTCCCAAATCGACACCGGCCAATGGAAAATCGAGATACTTGTTCTGCCATCTCCCATGAAATGAGACTTTCGCGACGTGGAGTCGACAGCCGTTCGAAAATGTTTAATGCGCCTTAGCGGAAAATTAGCGTATCGATATGACGAATACGCTAATCACTTCAAAAGCGAGTGATACACATCGCTGTAGGCCTTAACCATATCATCGGCCTTGAAATACTCTTCATAACGCTTTAGAGCATTCTCCCCCATGGTGGCGGCCCTCTCTGGATCATCCCAGAGCTTCTTCATAGCGCTTGCAAGCGACGCGCTGTCTCCCGGGAGTGCCACATAGCCCGTTTCACCTTCGATATTGATGTATGTCGTGCCTGTCCCGATTTCGCAGGAGATGAGAGGCTTGCCGTACATAGCCCCTTCCAGCAGAGAGATCCCGAAGGCTTCAGACCTGAGGTGGGAGGGAAATACCAAAGCGAAACATAGAGTCATCAGTGCAGCCTTGTCGCTATCTGGCAGGCCACCGACAAAAAAGACGTTCTTAAGGTTCTCCTCTTTAACCTTCTGCTTCAGCGCCATTTCCATGGGGCCCTTCCCCATGATCACGATAGGCAGCTTTGTCTGCTGAGCAGCTTCCAGAAGAAAGTCGAGGCCTTTGTAGTAACGGAGCGCCCCAACAAACAGGAAAAAGCGTTCACCCACTGTCTCACGCCAATGAGCCAGAGAGGCATCAGTCACCTCCGAATATGTATCACGATCTATCCCGATAGGGATGACCTTCACCTTATCCACGTACTTACCCAGCGTCTCGCTACTGGCAACATAGTTGGGTGAAGACGCAACGATAACGTCGACATTTCGAAGAAATGCGCGCATGAGCGGATTATAGAGTCGGAGTAATGTCTGCTGCTTTACGATATCCGAGTGATAAGTAACAACGGTCGGCTTCTTCACTCTGGATAGAAAATGCACCATGTCCATAAATGGCCATGGGAAATGGTAATGAATAACATCGGCTTGCTCTGCGAGTTCGATGAAATCCTTGATCGCTCCAATTGAAAAGCCAGTGGAAGCGATCTGAAGATTCTCATATGACCGATGGGTGATATGGTGTCCGAGTCGTTCGTTGCGCATTGCGCCACGGGGGCTAAGGTACAGGACTTCAGATTCGATACCGTGTCGTATCCCCCCTCGGCGAGCTGAAAGATAACCTGCTCTATACCGCCCATAGTGTCTGGGTAGTAGGTCTTGAAAAAATGCAGGATTTTCAATGTTTAGGCCCCAAAAACTTTGCAGGAACTCCCACGTAGGTGCCGGCCTTTTCAAGATTGCGATTAGCGCACGCACCCGCGCCGAGCATGACATCGTCGGTCACCCGCAGCCCGTCGATCACTGTTGAGCCAGCCCCCAGGAAGCAGCGATCACCGATACGGCTTCGGCCGGCAACTACAGCACCGACAGAAATATGGTTGTAGTCACCGACTACGCACTCATGCTCGACCATTGCGCCAGTGTTGATGATACAACCACGTCCGACTGATGCCATCGGCCCAATATGGGCGTGATGAGCAATAAAGGTCCCTTCACCGATTTGGGAACCGACGCCTATGGTTGCACTGGGAGCGATGAGCGTCGCTAAATGCCATCCCTGCTGAATTACCCATTCGCACTGCTCTATTCTTTTCTTGTTGTCGCCAGCGGCGGGAACGACTGACCAATCTTCGGGCAGCTCAAAGTCCACGGACACTTTCACTGGAAACGAACAAAAAGATTCACCTGGTTTAGCGTTGGCATCGATAAAGCACAACTGCGTAATTCCCGACGCGAGTGCGACGTCAGCCACACTCCGGGCATGACCTCCAAATCCAAGAATCAGCATGCCTATGATTGGAGTCATAATTGAGCCTCCAAAGGGATACCGCCGCCTATGGAAATAGCTTCAAGAACTGTGATGTGCTCATTCACAACATCTGTCCAGGTACGCTGAATCAGGCTCTGATAGATGTTTTTCTGCAGTGCCAGAAGCTCTTCTCGATGAGCAAGTGCCCATTCAATACGGCGAGCCATATCCTCCCATTCAAAAGGGTCAAAAAATGTCGTGTCTTGAAGCTCAGGCTGATTGAGTATTTCCTCGGTAACCGCGATTCGAGCCATGACGACCGGCGTGTCTACGGACAGAGCCTCGGTAAAGGTGAATGGGCATCCCCCCTCACTCAGACTAGGGTTTATTGCCAGATCTGCCAACTTGTAACAGGCAGCGAGCTCCTGCACCGTCAAGCCGTGCAAGCATAAAACGTCATTCTCCAAACCGTGTTCGGCTATGAACTTTTTGACGGACGGATAACGCTCAGGATCACCGGTCAAAATCAGCTTGTGACTGACATATTTCTTCCTTAAAAGAAACTCATATGCGCGCAACAACATCAACAGGTTTTTGTTCGGTCTAAACTGACTTGCATAAAATATGAATTTGAATGAGGAGTTTGCAAAACCAACCGTATAATTCTGATTAGAAGATTTGCGCATCGCACTACCGAGAAGCGTTTGCGAATAATGAAGCGAGGTCGCTTCCAGATCCGAAAACCCTCGGGTTGTGACCCATTGATTCAGCATGTTAGGTGCATGGTGGATCACTGATACATTAGAAGCACGGATCGAATACTGTTCAACCAACGTATCCCACTTGATCGCGTTGCTATAGGTGACGTAATGCTGCCCGGTCTGGATTGATCTGCGAACATCTTCATAGGTTTGCAAGAAACGTTCGCCTCCAACACTCGAGAACCCGACAGGGAAGTCAGATAACACGACATCTGGCACACACATCAGACGCGGACGATTAATTTTATTGAAGGCTGGCCAGAACGCTGTAGGACTGTACCAAGCTTTTACATCAGCTAGGCTGTCAATCAATTGAAGCATCCGCTCCGACTCAATCCGCTCCATTCGCTTATAAAGCCGAAAAATGAAAGCATCGTCCTTTGGCTCGCCGACAGCCCCTCGGGCGCGTGTCAAATGGCGCCGAAAGGGCCTACTCAGTCGCTTAAAAACAAACCTGAATTTTATTAAGGAGAGGATAATCAACGCCAAAATAACGATTGGACTGAATAGGACACCAAGCCCGAGAAGAAGAAAGCCTTCTAAAAACAGCAGCGCCAGCCCCCCATAAGAATTGGTCGTTACCAATTGTTGCTCTACATGATCAAGCGCCGCACCTTTAATCGCGGAGATTCCTATGGATATTCTTTTGAGTAGTCCCGGCTTCCGTTTTCGTTTTTTTCTAGCGATGTAGGCTTCGTAGAGTCGGAGCACCATAGGTTTTTTCGAGGGCGAAACTAATTCGAAACGCTCTTTAGAAACACCTTCACTGGTAAATAGATCTTCAAGACCTTCTTTTGACCAACTTGGGCAAACCAGTACAAAGCGTACATCTTCTCGGTCGCGGGCCCCTTTCAGAAAGGCAGCAAGGTATCTACCCAATCCTTCGTGTCGTAAATCCAGACCCGGCGCGTAAGCCAGATAGATACCATATTTGTTTATAGACACTCTCGTATGACTCCCCAATATTGTGCCGCCAACTTCTCAACGCCTTGTTCTGCCAATATCTCAGGCGATGGAAGCAGGGCCTTCTTGGACAAGTATGTCAATTCCATTTCCTTCAACTTGTGCGCCATCTCTCTATAATCGGCGGCATTCATCCAGGACAATTGCAGTGAAAACTGAACATCCATCTCACGCATAGCCGGATAGTTACTACTCAGCGAGGGCACACCTAAACTGGCGGCCTCGACAACACTGAAGGAACCATTGTCAACTTTACCTGCATGCCATAGAAACGCGGCATCCGCCAAAGAACTGCGGTACTCAAAGTCCGGGAGTTCGCCAAGCCATTTAACTTTTTCCCACAGTGCGGCGCTTGAATTAACGAGCGCAGACAGAGACTTAAGATGCGGAGCACTACTCTCAAGCAGTTTGTCAGTATTTACACCTGTTACATGACAGAATAGTTGACCTCCTAGAGCCTCATAATAAAATTTGAGTGCTTTCAGTGCGTTCACATGATTCTTATGCGCACCTGCGTTAGTTGTCCATAAGAAATACGGCTGGTCGGACGCCGGGGATATCGCAGGTTCAACGTTTGAAAAAGCGGGAGCCAACATCGGTACTTTAGCGATTCGGTTTACCTCAACGCCGGCGTATTGAATGGCGTCCTGTTTCGTAAACTCAGTGGTTACAAGAAGCTTCTGCGCTCTACGCACGGCACTAATAAAATGCTCATCCCCACTTTTCGACAGCACATTCTCGTAGCGCTGAAGGTAATCATAAACCATGAATATGCATGGCCGAAGCGGCACTAAGGGAGCCTGTACACGATCAGAGACTATGATCCACGCGTCGCAGTCCAGAAGCTGTTTAATACCATCATCCGGAACCACGTATCTCACAGAGTCCGGTTCCCAGCCGTCGTGACCTGCATATCGCATGGCTCTGCGTGCAGTTTGCGCGTCGAGGGTTTTCCATTGAAAAGTGCGAAGCTGAATTCTCTCATCCTGTTCGAAAGAGTCTTCTGCCTCATCGCCAACAGACTTCAAATGCAAGAGCACAACATCGACGTCTTCTCCCCATTGCCTGCTTCCTTCATGCAAAGCTTCCGCTAGCAGATGAGCTCCACGAAGACTTCCCCCTCGATATTCGACAGGGACTACTACTGCGATTTTTTTGCGTTTGACTGGCCGCTGGCTTTGCTCCAAGCGGCTGACTTCCAGTTCTTGCAGAATTTCCTGGAAGCTACTTATCCAAGCGGCTTCACAGTTCTCTGCGCGCATGGGCTCCAGCAGTATTGCCTGACTTTTACGCACCTGCTCGATAAACTTCGAATCATCATTCAAGATGCGACGAATTTTCTCTCTCGCTTCTTTGACAGACTCGCATCGACCAGGAAGGGTCGCACCACCCATGCGATCCAAAATGCCGCCACTCATGAAGATTAGTGGCATGCCGACGCGAATGGCTTCGAAGGGGTGATAATGAATATGGTTAGGCTCGCTTGAATGATAAAACATCACTCGCGACTCTCTCATATTTCGTTCATGTTCTTCATTAGTGACAAATCCCAACACATTCGGATCATTAACTTCGATCGGCTGCGAACCGCCGATTTTATAGGGCATCCCCTGCATATCCGAAATAAAATCTTCGTACACTTTTTTATAGTAGCTACTGAAACCAATGTCCGGGCACACGAAAAAAATATGCTTCTGCTTTCCGTTCCAGATGTCATTGATTGCACAGTTATTCAGTCCCAGCGGTAAAAACGCCTTTCTTTTTTGTAGGTACATGGGCTCAGAATCGGCAAGGTGCTCGTACGCGATCCCCAACCAAAGACGTCGTCCGAGTTTTTTTACTGACTGCGTCCCTAAGGTCAGGATCTTCACGACTTCCGAGTAACTTAGGGTCTTATCCAATCCATACGCACGCCAAATGGCCGCGCCGGTGAATGAACGTGAAACCTCATTCATGAAGCCTTTTGAGTGGCAGATGAAAAAACACACATCGAAATATTTATTGGCTATATCCCAAGCTTCTTTCGAAGGAGCCACATACCAGTTTTGCTGATTTAGAACCTCTAACTCTTCAGCCGGAATAGTCAGGTTCGCATCTTCCGAATAATCTATGCTCGCCGAACGAAAACCGATTTCCTGTGGAAATGACTTTGGTAGAAAGAACTCTTTAACGCCCAAGGACTTGAGCATTTCAAGCTCGAACTTACGAGCCGCACCATGGTTCAGCAACCACATCACACGAAATGGTTTAGTTTGCATCAGAAAGTCCATTTATTTTTTTGTATTCGGCGATAGCGTCTGTTATTTCACCGTCGAACAACAACTCACCATGGTGAAAGACCAAGCCTCGGGTACAGATGGACTGCAAAGCACCAAAGTCATGAGAGGCCAGAACTAGTATCTCAGCCTTCTCGATCAGACTGGTGATACGTACTTTTGCCTTTGCCATAAAGTTGGCATCGCCCGCACCGATAACCTCGTCCAGCAGCAAAATGTCGCCACCGACCGTGGTTGAAATAGCAAACGCGAGTCGCACTTGCATCCCGGCTGAATACGTTTTAATCGGATAATCAATAAATTCGCCCAGATCGGCAAACGCTACTATTTCGTCGATCTTCTCTCGCATGAACTTTGGAGACAGACCAAGCAACAGACCACGGTACAGAATATTTTCACGCCCCGTGGCATCCGGCTCGAATCCCAAGCTCAAGTCAAACAGGGAACGAACCTGGCCCTGTACGTTCAGTTCACCACTGGAGATTGGATACAAGCCGGCAACCGTCTTGAGGAACGTGCTTTTACCCGCGCCATTGTGCCCAAGAAGTCCCACACGTTCGCCGCTGACAATTTGAACATTTATGTTCTTGAGCGCGTGAATATCGGCCACATGATTATTGGCTTCTTTTTTTGAGAAGATATTCGCCATCAATGACTTTAATGAACGTTCCTTGTAAGCAGCGGCTGCGTAATGGAGGTTGACGTTCTTTACATTGATTTGATTGATTTTATTCATTCTCATAGGTAAAAAATCACCTTCCGCTCTGCTTTGTAACCCACATACATCGCGATAAGACCAAAGAACAAAGCGGTACCCAAGCTAAAAGTGTAGTTGGCAAGAGTCGGCCATTGCCCTTGCAACAATGGCGCTCTGAACAACTGGAGAATGTGATAAATCGGATTGTAATCAACCAGTGCGTGCAGCCCACCGTTTTGAAACATTTTCGCTTCGAAGTACACTGGAGACACAAACCACAAAGACTGCATCACCAACCCGAGCGCGTGGGGAACATCGCGAAAGCGGGTACTGATGTAGGAGAGAAGTGTCGACACAGGCCAGGCTATCAAGGCTACAACGGGAAATATCGTTAACGTCGCCAACCAGCTCCAGCCGAAATTCTGCGGCATCATGATCGCGACCCAGAGATAGAGGGAAACGCTGGCCAGCATGAGCACGATTGAACTACCGAGCACTGTTCGCAAGGTATAAATTGCCAAGGGATGATTACATTGTTTAATGTAGGCATCCGCCTGTACAAAAGACAACGAACCACCAATTGTATTAGCGGAAATGAACTCCCAAACGACTATCCCTGAGAGAACATAAGGGGCGTAAGTTAATACGTCCGTATTGAAAAGTCGGCTGAATACTAACGTCAGGAGTATTGTCATACCCAATGGCTGGATAATTGACCACGTCACACCAAAAAACGATCTGCGCCAGCGAGAACGCAAATCAGCTAGAGCAAGATGTACCCAAAAATATCGAGCAGCCCAAACGCGAGAAAAATACGAAAACATTACTTCCCCTGAACAATTAAATTCGAAAGTCTGGACATTATTCGTCCTCTTTGAATTTTATGAGAATTGAGGCTGTTACCAACCTCAACCCCAAAGCAACATCAGCTGGCAAAGTAAGATCGAATTTCTTCTACTACTTGCTGCACCTGTTCACGGCTCAACGTCGGATAACTTGGAAGGTTCATCCCTCGCGAGCTAAGGTCCTGCGCTATCGGAAAGGTTTCATCCGTTTTGCAGTGCGGCATGTTGTGAGCAGGAGCGAACAAAGGGCGTGTCTCAATACCCTTGTTCTTCAAATGATCACGCAATGCCTGACGCTGGCTCGGATCATCCAACAGCACCGAGCACATCCAATATGAGTGACGTGTGCCTGGTTGCTCTGCATGCATCTGCAGCGGAAGCCCTTCGAGCGCTTCACGATACCAGTCCGCAACCTGCCGCTTGAGAGCGATGGTCTCGTCTGCACGTTCCAGCTGTGCAAGGCCGATGGCTGCGCAGATGTTGGTCATCCGATAGTTGAACGCTAATTCGTCATGCCAGTATTCGCGAGTCTTGGACACGCCTTGGCTTTTGAGGTGGCAGGCTCTTTCATGGATGTCCTTGTTTTTGGACACCACCATCCCACCCTCACCGGTGGTAATGGTCTTGTTTCCAAAAAAGCTGAACGTAGCGACATCACCGAAAGTCCCTACATGCTGACCGTTGTACAGAGAGCCGAAAGCTTCTGCGCAGTCTTCGATCAGCAGCAGGTTGTGCTCTTTGCAAAGAGCGACGACCTCATCCATGTCACACGACAGACCGTACAGGTGTACGACCATGACGGCTTTTGTTTTAGGCGTGATACGGCTGCGTATGTCTGGAACGCTGACATTCCAAGTATCAGCTCGGGATTCAGCATACACAACGCTTGCCCCGGTTTGCATGATGGTGTTGACAGACGCCACATAAGTGAGCGTTGGGACAATCACCTCATCGCCAGGCCCCAGTCCCAAAGCAACCATTGCCAAGTGCAGAGCAACTGTACCGTTGCTCACTGTAGTCGCATGTTCCGCACCAATGTATCGTGCAAACTCGCTCTCAAAGCGGGAGATAAATTCTCCGCGAGAAGAAATCCAGGTCGAATCAAGACACTGATTTACATATTCCTTTTCGCGTCCGCCCAGAAAGGGCTGATATACCGGTATCATCACAGCCCCCTTTATTCCTGACCCTTGAAGTATTTAAAGCCGTGTTCAGCGACCAGTTTGTCACGCTTGGCTTCATTCATGTCTTCTCGCATCATTTCTTCTACCAGCTCATTGAAGGAGGTAGTTGGTACCCAGCCTAATTTGGCTTTGGCTTTGCTTGGGTCACCCAGCAGCGTTTCAACCTCGGCGGGACGGAAATAACGCGGATCGACGGCAACGATACATTTGTTGGTTGCGACGTCGTAACCTTTCTCGTCGACACCCGTACCTTCCCAACGAATCTTGATATCGATTTCCTTCGCTGCAACCTCAACAAATTCCCGAACCGAATGCTGCTCACCGGTCGCGATCACAAAGTCTTCCGGAGTTTCTTGTTGCAGCATAAGCCATTGCATTTCCACGTAATCACGAGCATGACCCCAGTCACGAAGGGCGTCCATGTTCCCGAGGTACAGACAATCTTGCAGATCGACCTTGATACGGGCCAAGGCGCGAGTGATCTTGCGTGTTACGAAGGTTTCACCGCGGATGGGCGATTCGTGATTAAACAGAATACCGTTGCAAGCATACATACCATATGACTCACGGTAGTTCACAGTGATCCAGTAGGCGTACATCTTGGCGACAGCATAAGGGGAACGCGGATAGAAAGGCGTGGTTTCTTTCTGTGGAATTTCCTGAACCAGACCGTACAGTTCGGATGTGGATGCCTGATAGAACTTGGTCTTTTTCTCAAGACCCGCGATGCGGATCGCTTCAAGGATACGCAGTGTACCCATGGCATCAGTATCAGCAGTATATTCTGGCGATTCGAAGGAAACCGCAACGTGGCTTTGCGCGCCAAGGTTGTAGACTTCATCTGGTTGTACTTCTTGCACGATACGAATCAGGCTACTTGAATCGGTCAGGTCGCCGTAGTGCAGCTTGAGATCATAGCCTTGGTTGTGCGGGTCGTGGTAGAGATGGTCAATACGCTGAGTATTGAACAGGGAGCTACGGCGCTTGATGCCGTGTACTGAATAACCTTTTTTGAGCAGGAACTCAGCAAGGTAAGCACCATCCTGACCAGTAATACCCGTAATCAACGCTACTTTCTTGTCGCTCATTTTCTCACCAATTTAAATTAATCAATCGAACAGTAAGTCTCTACCAGAGAGCCAACTTATTGCTGCCCCTCACCTTCCGTCTGGAAGTGAGAACCGTTTTTGTCATTCCATATATCTACTGTTCAGCAATCCCTCAATTTCTTTAACTTTCAACGCTACCAGCGCTGGGTCCCTTCTACTTTCCACATTCAACCTCAAAAGAGGTTCCGTGTTCGAACCTCGGAGATTAAACCGCCAGTCAGGAAACTCCAGACCGACGCCATCGGTTTGATCAAGGTTAGGCCCTTGAGGTAAATAATGCGCCAGGACCTCCGCCAGCGCCGCGGATACATCATTCACCCGATAGTTGATTTCACCGCTGCATGGATAAGCGGCAACGCGCTCATCAACAAGCTGGGCCAAATTTTTCCCCGAGGCAGACATCAACGCGGTCACCAGCAGCCAAGGGATCATGCCGCTGTCGCAATAGGCGAAATCCCGGAAGTAATGGTGAGCACTCATCTCACCGCCATAGATCGCATCCTCCAGACGCATGCGCTCTTTTATGAATGCGTGGCCGGTCTTGCATTGTACTGAAACACCACCCGCCAATCGAACCTGATCGATCGTATTCCAGGTCAACCTAGGGTCATGGATAATCCTGGAGCCGGGGTTCTTCTTGAGCAGCATTTCCGCCAGCAGGCCAACAAGGTAATAGCCCTCGATGAAGCGGCCGTTCTGGTCAAAAAAGAAGCAGCGATCGAAATCTCCATCCCACGCGATTCCCAAATCACAGCCGTTCGCCAACAACGCTTGACGTGTCAGCGTACGTTTTTCTGGAAGCAGCGGATTGGGCACACCATTGGGGAAGTTGCCATCGGGTTCTGCGTTGATGACTACCCATTCGAAGGGCAGTTTTTTGATCAATTCTTGCAGCACCGGCCCGGCAGCGCCGTTGCCCGGGTCGGCCAATATTTTAAGCGGTTTGAGATCTGCAACATTGACGTAACTGAGTAGGTGCTCGATGTAGGCCGTCTTATCCAGCTCGAATCGAACTTCACCGAGAGTGTCGGCCAGCGCGCCTAAATCACCACTCTCCACACGGTCGCGTATGGCATTTAGTCCGGTGTCACCACTGATTGGCCGGGACTCGGACTTCACAAGCTTCATCCCGTTATAACCCTTGGGATTGTGGCTCGCGGTGATCATCACTCCACCATCCGCCTTGAATGCGCTGGTGGCAAAGTACACTTCTTCGGTGCCGCACAAGCCGATATCGATGACGTTGGCCCCCGCCTCAAGCAACCCTCGTGTCATCGCCTCTGCCAGCATCGGGCTTTCGAGCCGCATATCCCGACCCAGCACAATGTTTTTTCCCTGTAACTCGGTAACCATGGCCCGGCCTATCCGATAGGCAACATCTTCATTGAGATCGGACGGTACCTGGCCACGAATATCATAGGCTTTGAAACATTGGGTTTTGACTGGGGTATTCATACCGCTCTCTTGCTGAGGTATGTGGGAGCGAGGCCGATTGACGGCCCGCTCTCTCATCAGGATGGAAATGCATTAGAACCAAGATAAATGCAAATAGGCCTGGTCGATGGGCCCCCCACCGAACAAGCTAATGACTACCAAGCTGCCGTTACGTATCGACGCGGCCGTAATTATCTTCGAAACGAACAATATCGTCTTCGCCAAGATAGTCGCCACTTTGCACTTCAATCATCACTAGATCTATGACTCCCGGATTCATCAAGCGGTGCTGGTGGCCTGCACGAATGAAGGTGGACTCATTGGTGTTCAACATCAACTCCTGTTGGTCGTTGACGACCTTAGCCATCCCGCTGACAACGATCCAATGCTCGCTTCTGTGGTGATGCATCTGCAGCGACAGAGAAGCCTTGGGCTTCACCACAATGCGCTTGATTTTGAAGCGCTCGCCATTTTCCAGCGTTGTGTAGGTACCCCAAGGACGATGCACGGTGCGGTGGAGTAAATGAACCGTATGACTGCAAGCCTTGAGCTGATTGACGATATGTTTTACATCTTGAGCGTGGTCCTTGTGGGCAATCATCACCGCATCCGGGGTGTCGATGACCAGCAAGTCCTCGACACCGACCAGTGCGGTAAGTCGATCTTCGCTGTTGACATAGTTGTTACGAGAGTTGTGAGACAGCACTTCGCCTTCAAAGCGGTTACCGTTCTCGTCAGGCTCGGTCAGTTCGCTGACGGCATTCCAGGAACCAATGTCACTCCAGCCGATGTCACAGGGAACGGTCACGACTCTAGAGGAGCGCTCCATCAACGCGTAGTCGATGGAGATATCCGGGACCTCAGCGAACGCATCAGCATCAAGCGCCAGGCAACGGTACTTGGCGGATGAAGTCAGGCGCGATGCTTCAATTGTCCTGCTGACCGCTTCCACTACGTCCGGAGCATGTTGACGAAGCTCTTCGAGGACAGTGCCCACCCGGAAGCAGAACATCCCGGAGTTCCAGTAGTAGTTGCCCGCACTGATATATGTTTGCGCGGTATCCAGATCAGGTTTTTCGACAAAGCGCGCCACTTTCAGGCCGCCTTTGAGCGGTGCATCTTTTTGCGCTTCGATGTAGCCAAACCCCGTTTCAGGGTACGTCGGCTGGATCCCGAAGGTAACCAGCCAACCTTCGGCGGCCAGCGTCATGGCGCTGGCTACGGCAGCAGCGAAGGCTTTTTCGTCTTTTATCAGATGGTCAGCGGCCAGTACCAGCATTTGGGCATCAGGGCCATGGCTCGTTTCCAGCTGAAGCGCGGCAGCGGCAACGGCAGCAGCGGTGTTACGACCAAATGGTTCAAGAATGAAACCTTGAGCATGCTTGGCTTTATTGACTACGGCGTATTCGTCTTCGGTCTTGAACAGGAGTTCGCGGTTGGTCACCGTCAGAACCTCCACAACACCTTCGAGGCGCGAGGCACGCAGGAAGGTTTTCTGGATCAGATTCTGGCCATCTGGCAGTTCCATGAAAGGCTTTGGATGGGCTTCACGAGAAACAGGCCACAACCGGCTGCCCACTCCGCCAGACAAAATTACGGGAATCAGTTCCATGCTAAATCCTTATTCCCCTTCTGGCAGATGAATCCAGTAAGTGGGGTCAGTTATGTTTCCAGTCATTCCTGCATCGTAAATCAATGCAAAAAATTGCTTGAAGCGACCATGAGAGTTTTCAGCCCCAGCCCCAACCTCAGTCCAAGCCAATCAGCCACCCCTGATCCGTGCTCTGATTGACATGCCCCTACCACTTATCGGATATTCGGCTTGCTCGCTTTACTGCAAGGACTCTCGACAAGAGGTTTCCTTGGAAAGTAAAAGCGGAGCAATCGTGATTGAGACTTCAACACTTAACGGGGCCAAATTTTATGCTGGCATTCTACAAGGTAGCACCGCGTATTAATAACTCCGGCGCCGACCGGACATAAAAATTATTTGAAAACAAATAAATGAAGCCATCAAAATAATATCACCCTTCGGCATTGATCAATCTCAGCAGCGATGCGTCTCTAAAAGCTTTTCCAAATATTGACCATAACCGGTCTTTCCTAAACGTTGAGCCTGAGCTGCCAACTCGGCTGCGGAGATCCACCCGCTGTTGTACGCAATCTCCTCCAAGCAAGCCACCTTCAAGCCTTGACGCTTCTCGATGGTATGCACGAAATGACTAGCTTCAAGCAGCGAATCGTGAGTCCCTGTATCCAACCAAGCAAATCCACGTCGAAGCATTTCGACTTTAAGGGCTTTCTGCTCCAGATAAACACGGTTGACGTCGGTGATTTCCAGTTCACCGCGCTCGGACGGCTTGATGCTCTTGGCGATCTCGACAACCTGGTTGTCGTAGAAGTACAAACCGGTCACCGCATAATTGGACTTGGGCTTCAGCGGTTTTTCTTCGATGCTCAGCGCCCTACCGGTTTCGTCAAACTCAATAACACCAAAACGCTCCGGATCTGAAACGTGATAGCCAAATACGGTCGCGCCTTGTGTTTGATTATTGGCGGAACGCAAGTGGTCCGTGAAGTACTGCCCGTAGAATATGTTGTCGCCCAGGATTAGGCAGCACGGATCATCACCAATGAACCTTTCACCGATAATGAATGCCTGCGCCAGACCATCCGGGCTTGGCTGTTCAGCGTACGACAGCTTGATGCCATACAGGCTGCCATCCCCCAGCAGCTTACGAAAGTTCGGCAAGTCGTCAGGCGTGGAGATGATCAGAACCTCCCTAATGCCCGCAAGCATCAGCACTGACAACGGATAAAAGATCATTGGCTTGTCATAAATCGGCAGCATCTGTTTGGATACGCCAAGAGTCAACGGATGCAAACGAGTGCCGGAGCCGCCAGCGAGGATGATGCCCTTACGGTTTATCGTCGTCATTTATTCAAAACTTCCCTAAGCATTCGGGTAACACCACTTTGCCAATCCGGCAAGTGTAGACAAAAATTGTCGCGCAGTTTTTGGGTACTCAGCCGTGAATTCAGAGGACGACGTGCTAGTGTCGGATAGGCGCTGGTCTCTATCGGATTAATTACCGTAACTGCAAGCTGCTCGCCATTGGTTCGAGCGAAACCGACTATGTAGATGGCATAATCGTGCCAGGAAACTTCGCCGCTTGCCGTCAAATGATAAAGTCCCGCCAGGTCCGGCCGCTGCAAAACCTGCTGAATCGCCAACGCAGTGACATCAGCAATGAGGTCAGCACCGGTTGGAGCTCCTATCTGATCGGAGACGACGTCTAAGGTTTGTCGTTCCTTGGCTAGGCGCAGAATAGTTTTTGCGAAGTTATGGCCACGAGCACCATAAGCCCAACTTGTGCGAAAAATTAGATGCTTGCAACCAGACGAGAGGATGGCGCGCTCGCCAAACGCTTTACTGATGCCATATTGGCTCAAGGGCGCAACCGCATCTGTCTCCTTCCACGGTGCCGAACCACGACCATTGAAGACATAGTCGGTCGAGTAATGAATTAGCCAAGCACCTATTGAAGCAGCCTCTTCAGCCATCACATGGCACGCATGACCGTTCACACATTCAGCTAGCTCAGCTTCAGACTCAGCCTTGTCAACTGCGGTATAGGCAGCAGCGTTGACGATAATGTCGGGCATGACGTTTCGAATCGTAGCGCGTAATGCGTCGAGATTAGACAGGTCGCCGCACAAACCATCGACCGTATGCCGATCGAGGGCGATTAACTCGCCAAGTGGGGCGAGGGAACGTTGCAGTTCCCACCCCACTTGGCCGTTCTTTCCGAGAAGGAGGATTTTCATGCCTTGTTCGAGCGGTCTGCGTAATTCTGGTCGATCCACTGCTGATAGCTACCGCTCTTCACGTGAGCGACCCATCCAGTGTTATCGAGATACCACTCAACCGTTTTGCGGATACCGGTTTCAAAGGTTTCTTCCGGCGTCCAACCCAGTTCACGCTGGATCTTGCTGGCGTCGATCGCGTAGCGCAAATCATGACCGGGGCGATCCTGAACGTAGGTAATCAGGCTGGCATGTGGACGGTAAGCAGAGTCCGGACGAAGTTCGTCGAGCAGTGCGCACAGTGCATACACCACTTCGATGTTTTGCTTTTCGTTATGGCCACCGATGTTGTACGTCTCGCCGATAACGCCTTCGGTCACGACTTTGTACAGTGCGCGGGCGTGGTCTTCGACGTAGAGCCAGTCGCGGACCTGGTCGCCTTTGCCGTAGACCGGCAGCGGTTTGCCTTCCAATGCATTGAGAATGATCAGCGGGATCAACTTCTCAGGAAAATGGCATGGGCCGTAGTTGTTGGAGCAGTTGGTGACCAGGGTCGGCAAGCCATACGTACGGCTCCAGGCGCGAACCAGGTGATCGGAACTGGCCTTGCTGGCGGAGTATGGCGAGCTTGGCTGATACGGCGTGGTTTCGGTGAAGAGATCTTCCGGACCTTCGAGGTCTCCGTAAACTTCGTCAGTCGAAATATGGTGAAAGCGGAAGTCGGCTTTACGCGCATCATCCAGCGCAGCCCAATAGTGGCGTGCAGCTTCCAGCAGGGTGTAAGTGCCGATGATGTTGGTCTGGATGAATTCAGACGGGCCAGAGATCGAGCGATCGACGTGGGACTCAGCGGCCAGATGCATGATCGCATCCGGTTGATGTTCAAGCAGGACGCGGTCAACCTGATCGCGGTCGCAGATGTCGACACGCTCGAATACGTAACGTGAGTTCTGGCTTACTTCGGCCAATGACTCAAGGTTACCGGCGTAAGTAAGCTTATCGAGGTTAACGACAGAGTCAGTAGTGTTGGAGATGATATGACGGATGACTGCCGAACCGATAAACCCGGCGCCGCCGGTTACTAGAATTTTCACGCGAAACCATACCCTTGAGTTACTGACAGGGCCGCCAACCGAGCGCTGTCTAATCCATGAATTCCAAAGCCATCAAGTCAGCAGAGGCTTCTGACAGAGTCATTCTGAACCGATATGGGAATATGCCACTATCGGACAAGCACAGCATTTTACAGCTTAATGACGGTTTTACTAATGGATATAGACAAGCTGTGGCGAAAGCTCAGTGCGCCTTGCGCGTTATGTCGTAATCAGACAAGGCGCTTGCGGGAAGCTCTGGATGTACGCCCCAGAAACCAGCCAAGAATCGGCCCGATCACCATCCCGATCAGCAACGCAATGACCATGACCAGCGATACCGGTAGTTGCGGCCCCGCCCAACCCAGGAACAGCAAGGAAACCGATTGCTGATTCTCGAGAACGAACGCCAGGATCGCCAAAACCAGCAACAGGACGAATACGGCGAGCAGTACGCGCTTGAGGTTACGCATGAGCGGTTCCTTGTATAACAGACGCCGTCAAAGACCTTCCTCCTCATCCTCGTTCACACGGTCACGCAATTCTTTGCCTGGCTTGAAATGCGGCACGAACTTGCCGTCGAGGCTGACGGACTGACCGGTTTTTGGATTGCGCCCTACGCGCGGTGCGCGGTAGTGCAAGGAGAAGCTGCCAAACCCACGGATCTCGATGCGATCACCGGTGGCCAGACATTGGGACATTTGTTCAAGCATGGTCTTGATGGCCAGCTCCACATCCTTGGATGAGAGCAGCCCTTGATGGGTGACAATTCGTTCGATCAACTCCGACTTCGTCATATTTTTCCCTTCTTTTTCAAGCAGCTAGATCAGCGCTTCAAAGGTTTTAGCACGCCCCGATGAATTTGAACAGCCCGAGTTTTGACATATCTTTACCCATAAAGAGATGCACGATTTCAGATCACTGGAACGCTGTCACGCCCTTGCGGGCTCACCTGCAGATAACCAGCATGGTGCGCGTCAGATAGCCCGCGGGATTGAAGCCAAAGAGGTATTCATCCTCATCTTTGGCATCATCGGACCTGGCCACAACTTTGTAGCCCGCCGCCTTGCACTCCTTGTTCGCTCGCTTGTGACACTTCTCCCATCCCGACCCCAACCCCGAACAATCGATCTCGATACCACTGACCCCACGCACCGCATGAGTCTTGGCGCTAGTGGTACAGCCCGCCAATGTCAGTACTGCCATGACGACAATGAGCTTGTTCATTCGCTTCCTTAGGTCGGACGTGTCACCCGACGGTCGTTCGCTTCAAGCTAAAGCCTAGCTGCAAATAAACGATTGATCCGCTTAAAGAAAGAGACAACTTGTGGGGAGGATTGGTTTCATGACAATCAATCGCAGGATTGCGAAACCATCAAGATCAGCAAATCCCGGCCACAAAAAAGGGCGACCGAAGTCGCCCTTTTTCTATGGTCTGACAGAACTTAGTTCTGCTTTTCCATTTGTGCACGCAACAGGTCGCCCAGAGTGGTAGGACCAGGAGCAGCGGTATCCGAAGCTGGCTTGTCGCGCAGGCTCTGGATTGCTTCTTTCTCTTCAGCATCGTCTTTCGACTTGATGGAGAGCTGGATTACACGGCTCTTGCGGTCAACGCTGATGATCTTGGCTTCTACTTCCTGGCCTTCTTTCAGAACGTTGCGCGCGTCTTCAACGCGGTCACGGCTGATTTCGGAGGCTTTCAGAGTCGCTTCGATATCGTCGGCCAGAGTGATGATGGCGCCTTTAGCGTCAACTTCTTTCACGATGCCTTTAACGATTGCGCCTTTGTCGTTCTCTTGAACGTACTCGGAGAACGGATCGCTTTCCAGTTGCTTGATACCCAGGGAGATGCGCTCGCGCTCTGGGTCAACCGACAGGATAACGGTGTCCAGCTCGTCGCCCTTCTTGAAGCGGCGAACGGCTTCTTCGCCCACTTCGTTCCAGGAGATGTCGGACAGGTGAACCAGACCGTCGATGCCGCCGTCCAGACCAATGAAGATACCGAAATCGGTGATCGACTTGATGGTGCCGGAGATTTTATCGCCCTTGTTGAACTGGCCAGAGAAATCTTCCCAGGGGTTAGATTTGCACTGCTTGATGCCGAGGGAGATACGACGACGCTCTTCGTCGATGTCCAGAACCATAACTTCCACTTCGTCGCCGACTTGTACGACTTTCGAAGGGTGGATGTTCTTGTTGGTCCAGTCCATTTCGGAAACGTGTACCAGGCCTTCAACGCCTTCTTCCAGCTCAGCGAAGCAGCCGTAGTCGGTCAGGTTGGTTACACGAGCGGTAACGCGGGTGCTTTCTGGGTAACGGGCTTTGATAGCAACCCATGGATCTTCGCCCAGTTGCTTGAGGCCCAGGGAAACACGATTGCGTTCGCGATCGTACTTCAGAACCTTGACATCGATCTCGTCGCCAACGTTGACGATTTCGGAAGGATGCTTGATACGCTTCCAAGCCATGTCGGTAATGTGCAGCAGGCCATCGACGCCACCCAGATCGACGAATGCGCCGTAATCGGTGAGGTTCTTGACGATACCTTTGACTTGTTGGCCTTCCTGCAGGGATTCCAGCAGAGCTTCACGCTCGGCGGAGTTCTCGGCTTCGAGGACGCTACGACGGGAAACGACAACGTTGTTGCGTTTCTGGTCAAGCTTGATGACCTTGAATTCCAGCTCTTTGCCTTCCAGGTGCGTGGTGTCGCGCACAGGACGGACGTCAACCAGAGAACCTGGCAGGAACGCACGGATGCCGTTAACGTCGACAGTGAAGCCGCCTTTAACCTTACCGTTGATAACGCCCTTGACCACTTCTTCGGCTGCGAAGGCTGCTTCCAGAACAATCCAGCATTCAGCGCGCTTGGCTTTTTCACGGGACAGCTTGGTTTCACCAAAGCCGTCTTCAACCGAGTCCAGAGCAACGTGAACTTCGTCACCGACGTTGATAGTCAGTTCGCCAGCATCGTTGTAGAACTGCTCAAGCGGGATGAGTGCTTCAGACTTCAGGCCAGCGTGAACGGTTACCCAGCGAGCCTGGTAATCGATATCAACGATAACACCGGTGATGATGGAGCCTGCCTGAAGGTTCAGGGTTTTTAGGCTTTCTTCAAAGAGTTCCGCAAAGCTTTCGCTCATTTTAATTCCTGTTGAATAAGGGCGAAGGATACGCCCATCTCCACATCCCAGACGACGTGGGTTATGTTCATTTGAAGAAACGGCGCAGGACTATGACTGGTCCCCTGAGTCGCTTCTTGGTCACCCGGCGATATCGCGAATGGCGATCTCGCTCATGATGCGTTCCAGCACCTGATCGATGGATAATTCCGTGGAATCCAGCTGTATGGCGTCAGCCGCCGGTTTGAGCGGGGCTACCGCTCGCTGGGTGTCACGCTCATCGCGGACACGTATCTCATCTAGCAGACTCGACAGACTAACACCATCGACTTTGCCCTTCAACTGCAAGTATCGACGGCGCGCACGCTCCTCGGCACTGGCAGTGAGGAATATCTTCAGCGGCGCATCGGGAAAAACCACCGTGCCCATGTCGCGACCATCGGCCACCAGGCCCGGAGCCTCCTGGAACGCCCGCTGGCGCTGGAGCAGCGCGTCACGCACCGCCGGCAGCGCAGCGACCTGGGAAGCCCAGGCGCCAACTTGTTCGTTGCGCAGATCATCAGTGACATCGTCACCTTCGAGAATGATCCGCTGCGGATGACCTTCGGTCGCACCGACGAATTGCACGTCCAGATGAGCGGCAAGCAGCTTCAGCGACTCTTCATTGGTCAGATCGACGCCATGATTACGCGCAGCGAATGCCAACAGACGGTACAGCGCACCGGAATCCAGCAGGCACCAGCCCAGGCGCTTGGCCAGAATCCCGGCAATAGTGCCTTTGCCCGAACCGCTAGGCCCGTCGATGGTGATGACCGGTGGCTTGATAATCACGACTGAGCCTCTTGTGCAACACGGATACCGACCTGCGCGCACAGCGCGAGGAAGTTCGGGAACGACGTCGCGACGTTGGCGCAATCATGGATGCGGATCGGCGCAGTGGCGCGCAGCGAAGCCACGCTGAAGGCCATGGCGATCCGGTGATCGCCGTGCCCGTGCACTTCGCCGCCGCCGATCTGGCCGCCGTCGATGATGATGCCGTCCGGGGTCGGTTCACATTTTACGCCCAGTGCCAGCAAGCCATCCGCCATGACCTGAATACGGTCAGACTCCTTGACCCGCAGCTCTTCGGCGCCACGCAGGATGGTGCGCCCTTCGGCACAGGCGGCGGCGACGAACAACACCGGGAATTCGTCAATGGCCAGTGGAACCAGCGCCTCGGGAATCTCGATACCTTTGAGTTTAGCTGCACGTACGCGCAGATCCGCCACTGGCTCACCGCCGACTTCACGCTGGTTTTCAAGAGTGATATCAGCGCCCATCAGACGCAGGATGTCGATCACGCCGGTACGGGTCGGGTTGATGCCGACGTGCTCAAGCACCAGCTCCGAACCTTCGGCGATCGACGCCGCTACCAGGAAGAACGCGGAGGACGAGATGTCGCCCGGCACTTCAATGTGGGTCGCGGTCAGCTTGTGGCCGGATTCGACCGAAGCGGTAGCACCGTTGACGCTGACCGGGTAGCCGAAGCCGCGCAGCATGCGCTCGGTGTGGTCGCGGGTTGGCGCCGGCTCGGTGACGGTGGTCTTGCCTTCGGCGTACAGACCCGCCAGCAGCAGGCAGGATTTAACCTGGGCGCTGGCCATCGGCATGGTGTAGGTCAGGCCTTTGAGTTTGTTGCCGCCGCGAATGATCATCGGCGGACGACCTTCAGCAGCGGTCTCGATCACGGCGCCCATTTCACGCAGCGGATTGGCCACGCGATTCATCGGACGCTTGGACAGCGAAGCATCGCCCGTCAGGGTGCTGTCGAAGTTCTGCGCAGCCAACAGGCCAGACAGCAGACGCATCGACGTGCCGGAGTTGCCCAGATAGATCGGGCCCGGCGCAGGCTTCAGGCCATGCAGGCCGACGCCATGAATGGTCACGCGACCGTGGTGCGGACCTTCGATCACGACGCCCATGTCGCGGAAGGCTTGCAAGGTTGCCAGGGCATCTTCGCCCTCGAGGAAACCTTCCACTTCGGTGACGCCTTCAGCCAGGGAGCCGAGCATGATCGAACGGTGGGAAATCGATTTGTCGCCCGGTACTCGAATCCGCCCAGTCAGGCGGCCACCAGGTTGTGCCAGGAAAATCAGGTCGTTGGAATTCATAGCGTCCACATAAGCCCGGCGGGCAAGGATTTTACTGAAATGTTCGCGGGCAACCCGGGCGCGAGTGAACACGCCCAATAATTGGTGCCCATCCCCTGCATCGACCGCGTCGCGCAAGGCGTCGAGGTCGCTGCGAAATGTATCGAGTGTGCGCAGGACAGCTTCGCGGTTGGCGAGGAAGATGTCGTGCCACATGACCGGGTCGCTACCCGCGATTCTTGTGAAATCACGGAAACCGCCCGCAGCGTAACGGAAGATCTCAAGGTTTTCATTGCGCTTGGCCAACGAATCGACCAAACCGAACGCCAGCAAGTGTGGCAAATGGCTGGTCGCCGCCAACACTTCGTCATGACGCTCGACCTGCATGTGCTCGACATCGGCGCCCAATTCGCGCCACAACCGGTCGACCACTGCCAGCGCTGCCGGATCGGTTTGATCCAGCGGCGTCAGAATCACTTTATGGCGACGGAACAGCTCTGAGTTAGAGGCTTCCACCCCGCTCTGCTCGGAACCGGCAATCGGGTGACCCGGCACGAAACGCGTCGGCATGCCGCCAAACGCCTCGGTTGCCGCGCGCACCACATTGCCTTTGGCGCTGCCGACGTCGGTCAGAATCGCTTGCCCCAGGTCCATGCCGGCCAATTGGCCGAGCATTTTTTCCATGGCGAGGATCGGCACGGCCAGTTGAATCACGTCGGCGCCCTGGCATGCAGCGGCCAGGTCTTCTTCGCAGCGATCCACCACACCCAACTCAACCGCCAGTTTGCGCGACTGTGGGTCGAGATCGACCCCGACCACTTCGCGGCACAGGCCGCTTTCACGCAAACCCTTGGCAAACGAACCGCCGATCAGCCCGAGACCGACCACCACTAGGCGACCGATCATAGGTTCAGCAGATTGCAGTGCAGTGACATCAACCACGAGCCAGAACCTTGGTCAGCGCTTCGAGGAAGCGGCTGTTTTCCGCCGGCAGACCGATGGTGATGCGCAAGTGGTTCGGCATGCCGTAATTGGCCACCGGACGCACGATCACGCCTTCGCGCAACAAGCCCTGGAAGACCGGAGCCGCAACACGGCCCAGATCGACGCAGATGAAGTTGCCCTTGGACGGAATCCAGCTCAACCCCAGCTCACGGAAACCTGCTTCCAGTTGCTGCATACCTGATTCGTTCAGGCGACGGCTTTCGGCCAGGTATTCGACGTCTTGCAGCGCAGCGCACGCAGCGGCCAGGGCCAGGCTGTTGACGTTGAATGGCTGACGCACTCGGTTCAGCACATCCGCAACCACCGCCGTGGACAAACCATAGCCGACCCGCAATGCCGCCAGGCCATAGGCCTTGGAGAAGGTGCGCGATACCAGCAGGTTCGGGTACGCCGCCAGGAAATCCAGGCCATCCGGCAAGTCGCTGCCTTCGGCGTATTCGATGTAGGCCTCGTCCAGCACCACCAGCACGTGTTCCGGCACGTCCTGCAGAAACTCGTCCAGCGCTTCGGCGCCGAACCAGGTTCCGGTCGGGTTGTTCGGGTTGGCGATGAACACCACGCGGGTATCGGCATCGATCGCAGCCAGCATGGCCGGCAGATCGTGGCCCCAGTCTTTGGCCGGGATCACTTTGGCCGTGGCACCAACGGCCTGGGTCACGATGGGATAGACCGCAAACGCGTGCTCGCTGAATACCGCGTTCAGACCCGGCGCCAGATAGGCACGGGCGACCAGTTCCAGAATGTCGTTGGAACCGTTGCCCAGCGTCACCTGATTGAGCTCGACGCGGCACTGATCGGCCAGCAGGGTCTTGAGCGCAAAACCGTTGCCGTCCGGATAACGGGTCAGCTCGGCCAATTCTTCGCGAATTGCCGCCAGCGCCTTGGGACTGGCGCCCAACGGGTTTTCGTTGCTGGCCAGTTTGACGATGCTGGCCGGATCGATGTCCAGCTCGCGCGCCAGTTCGTCCACGGGCTTGCCCGGAACGTAAGGCGAAAGTTGTTGCACGCCCGGCTGTGCCAGAGCGAGGAAGTCACCACTCATTTGCTACCGCCCTTAGAGAACTGCTTTCGGGTAGGAACCCAGCACTTTGAGTGCCACTGCTTCCTGACTGATCTTTTCCAGCACACCTTTGACCAGTGGGTCGCGGTGGTGGCCGACGAAGTCGATGAAGAACACGTAGGTCCATTTACCGCTGCGCGACGGACGGGTCTCGATCCGCGTCAGGTCGATGCCGTTGTCGTGGAACGGCACCAGCAACTCGTGAAGCGCGCCGGGCTTGTTGCTCATGGAGACGATAACCGAGGTCTTGTCGTCGCCGGTCGGCGGTACTTCCTGGCTGCCGATGATCAGGAATCGCGTGGAGTTGTCCGGACGATCCTCGATTTTTTCAGCCAGACGAGTCAACCCGTACAGACCGGCGGCCATGTCGCCGGCAATCGCCGCCGAATTCCACTCACCCTTGACCCGCTTGGCCGCTTCGGCGTTGCTGGACACCGCCACGCGCTCGACATTCGGGTAATGGGCGTCCAGCCACTTGCGGCACTGGGCCAGGGACTGGGCGTGGGAATAGATGCGGCTGATGCTGTCGGTCTTGGTGTTTTCACCGACCAACAGGTGGTGGTGAATCCGCAGCTCGACTTCGCCACAGATCACCATGTCGTGTTCGAGGAAGCTGTCGAGGGTGTGGTTGACCGCGCCCTCGGTGGAGTTTTCCACCGGGACCACGCCAAAGTTCACCGCACCGGCGGCCACTTCACGGAACACTTCGTCGATCGCCGCCATCGGCTTGCTGATCACGGCGTGACCGAAGTGCTTCATGGCTGCGGCTTGGGTGAACGTACCTTCAGGGCCGAGGTAAGCCACTTTCAGCGGCTGCTCGAGGGCCAGGCACGAGGACATGATTTCGCGGAACAGCCGCGCCATCTCTTCGTTGCCCAGCGGCCCCTGGTTACGCTCCATCACGCGCTTGAGCACCTGAGCTTCACGCTCAGGACGATAGAACACCGGCACTTCGCCTTCGGCCAGCGAGGCCATCTTTACTCGCGCAACTTCCTGGGCGCAGCGTGCGCGCTCACTGATCAGCTCCAGGACTTTCTCGTCCAGGGCATCGATGCGCAGGCGCAGTGCCTTGAGTTCTTGCTCAGACATTAACCGTGTTCCTTCTCGAACTCTGCCATGTACGAAATCAGTGCGTTGACCGCAACGATGTCGACGGCGTTATAGATGGAGGCACGCATGCCGCCCACGGAACGGTGACCCTTGAGGTTCAACAGGCCACGCGCTTCGGCACCGGCCAGGAATGGCTTGTCGAGACGGTCGTCAGCCAGGCGGAACGGCACGTTCATCCACGAGCGATCCGACTTGTTGATCGGGTTGCTGTACAAGCCGCTGGCGTCGATGAAGTCGTACAGCGTGCGCTGTTTAACTTCATTGAGCTTGCCAATGGCTTCAACGCCACCCTGCTCTTTCAGCCACTCGAACACCAGGCCGGACAAGTACCAGGCCAGGGTCGGCGGGGTGTTGTACATCGAGCCGTTGTCGGCCGCGACCTTGTAGTTGAGCATGGTCGGGCAAATGGAACGGGCGCGACCCAGCAGGTCTTCGCGAACGATGTTGACGACGATGCCGCTCGGGCCGATGTTTTTCTGGGCGCCGGCGTAGATCATGCCGAAGCGCGAAACATCGATCGGGCGCGAGAGAATGTCGGAAGACATGTCGGCCACCAGCGGGACGTCACCGGTTTGCGGGACCCAGTTGAATTCCAGGCCGCCGATGGTTTCGTTCGGTGCGTAGTGAACGTAGGCCGCGTCTTTCGACAGGTTCCATTCGTTCTGACCGGGAATAGCGAAATAGTCGTAAGGCTTGGCGGTAGCGGCAACGTTGACGTTTCCGTAGCGCGAAGCTTCTTCGATGGCTTTCTGCGACCAGATACCGGTGTCGATATAGTCGGCGGTGCCGCTTTCCGGCAACAGGTTCAGAGGAATCTGAGCGAATTGCTGGCTGGCGCCACCTTGCAGAAACAGCACTTTATAGTTCGAGGGGATATTCAGCAGATCACGCAGATCCTGCTCGGCCTTGGTGGCGATGGACACGAACTCATCGCTGCGATGGCTCATTTCCATGACCGACAGGCCCTTGCCGTGCCAATCAAGGAGTTCACCCTGGGCGCGCTGCAGGACAGCTTCGGGAAGTGCCGCAGGACCGGCACAGAAGTTATAGGCTCTCTTGCTCACATCCAATCTCGCTCTGATTTGGTGGATCGTACAAACACATCAGTCGACACAGATCCAATGTGGGAGCGGGCTTGCCTGTGGCGAGGGGGCTTGCCCCCGTTCGATTGCGAAGCAATCGCAAACCGGTCACCACGCTCTCATGCAAGATAACGGCGACTGGTTTCAGGGGCGCTTCGCACCCCAACGGGGGCAAGCCCCCTCGCCACAAAAGCCCGGCACCCACACGGATCTCCATGGGTGTCGATATTTCTTTACGGACAAACAACAAGGGGGCGAATTCTCATCCGCCCCCTGTTTGTCCGCTTATTCCTGCGGTTCTTCGTCGGCTGCGGCGTCGAGTTGCTGGTCTTCGATAACGTCGTCGATCACGACTTCGCCGTCGAACACTGCACCTTCTTCGCCCTCTTCACCTTCGAGCTCTTCACCCTCGACTTCCGACGGCTCCTGAACCCGCTCCAGACCTACCAGCGTTTCATCGCTGGCCAGCTTGATGAGGGTCACGCCCTGGGTGTTACGACCCAGGCTGGAGACTTCGTCGACACGGGTACGAACCAGGGTGCCCTGGTCGGAAATCAGCATGATTTCCTCGCCGTCGAGCACCTGGACTGCACCGACCAGGCGGCCGTTACGGTCGTTGCTGACCATGGCGATAACGCCCTGACCGCCACGTTTGTACTCAGGGAACTCGGTGATCGCCGTGCGCTTGCCGAAACCACGAGCCGAAGCGGTGAGGATCTGGCTGCCTTCTTCCGGGATCAGCATGGAAATCAGCTTCTGGCCTTCCGGCAGACGCATGCCGCGGACACCGCGAGCGGTACGGCCCATGGCGCGAACGTCGGTTTCCTTGAAGCGGGTTACCTTGCCGCCGTCGGAGAACAACATGACTTCACGCTCACCATCGGTAATGGCGGCAGAGATCAGTACGTCGCCTTCGTCCAGCTCCAGCGCGATCAGGCCGACGCTGCGTTGACGGCTGAAGGATTCCAGCGGGGTCTTCTTCACGGTGCCCTTGGCAGTGGCCATGAAGATGAAGTGACCTTCGGTGTATTCGTCGACCGGCAGCATGGTGGTGATGTATTCATCACTGTCCAGCGGCAGCAGGTTGACCAGCGGACGACCACGGGCAGCGCGGGAGGCTTCCGGAATTTCGTAGGTTTTCAGCCAATACACTTTGCCTTTGCTGGAGAACAGCAGCAGCGTGGTGTGGCTGTTGGCGACCAGCAGGTGAGCGATGTAGTCCTCATCCTTGACGCCGGTAGCCGATTTGCCTTTACCGCCACGGCGCTGAGCCTGGTACGCAGCCAATGGCTGGGTCTTGGCGTAGCCACCGTGGGAAATGGTCACGACACGCTCTTCTTCCGGGATCATGTCACCCAGGGTCAGGTCGAGACGGGCATCGAGAATCTCGGTGCGGCGCACGTCGCCGTATTCGGCGCGGATCACTTCCAGCTCTTCGCGGATCACTTCCATCAGGCGCGTGGCGCTGCTGAGGATGCGGATCAGTTCGCCAATCTGGTTGAGGATCTCTTGATACTCGGCCAGCAGCTTCTCGTGTTCCAGACCGGTCAGACGGTGCAGACGCAGTTCCAGAATGGCTTGGGCCTGTTCTGGCGACAGGAAGTACTTGCCTTCGCGCAGACCGTATTGCGGGTCCAGGGTCTCTGGACGGCACGAATCGGCACCGGCACGCTCAACCATCGCGACCACGGCGGAAGATTCCCACGCCGTCTTGATCAGCGCTTCCTTGGCTTCCGACGGCGTTGGCGAGGCCTTGATCAGGGCGATGACCGGGTCGATGTTCGACAGGGCAACCGCTTGACCTTCCAGAATGTGACCACGTTCGCGGGCTTTGCGCAGTTCGAACACGGTACGACGGGTAACGACTTCGCGACGGTGACGAACGAAGGCTTCCAGCAGGTCCTTGAGGTTCAGGATCCGCGGACGACCGTCGATCAGCGCGACGATGTTGATACCGAACACCGCTTGCAGCTGGGTCTGGGCGTAGAGGTTGTTGAGGATCACCTCAGGCACTTCGCCGCGACGCAGTTCGATCACGACGCGCATACCGTCCTTGTCGGACTCGTCGCGCAGTTCGGTGATGCCTTCGAGCTTCTTCTCTTTTACCAGCTCGGCGATCTTCTCGATCAGACGGGCCTTGTTCAGCTGGTAAGGGAGTTCGGTGATGACGATCTGCTGGCGACCACCGACCTTGTCGATATCTTCGATCATCGAGCGGGCGCGCATGTAAATGCGGCCACGACCGGTGCGGTAGGCTTCGATGATGCCGGCGCGACCGTTGATGATCGCGGCGGTCGGGAAGTCCGGACCGGGGATGTATTGCATCAGCTCATCGATGGTCAACTCTGGGTTGTCGATGAGTGCCAGGCAACCGTCGATGACTTCACCGAGGTTGTGCGGCGGGATGTTGGTCGCCATGCCCACGGCGATACCGCTGGAGCCGTTGACCAACAGGTTGGGAATACGGGTCGGCATGACCGCAGGGATCATTTCGGTGCCGTCGTAGTTCGGCACCCAGTCCACGGTTTCTTTGTGCAGGTCAGCCAGCAGCTCGTGCGCCAGCTTGGTCATGCGCACTTCGGTGTATCGCATGGCGGCGGCGTTGTCGCCGTCCACAGAACCGAAGTTGCCTTGACCGTCTACCAGCAGGTAACGCAGCGAGAATGGCTGCGCCATCCGAACGATGGTGTCGTACACCGCGGTATCACCGTGAGGGTGATACTTACCGATCACGTCACCGACAACACGGGCAGATTTCTTGTACGGCTTGTTGAAGTCGTTGCCCAGCTCGCTCATCGCGAACAGCACACGCCGGTGCACGGGCTTCAAGCCATCGCGCGCATCCGGCAGTGCCCGCCCGACAATTACGCTCATCGCGTAGTCGAGGTAGGACTGCTTCAGCTCGTCTTCGATATTGACCGGGAGGATTTCTTTGGCCAGTTCGCCCATGAGAAGCCTGATTCCTTTTTCTGGTGAAACTTCGTCACATCCATATGGGACGAACGAAGCTCGCCGCTGCAGGCTGAGTGCCATGCACCGACTTACGACAAATCAACGAGTTATGCCATGGATCTGCGCAGTAAAGGCAGCCACATCGGGCTACCTTGGAAACCGCCGGATGTTATCACAAGAGCCGCCACGCACCTATCCCCCTGATGCGCATGGAGTGTAGTTAGTTGACTGGTGGCAGGCTGAAAGGGGACGAGAGAGGCTCAGAGGAAAATATCAGGGGTGAATGAAGCATATTTGTTGACTATCTGGGCCCCATCGCGAGCAGGCTCGCTCCCACACTGGATCTGGGACGGTCACAAATCCCCTGTGGGAGCGAGCCTGCTCGCGATAGCGGCCTATCAGGCGCCAAATATCTTTAATGCAGACGCTTGCGGCACATCAACTGCGCCATTTTCGCGGTGTCCGGGCGCTCGACGATGCCTTTTTCGGTGATGATCGCGTCGATCAAATCCGCAGGCGTCACGTCGAACACCGGGTTGAACGCATCCACGTCCGCCCCCAACCGTTTGCCGCCGACTTCCAGCAACTCGCGACCATCGCGCTCTTCAATCGGAATGTCATCGCCGCTGGCCAGGCTCATGTCGATGGTCGAACTCGGCGCCACCACCATGAAGCGCACGCCGTGGTGCATGGCGTTCACCGCCAGCTGATAGGTGCCGATCTTGTTGGCCACGTCGCCATTGGCGGTGATCCGGTCAGCGCCGACGATCACCCAGGTAATGCCCTTGGTCTTCATGATGTGAGCAGCGGCGGAGTCGGCATTGAGTGTGACGGGGATGCCTTCGTTGGACAGCTCCCATGCGGTCAATCGCGAACCTTGCAGCCACGGACGGGTTTCGTTGGCATAGACGCGTTCGACCATGCCCTCAATGAACGCGCCACGAATGACGCCAAGCGCCGTGCCAAAGCCGCCAGTGGCCAATGCGCCAGTATTGCAGTGGGTCAGGATCGCCTGGGCGTTGCCCTGGTGCTTGCGGATCAGGTCCACGCCCAGTTGCGCCATGGTCAGGTTGGCTTCGCGATCACTCTCATGAATGGCGATCGCCTCTGCTTCCAGCACCGCCAGCGGATCGGCGTGATCCTTCAGACGCTCAAGCCGGTCGCGCATGCGGCCCAGGGCCCAGAACAGGTTGACCGCGGTCGGACGGGAATCGGCCAACAGCGCGAAATCCTCTTCCAGTGCCGCCTGCCAGTCACCGCCCTCGGCGAACCGCGCGCGGGCCGCCAGCACAACGCCATAGGCGGTACTGATGCCAATCGCCGGCGCGCCGCGCACCACCATCGAACGAATGGCCTCGGCCACGCCAGCAGCACTGGTGTAGGCAATCCAGGTTTCCTCGAACGGCAAAACACGCTGATCCAGCAGGTAAAGGGCGCCATCACGCCAATCGATGGCCTTTACTTTCTCCGCAGCCAACAGTCGATCGCGCATCCCTCACCCCGCACACATGAACAAAAGCCGTCGATTATAGCGATCCCCCTGCGAAGACGCTCGGGTATACTTCGCCATCTTTACAAAAGCTCTGGAACCGATTCTCGATGCCGAACACTGCCGCTGCGCTCGACTTGCTATTGCTGCCGACCTGGCTGGTACCCGTCGAACCCGCTGGCGTTGTCCTCAAAGAGCACGCCCTGGGCATCCGCGACGGACGCATCGTATTCATTGGCCCACGTTCGGCTGCGCTGAAGCTTAACGCAACTGAAGTCCGTGAACTGCCGGACATGTTGCTCTGCCCCGGCTTGATCAATGCCCACGGGCATGCGGCGATGACACTGTTCCGCGGCCTGGCCGATGATCTGCCCCTGATGACCTGGCTGGAAAACCACATCTGGCCGGCCGAAGCCAAGTGGGTCGACGAGGCATTCGTGCGCGATGGCACTGATTTGGCGATTGCCGAACAGATCAAAGGTGGCATCACCTGCTTCTCCGATATGTATTTCTTCCCCAAGGTTGCCAGCGAGCGCGTCCATAACAGCGGCATTCGCGCGCAAATTGCCATTCCGATCCTCGATTTCCCGATCCCGGGCGCCAGCACGGCGGACGAAGCCATTCGTCAGGGCGTCGAACTGTTCAACGATCTCAAGCACCACGAGCGTATCAAAGTCACCTTCGGCCCCCATGCACCCTACACCGTGGGCGACGATAACCTGGAAAAAATCCGGGTGATCACCGAGGAACTGGACGCCTCGATCCACATGCATGTGCATGAAACGGCGCATGAAGTGCAGCAATCCGTCGAGCAGCGCGGCGAGCGCCCGTTGGCCCGCCTCGGTCGCCTGGGTTTGTTGGGGCCGCGCTTCCAGGCCGTCCACATGACTCAGATCAGCGACGAAGACCTGATGTTGCTGGTAGAAAGCAACACCAACGTGATTCATTGCCCGGAGTCGAACCTGAAGCTGGCCAGCGGGTTCTGCCCGGTGGAGCGTTTGTGGCAGGCTGGCGTCAATGTTGCGATCGGCACCGATGGCTCGGCCAGCAACAATGACCTGGACTTGCTCGGCGAAACCCGCACCGCCGCCTTGCTGGCCAAAGCCGTCGCCGGCTCCGCCACTGCGCTGGATGCCCATCGCGCCCTGCGCATGGCCACGCTCAATGGCGCCCGTGCGCTGGGCATTGAATCCGAAACGGGATCGCTGGAAGTCGGCAAAGCGGCAGACATCGTCGCGTTCGACCTCTCCGGCCTGGCGCAGCAACCGGTCTACGACCCGGTTTCGCAGCTTATATATGCCACCGGCCGTGACTGCGCGAGACACCTTTGGGTCGCCGGCAAGCAATTGCTCGACGACCGTCGCCTGACTCGCCTGGATGAAGAACAACTCTGCGCCACCGCCAAGGCCTGGGGCCAGCGCATCAGCGGCCATACCGAATCGTAAGCACCCCGGTTCATCACCGGGGCAACAGGATTTTTCAAGTTTTAGAGGACTTAACCATGAGCAACGTCGACTACGCCGAAATCGCCAAATTCGAAGCCCTGGCCCATCGCTGGTGGGACCGCGAAAGCGAATTCAAACCGCTGCACGACATCAACCCGCTGCGGGTCAACTGGATTGACGAACGCGTCAACCTGGCCGGCAAGAAAGCCCTCGACATCGGTTGCGGCGGCGGCATTCTCAGCGAAGCCATGGCCCAGCGCGGCGCTACCGTGATGGGCATCGACATGGGCGAAGCGCCGCTGGCGGTCGCGCAACTGCATCAACTGGAATCCGGCGTGAGCGTCGAATATCGGCAGATCACCGCCGAAGCGCTGGCTGAAGAAATGCCCGAGCAGTTCGACGTGGTCACCTGCCTGGAAATGCTCGAGCACGTGCCGGACCCGTCCTCGGTGATCCGCGCTTGCTTCCGCATGGTCAAGCCTGGCGGCCAGGTATTCTTCTCCACCATCAACCGCAATCCGAAGGCGTACCTGTTCGCCATCGTTGGCGCGGAATACATCATGAAGCTGCTGCCGCGCGGCACCCACGATTTCAAGAAATTCATCCGCCCGTCCGAGCTGGGTGCCTGGAGCCGCATGGCCGGCCTGACCGTCAAGGACATCATTGGCCTGACGTACAACCCACTGACCAAGCACTACAAACTGGCCTCCGACGTGGACGTCAACTACATGATCCAGACCCTGCGCGAGGAGTAAGCCGATGCGTATCAGAGCAGTTCTTTTCGACATGGACGGCACTCTGCTCGACACTGCGCCGGACTTCATTGCGATCTGTCAGGCGATGCGTGCCGACCGCGGCTTGCCGCCGATGAACGACAAACACATTCGCGACGAGATCTCCGGCGGCGCCAAGGCGATGGTCGCCGTGACCTTCTCCATGGACCCGGAATCACCGGGTTTCGAGGAATTGCGCCTGGAGTTCCTGGAGCGTTACCTCGCCGGTTGCGCGGTCCACAGCAAACTCTTCGACGGCATGGGCGAACTGCTGGCCGACATCGAAAAGGCCAACCTGATCTGGGGCGTGGTCACCAACAAGCCGCTGCGCTTCGCCGAGCCGATCATGCAGCAGCTTGGCCTGGCCGAGCGCTCGGCGTTGTTGATCTGCCCGGACCATGTGAAGAACAGCAAACCGGACCCGGAACCGTTGATCCTGGCGTGCAAGATGCTCGACCTCGATCCGGCCAGCGTGTTGTTTGTGGGTGATGACTTGCGCGATATTGAATCCGGTCGCGACGCCGGCACCAGGACAGCCGCCGTGACCTATGGCTACATTCATCCGGACGATAACCCGCGGCATTGGGGGGCGGATGTGGTGGTCGATCATCCGCTGGAGTTGCGCAAGGTTTTGGATAGCGCCCTCTGTAGCTGCTGAGTAGAGAAGCTTTTGTGGCGAGGGAGCTTGCTCCCGCTGGGCTGCGAAGCGGCCCTTTAATCTGCCACTGCAATCTGTCAGGCACACTGAATTTGCAAGTTTTACGACTGCTTCGCAGCCGAACGGGAGCAAGCTCCCTCGCCACAGGTTCAGTGCCGGCCTTATTGTTGAATTGTTGTGAGGTTTTTCATGTTTGATTATTCCGCCCGCCCAGAATTGCTCAAGGACCGGGTCATCCTGGTCACCGGCGCTGGCCGTGGCATCGGCGCTGCCGCCGCAAAAACCTTTGCCGCCCACGGCGCCACCGTGCTGTTGCTGGGCAAGACCGAAGCCAACCTGACTCAGGTCTACGACGAAATCGAAGCCGCCGGCCACCCACAGCCGGCCGTTATCCCGTTCAACCTGGAAACCGCCCTGCCCCATCAATACGATGAGCTGGCAGCGATGATCGAGACCGAATTCGGCCACCTCGACGGTTTGCTGCACAACGCGTCGATCATTGGCCCGCGTACGCCGATCGAGCAGCTGTCCGGCGAAAACTTCATGCGTGTCATGCAAGTCAACGTCAACGCCATGTTCATGCTCACCAGCACCCTGCTGCCGCTGCTCAAGCTGTCCCAGGACGCCTCGGTGGTGTTCACCTCCAGCAGCGTCGGCCGCAAGGGTCGTGCATATTGGGGCGCTTACGGCGTGTCCAAGTTTGCCACCGAAGGCTTGATGCAAACCCTCGCCGACGAAGTCGATACCGTGGCTCCGGTGCGCTCAAACAGCATCAACCCGGGCGCCACCCGCACCAGCATGCGCGCCCAGGCTTACCCGGGTGAAAACCCGCTGAACAACCCGACGCCCGAGGAGATCATGCCGGTCTACCTCTACCTGATGGGTCCGGACAGCACCGGCATCAACGGTCAGGCGTTCAACGCTCAATAATGCCCGCGCGTCGCTTTTGTGCCGCGGCGGCTTCCCGCCGTGGCACTCAAAGCACGTCGCAACCCTCCCATCAGACGTCAAGCAACTGTCACAAAACCCGCCACCCCTCCTCATCAATAGTTTCAACACATTGATTTATAACGTTTTTTATCCGACTGAACTGAATGGCACGACTTTCGCTCTATATCTGCTTAGACACGCAGTGTGAAAGCAAGCGGGCGGACGCCTGAGCCGACAGATTACTTATCGTCGGCAAAGCGGACTAAACTTGGGCCAGATGTCCTACGGGACTGATGGACCAGTATGACGCGCAGCCCAAAGCCGCTCTCACCCAGCCTGTAAGACAGCCTTACTGCTTAGGGGCGCACGCCATATGAAATCACCTTCCCAGACCAACGCAATTGACTTCGATAGCGCCAAATTGCAACGCCTGGGCTTTGGTCAGCAGCCTACCCTCATCGAGAGGCCGGTCAGCCTTGCACAAAGGCGACAGCAACTGGGCCTGCAGCTGCAAACCAGTCTTGAGCCGCAACGCATTCTCGGGCTCTTCTTCCGTGAGATTCAGCGACTTGTACCGCTTGACGCCATGACGTACGAGCACCTGTCCAGCGACTTGCGCCTGGAGTTCGGCCTGCGCGGCCATCACTCGATCAGCTATAGCCTCAGTCATGAAGGCGAGAATCTGGGTGAACTGGTTTTCCGCCGCAACCAGCGTTTCAGTGAGCAGGAACAAGGCGACCTCGAGTCACTGCTGTCCGCATTGCTGTACCCGATGCGCAATGCCTTGCTCTACCGCGCGGCCACCCAAAGCGCCTTGCGCGATCCGCTCACGAATACCGGCAACCGCATCGCCATGGATCAGACCCTGAAGCGGGAAACCGAGATGTCGCGTCGGCATCTGCAACCCTTGTCGCTGCTGATGCTGGACATCGATCACTTCAAACTCATCAACGATAACCACGGACACAGCGCTGGCGATGACGTGCTCAAGGCCGTTGCAGCCTCGATCAAAAATCAGTTGCGCAATGTGGACATGGTCTTCCGTTTTGGTGGCGAAGAGTTCTTGATCCTGCTTTCCAACACGAGCCGTGAGGCGGCAGCCATGATCGGCGAGCGCCTGCGATTTGCGTTGCAGGCCGAGAAATATCTGGCTGACGGCCATGCGGTCGAGCTGACGGTCAGCCTTGGTTGCTCGACGCTATTGCCCGGCGAGTCCGCCGAAAGCCTGTTGCGACGGGCCGACAGTGCGTTGTATGTGGCCAAGCGCGAAGGACGTAACCGCTTGGCGATGGCGGGTTGAATGCGCGGCGCGGGCACGCTGGGTTAGCGGCCCGCAACGAAAGGAATCAGCGCATAGCGCCGCGCAATTCCCCCACCAACCCTTGCAACCGGGCTGGCTCTGCCACGTCGACCGACACCGCAGGCCCTGCCACCAGGGTCACCCGTGACCACAACCGGCGAAACATGCCCTTTTGCGGATCGCGACTGAAAAAACTCCCCCACAAACCCTGCAATGCCAGGGGAATCACCGGTACCGGCGTCTCTTCGAGAATCCGCGTCAGCCCACCCTTGAACTCGTTGATCTCGCCATCGGCGGTCAATTTGCCCTCAGGGAAGATGCACACCAACTCGCCGTCCTTCAGATACTGAGCAATGCGCGTGAAGGCTTTTTCGTAGATCTGAATGTCTTCCTGACGTCCCGCGATAGGAATGGTCCCGGCCGTGCGAAAGATGAAGTTCAGCACTGGCAGGTTGTAGATCTTGTAATACATCACAAAGCGAATCGGCCGACGCACCGCGCCGCCAATCAGCAAGGCGTCGACGAAGGACACGTGATTGCACACCAGCAATGCCGCGCCTTCATCGGGAATCAGCTGCAAATTGCGATGCTCCACGCGGTACATGGAGTGGCTGAGCAGCCAGATCAGGAAGCGCATGCTGAATTCGGGGACGATGCTGAAGATGTAGGCGTTGACGCCGATGTTCAGCAGCGACACCACCAGGAACAGCTGCGGAATCGACAGCTCGACCATGCTCAGCAAGACGATCGAGACAATCGCCGAGACCACCATGAACAGCGCGTTGAGAATATTGTTGGCGGCAATTACCCGCGCCCGCTCGTTCTCCGGAGTCCGCGACTGAATCAGCGCATACAGCGGCACGATGTAGAAACCGCCGAACACGCCAAGCCCGAGAATGTCGATCAACACCAGCCAGGCATGGCCAAAACCCAGGACTTCGATCCAGCCATGGCCGGCAACACTGTCTGGAATCCCACCGGAATGCCACCACAGCAGCAAACCAAACACAGTCAGACCGAACGAGCCGAACGGCACCAGACCGATCTCGACTTTGCGACCGGACAATTTCTCGCAGAGCATCGAACCGAGTGCGATACCGACCGAGAACACCGTAAGAATCAGCGTCACCACGGTTTCGTCGCCGTGCATCCACTCCTTGGCGTAAGCAGGGATTTGCGTCAGATAAATCGCCCCGACAAACCAGAACCACGAGTTGCCGACAATCGAGCGTGACACCGCAGGCGTCTGCCCCAAGCCCAGCTTCAAGGTGGCCCAGGACTGGCTGAAAATGTTCCAGTTCAGGCGCATTTCCGGGGAGGCGGCCGCAGCCCTCGGAATGCTGCGACTGGCCAGATAGCCGAGCATCGCCACACCGAGGATCGCCGTGGAGACGATCGGCGCGTAATGACTGGAGGACATCATGATCCCGGCGCCGATGGTCCCGGCGAGGATCGCCAGGAAGGTGCCCATTTCCACCAGGCCGTTGCCACCCACCAGTTCTTCGTCACGCAAGGCCTGGGGCAGGATCGAATATTTCACCGGCCCGAACAGCGCTGAGTGAGTGCCCATGGCAAACAGCGCCACCAGCATCAGCCACAGGTGATCGAACATGAAACCGACCGCGCCGACCGCCATGATGGCGATTTCCCCGAGCTTGATCAGACGAATCAGCGCGTCCTTGGCGAACTTTTCCCCGAACTGCCCGGCCAGTGCCGAGAACAGGAAGAACGGCAGGATGAACAGCAGCGCACACAGGTTGACCCAGATCGAGCGGTCACCGTCGATCGTCAACTTGTAGAGAATGGCGAGAATCAGCGACTGCTTGAAGATGTTGTCGTTGAACGCCCCGAGCGACTGCGTGACGAAGAACGGCAGGAAGCGCCGGGTGCGAAGCAAGGTGAACTGTGAGGGGTGACTCATCTTCCATGTGTCCCTGATGTTGGGTAGAGAGTGGCGTGGATGCAGTTATTGGAATATCCAACGACGATCCAGGCCACACATTACCTAAACTTTGCAGGTTATTTGTTTAATCCTGCAATGCACGGCGAGACAAATAACTCACCCCGCCAGGCGCCCTGCACTGTCCGTTTGGCGACGATCAGCCACATCACCGCCAGCAACACCACCAGCACGCAGCCAAAAACGCTGAAAAACCTCAGGTTCAAGGTACTGGCCAGTTTCAATGTCGCCAGGGAATAGACGCCCAGCGGGAAGGTAAAACCCCACCAGCCGAGATTGAAAGGGATGCCGACGCGCAGGTAACGCAGGGTGATCAGCACCGCGATCAGCATCCACCACAGGCCAAAGCCCCACAAGGTAATCCCGGCCACCAATCCCAACCCTTCGGCGATTTCACCGATGCCCGGCAGACCATTGGCCGCAAAGATCGCCGGCGCGTCGGCGCCCAACAGCAACATGCCCAACGCCCCGGTGCCGATCGGACCGAGTGCCAGCCAGCTGGAGGCGGCCATGTTTTCGTGGGGCAATTTATGCAGCGCCATACGCAGCAACAGAATGGTCAGAATGCTGAACGCCACCGGCAGGGAAAAGGCCCAGAGCACGTAGCTGGTCACCAGCACCACCAGTTGCGAATGGACATCGGCCAGGTGCGGCGCCAGCAGACCACCGCTGGCGGCCGCCACTTCTGCCGCTACCACCGGCAACAGCCAGACGGCGGTCATCTGGTCAATGCTGTGCTCCTGACGGGTGAACATCAGGTAGGGAATCAGCACGCCGCACGCCACAGACATCGCCACATCCAGCCACCACAGCACCTCGGCGAGATGTATCACGCCCTCACCCCAACGCGGCAGACCAAACAGTAAGAAACCATTAATGGTGGTCGCCAGGCCCATGGGGATGGTGCCGAAAAACATCGAGACCGTGGAGTGACCGAAAATCCTTCGCGCCTCATCGAAAAACAGCGCCCAACGCGCCGCATACATGACCGTGAACAAAACGAACAGCACGATGTTGAACAGCCATAGGGCTTCGGCAATCGCGTACAAACCGGCATTTGCGCCGGGCAGCTGCGCCAGCGCCAACGCCAGCACACCGGTGCCCATGGTGGCGGCGAACCAGTTCGGCGTGAACTGGCGGATCACCTCACGCGGGTGCTGCAAATGACTGAAGGGTTTGAAACCGGCTGGGGCAATGTTGGGGCATGTCATGGTGAACTCCTGTCCTCTGTTGAGGTGGAGTCCATGGTAGATCCGAATCGAATATCGATATAACGGGTAATATCTCTAACTGTTATCTGTTTTGCAGATATAGCGTCAGACGCTGCCTTCAGTCTCGATCACCAGGATTCTTGCCACACCTTGCGGATGGGCAACGTGTTCGGTGCCAACGTCGGCATAGAAGATATCGCCTACGCCCAACATCACTTCTTGCTCCTGACCTGCTTCGCGATAACGCATCTGCACAACACCATCCAGCACCACGAACACTTCCTGCCCATCATTGATGTGCCATTTATAGGGCTGGTCGGTCCAGTGCAAACGCGTGGTGATGCCGTTCATATTGGCGATATCCAAAGCGCCCCAGGCACGGTCAGCGGTGAAGGATTTGCTGCGGATGATTTTCATGGGGCGGTCCGTCGAAAGGCAGGGCGGTGCCAAGGCTAACGGTCATCGAACATCGACGCCACAGACTTTCATCGACTGCTGACGCATCAACGCGAGCAGAGCGCCGGCCGAAAGAATAATCAGCACCGCGCCGTAACCATCGGTCGTGGCCACCAGCCCGAAGGTCCGGGTCAAATTCCCGGCCAGCAACGACGGCAAGCAGAACGCCAGATAACTGAGCACGTAGTAAGCCGACATCAACCCTGCCCGTTCATGGGGTAAGGCCAGCGGCACGACGCTGCGCAATGCACCGAGGAAACCGGCACCGAAACCGCATCCGGCCACCAGCGTCCCGACGAAAAACAGCGTAAGGCTGGCGCTGTGCACCGCCATCAGGATCAGCGCGACACCAACGGGCAGCAGGCTGCCGCCCAAGCGCAAAACCTTGTCGGCCGGCCGATCGCGCAGGGTGTAGATCATCAGAGCGCCGGTCACCGTCAACACCGCCACCGTCGCACCGCCAATCAGATTCGAGGTCGATCCCGTCGCTGTGCGCACCAGAGACGGCGCCAAGGAAGCGTAAAAACCACCGAGCGCCCACACCGCGATATTGATCGGCAGCACCAGCCACAACGCACGTCGCGCCTGGATCGGCACATGCAGTGTCGGGCGCAGCGAGGCCCAGGCTCCCGGTTGGCGGCTGACGCTTTCCGGCAATCGCCAGACGTACAGCGCCTGCATCACAAACAGCGCGAACAGCACCCAATAGGTCAACTGCAACGGCAGCGGTGCAAACTCGGCCAACAAGCCGCAGCCCATGGCGCCCACCGCCATGCCCAGCAACGGCGCGACACTGTTGACCAACGGCCCCTGCTGGCGATCGGTGTCCAACAGCGCCGCACTCAATACGGCGGTGGCCATCCCCGTTGCAAAGCCTTGAAGCACTCGCGCGCTGATCAAACAGGCGACACTGTCTGCATTGATGAACAGCAGCATCGCCAGCATGTTCAGCATCACAGCGGTAAAGATCACCGGTTTGCGCCCCAGGTAATCCGAGAGCGAACCGACCGTGAGCAGTGCCGCCAGCAAGCTGATCGCGTACACGCCGAAAATCAGGGTCAGGGTCGCTGCCGAGAATTGCAGGTGTTCCTGGTACAGGTGGTACAACGGCGTCGGCGCCGTGGACGCCGCCAGAAAACTGAGTAAGGTGATCGCCAGGAACCACAGGCTTGAACGATTAGACGTTGAACTGGACATGCGCACGCTCCGTAAAGCTAATTTTTTGCTTTTGCGGAGTGTGCGACTGGCTAGAGCTTAAAGCAAATTCTTTGTGTTAAGGTCCGATGCATGGCTATAAAAGAAGGTTTACGCCCCGGCGGCAGAAGCGCCCGGGTGCAAGAGTCGGTCCACTCGGCAGTGCGCGATCTCCTCGAAGAGCAGGACCGCACCACCGTGACCGTCCCGCAAATCGCCGCCCGCGCGGGCGTCACGCCGTCGACCATCTATCGGCGCTGGGGCGACCTGTCAGTGTTGTTGGCGGACGTCGCCCTCGCCCGCATGCGTCCCGAAAGTGAGCCGGCCAATACCGGCAGCCTGCGCGGCGACGTGCGCGCCTGGGCCGAGCAATATCTGGACGAAATGAGTTCCGAACCCGGTCGCAACATGTTGCGCGACGTGCAATGCAGCACCACGCCGACACTTTGCGCGACGATTATTGGCGGGCAGTTGCAGACGATCCTGGATCGTTACCCCGATCAGCCGAAGCCGAACGTCGATCGGCTGATCAACC
Organism: Pseudomonas frederiksbergensis; assembly: GCF_900105495.1. NCBI lineage: Bacteria > Pseudomonadati > Pseudomonadota > Gammaproteobacteria > Pseudomonadales > Pseudomonadaceae > Pseudomonas > Pseudomonas frederiksbergensis. The sequence continues at coordinate 2,917,302 of NZ_FNTF01000002.1, read as the reverse complement.
TGGTGGCGGCGCCGACGGTGTTTCGCATCCTGTTCTCGGCGGCGCCGCTGGAGGTTGAGGAGTTGCATCGGTTGATCGAGATTGCGTTGAGTCAGTAATACCGCCATCGCGAGCAGGCTCGCTCCCACAGTTGATCTTCAGTGGACGCCGCCATCGCGGGCAAGCCTTGCTCCTACAGTTGATCTTCAGTGGACGCGTAATTTGTGCCCAACATAGATCCATTGTGGGAGTGAGCCTGCTCGCGATGAGGCCCGCCCAAACACCCAAGATCCCACTGACACACCGCCTGCGACACCCCGCCACGCCGCGACCTTGGTCGACACTGACTAACCCCTGCCATCGTGCGAGACTGTCTGTCCGGGAGGGAGTCCCGGGTGTCTTTTGTCTGGAGTTCCCATGTCGCTGTCCAGCGGGCTGATCGCCGTCGTCGCCCTGGCCTATATGGCCATCATGTTCGCCATCGCCTTCTACGGCGATCGTCGCAGCACACCGTTGCCGCCGCGAGTGCGCGCCTGGGTGTACAGCCTGTCGCTGGCCGTCTATTGCACCAGCTGGACCTTCTTTGGCGCCGTGGGCCAGGCCGCCGAACAACTCTGGTCTTTCCTGCCGATCTACCTCGGGCCGATCCTGCTGCTGGTGTGCGCGCCGTGGGTCCTGCAAAAAATGGTGATGATCAGCAAGCAGGAGAACATCACCTCCATTGCCGACTTCATCGCCGCGCGTTATGGCAAATCCCAGTCGCTGGCGGTGGTGGTGGCGCTGATCTGCCTGGTCGGCGTGTTGCCCTACATCGCGCTGCAACTCAAGGGCATCGTGCTCGGGGTGAACCTGCTGATCGGCGCCGGTGCCGACGCCATGGGCACGCGCGCCCAGGACACGGCGTTGATCGTGTCGCTGGTACTGGCGCTGTTCACCATCGTCTTCGGTACCCGCAACCTCGACGCCACGGAGCACCACCGCGGCATGGTGCTGGCGATTGCGTTCGAATCGCTGGTCAAGCTGTTCGCCTTTCTCGCGGTCGGCGCGTTCGTGACCTATGGCCTGTACGACGGTTTCGAGGACCTGTTCGACCAGGCCATGCTCGCCCCGCGCCTCGAAGAGTATTGGAAGGAAACCATCAACTGGCCATCGATGGTGGTACAGACCGGCGTGGCGATGATGGCAATCATCTGCCTGCCCCGGCAGTTCCATGTGACCGTGGTGGAAAACATCGACCCTCAGGATCTGCGCCTGGCCAAATGGGTGTTTCCAGCCTATCTGGCGCTGGCGGCGCTGTTCGTCGTGCCCATCGCCCTCGCCGGTCAGATGCTGCTGCCGAGTTCGGTGCTGCCGGACTCGTTTGTCATCAGCCTGCCGCTCGCCCAAGCCCATCCTGCCTTGGCGATGCTGGCGTTTATAGGTGGCGCCTCGGCGGCGACCGGCATGGTGATTGTCGCCAGCGTGGCGCTTTCGACCATGGTCTCCAACGACATGCTGTTGCCATGGTTGCTGCGGCGCAACAACGCCGAGCGGCCGTTCGAAGTGTTCCGCCAGTGGATGCTCTCGGTGCGCCGAGTGAGCATTGTGGTGATTCTGCTGCTGGCCTACGTCAGTTATCGCCTGCTCGGCTCGACGGCGAGTCTAGCGACCATCGGCCAGATCGCCTTCGCCGCCGTGACCCAACTGGCCCCGGCCATGCTCGGCGCCCTGTACTGGAAACAGGCCAATCGTCGCGGTGTATTCGCGGGTCTCGCCGCCGGGACATTCCTCTGGTTCTACACCCTGATTCTGCCGATCGCGGCCCACAGCCTTGGTTTGTCCTTGAGCAGCTTCCCGGGGCTGGCCTGGTTGCACAGCAACCCGCTGAACCTGCCGCTCACCCCGCTGACCCAAGGCGTGGTGTTGTCGCTGGCGGCCAACTTCACGCTGTTCGCCTGGGTGTCGGTGCTGTCGCGAACGAGGGTTTCGGAACATTGGCAGGCGGGTCGCTTCATCGGTCAGGAAATCAGCGCCCGCCCCAGCGCCCGTTCGATGCTGTCGGTGCAGATCGACGATTTGTTGCAGCTGGCCGCACGCTTCGTCGGCGAAGAACGCGCCCGTCAGAGTTTTATCCGCTTCGCCTACCGTCAGGGCAAAGGCTTCAACCCGAACCAGACCGCCGACGGGGAATGGATCGCCCATACCGAACGCTTGCTGGCCGGTGTACTCGGCGCTTCCTCGACCCGTGCGGTGGTAAAAGCCGCCATTGAAGGTAGGGAAATGCAACTCGAGGACGTCGTGCGAATCGCCGACGAAGCTTCGGAAGTGCTGCAATTCAACCGCGCGCTGCTGCAAGGCGCGATCGAGAACATCACCCAAGGCATCAGCGTGGTCGACCAGTCGCTGAAACTGGTGGCCTGGAACCGGCGCTATCTGGAGCTGTTCAACTACCCCGATGGACTGATCAGGCTGGGCCGCCCAATTGCCGACATCATTCGCTACAACGCCGAGCGCGGACTATGCGGTCCCGGTGAAGCCGAAGTGCACGTTGCCCGGCGCCTGCACTGGATGCGTCAGGGCCGCGCCCACACCTCTGAAAGACTTTTCCCCAATGGTCGTGTGATCGAGCTGATCGGCAACCCGATGCCGGGCGGTGGTTTTGTCATGAGTTTCACCGACATCACCGCGTTCCGCGAGGCTGAACAAGCGCTGACCGAAGCCAACGAGGGCCTGGAGCGACGGGTCACCGAGCGGACCCACGAACTGTCGCAACTCAACCTCGCCCTGACCGAAGCGAAAGGCACCGCGGAGCTGGCCAACCAGTCGAAAACCCGATTCCTGGCGGCGGTCAGCCACGACTTGATGCAACCGTTGAACGCTGCGCGACTGTTCTCGGCCGCCCTGTCCCACCAGGAGGACGGTCTCTCCGGCGAGGCGCAAAAACTGGTCCATCATCTGGACACGTCACTACGCTCGGCGGAGGACTTGATCAGCGATTTGCTGGACATTTCCCGCCTGGAAAACGGCAAGATCAACCCCGATCCGAAGCCGTTCGTGCTCAATGAGATGTTCGACGTCCTCGGTGCCGAGTTCAAGGCGCTGGCCCACGACCAGGGGCTGAAATTCCGGGTCAGGGGCAGCAAGTTGCGCGTCGACAGCGACATCAAACTGCTGCGACGAATCCTGCAGAACTTCCTGACCAATGCCTTCCGCTACGCCAAAGGCCCAGTGCTGCTGGGGGTTCGCCGACGCAAGGGCGAGCTGTGCCTGGAAGTCTGGGACCGAGGTCCGGGCATTCCGCTGGATAAACAGCAGGTCATCTTCGAAGAATTCAAACGCCTCGACAGCCACCAGACGCGCGCTGAAAAAGGCCTCGGGCTGGGCCTGGCGATCGCCGACGGGTTGTGCCGCGTGCTCGGTCATACCTTGCGCGTACGCTCCTGGCCGGGGCGCGGCAGCGTGTTCAGCGTCAGCGTGCCGTTGGCTCGTGCTCAAGCCGCCCTGCCGACCAAGACCGCCGAGCTCAATGGCAAATTGCTGAGCGGCTCGCAGGTACTGTGCATCGACAACGAAGACAGCATCCTGATCGGCATGAACAGTTTGCTGACGCGCTGGGGTTGTCAGGTCTGGACCGCGCGCAACCGCGATGAATGTGCGGCGCTGCTCAGCGACGGGATGAGACCGCAATTGGCCTTGGTGGATTACCACCTGGACGATGGCGAGACCGGAACCGAACTGATGGCATGGTTGCGCACCCGATTGGGTGAGCCTGTGCCGGGGGTTGTGATCAGCGCCGATGGGCGACCGGAGACGGTAGCCCAGGTGCATGCGGCGGGGCTGGATTACCTGGCTAAACCGGTGAAACCGGCGGCGTTGCGGGCGTTGTTGAGTCGGCATTTGCCGTTGTAGCGCGGCAGGTTTCAGATCGTTCCCACGCTCTGCGTGGGAATGCAGCCACGGACGCTCCGCGTCCGCTTCGGTAGCTGTGACGCAGAGCGTCACTGGACACATTCCTACGCGGAGCGTGGGAACGATCATTTACTCCGGCAATTCGGCCAACCCATCCACGTCGGTCATCGCCCGCTCCAGCAAGTCTGCCGGCAAGCTCTTGCTCGCCCGCGCGCCAAGCAACTTGAGTTGCTCGGCGCGACTGACCAGATTGCCGCGGCCTTCTGTCAGCTTATTGCGCGCCGAGCTGTAGGCTTTATCCAGTTGCTGTAAGCGATTGCCGACTTCATCCAGATCCTGGATGAACAACACGAACTTGTCGTACAGCCACCCGGCCCGCTCGGCGATTTCCCGGGCGTTTTGGCTCTGGCGCTCCTGCTTCCACAGGCTGTCGATGACGCGCAGGGTCGCCAGCAAAGTGGTCGGGCTGACAATGACGATGTTGCGATCGAAGGCCTCCTGAAACAGTGTCGGTTCAGCCTGCAACGCGGCGGAAAACGCCGCTTCGATCGGTACGAAAAGCAGGACGAAATCCAGGCTGTGCAAACCGTCGAGACGCTTGTAATCCTTGCCGGCCAGCCCTTTGACGTGAGTGCGCAAGGACAGCACGTGCTGCTTGATGGCGATCTGGCCGATCGCATCGTCTTCGGCCGCGACGTATTGCTGATAGGCCGTGAGGCTGACCTTGGAGTCGACCACCACCTGCTTGTCGCCCGGCAGATAAATGATCACGTCCGGCTGGAAACGCTCACCGTCCGGCCCCTTGAGGTTGACCTGGGTCTGGTACTCGCGCCCCTTCTCCAGGCCCGCGTGTTCAAGCACCCGCTCAAGAATCAGCTCACCCCAGTTACCTTGGGTTTTCTGCCCTTTCAAGGCGCGGGTCAGGTTGGTGGCTTCGTCGCTCAGGCGCAGGTTCAGTTGTTGCAGCCGCTCCAGTTCCTTGGCCAGGGAAAAACGTTCGCGGGCTTCTGCCTGATAACTTTCTTCGACGCGTTTTTCGAAGGACTGAATACGTTCCTTCAACGGATCGAGCAACTGACCGAGGCGTTGTTGACTGGTTTCGGCAAAACGCTGCTCGCGTTCGTCGAAGATTTTGCCGGCCAGCTCCGCGAACTGCGCTCGCAGCTCGTCTCGTGAGCCCTGCAGGTCATTGAGGCGCTGCTGATGGCTTTCCTGCTGCTCGCGTAGCTCGGCGTTGAGCGAAGCGGCCTGGGCGGCCAGACGGCGCAACTCAGCCTCTTTGCCGGCGCGTTCCAGATTCCAGGCGTGGGCGGCGTCGCGTGCGTCGTCACGTTCGATCTGCAGCAGTTCGACTTCACGGCGTACGGCGGCCAGGTCTGCCTGTTTGGCGGCGTTGGCCTGGCCCAGATCACCGATTTCATCGCGACAGGCTTCGAGTTGGGCGTTCAATCCATCCTGAGCCAGTAGGGCCATGGCCAGACGCTCTTCCAGCAGCGCAGCCTCTGACTGCGTGGCGTTCGCTCGCCGCTGAAGTTGCCAGGCCAGTACCAGTAACGGCAGCGCAGCGCCCGCCAGACCGAGCAATGCGCTGGTCAAGTCCATAGCCATAGCCACTCCTGCCAATGAAATAAAGCTTGAAGGTTAACCAAGGCGTCAGGTCTTGGACAGCTCAGTCTTCGATCAGCCCCAGTTCCTGCTGGGCGCGTCGATCCCCTGCCCGCGCGGCCGAACGCAGAAGGTCCTGGCCGATACGACGATCCCGGGCATTCCCGCATTCACGGCACATCAGCAGACCGAGGCGGCTTTGCGCGGCCACGACCCCTTCACGGGCTGGCTGCTTGAGCAAACGTCCGGCGAGGTGTTTGACATTGGGGTTTTCGCCCAGACGCGGGCTGTCCAGCAGCCACTCGGCCACACGCATCGAAAAGCGTTTAGGCGGGGTGATGCCGGAGGGTGTGGAGGTTGCAGAGACTGATACTGAGCGAAACTTCATAAAGCACTGTGGGGCAGATCGGAAGGCGCGCCACTCTACTCTTTTTTTCTTACAGGTAAAGCCCAAAAAAACCCGGCACGCCCGTCCTAGAGCAAGCGCTCGGGACAATCCACAGAAGCTGTGGATAACTCAGTGGACAACCGCCCTTGAACTCTCGCAAAGCCCTATGGAATGGGGCTCGCAGTCAAACTGACGATTTTTTCACCAGTAAAAAAAAGCGATGTTTTTCATTGACTTAAATTTTGGTTACAGGCACCCACTGCGTTTGAAGGGAAGATGACAGCGGCGTGACACTCTTCGCAACTTATGTGCACAAGTCCCTTCGAGGCAGTTATATCGATGCGCTTTTTCGGCGCATTTTTTGCCTGCGGCTGGGGATAAACCTTGGCAAACCCACGATCCAGACTGGTCCTGGGCCGATGAGCCGCGACTACCAATGGTCGGAATTTGTGCTATTACAGGGCGCGTCAGCGATTCAAGAGCCTTGTCCGAGCGCCAATCCGAACGTTGAATGGGGGCGTTCAAAGAACTTTTTTGCCAACACGCTTCCCTTCAGGCATTCAATCCGTTAGTATCCGCGGCGTTAGTACCAAGCTGAAAGTCAATTCTGGTCGAACAAATCCCCCCGGTCAGCCTTCCCAACGGAAGCCTCTACCGACAAAGCGGGATCGACCACCTCGATGGTTTCCAGGTAAACCTTGCGTCAACACTGCCTTTGAATCGAAAGCAAAGGGTGTTGCGAAGCTCACTTACTCTGACCGAACCAACCTGCAAATTGATCAGGATCTTCACCCCGGGCCCAGAACCTTTGCCCTTGATGTGTTGCCTGCCCTCCTAAGTACCTACCTGCCAGCCCAAGCGCGCCAATTTATCAGCGCTTCAAACTGGCTGCTTTGTTCCAGTCGGGTTCTTCGTTCGACCAATGGTGGTCGTCGTCACTGGAACGTTTTAACTTTGCACGGTTCTTATCCGTGTCGCTTGTAGGAACACCCAATGACTATGTCTACTCAAATCCACACCCAGGATGCCATTCGCACCCTAACCAACGCTTTTGCACCAATGAACTGCCTGATCATGGCTGCTCGCAAAGGCTGCTTCAGCTTCACTCTGGTCAACGAACACGGCATCGCTCGTCACAGCGAACGCCTGTACCCCGATCAATACTCCAGCGCCGAGCCGCTGCAGGCCGTGATCGAGCGTACCCGTCAGGCACTGGTTGCCTGATACGCCAGAAAGACTGAAAACCTCAAAAGCCTCGCTTAAAAAGCGGGGCTTTTTATTGCCTGATATTTCTCTTTTCGCCGCTGCCGCCTAAGTACAAACCGATATAACGGTTATAACTCGCGGCCGGAAATATTTTAAAAACAGGCCTTTACGGCGCGAATATGACACTACACTTCAACTCAAGCGGCTTGAGCCGCTTCCGGCGAGCCTGAGTCGATTCACCGCTGCCAAGGCCTTCAGGTATCGCCGACCATTTCATGTTTCGAGGGTTTTATGGGTATCGCTGCCAGCGAACTGTGCCGTTATGTGATCCGCCCGACCTTGATTTATCTCGGGCGCCATAGCGCAACTGCCGAATCCCTGCTGTTGGGTGTTGCCGCCAGCCAGTCAGCCCTTGGAACTGCCCTGCATGACCGCCGTGGACACGGCTTGTACCGAATCGCCGAACCCCGCCACCAGGCACTTTGGGACCACTACCTGGCACTTGATCCCGAACGCGCAAGCCTGGTTCGCGGCCTGGCCAGCCAACATGCGTTCCTCAGTGGCCCGCATCTCGAGTTGACCGTCAACCTGCGTTACGCCACAGCCATCGCCTGGCTGCTGGTAGAAGAACAGAACACCCCCCTCCCCGAAGCAGACGACCTACTGGGAATGGCGCGCATCTGGCGCCAGACCTTCCAGCCTCAAGGACGCCTGAGAGACTTCACCTGCGCTTGGCAAACCTGTGTTTCACCGCTGAATCAGGTCGCCTGCTGATCGACTGTTTCCACAAGATCGCTCAACTGCTGCGATTTTGGTCGGATTGTCCTACAAAACCGCTCTAAATCAAGCGATACAGCCTATGGCGCTGGGACGAAAATGTTGGTAATTTTCGCCCCGGTGATCACCAGGAGTTCTAATAATGAAAAAAGTAATGCTCAAAACCACCATTAGCCTCGCCGTTGCCATGGCATCCACCCAAATCTTCGCCAGTGGTTTTGCCCTCAACGAACAAAGCATCAGCGGGATGGGGACAGGTTTTGCCGGGCGATCTTCAGCTGCCGACGACGCATCCACAGTTTTTGGCAACCCTGCCGGCATGTCTCGCCTCAAGCGCGAACAAGTAACCGGTGGTGTTGCATTCATCGACGCGCACGCTGATATCAGCGATGCGAGCTCCAGCCCGAATAGCGGTACCAACAAAGGTGACATGGTCCCTTTCATGGGCGTGCCCATGGGTTACTACGTCAAGCCAATCGATGACCAGTGGGCAGTCGGTTTCGGCGTCTACGCTCCGTTCGGCCTGGTGACCGACTACGAGAACGGCTTCGCCGGCAAATACTTCGGCAGCAAGAGCGAAGTCACCATCGTGACTCTTCAGCCAACTGTCAGCTACGCCTTCAACGACAAGGTGTCGATCGGTTTCGGTCCGACCATCAACCGCATTGACGGTACGCTGGAATCGAACCTGTCGCTGAACCCTCGCGCCGCAGACGGCACCGTCAAGATCGAGGGTGACGACACCGCGCTGGGTTACAACATCGGCATCATGGTTCAAGCCCTAGAAAGCACTCGCCTCGGCCTGACCTATCACTCGAAAGTGAAGTACAAGCTCGAAGGTGACACCAAGGTCAACTATGCCGTGCTCGGCCCACTGGGGAACCAGAAGTTCGACGCTTCGCTGGACATCACCACGCCTGAGTCGGTGGACTTCTCGGTCACTCACCAGTTGAACGACCAGTGGACCCTCTACGCAGGCAGCACCTGGACTCGCTGGAGCCGCCTGAAAGAGATCTCCGTCGATAACGAAGGCGTTCCTGCCGCCCTGGCCGCACGTGGTTTTGGCACCATCACCGAAGAACAGAACTGGCACGACACCTGGGCTCACGCCATCGGTGCTTCGTACCAGCTGAACAAACAGTGGGTGCTGCGTACCGGCCTGTCGGTTGACCAGTCGCCGACCAATAACGAAAACCGTTCCCCACGCATCCCGACCGGCGATCGCAAGATTTTCAGCCTGGGCGCTGGCTGGAGCCCAACCGACGACCTGACCATCGACGTAGCGTATTCGTACCTGCGCGAAGAGTCGGTCAAGGTCAACAACAGCAACGGCCGTCAGAACTACAGCGCAGAGTATGAAAACTATGCAAACGGTTTCGGTGTTGGCGCGACCTACCGCTTCTGATGATTCACGGCGAGCCTGAATCTCTGGCCGCCTGAATTGAAAAAGCCCCGCTCTCTTGTGCAGAGGCGGGGCTTTTTAATGGGCGCCGATCAGGGTTGCGAGGCCAATGCCTTCTCCACCGCCGCGATGAGTTCGGGATCATCGGGCTTGGTCAGGCTGGAGAAACTGGCGATCACCTTGCCCTGGCGATCGACCACGTACTTGTAGAAGTTCCACTTCGGCGCGACGCTCTGCCTGGCGATGACCTTGAACAAGTGCGTCGCGTCATTGCCGCGGACTTTCTGCGGTTCCGTCATGGTGAACGTCACGCCGTAGTTCACGTAGCAGACCTTGGCAGTCTCTTCGCCATCCTTGGACTCTTGCTTGAAGTCGTTTGACGGAACACCGATTACTTCCAGCCCCTGATCCTTGTAACGCTGATTCAGCGCCTCAAGGCTTTTGAACTGCGGGGCGAAACCACAGAAGCTCGCGGTATTGACCACCACCAGCGGTTTGCCAGCGAAGCGCTGGCACAGGTCGATGGATTCCTTGGCGCGCAGCTTGGGCAACGAACCTTGCAAAAGCTCCGGGCATTCGGCCGCTTGGGCCAATCCACCAAACGCTACCAGTAACGCGGGAACTGCCAGCCAACGTTTCAACATGTCGGTGCATCCTTGAGAATCGTCAAGACCGAAGTTACTCGCCCTCACATCCTGCTAGCAAGCACCCATGCCCAGTTGCATCAACGCCAGCCCGCCCTGATGCCAGCCCCACCACGACAGGGCCAGCAGCAAGGCGCAGACAGCGAGGACAGCAATCCGCGGCCAGAGACTGTTCATATCGCACTCATCTGTGTTTGCAGGCGCGCCACCGGCTGTTCACGCACCGGCCAGTTCAGGGCGGCGGCCAACAGGCTCAAGAGAATCGCTACCTGCCAGATCAAGTCATAGCTCCCGGTTCGGTCGTACACCACCCCGCCCAACCAGCCGCCGAGGAACGATCCGAGCTGGTGAAACAGGAAAACAATCCCACCGAGCATGGACAGATTTCGCACGCCGAACAAGGTCGCCACGGTGCCGTTGGTCAAGGGCACCGTCGACAGCCACAGAAAGCCCATCGCCATGCCGAACAGGTAAGCAGTGGTCGTCGTGACCGGCGCCCACAGGAACAACCCGATCACCACTGCGCGCAGCAGATACAGGCCAGTCAGCAAACGTGGCTTGGACATCCGGCCCCCGAGCCAGCCCGCCGTGTAGGTCCCGAAAATATTGAACAACCCGATCAGCGCCAGCACCGTCGTGCCGACGCTCGCCGGGAGGTGCTGATCCACCAGATACGCCGGCAAATGCACGCCGATGAATACCACCTGGAAGCCGCAAACAAAAAAGCCGAACGCCAGCAGCCAGAATCCCGAATGGGAACAGGCCTCGTGCAAGGCTTCGGACAGTGTTTGCTCATGACCGAGCACCGGCAGCGGTTTGTCCTTGAGCATGCTCACCAGCGGCACAATCAGCGCCACCAGCAGACCCAGCACCAGCAATGCCGCGGACCAGCCAAGCCAGCCGATCAACCCCAGTGTGCCGGGCAACATGGCGAATTGACCGAAAGAGCCGGCAGCGCTGGCAATGCCCATGCCCATGCTGCGTTTCTCTGGCGGCACTGCGCGGCCGACCACGCCGAGGATCACCGAGAACGAGGTACCGGACAGACCGATGCCGATCAACAGGCCGGCACTCAGAGACAAGGTCACGGCCGAATCCGACAGGCCCATGAACACCAGGCCCAATGCATACAGGACACCGCCGACCAACACCACTTTTGCGGCGCCGAAGCGGTCGGCCAGCGCGCCGGTGAAGGGCTGCGCCAGGCCCCAGATCAGGTTCTGCAAGGCAATGGCGAAGGCAAACGTCTCACGCCCCCAGCCGAATTCGGCACTCATTGGCGCCAGAAACAGCCCGAAGCCGTGTCTTACCCCCAAGGACAACGCGAGAATCAGCGCACTCCCCAACAAAACCCAACCGCACGTACGCCACATCGATGTCATTCTTGTTCTCCGGTAGCGGGTATATACCCGCTTAAGATCGGAAAAACCGGCTTCACGCCAGTTCGTCCAGCAGTCGCAGCAAGGTTTCTCGTTTTTCGGCGCCCAAGCGGTCGATCAACCGCTGCTGCGCCGCTTCCCACGCCGGCAAGGCCGCTTTCAGACGTTCAATACCAGCCTCGGTGAGCATGACGATGCGGTTACGCATGTCTTCGCCCTCGACCAGCATTAGCAGGCCTTCGCCTTCCAGCACCCGCAGATTGCGCCCCAAGGTGCTGCGATCCAGCCCCATGGCCTCGGCCAACGTGGAAATACTCGGTTTATCCAGACGCTGCAGATTACACAGCAGAGAATACTGGGCGACGTTGATCCCGAAGCCATCGAGAGCGCCGTCGTAGTGCCTGCTGACGCCACGGGCGGCGCGACGCAGGTTGATGCATAAACATTGGGATTCGAGCATGGTGCGTGTATATACCCGCGGTTAAATGAAAGCAAGTTTCAAAATTAGTTTTGTAAGGTAGATCGCCATCGCGAGCAAGCTCGCTCCCACAGGGACCGCATCCCAATGTGGGAGCGAGCTTGCTCGCGATGAGGCCAAAACAGCCACCGCATCTCAATCAGGTCAACGTCAACCCCACCAGCACCGCGACCTCAAGGATTTCCAACAACGCCCCCGCCGTATCGCCCGTCGTACCGCCCAATCGGCGCAGCATCACTTGCCGCAGCCAGACAAACACCAGCGCCGCCAGCACCACTGCCAATACGCCGCTGAAACCGGCAATCAAAACGCAAGCCAACGCACTCACCGCCAACACCTGCGTACCCGCCAAACGCGGCAGATGATCGGCCAGCGCTTGCCCCAAGCCACCAGCGCGCACATAAGGCGTGGTCAGGAACAACCCCAACATCGCGCTGCGCCCGATCAACGGGACAATGATCAGGACAACGGCGTGTTGCTGCTCGATCAATGCCAGCAACGCGGCGAATTTGAGCAGCAACACCAGCACCAGCGTCACCACCGCAATCGGCCCGCTGCGCGGGTCCTTCATGATCGTCAAGGTGCGCTCGCGGTCGCCGAACCCACCGAGCCATGCATCGGCGCTGTCGGCCAGGCCATCCAGGTGCAAAGCACCGCTGAGCAAGACCCAAACCGTCAGCAACAGCGCGGCGTGAAGCAACAACGGGGTGCCGAGCAGCAGCCAGTTGAACGCCCACAAAATCGCGCCGAACAGCAGACCGACCAGCGGATAAAACAGCAACGACCGCCCCAGCTCCTGTGGTTCCGGCATGCCCGGCAGACGAATCGGCAGACTGCTCAAAAATTGCAGGGCGATCCAGAACGGCAACATGGTCAGAGCGCTTCCTTTAACAACAGGCCGGATTCGACCGTCAGCGAAAACACTGCGCCATGCCCGACTTCGACGTTGAGCAACTGCTCACGAGGCAATCCCCGCGCCTGAGCCAGCAACAAGCGCATGACCCCGCCGTGACTGATCAGCAACACCCGCTCGCCCGCGCAGGTAGCCTGCAAGCGCTCAACGGCTGCCAACACCCGCGTCGAAAAATCCACCACCGGTTCACCCTGAGGCGGCGTGAACGCATAAGGGTCGGCCCAGAACAATCCCAACGCCTCGGCATCGGTTTCCATCAGCGCGGCGGCGCTCTGCCCTTCCCAGGCGCCGAAGTGTAGCTCCTGCAGGTCCTTATCCAACTGCACCGGCAAACCCAACTGTGCGCCGAGTTCTTCGGCGAACCGCGCACACCGCTGCAGTGGCGAACTGACCAAACGATCCCAAGGCCCCTGCTCGATTACCGCCGCGCGCATCTGCGCCCAGCCCTTTTCAGTCAGCGCATCGTCGAGGCTGCCGCGCAAACCGCCACCGAGTTCGGTTTCACCGTGGCGCAACAGGTCCAGGCGCAAGGTCATGCCGGACGGTCCGCCACGGCGGCCTCGGCGAACGTCGCCATCTGCCCGTGAAGGTCGCACGCCAAACGCAGCAACGGCACGGCCAACGCCGCACCACTGCCCTCGCCCAGACGCAGGCCGAGGTCCAGCAGCGGTTCGGCGTTCAGGGTTTCCAGCACATGACGATGACCCGGCTCGGCACCGCGATGACCGAACAACAGCCACTGACGGCATTCAGGATTCAAGCGCACCGCGACCAACGCCGCGACGCTGCAAATGAAACCGTCGACCAGCACTGCGACGCCTTCCTGGGCACACGCCAGATACGCACCGACCAGTGCCGCGATTTCAAAACCGCCGAGGTTGAACAGGGTTTGCAGCGCATCGCCACGTTGAGCGCTGTGCAACGCCAAAGCGCGTTCGATCACTTGCGCTTTATGGCTGACACCCGCCGCATTCAAACCGGTGCCCGGCCCGGCCAGATGCACCACCGGGCAATCGAGCAAGGCACAGGCCAATGCGCTGGCCGCGGTGGTGTTGCCGATGCCCATCTCGCCACCGATAAACAACTGCGCACCCGCCGCGATGGCGCGCTGCACGCTGTCGCGACCGGCCTGCAAAGCGAGCTCGCCTTGAGCCGGCGTCATTGCCGGACCTTCGACGAAATTCGCCGTACCGGGGCCGATGTTCACGTGACGCACACCCGGCGAATTCAACGACGGCGTCACCGTGCCGAGGTCGACCACTTCCAGGGAGGCCCCGAGTTGCCGCGCCAACACGCTGATCGCCGCCCCGCCGCTGACGAAGTTGAGCAACATCTGCCCGGTGACTTCCTGGGGAAATGCCGACACCCCTTCAGCGACCACGCCATGGTCACCGGCAAAAATCGCGATCCACAACTGATCCAGACTCGGCTTGACCTGCCCTTGCAGCCCGGCCAATTGCACCGCCACCGACTCAAGCCGACCGAGGGAGCCGGCCGGTTTGGTCAGCTGCTGTTGACGGGCCTGCGCCTGCTCGACCGCTTGAGCATCGATCGGCTTGCACGGGTTCAGCCACCAGGATTGAGTCATAACGCAGTTCCTTTCAAAGTCAGGGGCAGGCCGGCGACGGTCAGGACGACTCGCTGACAGCGCTCGGCCAAGGCTTGATGCAGCCAACCGGCTTCATCGACATAGCGGCGAGTCAATTCGCCCAGCGGCACGACACCCATTCCGGTCTCGTTGCTGACAAAAATGATTTCACCCGGCAACGATGCCAGGCAGTCCAGTAGCGCTTCACGTTCGGCCGACAGACGCTCAGCGTCGTCGAGCATCAGCAGGTTGGTCATCCACAACGTCAGGCAATCCACCAGCAGGCAACGTTCAGCGCTGGCGGTTTCGCGCAGGACGCGGGCGAGTTGCAGAGGTTCTTCGATCAACGCCCATTCGGCTGGACGACGGGCGCGGTGATGGGCCACTCGCTCGTTCATTTCACCGTCCAGGGGTTGGCTGGTGGCGATGTAAGTCACTGCCAGACCGCTGTCGGAGGCGAGTTTTTCAGCCAGGCGGCTTTTGCCGGAGCGGGCGCCGCCGAGGATCAGTTGCAGCATGGTTCATTCCTTAAATGTGCGGTGAGCCGACTTCCGTCTTCGCGAGCAGGCTCGCTCCCACAGGTGATCGCATTCCAATGTGGGAGCGAGCCTGCTCGCGATGGGGCCGCAACAGCCACCTTAAATCCCGCAGAGCTCACGCAACAGTCGGGTATCCAGATGCTTCTCCACCAGATCCGCCAGCCGCTCGATATCGCGCTCACGTAACGCGTGATAATCCACGTCCTGCACCGCCTGCAAACCGGCCCAGCGCAACAGCGCACTGCACGCCGCGGGCGATTCAAACAAGCCATGCAAATAGGTACCGAAAATCTGCCCGTCCACACTTTGCGCACCGTCGCAGCGACCGTCGTCCAGCAGCACCGCGGCGTTTTCCAGCGCCGGTCCGGTGGTGACCCCGGCATGAATTTCATAGCCGCTGACCGGCGCGTCTTCCAGCGCCAGACGCCCGCGCACATTGCGCAATTGCTTCTCTTCTTCGAGCCGGGTTTCGAATGCCAACAAGCCCAGACCGGCGCTGGAACCCGGGGCGCCTTCGAGGCCCAGCGGGTCGTGGACCTGCTCGCCGAGCATTTGCAGACCGCCGCAAATCCCCAGCACTTTGCCGCCATAACGCAGATGACGACTGATCGCAGTGTCCCAGCCGTTGGCCCGCAGATACGCGAGGTCATTGCGCACGCTTTTCGAGCCGGGAAGAATTATCAGGTCGGCCGGTGGAATTGCCTGCCCGGGGCCGACAAATTGCAGATCCACCTGCGGATGCAGGCGCAACGGATCGAAATCGGTGTGGTTGCTGATGCGCGGCAGCACCGGCACCACCACTTTCAGGACGTGGTCGGCCTTGTCGGTCTGACGCTGATCGATGCCGTCCTCGGCTTCCAGGTGCAAGTCCATCACGTAAGGCAGAACGCCGATCACCGGTTTGCCGGTGCGCGCTTCCAGCCAGTCCAGCCCCGATTGCAGCAAAGCGATATCGCCGCGAAACCGATTGATGATGAAGCCTTTGACCCGCGCCTGCTCGCTGGGCGACAGCAGTTCCAGCGTGCCCACCAGATGCGCGAAAACCCCACCGCGATTGATGTCGGCAATCAGCACCACCGGACAATCCACGACTTCGGCAAAGCCCATGTTGGCGATGTCGCCGGCACGCAGATTGATCTCGGCTGGCGAGCCCGCGCCTTCGACCATGACCACTGGATACGCCGCGCTCAGTCGTTCATGAGAGGCCAGCACTGCTTGCATGGCGATGGCTTTGTAGTCGTGATACGCGACCGCGTTCATCGTCGTGACCGCGCGGCCATGGATGATCACTTGGGCGCCGGTGTCGCTGTTGGGTTTGAGCAGCACCGGGTTCATGTCGGTGTGCGGCTCAAGGTTGGCGGCCTGGGCCTGCACAGCTTGCGCACGACCGATTTCGCCACCGTCGGCGGTCACGGCACTGTTGAGCGCCATGTTTTGCGGTTTGAACGGTACGACGCTGACGCCCTGACGCGTGACCCAGCGGCACAACGCCGTTACCAGCGTACTTTTACCGGCGTCGGAAGTGGTGCCTTGAACCATCAAGGTAGTCATTGGGTTTCCTCAGCGTAGGCTTCGAACGCTTGCGCGAGACGTGTCCAGTCGGCTTCATCGGCGGGCAAGCCGAAACGCAGGCTGCTGTTGTGCGTGAACATTCGCAGCAGAATGCCGCGCCGGGCCATGAAGGCATGCAGCTCTTCGGCGCGTTCGGTGATCAGCCATTGGAACAAGGCGCAGCCGCCCTGTGGTTCGAAGCCGTGGTGTTCAAGCAGCAGCGCCAGACGTTTGCTGGCCTCTTCTGTGCGAACCCGTTGCCGGATATGCCCTTCGGTATCCAGCAGGCAGGCCTGACCCAGTACCCGCGTCGGCCCGCTGACCGCCCAAGGCCCGACTTGCTCGGCCAGCAACTTGAGCACCTTGCGCTCAGCCAGAACGAAACCCAGACGCACACCGGCCAGGCCGAAAAACTTGCCGAAGGAACGCAGCACGATCAACCCGACCTGATTGGCAAAAGGTGCCAGGCTCAGCTGCGGCGTGTTGTCCATGAATGCCTCGTCCACCACCAGCCAGCCACCGCGTTGGGCCAGCCGCGTGTGCCAGTCGAGCAAGCGACTGGGTGTCAGGCTCAGGCCGGTAGGATTGTTCGGATTGACCACCACCAGCACGTCGAGGCTGTCGAGAAAGAAGTCGACTTCCTGCTCCAGCACTTCACGCACGATGTAGCCATTGCGGCGCCACGCTTCGGCATGTTCGGCGTAACACGGCGAGAGCACGCCGACCTTGCCCGCCCGGCGCAAACGCGGCAGCAACTGGATCGCCATTTGCGAGCCGGCCACCGGCAGCACCTGGGCAGCGCCGTAATATTCACAGGCCGCCTGCTCCAGACCGTCATCGGTTTCCGGCAACCGCGCCCACGCCCGCAACGGAATCTCCGGGACCGGAAACGGCCAGGGCGCGAGGCCGCTGGACAGGTCGAGCCAATCGGCTTCGGCGATGCCGTAATCGAGCGCCGCCTTGCGTAACCGCCCACCGTGCTCAAGCATAAAATTCAGCCCCCACGCAGAGGATCAGCAACCATAACCATACCCCGCGCTGGACCAATTGCCAGCCGCGGTCGATGGAGTCGGCGTCTGCCGGTTCGCCTTCGCCCAATGGCGGACGCTGATGCAGTTCGCCGTGATAAATCGCCGCCCCGCCCAACTCGACGCCGAGCGCACCGGCACCGGCCGCCATCACCGGACCGGCATTCGGGCTGTCCCAGGTTCGGCCCTGGGTGCGCCAGCATTTCAGCGCCAGGCGGGTTTTGCCCAGCAGCGCGTAGGTCAGGGCCACCAGGCGTGCAGGAATATAGTTGAGGACATCGTCGATCTTTGCCGCGGCCCAGCCAAAACGCTCGAAGCGTTCATTGCGGTAACCCCACATCGCATCCAGCGTGTTGCTCAAACGGTAGAGCACCACGCCTGGCGCGCCGGCCACGGCAAACCAGAACAGCGCAGCGAATACCGCATCGCTGCCGTTCTCCAGCACCGATTCGGTGGCGGCGCGGGCGACTTCGGTCTTGTCCAGTTCGCTGGTCTGGCGGCTGACCAGATAACTGACCCGTGTGCGCGCCTCGTCCAGGTCATCACCGCGCAGCGCCTTGGCCACCGGCTCGACGTGTTCACCGAGGCTGCGCATGCCGAGGGCGCAATAGAGCAGGAGAATCTCGACGATCCAGCCGATGTAGGGCGCCCAGGAAAATGCGGTGGCCAGCAGGGTCAGCGGCAACACCGCGATCACCCAGGCAGTGACGCCATGGCTGCGCCAGCCGCGACCTTCACCATTGAAACGTTGCTCGATTCGGTCGGCAAAGCGGCCGAACGCCACCAGCGGATGCCAGCGTTTGGGTTCACCCAGCAGCGCATCCAGCGCAACCGCGGCGACACTCAACAACGCCACACTCATTGACTCACTCCCCAATAATTTTCATACAGCAGTTCACTGAGCGGACGCGCCTGCGCCCAGCCTTCGAGTACCAGCATCGGCGCCGGATAGAACTCCGTGACCGGCCCCAGGCAAAGAACGGCCAAGGGTTTGGCACCCGCGGGAAAACCCAACAGGTCCGCCAGGGCTTGCGGCTCGAACAGCGAGACCCAGCCCATGCCCAATCCTTCAGCGCGGGAGGCCAGCCAGAGGTTCTGGATCGCGCAGGAGAGCGACGCCATGTCCATTTCCGGCATCGTGCGCCGGCCGAAGATGTGACGCTCGCGATCGTCCATCAGCGCGGCGACCAGCACCTCGGCGCAGTCGTTGATGCCTTCGACTTTCAGCTTCATGAATTCGTCGGTGCGTTCGCCGAGGGCTTCGGCGGTGCGGATGCGTTCTTCTTCCACCAGTGACTGGATCTTGCCGCGCAGGGCTCGATCGCTGATGCGGATGAACCGCCAGGGCTGCATCAGGCCGACGCTCGGCGCCTGGTGTGCGGCTTCGAGCAGGCGCTGCAGCAACTCAGGCTCGACGGTGCCGCCGCTGAAATGACGCATGTCGCGGCGTTCGCCGATGGCTCGGTAGACCGCCGCGCGTTCGGCTTCGGAAAATGCGTTGTCGGTCATGGCCTCTTCGCGAGCAAGCCCGCTCCCACAGTGGAAGGTGTGCTATCTGAAGAAACGCGGTCCCCTGTGGGAGTGAGCCTGCTCGCGATGGCGTCCTTATGGTCAGGCACAAACAGCGCGGCAATCGCCGATGGATTGGACGGAAAATAAAAGTGCACATAAGAAGCCGTCATCCGCCCCTCACGATAAACCGCCTCCGCCCCACGCCCACCGTTCGGGCTCAGCCCACGAGCAATCGGCTCAAGTGCAGTGCTGGTCAACGAGTGGTGATACGTGTGCCCGCGCAACAAACCTTCCGGCAATTCGACGGCCTGCAACGCCAACGCGGCCAGACGCTTTTGCATCACCGCATTCCCCGTCAGCAAGCCGACCAGTTCAGCGCGAGTGCCCTCGACATCGGTCAACGAATCGAGCAGATACAGCATGCCGCCGCACTCGGCCAACAACGGCTTACCCGCCGCATGGTGAGCGCGGATTGCGGCCAGCATCGTGGTGTTCTGTGACAGCGCCACGTGATGCAATTCAGGATAACCGCCAGGCAGATAGAGGCTGTCTGCCTCCGGCAATTGCATGTCACGGATCGGCGAGAAAAACGACAACTCGGCGCCCATGGCCCGCAGCAGATCCAGGCTCGCGCCGTAGGTAAACGCAAAGGCTTCGTCCCGGGCCACGGCAATTCGCACACCGGCCAGCAAGGGTTCGGCTGCGATCATTTCAGGCGCGGCGAATTCCACAGCTGGTGGTAGAGCGACATCGCAACTGCTGGCCAAAGACTCGGCGGCGGCATCGAGGCGCAGGTCGAGATCGTTCAACTCACTGGCCTGAACCAGCCCGAGGTGCCGACTCGGCAATTCGATACCGGTTTCCCGGGACAGCGCGCCATACCAGCGCAAACCTTCAGTCAGACTGCCTTCGAGCAACTGCGCATGGCGCACGGTGCCGACGCGGTTGGCCAGCACACCGGCAAACGGCAAGTCCGGCTGATACTTCGCCAACCCCAACGCCAGGGCGCCAAACGTCTGGGCCATGGCAGTGCCGTCGATCACACCGAGCACTGGCACACCGAAGTGTCGCGCCAGATCAGCGCTGGACGGCGTACCGTCGAACAGCCCCATGACGCCTTCGATGAGGATCAGATCGGCTTCGCCGGCCGCTTCCCACAACAGTCGACGACTTTCCTGCTCGCCGACCATCCACATGTCCAGTTGATACACCGGCGCACCGCTGGCGCGCTCGAGAATCATCGGGTCGAGAAAGTCCGGCCCGCATTTGAACACGCGCACCTTGCGCCCCTGATTGCGATGCAAACGGGCCAGCGCGGCGGTGACGGTGGTCTTGCCCTGACCGGAGGCCGGTGCGGCAATCAATACCGCCGGGCATTGACGATGGCTATTCATAAAGTGCAGCTCACAACTCGACGCCTTTTTGCGCCTTGATCCCGGCCTGGAACGCGTGCTTGATCACGCCCATTTCGGTGACGGTGTCGGCCAGCTCGATCATCTCCGGCTTGGCGCCGCGACCGGTGACTACCACGTGCTGCATTGGCGGACGGGCCTGCAAGTCGCTGAGCACCTGATCGAGATCCAGATAACCGTGCTTGAGCGCGATGTTCAACTCATCCAGCACCACCAGGCCGATCGACGGATCACGCAGCAATTCGCGCGACACTGCCCACGCGGCTTCAGCGGCGGCGATGTCACGCTGGCGATCCTGGGTTTCCCAGGTGAAGCCCTCGCCCATCACATGAAAACGCACCTGCTCCGGGAAGCGCCGGAAGAACAGCTCCTCGCCGGTGCTGTTGCGCCCCTTGATGAACTGCACCACGCCACACTGCATGCCGTGGCCCATGGACCGGGCGAGCATGCCAAAGGCCGAACTGCTTTTGCCTTTGCCGTTGCCGGTCAGCACCAGCAGCAGGCCGCATTCATTCGGGGAATTGGCGATGCGTTCGTCGATCACGGCTTTTTTGCGCAGCATGCGCGCCAGATGACGTTCGTCACGATCGGGGGTATCAGTCATGGGGGAGCTCTCCGTTGAGGCTGGATAACGGCGGGCAGGCACAAGAATAGACGGCAACAAGCCTGGCATCGCCCACCGTGATGCCGCTGGATGGATCAGGCCGGTCTCCGGGCTCATGAGCGGCGATTTGCCTGACTGCGCGCCTTCCCATGTCGACGACACAGTGGCTCAAGGCGCAGTTTTTACTCATTTACCGTTGCGGGGGCAGCGCCGGGATCATGGCTCTTCGTCGCTTGAAGAGCGTCACTCACCGGCTTCCCTGTTTCACTCTGTCAACCAAGGTCACAGAGCACCTGAAACAAGCCGCGAAGGTTAGAGGGTTGGGGATGGAGCGTCAATTGAAGACGGGCAGCCTGGGAGCGAATAACTGCTGTCGATCAATTATCTGACGCCAATCTTGTGCCACACTCCCAGCAGTGATATCAAAGAGCCACAATCTCACAACACAATAACAAGGGTGAGCCACATGCAAGGCATGATCATCAGCAATCCGAAGCTGGAATTCCTGCGACCGGTGCTGGAACGCTGGTTTGACTGTATCGACCGCTACAACGCCGTGCGCGGCGATAACGAAACGCCTTACTGGTTCGATGAAAAAGCCAACCTGAGCCTGCTGTCCGCCGCAGCCTGGATGGCAGAGATGGTTACGCTGCAGCAAACACCAACTCGTAAACAGGTCGAAGAAGGCGAACGCAATGGCCGCGCCGATCTGTTTATCGCGACGAGCGAAGAACGCGCTTACCTTCAGGCGACCCAGCGCTGGCCACGGGTCAACAACCTGAACCTGACTCAAGCGTTGCAGGACATCACCAGCGAAGCCAAACGCATCAGTTACGCCAGCGACCTGAAACTCGGCTGCCTATTCGTCGCACCGCAAAAAGCCCAACAAAGCGCCACCCCGGAAGAACTCCAGGACATGGTCGACGACCTGCAAAAGGAACACACATGCGCGGTGGCCTGGTACTTCCCCTATGCCTATCGCAAGTTGCGCAATGAAGCCGGCAACTATCACCCCGGCATCGCCGTGCTGTTCAAGGAAGCCCGCGGCTGACCGGTTGAACCATCGCGCACTGCACTTCTCTATTGATTAGCTCACTGCATTCATAGGGAAGATCAGCATGCGCAAGCCTCAGCTCGCTCTCGTCATCGTGCTCGCCGGAGGGCTTGCCGCCTGTGGTGAAACCGCCAGGCTGCAAGTCTCCGACGGCACCGGCCCATCGCCCAAGCTGCCAGAACCGAACAAGACCCTGATCCCGACGGTGAACATCGCCCCGGCGATCGGCTGGCCGGACGGCGCAAAACCTATCGCCGCGACAGGAACTCAGGTGGTGGCTTTTGCCGAAGGCCTCGATCACCCGCGCTGGCTCTACGTGCTGCCCAACGGCGACGTGCTGGTCGCCGAAACCAACGCACCCGCCAAACCCGATGCCGGCATTCGTGGCTGGATCATGGGCAAAGTCATGGGCCGTGCCGGCGCCGGCGTACCGAGCCCGAACCGCATCACGCTGCTGCGGGACAAGGACCACGACGGCATCGCCGAAACCCGTACGGTGTTCCTGGAAAACCTCAACTCGCCCTTCGGCATGACCCTGGTCGGCAATGACCTGTACGTCGCCGACACGGACCGCTTGCTGCGCTTCCACTATGAAAACGGCGAGACGGCGATCAAGTCACAGCCGATGAAGGTGATCGACCTGCCGGGCGGGACGCTGAATCACCACTGGACCAAAAACGTTATCGCCAGCAAGGACGGCAGCAAGCTGTACGTCACCGTGGGCTCGAACAGCAACGTCGGTGAAAACGGCATGGATCAGGAGGAAGGTCGCGCGGCAATCTGGGAAGTGGATCGCGCCACCGGTAATCATCGGATCTTCGCCTCGGGGATTCGTAATCCAAACGGCCTGGCCTGGGAACCTCGCAGCGGCGCATTGTGGACAGCGGTCAATGAGCGCGACGAAATCGGCAGCGATTTGGTGCCGGATTACATCACTTCAGTGAAGGACGGCGGGTTTTACGGCTGGCCTTACAGTTATTACGGTCAGCATGTCGATGTTCGCGTCAAGCCGCAAAACCCCGACCTGGTGGCCAAGGCCATTGCGCCGGACTACGCGGTCGGCCCGCATACCGCCTCGTTGGGCCTGACGTTCGCTGAAGGCAACAGACTGCCGGCGCAATTCAAGGAAGGAGCATTCATCGGCCAGCATGGGTCATGGAACCGTAAACCGCACAGTGGCTACAAAGTGATTTTCGTACCGTTCAGCGCAGGGAAACCGAGCGGGCCGCCGATTGATGTGCTCACTGGCTTCCTCAATAACGAGGAAAAAGCCATGGGCCGGCCGGTGGGTGTAGTGATTGATCAGCAGGGGGATTTGTTGGTGGCGGATGACGTGGGCAACAAGGTGTGGCGCGTGTCGGCGGCTCAATAACTGCAATACACATCAACTGTGGGAGCGAGCCTGCTCGCGATGAGGCCGGTACACCCGACATTGAACTTGCCTGACCCACCGCTATTCGCGAGCAAGCCCGCTTCCACAAGAACCGCGTTCAGCGCTTGCGGCAGAGTGTGAGCCCATCCCCCAACGGCAACAGCGACAAATCCACACGCGAGTCATCCTTCAAGGCGCAATTGAGCGCCTGGATGGCTCGGGTGTCTTCACTCTCGGGATTGTCCTCAAGCACCCGACCACCCCACAGCGTGTTATCAAACACCGCCAGCCCGCCGACGCGCAGCAGACGCAATGCATGCTCCAGGTAAAGGGGGTAGTTGGCTTTGTCGGCATCGATAAAGATCAGGTCGAATGACTCTGGCTGATCCAGCTGAGCCAGGGTTTCCAGCGCGGGCGCCAAACGCAGATCGATCCGCGCGGCAAGTCCCGCTTCCTGCCAGTAACGGCGCGCGGTGGCGTTGTAGTCACCGGGAATGTCACAGCAGATCAGCGAACCGTCATCCGGCAGCGCAGCCGCCATGCACAAGGCGCTGTAACCGGTGAAAGTACCGATTTCCAGCAGGCGCCTGGCACCGATGAGTTTCACCAATAGCGCGAGGAATTGCCCCTGCTCCGGCGCCACCTGCCAGCGAGCCATGGGCAGCGCCTGGGTTTCGTCACGCAAACGCTTGAGCAACGGCGTTTCGCGCAGGGAAACGTCGAGCAGGTATTGATACAGGGAATCGTCGAGATTGAGTGTGCGAGCGGTCATGACAACCTCTGCCCTTTAGGGATTGCGTGCCAAGTGCTCAGGTTGCAAGACGCGCTTGGCGCTCAGATAGGCTTTCTGCCAGTAAGCTTTGGACAAGCTGTCGAGCTTCACCGTTCCGCCGGTGGCTGGCGCATGGACGAAGCGACCTTCGCCGACGTAGATCCCGGCGTGGCTGACCTGAGAACCGCCATTGGTGGCGAAGAAGATCAGGTCACCGGTTTGCAGGCCTTCCTTGCCCACGCTGGCCGCCTGCATGCCGATCATCTCGCGCGTGGTCCGCGGCAGGGAAATGCCGGCGACATCACGGTAGACATAACCGATCAGCCCGCTGCAATCGAAACCCGAATCCGGCGTGTTGCCACCCCAGCGATACGGCGTGCCTACCAGGCCGAGCGCGCGGAACAAGACGTCTTCTGCCTCAGGCGAGAATGCTTGGGAGGAACTGAAAACAATCGGCGCGCGAACCACCGGTGCAGGTGGCGGTGTACGGCTGGCGCAGGCACTGAGCAGCGCTGCGAAGAACATGATTGCGAGGCGGGCCGACGTCGACATAGGCAGAACATCCTGATCTGGCTGCGGCTTTTTCTGCAGGGGCGCAGAAAAGAAAACCGCCTGCGCAGGACGCAGGCGGTTTGCCATCAATAATAGATCAGGATTCTAGCTGCTACGGGGCAAACTTCAAGTAAGACTTTAAGTTCACCTTACAAACTGTCCGCTTACTTGCGCGCCGTGACGATCGGGGCCGTCGCCGGTGCCATCGCGAGAGCGCGTTTGGCTTCGATGAAAGACTTGCTCCAGTAGCTGTCGCCCAGACTATCGATCCGCACACCACCACTACGACGGCTGCTGGAATGGATGAACTGGTTGTCACCCAGGTAGATCCCGGCGTGACTGACGCGGCCGCGACGGCCATTGGTGGCGAAAAACAGCAAGTCGCCCGGCTCCAGTTTGCTGCGAGAAACCAGCGGAGCGTCGACGTTGATCATTTCGCGGGTGGAGCGTGGCAGGTTCAGGCCAGCTTCTTCACGAAACAGGTAACCGATGAAGCCGCTGCAATCAAAGCCTGCTTCGGAGGTGCCGCCGAAACGGTAACGGGTACCGATCAGGGACATGCCGCGTTCAAGGATGCTGTCGGCCAGAACCGGAAGCTGATACGACTTGCCGCCGGCGAAGTCTGCCAGTTCTTTTTCGCTGGCCGCTTCTTCCTGCTCAAGCGCTTGTTGATAAAGAACGGAAGATTGGGCGGTAGCAGAGTTTTTGACCTGCTGTTGTTGCTCTTGCTGGGACACTGGAGAGTGAGCAGCGCAACCGAACAACAGGGTGACGAGTGCGAGAGGCACGAGGGGTGCAAAGCGATTTAGCATGGGCACGACCGTGGCTGATAGTTCTAAGAAGCCGAGACTATGCCTACTATCAAACTCATTTGCAAATTCAATCGACCTTTATGTGACTTCTTGGTTTCGCGTTTACATCTAAGCGCTTAAGCCCGTTTTAGACGTTCGCGCAGCCTGCAACCCTGTAGGAAAGCGGATTTCTTGACGCCTGAAATATGCCGAAACCCGCTACAGGCCTTGGTTTTCACCAGCCTAGCGTTTCTTTCAGGAACGGGATGGTCAGCTTGCGTTGAGCCTGGAGGGAAGCCTGATCGAGACGTTCAAGCAGCTCGAAAAGCGCACTCATGCTGCGCGTACCGCGGGTCAAGATGAAATGCCCGACTTCATCGGTCAGGTGCAGGCCACGACGCGAGGCGCGCAGTTGCAAGGCACGCAATTTGTCTTCATCGGAGAGCGGACGCATCTGAAAGATCAGCGCCAGGGTCAGACGGGATTTGAGGTCCGCCAGCTTCACTGGCAGTTCACGCGGGGAGGTCGATGCGGCGATCAGCAGGCGCCGACCGCTGTCACGCAGACGATTGAACAGATGAAACAACGCCTCTTCCCAATCCGCCCGACCAGCCACCGCCTGCAAATCATCCAGGCAGACCAGTTCGTACTGTTCGAGGTTGTCGAGGATCGCGATACCGCGATCGAGCAGTTCGGCCAACGGCAAATACACCGCCGGCTCTCCCAGTTGCTCGAAGCGCAGGCAGGCCGCCTGCAACAAGTGCGTACGCCCTACCCCGTCCTTGCCCCAGAGATAAATCAGGCTTTCGGTCCAGCCGGCGTCGGCTTCGCATAGCCGCTCGACATAGCCGAGTGCAGCGGCATTGGCGCCTGGATAGTAATTGATAAAGGTAGCGTCATCACGCAGACGCACACCTAGGGGCAGCTGAATCGGTTTCATGCTGACTGAACAGTTCCAAAGGAACCGTTAGTGGCCTCTGTGTAAAGTTTGCGAAGTTTATACCCGTGAGGCGGGTCGCACAATGCGACAGACCACAAGCAAAATCAAAGGTTTGCGTTAACACCCTGGTTTTATGACAGTTTCTTTGGCGGCGCAGGTGACAGCCGCGCGAGGGATTCGGGCCAGCCCGGCAATGCACCAGGCTGGCCGCGATGGTTGATCAGCCGCTCTTAAATCCCGGACTCATCAACACCGCTGTACATATCAGAATCTTTATACAAATCATGCATATGGCGCACCAGCACCATGATCACAGCCGCCACCGGCAGCGCCAGCAGCACGCCGGTAAATCCGAACAGCTCGCCCCCAGCCAGAATCGCGAAGATCACCGCCACCGGGTGCAGACCGATCTTGTCCCCCACCAACAATGGCGTGAGCACCATGCCTTCCAGCGCCTGCCCAACCATGAACACCGCGACGATACCGAACAGGGGATACAGATCGCCGCCGAACTGGAACAGACCGGCAATCAAGGCCGCGCCGATCCCGATGACGAACCCCATGTACGGCACGATCGCCGCCAGACCGGCAATCAACCCGATCAACAGCCCCAACTCCAGCCCGATCAACATCAGGCCGGCCGCGTAGATCACGCCCAACGCCACCATCACCAGCAACTGCCCGCGCACGAACGCACCGAGCACTTCATGGCATTCACCTGCCAGGGTCATAACCCGCTCTTCGCGGTCACGGGGCAGCAGGCTGCGGATCTTGGCCATCATCAGGTCCCAGTCCCGCAGCAGATAGAAGACTACTACCGGGATCAGCACCAGATTCGCCAGCAAGCCAATCAATGCAAGGCCGGAGGCCGTTGCCTGACTCAGCACCACTCCGACGATGTCAGTGGTCTGGCCCATGTGCTCGCTGATCGCAGCCTTGAGCTTGTCGAACTTCCAGAAATTATCCGACAGTCCGAATTTCGATTGTGCCCATGGCAGTGCAGTGTGCTGCAACCAATCGAGCATCTGCGGCGTCAGCTCATACAAGCGAAACAACTGCTTGGCGAGCATGGGTATCAACACCAACAGCAATGCCGTGAAGATCAAGGTAAACAGCGCAAACACCGCCACCACGCCCCAGGTCCGGGACAGGCCGGCCTTCTCCAGCCGATCCACCAGCGGGTCGAACAGATAGGCCAGCAGCAATGCGATCAGGAACGGGGTCAGGATCGGATGCAACAACCAGACAAACACGCAGAGCAGAACCACCCCACCCAACCAGAACCAACGCCGCGTATCGGCCATGTACCACTCCATGCATCTATATAAAGAAAGAAAACTTACCAACGGAAACGCAGCTGCGGCGTCGGTGCCGGCGTTGGCGCTACGGCCGGTGTCGAACCGGCGGCCGGTTGAACGGGGGTGGCGGGGGCTGGTGCCTCACCCGCTGGAACTTCCTGCAACCTGGCCAGCGACAATTGCGCCTTCAACTGTTCGGCACTGCCGTTGACCCGATAAAGAATCCGGTCGCCGTCGACACTTTGCAGGCGCGCACCAAACGGTTCCAGCAAGCGCCCAAGCGCCGCGTAGTGTTCCAGATTCATGCCCTGCACCTCGAGCAATTGTTCGCCCGAAGCCCCCGGCCTGACGACAAACCGCGGTGCCAGCCGCTGACTGACCGCCAGCATCACCGCATCGGCCACCGCGGCCTGATCCGCGCCCTGCACGCTGCCCGCCTCCTTTTTGTCGCCGAGCCACAAATTCCACTTGGCCTGCCACTGTCCGCCCTCTTCACGCGCATGCACCGCGAGCAAGGCGTCAGCGTTGTAACGCTCCGATGCCCCGCGCAGTGGCGTCGCGTCCGTACCTTCCAGATTCGGTGCGGCGGCGACGATCTGCTCGCTCAGATCGGCCAGCGGCAAACGCAGCGGCAAGCCACGGTGTTGCGCCGCTCGACGCAACGGCGCAGCACTGGCCTGGCCATCGCCGACCAGGCTCGAACCCTCGGTGGAATCGTTCAACCACCAGCCGAGGATCGAAGGCCGGTTTGCCCCCCACAACGACAGCCCGGCACGGCGCAATGCTTGCTCGGTGCTAGCCGGGTCGAAATCGACCTTCAACACTTCCGGCGGGCCGGCTTCAAAGCCGTACTGACTGATGATTTGCTGCGGGTCCTTGCGCAGTCCCGCCAACCCTGGACTTTGCGCAGCCTTGGGATCGCCGGTCAGCCGCAACACCAGCGTCTCCAACGCTAGCTGGGTCGCTTGATCGCGCACTTCCGGGGTTTGACCACTGACAGGCTGACGCACCTGATACAGATTTTTTACGGTTTCGGCATGACTCGCCAGGCTGACCAATGACATACAGCCCGCAAACAAAAATCTAGAAAAAAAACGCATGGCGGATTCCTGACGACAAGAGCGGCTGGAACAGGCCGCGTGAACCGGATTGAGCAAGGCTGTGACCACGCCCCCCAGCAAAACATTCACCTGACCCTGGTAAGTTTTTGCACTGTCCTAACGATAGACGGTTAATAGCGATACCTTATACAGCCATGAAGGAGGCGACCAACACGGGCAATGAAGGTTTTTTTAAGCGGATATGCCCCTGCTGTCGGCCTGAGGATGGCCGCTGCCCCTCAAGCCTGATAAAATCGCGCGCCTTCGCAGACCGGCAACAGCCGGGCACCCTGAAATTCGTCGATGGCACTCGCCTTCGCCTGTTTCGGCGGTCCCACTGGACTCGGTCGTTACCCCTGAATCCCCCCTAAAGGCCTGGATCATGAGCAAGCAACCCTCCCTGAGCTACAAGGACGCCGGTGTAGACATCGACGCCGGTGAAGCATTGGTCGAACGCATCAAGAGCGTCGCCAAGCGCACTGCGCGCCCGGAAGTCATGGGCGGCCTGGGCGGTTTCGGCGCCCTCTGCGAAATCCCGGCCGGCTACAAACAGCCCGTGCTGGTTTCCGGTACTGACGGCGTCGGCACCAAGCTGCGTCTGGCACTGAACCTGAACAAGCACGACAGCATCGGCATCGACCTGGTTGCCATGTGCGTGAACGACCTGGTGGTCTGCGGCGCCGAGCCGCTGTTCTTCCTCGACTACTATGCCACCGGCAAACTCAACGTCGAAACCGCGACCCAGGTCGTGACCGGCATTGGCGCTGGCTGTGAATTGTCCGGCTGCTCCCTGGTTGGCGGCGAAACCGCTGAAATGCCAGGCATGTACGAAGGTGAAGACTACGACCTGGCCGGCTTCTGCGTCGGCGTCGTGGAAAAATCCGAAATCATCGACGGTTCCAAAGTCGCTGCCGGCGATGCCCTGCTCGCCCTGCCGTCTTCCGGCCCGCACTCCAACGGCTACTCGCTGATCCGCAAGATCATCGAAGTGTCCGGTGCCGACATCGAAAACATCCAGCTCGACGGCAAACCGCTGACCGACCTGCTGATGGCCCCGACCCGCATCTACGTGAAGCCGCTGCTGAAGCTGATCAAGGAAACCGGCGCGGTCAAAGCCATGGCGCACATCACCGGTGGTGGCCTGCTGGACAACATCCCGCGCGTTCTGCCAAAAGGCGCACAAGCCGTGGTTGACGTCGCGAGCTGGACCCGTCCTGCGGTGTTCGACTGGCTGCAAGAGAAAGGCAACGTTGACGAAAACGAAATGCACCGCGTGCTGAACTGCGGCGTAGGCATGGTCATCTGCGTTGCTCAAGAGCACGTTGAAACCGCGCTGAACGTATTGCGTGAAGCCGGCGAGCAGCCTTGGGTCATCGGTCAGATCGCCACCGCTGCCGAAGGCGCGGCTTCGGTTGAACTGAAGAACCTCAAGGCACACTGATGCAAGAGCGGATGTCCCAGACCTGTGATGTGGTGGTGCTGTTGTCCGGCACCGGCAGTAACTTGCAGGCCTTGATCGACAGCACGCGGACCGGCGACAGCCCGGCCCGCATCGCTGCGGTGATTTCCAACCGCGCCGACGCCTATGGCCTGCAACGCGCCAGGGACGCGGGTATCGACACCCGCACCCTGGATCACAAGGCTTTCGAAGGCCGCGAGGCCTTCGATGCCGCGCTGATCGAACTGATCGATGCGTTCAATCCAAAACTCGTGGTACTGGCCGGGTTCATGCGCATTCTCAGCGCTGACTTCGTGCGCCACTACGCGGGTCGCCTGCTCAACATCCATCCCTCGCTGCTGCCCAAATACAAAGGGTTACACACTCATCAGCGCGCGCTGGAAGCCGGCGACACCGAGCACGGCTGCTCCGTGCACTTCGTCACCGAGGAACTCGATGGCGGACCACTGGTCGTACAGGCAGTAATACCGGTAGAGTTGCACGATTCGCCGCAGAGTCTGGCGCAGCGAGTCCATACCCAGGAACACCTGATCTACCCGTTGGCTGTACGCTGGTTTGCCGAAGGTCGTTTATCACTCGGCGAGCAAGGTGCTTTACTGGATGGAAAGTTGCTCGCGGCCAGCGGCCACTTGATTCGAACCTAGGAGATTTTATGCGTCGCGCCCTGCTCTTCGCTTGCGCTCTGTTCGCACTGCCCTTTGCGCAGGCTGCAGAACTTCAACCTTTCTCCGCCAGCTACACCGCTGACTGGAAGCAGTTGCCCATGAGCGGCACCGCTGAACGCAGCCTGACCAAACAAGCCAACGGCGCCTGGAAGCTCAGCTTCAAGGCCTCGATGATGATCGCCAGCCTGACCGAAGAAAGCACCCTGACGCTGGACAAGGACACCTTGCTGCCGCAGTCCTACCACTTCGAACGTGGCGGCCTGGGCAAAGCCAAGAAGGCTGACCTGGATTTCGACTGGACCAACAAAATGGTCACCGGCACTGATCGCGGTGACCCGGTCAAGATCCCGCTCAACCGCGGCATGGTCGACAAGTCCACTTATCAGCTCGCCCTGCAGCACGACGTGGCCGCTGGCAAGAAAAGCATGAGCTATCAGGTCGTCGACGATGGTGAAGTCGATACCTATGATTTCCGCGTGCTGGGTTCGGAAAAGGTCGACACCAAGGCTGGCCAGATCGAAGCAATCAAGGTCGAGCGCGTGCGCGACCCGACACAAAGCAAGCGCATCACCGTCCTGTGGTTCGCCAAGGATTGGGATTACCTGCTGGTTCGTCTGCAACAGGTTGAAACCGACGGCAAGGAGTACAACATCATGCTCCTCGACGGTACGGTCGACGGCAAGGCTGTCAAAGGCAGCTGATCCGGCTCGACTCCAAAATCCGGAATCCGATAAGGGTTCCGGATTTTTTTTGCCTGCTGATTTTCAGATCCGCGCCAGCGCCTGTGCCAGGTCGTCGCGCAGGTCTTCGACATCCTCGACCCCCACGGACAACCGTACCAACGCATCGCCGATGCCGAGTTGCGCACGGGTCTCTTGGGGGATGCTGGCGTGGGTCATGATCGCCGGGTGCTCGATCAGGCTTTCCACCCCGCCCAGGCTCTCGGCCAAGGCGAAAATCCGCACACTCTCGAGGAAGCGCGTGGCACCGGCCAGGTCGCTGTTCAGGTTGAGGGAGATCATCCCGCCGAAACCACGCATCTGCCGCTGCGCCAGTACGTGCTGCGGGTGCGACGGCAGGCCCGGATAATAGACGCGCGCCACTTGCGGCTGACGCTCCAGCCATTGCGCCAGGTCCAGCGCGTTGTTGCAGTGGCGCTCCATGCGCAGCGCCAGGGTCTTCACGCCGCGCAGGGTGAGGAAAGCGTCGAACGGCCCGGCGATCGCGCCTACCGAGTTCTGCAGGAAGCCCAGACGCTCCGCCAGGTCTGCGTTTTGTCCAACCACCGCGATGCCGCCGATCACGTCGGAGTGGCCGTTCAGGTACTTGGTGGTCGAGTGCAGCACGATGTCGAAGCCCTGCTCCAGCGGGCGTTGTATCCACGGGCTGGCAAAGGTGTTGTCGGCCACACAAATGATGCCTCGCGAGCGACAGATGCGTCCGACGGCGGCGAGGTCCGTCAGGCTCAGCAAGGGATTGCTTGGCGTCTCGACCCAAACCATCTTCGTGTCGGGCTGCAGTGCCGCTTCGAATCCCTCCAGGTCAGTCAGATCGACGAAGCTGAAGCGATGCCCGGCGCTGCGTTTGCGCACCTTGTCGAACAGCCGAAAGGTGCCGCCGTACAAATCATTGCCGGAGACGATGTGCGAGCCCGCGTCGAGCAATTCGAGCACGGTGGAAATCGCCGCCAGCCCCGACGCGAACGCGAAGGCTCGGGTGCCGCCCTCGAGGTCTGCAACGCAACGCTCCAGCGCAAAGCGCGTCGGGTTGTGCGAGCGCCCGTAGTCGAAGCCTTTGTGCACACCGGGGCTCTGCTGCAAATAGGTGGAGTTGGCATAAATCGGCGGCATCAGCGCACCGGTGGAAGGGTCGGGCGTTTGCCCGGCATGGATCACACGGGTGGCGAAGGCGCGTGGTACTGCGTTTTCGTCGTGTTGACTCATGTAAGGGATCTCCGTAGGTGAATGAGCATGTCGACTCGAGTAATCAAGCCGTAGAAGCCCGAAGCGTCGGCGATGATCGCCACCAGCCCACGGTCGAGCTCCGCCCGCAGTTGCGCCAGACTGGCGCTGGGCGGCAGGGTTTGCAGCTTGTCGGTCATTGCGCTGGCCACGCTCATGCGAAAGTGCGAAGCATCTTCCTGCAGGCCAAGCAGAATGTCGGACTCGTCGATCACGCCGACCAGCCGCTTCCCGCCCTCCAGCACCGGCAGTTGCGACACGTCCGCCAGACGCATGCGCTGGAACGCGGTGAGCAGCGTATCGTCCGGGCCCACGCTGATCACCCGGCCATCCTCGAAACGCCGCGAGATCAGGTCGCGCAGATCGCCATAATGTTTGTATTGCAACAGGCCCTGGTCGTTCATCCACTGGTCGTTGTAGACCTTCGACAGATAGCGCGTGCCGGTGTCGCAGACGAAGCTGACGACCCGCTTCGGCTCGGTCTGCTCGCGGCAATAACGCAACGCCGCCGCCAGCAGGGTGCCGGTCGAAGAGCCACCGAGTATGCCTTCGGCGCGCAACAGCTGGCGGGCATGATCGAAGCTTTCCTCGTCGCTGATCGAATAGGCGTGGCGCACGCTGGACAGGTCGGCAATCGACGGAATGAAGTCTTCGCCGATGCCCTCCACCGCCCAGGAGCCGGGCGTGTTCATGGTGCCGCTGCGGCTGTATTCGGCCATCACCGAGCCGACCGGATCGGCCAGCACCATGACCAGGTCCGGTTGCACGCGGCGAAAGAAACGAGTCAGCCCGGTCAGCGTACCGGCCGAGCCGACGCCGACGACGATCGCGTCCACGTCATGCTGAGTCTGCGCCCAGATTTCCGGCGCGGTGCTGCATTCATGGGCCAGCGGGTTGGCCGGGTTGTTGAATTGATCGGCGAAGAAAGCGTCGGGGATTTCCAGCGCCAGCCGCGCCGCAACGTCCTGGTAGTAATCGGGATGGCCCTTGCCGACATCGGAGCGGGTGATGTGCACCTCGGCGCCCATCGCCTTGAGGTGCAAGACCTTCTCGGTGGACATCTTGTCCGGCACCACCAACACCACTCGGTAACCCTTGGCACGACCGACCAGGGCCAGGCCCAGGCCGGTGTTGCCGGCGGTGGCCTCGACGATGGTGCCGCCGGGGCGCAGGCTGCCATCGCGTTCGGCCGCGTCGATCATCGCCAGGCCGATGCGATCCTTGATCGAACCGCCGGGGTTCTGCGATTCGAGCTTGAGGAACAGCGTGCACGGGCCGGTATCGAAACGGCTGACGCGCACCAGCGGCGTGTTGCCGATCAGTTCGAGCACGGCGGGTCGGGAGTCGGTGGGCATGTCGTCACCTCGCTACGCAAATCAGCACTGGATGGACAGCAACCGACGGCGAGTCATCACGCGCCAGTCGCAAGTAAAGTATCGTTTGGACCATAGGCCGGGATGGCGCCACCCGCAACCTTGCACAGCCAGCCGGTAGCGCCGCCGGAACGACAAAACCGCTGCGCGTTCAGACCGAGAACCGCGCCACCATCGTGTTCAGATCGACCGCCAACCGAGACAGCTCCTGGCTCGCGGCACTGGTTTGATTTGCCCCGGCCGACGTCTGTAACGCCAGATCGCGAATGTTCATCAGGTTGCGATCCACCTCGCGCGCGACAGCCGCTTGTTCCTCCGAGGCGCTGGCGATCACCAGGTTGCGCTCATTGATCAGGGTAAACGCCGTGGCGATTTCCTCCAGCGCCGTGCCCGCCGCTTTCGCCACTTCAAGAGTCGAACGCGCGCGCGTGTTGCTCTGCTGCATCGAACTGACCGCAGCATCGGTGCCTTTCTGGATGCCGGAGATCATCTGCTCGATTTCCTGGGTCGATTGCTGCGTCCGGTGCGCCAGCGCCCGCACTTCATCGGCCACCACCGCAAAGCCGCGCCCGGCACTCCCGGCCCGCGCCGCTTCGATGGCCGCGTTCAGGGCCAGCAAGTTCGTCTGCTCGGCAATCGAGCGAATCACATCCAGGACTTTGCTGATGCCATAAACTTTCTGCGCCAGGTCCTCGACCTGGGTGGCGTTGGCGGTGACATCGTCGGCCAGGGATTCGATGGACAACACGGTCTGATGCACCTGCTCGCGACCGTGCTGGGCGATCCGGTCGGATTCCCGAGACGCTTCGGACGTGGCCACCGCGTTGCTCGCGACCTCCTCCACCGCCGCGGTCATCTGATTCACTGCCGTGGCGGCCTGGTCGATTTCCAGGCTCTGCTGGTGCAGGCCCCGGGTGGCCTCTTCGGTCACACAACTGAGCTCTTCCGAGGCCGAGGCCAATTGGCTGGATGAGTCGGAAATACGCCGCAGGGTTTCGCGCAAACTCCCCTGCATGCTCTTGAGGGCGTGCAGCAGCCGCGCCGGTTCGTCCTTGCCGCTGATGCTGATATCACCGGTGAGATCGCCGCCAGCCACCCCTTCAGCCACCCTCAACGATTGGGAAAGCGGCACGACAATACTGCGAGTCAGCAGCAGCGCCAGGCCGATGGTCATCAGCGCTGTCAGGCCGATCATCACCCCGACCCAGACCCGCGCATGGCTGAACACCTGGCGCGCGGCCTGCGTCGCCAGGTTAGCGTTGTGCTTGTTCAGTTCGACCAATGCCTTGAGGGTGGCGGCGATTTCATCGGCCAATGGGCTCATCTCGCCATTGAGGACGGCAGCCGCCTCTTCCACCCGTCCCTGAGCAGACAGCGTCATCACCTGAGTCTGGAACTGCAGGTATTGTTGCTCCGAGGCTTTGAAGCGATCGAACAACACACGCTCTTCGGGCAGCACGATCAGCGCGTCATAGCGCTGCCGAGGTTCATCCAGGATGCCTTTGAGCTCGTTGAGTTTGCTGACGTTTTGCGCCAGCGCCTGCGGGTCCCGATTGATCAGCAGGCGCATGGTCAATGCCCGCAGCCGCAGCATGTCCTGATTCATCTCCCCGACCGCCATCACGCTGGGCAGCCAGTTGTCATCGACCTGATCGGACTGCGCGCGCATGTTCGACATTTGCAGCAGCGCGAACGCCCCCAATCCAAACACCATTAACGCCAGCAGGCCAAAACCCAGGCCCGCGCGCGGCGCAATATTGAGACTTCTGATACTCATTGCTCTGGTTCCTTCCAAAAGCGCTGCATCAACCCTGCAGCGGGCTGCTTAAGAAGGTATCGGCCCGGAGAAATTTTGCGTAAGACGAAAACGTGATATCAAAACGCCTTAACTGCTTCGATCACCGGGCGGTAACGGTTCAGCGTTCGGGAATGGGCGAGCTATCAAGTGGAACGCGTCACTGGAAGAGTGCTCTATACCTTCAAGGTGTTTTTTGCTCGAATGACTTTTCCTGTTGCCTATGAGGTTTCCCATGACTGTCACCGTCAATACCGTTTCCACCGAAGGTTATCGTCACAGCGTCCAAATCGATGACCATGAACTGTTTGCCGACGTACCGACACTCGCTGGCGGCGAAGGCTCGGCGCCCGAGCCACACGATTACTTCGACGCCGCCCTGGGTGCCTGCAAGGCGCTGACCCTGAAGATGTACGCGAAGAAAAAAGACATCCCGCTGACCGGTGTCACGGTCGAAGTCAAACGTGACAACAGCGAAGAGCAGAAAGGTAAATATGCCCTGCACGTCAAACTGACACTCAAAGGTGTGCTCTCCGACGCTCAGCGCGACGAGTTGCACCGCGTCGCCGACCGTTGCCCGGTCCACAAGTTGATGACCACCACAGACGTCAGCATCGAAACGCACCTGGCTGAAGGTGCCTTCAGCCAATAGCGGCAAGGGCTGCGCAAGCGGGTTATGCTCCACGCATTACCCGCTCAGCCTGGAATGCAGCATGAACACTCCGCTCGTGATCCGCCCCCGCGCCGAAGATGTCGAAGGCCAACCCATACTTCGTCCACTGCCGTCAGCCAAATGCCGCAGCGTCGGGCCTTTCGTGTTTTTCGACCACATGCTCGAAACCCGTTATGAGGCGGGAAAAGGCATGAACATCCGTCAGCATCCGCACATTGGCCTGTCGACCCTCACCTACTTGTTCGAAGGAAAAATCCAGCACAAGGACAGCCTCGGTTCCGACCAGGTCGTGGAGGCCGGTGATGTCAGCTGGATGACGGCGGGCAGCGCGATTGCCCACGTCGAGCGCACGCCCGAGACGTTGAAGGACAGCGGTTTCACGATGCATGGTTTGCAGATTTGGCTGGCCTCACCGAAAGAAAAAGAGCACGGCCCCGGACACTACAGCCACCATCCGGCGGCCACCCTGCCGGTCAGCGATAACCTGGGGGTGAAAATCCGCATGATTGCCGGGTCAGGCTTTTGCCTGGAATCGCCGGTCCCGGTGCTTTCTCCTACCTTGTATGCCGAATTGAACCTGCAAACGGCGACCACCTTGCTGATTCCTGCCGAACATGAAGAGCGGGCGTTGTATGTGCTGGACGGCGAGGTGCAACTGGATGGCGAGCCGATAGAACCGCATTCGCTGGTGGTATTGCCGGTCGGGGAAGAGATGACACTGTTTGCTGAAAGCGACTGTCATGCCGTGCTGTTTGGTGGTGCACCGCTGGATGGGCCGCGGCGGATCAACTGGAACTTCGTGGCGAGCGATCCGGCGTTGATCGATGAAGCACGGCGACGCTGGGCGGCCGGGGATTGGCCGACGGTGCCAGGGGAAAGTGAGCGGATCGAACTGCCAAAAGGACGAAGCGAGCCAACCCCGCTGTAACGATCAAAAAACCCGCCGAAGCGGGTTTTTGTACAGCGAAGTTAAACCGACAATTCAACCAACAGCTTGTTGAGACGGCGCACGTACGCGGCCGGGTCTTTCAAGCTGTCGCCAGCGGCCAGGGCCGCCTGATCGAAGAGAATGTGCGACAGGTCGCCGAAGCGTTCGTCGCTCTGCTCGTTGTCGAGCTTCTCGATCAGCGGGTGAGCCGGGTTGAATTCGAAGATCGGCTTCGAATCCGGCACCTTCTGACCGCTGGCTTCGAGGATCTGACGCATCTGCAAGCCCAGGTCCTGCTCGCCGATGGCCAGAATCGCCGGGGAGTCGGTCAGGCGGTGGGAAACCCGAACTTCAGCGACGGAATCGCCCAGTGCAGTTTTCAGACGCTCAACCAGACCTTCCTTGGACTTGGCGACTTCTTCCGCCGCTTTCTTGTCTTCTTCCGAATCCAGATTGCCGAGGTCGAGGTCACCACGCGCCACGTCGACAAAGCTCTTGCCGTCGAAGTCGCTGAGGTAGCTCATCAGCCACTCGTCGATGCGGTCGGTCAGCAGCAGCACTTCGATGCCTTTCTTGCGGAAGACTTCCAGGTGCGGGCTGTTCTTGACTTGCGCGTAGGTCTCGCCGGTCAGGTAGTAAATCTTGTCCTGACCTTCCTTGGCGCGAGCCAGGTATTCAGCCAGACCCACCACTTGCTCGCCTTCATCACCGTTGGTCGATGCGAAACGCAGCAGGCCAGCGATTTTCTCTTTGTTGGCGAAGTCTTCTGCCGGGCCTTCTTTCATGACCTGGCCAAAGTTTTTCCAGAAGCTCTTGTATTGCTCAGGCTCGTTCTTCGCCAGCTTTTCCAGCATGTCGAGAACACGCTTGGTCAGCGCCGACTTCATCGAATCGATGATCGGGTCTTTCTGCAGGATTTCCCGCGATACGTTCAGCGACAGGTCGTTGGAATCGACCACGCCCTTGATGAAGCGCAGGTACAGCGGCAGGAACGACTCCGCCTGATCCATCACGAACACGCGCTGCACGTACAGCTTCAGGCCTTTCGGCGCTTCACGCTGGTACAGATCGAATGGAGCACGGGCCGGCACGTAGAGCAGCGAGCTGTATTCAAGCTTGCCTTCGACCTTGTTGTGGCTCCAGCTCAGCGGGTTCTCGAAGTCATGAGCGACGTGTTTGTAGAACTCCTGGTATTCCTCGTCCTTGATCTCGGTACGCGGACGGGTCCACAGGGCGCTGGCGCGGTTGACAGTTTCCCATTCAACGGCCGGTTGTTCTTCGCCTTCAACGGCCGCCACTTCTTTCGGCAATTCGATCGGCAGAGCGATGTGGTCGGAGTACTTCTTGATGATGTTGCGCAGACGCCAGCCATCGGCGAATTCGTCTTCACCGGCTTTCAGGTGCAGGACGATACGAGTGCCGCGCTCGGCTTTATCGACGGTGGCAACTTCAAAATCGCCTTCGCCCTTGGACGACCAGTGCACGCCTTCGCTGGCAGCAGCACCGGCACGACGGCTGAACACGTCGACTTTATCGGCGACGATGAATGCAGAGTAGAAACCCACACCGAATTGACCGATCAGGTGCGAGTCTTTTTTCTGATCACCGGAGAGATGTTTCATGAAATCGGCAGTGCCGGATTTGGCGATGGTCCCCAGGTGGGTGATCGCATCTTCACGGCTCATGCCAATGCCGTTGTCTTCGAGGGTGACGGTTTTAGCGTCCTTGTCGAAGCTCACACGGATTTTCAGTTCGGCGCCGCCTTCCAGCAACTCAGGCTTGGACAGGGCTTCGAAGCGTAATTTGTCGACAGCGTCAGAGGCGTTAGAGATCAATTCGCGAAGGAAAATTTCCTTGTTGGAATACAGCGAATGGATCATGAGGTGCAGCAGTTGCTTCACCTCGGTCTGGAAGCCCAGGGTTTCCTTTTGAGTTTCCACACTCATGGTCATCAAACTCCAATCAGATGGCAGTGGCCGCGACCTGAAGGGTCGGCGGCGGGTTGTCATCAAAGTTGGGGGCTCAGTTCAGGATTTCAAGGGCTATTCAATTTTGAAATGGGCGCGGGCGGTGGCAATCGGTTCGACTTCAGTGCTTTGCCAGGCCGTAATCGCGACGTTGGCCACCCGGCGGCCCTGCCGGCAAACCTGGCATCTGGCCCAGGTGTCGCGAAACTGCCCGGCACGCAAGTAGTCGAGGGAGAAATCGATGATCTTCGGCACACCCGGCGAACCGGTGAAAATCAGCAGGTGCAGCGCCGCGGACAGCTCCATGAACCCGGCGATCACGCCACCATGAATCGCCGGCAATAAAGGGTTACCAATGTTGTCCTTGTTGGCCGGCAAGCGAAACAGCAGATCATCCCCTACCCGCGAACATTCGACGCCGATCAGTTTGGCGTAGGGGATCAAGTGCAGCAGCGAGGCATAGTCGCCCTGCTCATGTGCCAGTTGAAGTTGTTCCTTGAAGGAATCGGTCATTTCGCACCTCCGGCGATAGCGCCGCCAAAGCCTTTGGTGCCCTTGATGGCTTTACCCATGCGCATGAAAGTGCCCACCACATGGGCGATGGGCTGCTCGGGGTCGTCCTGATAGGCGAAACCGCGAGCAAAAATCACATCCGTGGTCACCCGGTAGCACTGGGCAAAACCGTAGACATCCTTATGCGGCTCGGCGGCGTGCATGTAGTCGATGCGCAGGTCGAGGGTCGGACAAACCTCGAACTCGGGCAGCACGCAGAGGGTGGCCATGCCGCAGGCCGTGTCCATCAGCGAGGTCAGCGCCCCGCCATGAATCACACCGGTTTGCGGGTTGCCCACAATTTGCGGACTGTACGGCAGGATAACCGTCAATCCTTCGCTGCTGGCGCTGTGAACGCGCAGCCCCAGTACCTGACAATGTCGCAGCGCCGATAGAAACCGTGTAGCACGCTCAAAAACGGGGTTTTCGGCCATTTTGATAAACTCTTCTTAGTGTCCGGGCGACACACCTGGTGTTTTAGTAAAAGTTCCCGTCGGAATAAACTTATATATCTGTATGAATTGAGGAACTTAACGCTATGCGCTGTGCTCGAAAGGCCAGTAGATATTTTCCATAAGGAGAAACACCCCATGCGTAAGACTTTAGCTATTGCCTTGATGTTGACCGCTTCCCTCGGTCTCGCTGCTTGCGATAAAAAATCCGAGGACAAAGCTCAAGAAGCCGAAAAACATGCCGAGCAAGCTCAGCAAGACATGAGCAAAGCTCAGGATAAAGTGAACGACGCAGCGAAAGAAAACGCCGAAGCCGCCAAAGCTCAGGCTGAATCGGATGCAGCGGCAGCAAAAGAAGCACCTAAAAACTAAAACAGTTTTTAGCGTGATAAAGAAAACCCGCCAAGTGCGGGTTTTCTTTTGCCTTTTTTTTGCCTGGCAGGCGTTACAGCAAAATTGTTCTAAAAGTCGGACTAATCATCAATAGCAACGAACACAATAGTCCAATACCCCACACCAGGCTGCGCTGCCAGGCCAGATCAACCCAATAGCACAACAAATAAATGATTCGGGTAATCACGAAGATGATTGCCAGCAAGTCGATCAGCCACCCCGCTGTCTGCGTGGTATGCGCCATCAGCACCCCCACCGCGAACAGAATGAACGCCTCAAAACAGTTCTGATGAGCGGCCAACGCACGGGCACCAAAGCCAGTCAGTTGCGCCTGTTGCTGACGCGGCAGATGGTTGTCATAACCACCCAGGTCATTCATCGCTTTGGCCACGGGAATCTTTGCTACAAAAATAAGCAAGGCACTGATTAACACACACCAGAACGGAATACTCATCAAACAGCCTCTTTAATCGCCTCGGGCAATGGCGCCTCTGTAGGTGTATAGACCATCACGTCAAGAACGTCGGAATGAAATTCCCGGCGATACAACACCAACACCACACCGGTACTCATCAACATGAACAACCATGGGCTGACGAACCAGGCCAGCATGGTCATGCCGAAGTAGTAGGAGCGCAGTCCGAAGTTGAACTGGTTGGCGGCCATGGAAATGACGCGGGCCGCCCGGGCAGCGAAGGCTTTGCGTTCTTGTTCGGATACGTGACGCTCACCGACCATAGGCGCCGAGCCCACCAGAATGGCCGCAAAGTTGTACTGGCGCATGCACCAGCTGAACGTAAAGAACGCATAGACAAACACCAGCGCCAGACACAGCAACTTGATCTCCGACATCCCCTGGGATGCCTGCTGCACCATCGGGATATCCGCCAACAACGACACTGCCCTTTCGGAGGCTCCGAGCACCGTGAGAATGCCGGCCAGGATAATCAGTGTGCTGGAGGCGAAGAACGAGGCATTGCGCTCCAGGTTACCGATCACGCTGGCGTCAGCGATGCGGTTGTCGCGCAACAGCATGCGGCGCATCCAGTCTTCGCGATAAAGGTGCAGCACGCTGGCCAGGCACGCAGTGTCGCGGCCCTTCCACGTCGCATAACGGGTGTAGCCGCCCCAGCAGATGGCGAACCAGAGCGCGGCGAGGATGTGGATCATGTTGGCGTGGATGAACGACATGCAGGTCCTTGTGGTGTGTATTCGGAGTACTGAAACCTGTGGGAGCGAGCCTGCTCGCGATGGCGGTAGATCAGCCAACATATCTATTGAATGTAAAGCCGCCATCGCGAGCGGGCTCGCTCCCACATTAGATTTGGCAATGCTTCGACGTTAGCTCAAGGAAAAAGACACTGCACCCCCTCCAAAAAAAATGCCCCGTATCGATTGATACGGGGCATTTCCTTGTGTGTTCACGACCCGCTTGTGGCGGGCCATGAAGCGGCTTAAGCCAGTGCTTCTTCGCGCTTGCCCAGCAGGCGATCGCAAACCACCGCGACGACCAGGGTCATGACCGACGGCACCAGCCAGGCCAGGCCTTGCTCGCTCAGCGGCAGGTGGGACAACTGAGTCGGCATCCAGTCCGCCAGACCCGCGCCCTTGAGGGCGTCGATCAAACCGAAGATAAACGACACCAGCATCACCGGACCGACGATGCGGCCCTGCTCATGCCAGAAGTCCTTGCAGAAGCTCAGGGCGACCAAGGCGATGCACGGCGGGTAGATCGCGGTCAGCACCGGGATCGAGAACGCAATCAGCTTGGTCAGGCCCAGGTTGGACACAAACAGCGAGAACACCGCCAGGATGATGACCAACGTCTTGTAGGACAGCGGCAACACACGGCTGAAGTATTCGGCGCAGGCGCAGGTCAGACCTACCGCCGTCACCAGGCAGGCCAGGGAGATCAGCACCGCCAGAAAACCGCTGCCCAAAGAGCCGAAGGTGTGTTGCACGTAAGCGTGCAACACCGCTGCGCCGTTGGTAGCACCCGCGGCCACTTCATGGCTGCCCGAACCGAGACGGAACAAGCTGACGTAAACCAGCGCCAGGCCCACGCCGGCAATCAGCCCTGCGATGATCGCGTAACGGGTGATCAACACCGGCGACTCGACGCCACGGGAACGGATTGCATTGACGATGACAATGCCAAACACCAGCGCGCCCAGGGTATCCATGGTCAGGTAACCATTGATGAAGCCTTGTGAAAAAGGTGCCGCCACGTATTCCGGGGTGGCCACGCCGACATCACCGGCCGGCAATGCAAACGCGGCGATGCCGAGCGCGGCCAGGGCGATGATCTTCAGCGGTGCGAGGAAACGTCCTACGGTATCCAGCAGCCGGCCCGGATAGAGCGAGATGAAAAAAACCAGCAGGAAGTACACCGAGCTGTAGAGGAACAACGCCAACGGGCTCTCGCCAGTCAACGGCGCCAAGCCGACTTCGAATGACACGGTGGCGGTGCGCGGTGTCGCGAACAGCGGGCCAACAGCGAGGTAGCACGCGGCCGCCAGCAGGCCACCGGCGACTTTCCCGATCGGGCTGCTCAAGGCATCCATGGCGCCACCGACCTTGGCCAGGGCAACAACGGTGATCACCGGCAAACCGACCGCGGTGATCAGAAAGCCCAGCGCCGCCATCCAGACATGTGGACCGGATTGCAGACCGACGATAGGCGGGAAGATGATGTTGCCAGCCCCGACAAACAGGGCAAACGTCATAAAACCAAGTGCCAGGATGTCCTGGCCTTTCAACACTTTCATTAAGGAAATACCACACTACTGAATCGGAATTTAGAGAGGGATTTCCCTGAGGGGTGAGGGAAATGCTGTCGGTCCGTATAGGACTGACCCGTTTAGCGCGTAGCAACCTTGTGGGTCGCGGACGCAAAAATGGCTGCTAGCCTAACGAATTTGCCCAACAAACGCACTGTTAGGGTGCGATCTATCCGATACGCGACATTTCCGTGTCGCGTTTACATATCTAATTTACTTACAAAGAACCCTGTGGCGAGGGGATTTATCCCCGTTCGACTGCACAGCAGTCGTAAAACCATCGCATGCGGTGCATCTGATACACCTCGGATGCAGATTTTAGAATCGCTTCGCGACCCAACGGGGATAAATCCCCTCGCCACAAAAGCCCGGTACAAACCCCGGAAACGACAAAGGCCACCCGAAGGTGGCCTTTGTTTGGTGAAGCGTCAGATAAGCGCGAGGCTTACTTGATTGCCCAACCAGTCAGCTCGGACAAAGCCTTGCCGATGTCTGCCAGCGAACGCACGGTTTTAACGCCTGCGTCTTCCAAGGCAGCAAACTTCTCGTCTGCAGTGCCTTTGCCGCCAGAGATGATTGCGCCAGCATGGCCCATGCGCTTGCCCGCAGGGGCAGTCACACCAGCGATGTAGGAAACAACCGGCTTGGTCACGTGTGCCTTGATGTAGGCAGCCGCTTCTTCTTCAGCCGAACCGCCGATCTCACCGATCATCACGATCGCTTCGGTCTTCGGGTCTTCCTGGAACAGCTTCAGGATGTCGATGAAGTTCGAACCCGGGATCGGGTCACCACCGATCCCGACGCAAGTCGACTGACCGAAACCGGCGTCAGTAGTTTGCTTCACAGCTTCGTAGGTCAGGGTGCCGGAACGGGAAACGATACCGACCTTGCCTGGCAAGTGAATGTGACCTGGCATGATGCCGATCTTGCATTCGCCTGGAGTGATCACGCCTGGGCAGTTAGGACCGATCAGGACTACGCCCAGCTCGTCGCACTTGACCTTGGCATCCAGCATATCCAAGGTAGGAAT
The DNA here is from genome assembly GCF_900105495.1 of Pseudomonas frederiksbergensis. Lineage (NCBI taxonomy): Bacteria > Pseudomonadati > Pseudomonadota > Gammaproteobacteria > Pseudomonadales > Pseudomonadaceae > Pseudomonas > Pseudomonas frederiksbergensis. The sequence continues at coordinate 2,872,502 of NZ_FNTF01000002.1, read as the reverse complement.
GCCTTCAGTGATGCAAACGATCAGCTTGATGCCGCCGAAGGCTGCTTCCAGGATGGAGTCCTTGCAGAAAGGAGCTGGAACGTAGATCACGCTGGCGGTGGCGCCAGTGGCAGCTACAGCATCTTTCACGGTGTTGAACACTGGCAGACCCAGATGCTCGGTGCCGCCTTTGCCTGGAGTTACGCCACCCACCATCTTGGTGCCGTATTCGATGGCTTGCTGGGTGTGGAAACTACCTTGCGAACCGGTAATACCCTGGCAGATAACTTTGGTGTCTTTATTGATCAGGACGCTCATTATTTGCCCTCCGCAGCTTTGACAACTTGTTGAGCAGCGTCGGTCAGGCTGGTAGCAGCGATGATGTTCAAACCGCTTTCTGCCAGTACTTTAGCGCCCAGCTCAGCGTTGTTGCCTTCAAGGCGAACAACAACCGGGATTTTCACGCCGACTTCTTTCACTGCGCCGATGATGCCTTCGGCAATCATGTCGCAACGAACGATGCCGCCGAAGATGTTGACCAATACTGCAGCGACGTTAGTGTCGGACAGGATGATCTTGAACGCTTCGGTAACGCGTTCTTTGGTAGCTCCGCCGCCCACGTCGAGGAAGTTGGCTGGTTTGCCGCCATGCAGGTTGACGATGTCCATGGTACCCATGGCCAGGCCAGCACCGTTGACCATGCAACCGATGTTGCCTTCCAGTGCTACGTAGTTCAGTTCGAACTTGGCAGCGTGCGCTTCGCGCGGATCGTCTTGCGACGGATCGTGGAAAGTCTTCAGCTTAGGCTGACGGTACATGGCGTTGGCGTCGATGTTGATCTTGGCGTCGAGGCAATGCAGATCGCCGTCAGCCTTGATCACCAGCGGGTTCACTTCCAGCAGAGCCAGGTCGTGATCCTTGAACAGCTTGGCCAGACCTACGAAGATCTTGGCGAACTGAGCAACTTGCTTGCCTTCCAGACCCAGCTGGAATGCCAGCTCGCGACCCTGGAATGGCTGAGCGCCAACCAGTGGATCGATAGTGGCCTTGAGGATTTTCTCAGGGGTGTCGTGAGCGATTTTCTCGATGTCCACGCCACCTTCGGTGGAAGCCATGAACACGATGCGACGGCTCGAACGGTCAACGACAGCGCCCAGGTACAGCTCTTTAGCGATATCAGTGCACGATTCAACCAGGATCTTGGTGACTGGCTGACCATTGGCATCAGTCTGGTAAGTCACCAGACGCTTGCCCAACCACTGTTGAGCGAATGCTTTGGCGTCTTCTTTGCTGCGAACCAGCTTAACGCCGCCCGCTTTACCGCGACCACCTGCGTGAACCTGGGCTTTGACAACCCATTCGGTCCCGCCGATCTTGTCGCACGCTTCTGCTGCTGCTTCCGGGGTGTCTACGGCGAAACCCTGGGATACTGGCAGGCCGTATTCAGCGAACAGCTGCTTACCCTGATACTCGTGAAGATTCATGCTTATTACCGTCTTCGTTAGGTACTGCGCATTCGGTGCTGCACTTGTTCAAGTGCCGCACCACCTGTGACTGCTGCTTGCGTAGGTGTTCCGGACAACCGGTGAGACTACGCAAGGCTGCGTCCGGCGGACATTCCGCGGTGAGTCTTGCACGCAAGGCTCACGACGGGCCTTCCGCCGTGGTTTCTTATTGTCTTGTCTTAACGCTTCTTGCGGTTGGCGATGTGGATGGCGCCGCCATTCACAGCCAGAGCTGCTTCGTGCAAGGCTTCGGACAGGGTCGGATGGGAGAAAACCATCATGCCCAGGTCTTCCGCGCTGGTGCCGAATTCCATACCGATCGCGCCCTGCTGAACCAGTTCTGCAGCGCTCGGGCCAATCACGTGGACGCCCAATACGCGGTCAGTCTTGGCATCGGCAATGACTTTCACGAAACCGCCGGTGTCGTTGGCTGCCATGGCACGGCCACTGGCTGCGAACGGGAAGGTGCCAACGTTAACTTCAACGCCTTCAGCCTTCAAGGCCTGCTCGGTTTTGCCGACCCACGCGATTTCCGGGTGAGTATAAATAACCGACGGGATCAAATCATAGTTCATCTGGGCTTTGTGGCCCTTGATGCGCTCGACGACCATGATGCCCTCTTCCGAGGCCTTGTGTGCCAGCATCATGCCGCGAACCACGTCGCCGATCGCGTAAACGCCCGGTACGGTGGTGGCGCAGTGATCGTCAACGTGCACGAAACCGCGCTCGTCCAGGGTCACGCCGCAATCAGCGGACAGCAGATCAGTGGTCACCGGACGGCGACCAACGGCTACGATCAGCTTGTCGAAAGTGATGTTCTGTTCGCCGTTGGCATCGGTGTAGTTCACGACTACTTCGTTGCCGTTCACTTTGGAACCGGTAACACGAGCGCCCAGCTTGATGTCCAGACCTTGTTTGGTCAGGGTTTTCAGCGCTTCCTTGGAAACGGCAGCGTCAGCGGCCATCAGGAAGGTGTCCAGCGCTTCAAGAACGGTGACTTCTGCGCCCAGACGGGACCAGACCGAACCCAGTTCCAGACCGATCACGCCAGCGCCGATCACGCCCAGACGTTTTGGAACCGATTGGAATTCCAGCGCGCCAGTCGAATCGACGATCACATTCTGGTCGACCGGAGCCGGCGGAATGTCGATCGGACGCGAACCTGGAGCCAGAATCACGTTCTCGGCTTCAATGATTTCTACCGAACCGTCTGGCTTGGTGACTTCGACTTTCTTGCCGGCCAGCAGTTTTCCGTGGCCCTGGATCGAGGTCACGCCGTTGGCTTTGAACAGGGTGGCAACACCCGACGTCAGGCCTTTGACGATGTTGGCTTTACGGCCGACCATTGCTGGCACGTCCATGGTCACGCCAGCGTGGTTGATACCGTGGATCGCGAAGCCGTCCTGGGCTTCGTGGAATTTCCAGGAGCTGTCCAGCAGCGCCTTGGATGGAATGCAACCGACGTTCAGGCAAGTACCGCCGAGGGCCAGTTTGCCTTCCTTGTCGGTGTATTTCTCGATGCAGGCAGTGGAGAGGCCCAGTTGCGCTGCTTTAATGGCAGCCACGTAGCCGCCAGGGCCCGCGCCAATCACTACCAGGTCGAATTTCTGAGTCATGTGTCATTCCTTCTCGAATCAAACCGGACAGTCCCTTTTGGGGACTGTCGTGGGACGAAGCTGGTCATTACAGGAGGACCGTCCATCACTGGACGGCCCGTGCAACGAAATCAGATATCCAGCAGCAAACGAGCCGGGTCTTCCAGCAGGTTCTTGATGGTAACCAGGAAGGTCACAGCTTCTTTGCCATCGATCAGACGGTGATCGTAGGACAGAGCCAGGTACATCATCGGACGGATAACAACCTGACCGTTGATCGCCATAGGACGCTGCAGAATGTTGTGCATGCCCAGGATGGCCGCTTGCGGCGGGTTGACGATCGGAGTCGACATCATCGAACCGAAAGTACCACCGTTGGTGATAGTGAACGTACCGCCGGTCATCTCGTCCATCGACAGTTTGCCGTCACGAGCCTTCTTGCCGAAGGTGGCGATGCCGCCTTCGATTTCAGCCAGGCTCATCAGTTCGGCGTTACGCAGAACCGGAACAACCAGGCCGCGGTCGCTGGAAACAGCAACACCGACGTCAGCGTAGCCGTGGTAAACGATGTCAGCACCGTCGATCGAGGCGTTGACAGCCGGGAAGCGTTTCAGCGCTTCGGTGGCCGCCTTGACGAAGAACGACATGAAGCCCAGGCGCACGCCGTTGTGGGACTTCTCAAACAGGTCCTTGTACTTCGAACGCAGGGCCATGACTTCAGTCATGTCGACTTCGTTGAAAGTGGTCAGCATCGCCATGTTCGATTGAGCTTCAACCAGACGCTTGGCGACAGTGGCCCGTACGCGGGTCATCGGTACGCGCTTCTCGATGCGATCGCCGGCAGCGAACACTGGAGCAGCAGCGGCAGGCGCAGCAGCCTTGGCAGGCGCGGCAGCCGGAGCGGCTTTCTTGGCAGCTACAGCGGCAACAACGTCTTCCTTGGTCACACGACCGCCTTTGCCGGTGCCGGCAACGGAAGCGATGTTGATGCTGTTTTCTTCAGCCAGCTTGCGAGCAGCCGGTGCAGCAACAGGATCATCTTCGCCTTCAGCGGCTGGAGCAGCAGCTTGTGCAGCGGCAGGAGCAGCGGCAGCAGCTGGAGCGGCAGCAGCGCCGCCCGCTTCGATGGAGCCCAGGACTTCGTCGGACAGAACGGTGTCGCCTTCGTTCTTGACGATAGCGCCCAGCACGCCATCAGCGGTAGCCAACACTTCCAATACGACTTTGTCAGTTTCGATGTCGACGATCAGGTCATCGCGCTTGACGGCGTCGCCCGGCTGTTTGTGCCAGGTGGCAACGGTGCCATCGGCAACCGATTCCGGGAAAGTGGGGGCTTTGATTTCGATAGCCATTATCTGTGGGTCCTTAAATTCGGTTTCAGGTGCGCGAAGGCGTTAAACAGTAAAGGCGTCTTGCAGCAGTTTTTCCTGCTGCTCAGCGTGCATCGATGCATAACCACAAGCAGGTGCAGCAGAAGCATCACGACCGGCGTACTCGAGGAAGAGTGCTTTGTTGTGATTGCCAACGATGCGGCGCATGTGGTGTTGGCTGCAGTACCAGGCACCCTGGTTCATCGGCTCTTCCTGACACCAAACGATATGTTTGAGGTTGGTGTACGGAGCCAGGACTTCGTTCAAGTCGTCCTCAGGGAATGGGTAAAGCTGCTCGATACGCACGATGGCGATGTCATCACGACCTTCGGCACGGCGTTTTTCCAGCAGGTCGTAGTAGACCTTGCCGCTACACAGAACAACGCGCTCGACCTTTTTCGGGTCCAGGGTATCGATTTCCGGGATAACGGTCTGGAACGAACCTTCAGCCAGATCTTCCAGGGTCGAGATCGCCAGTTTATGACGCAGCAGCGACTTCGGCGTCAGGACGATCAATGGCTTGCGCAGCGGGCGAATCACCTGACGACGCAGCAAGTGGTAGATCTGGGCCGGCGTAGTCGGTACCGCCACCTGAATGTTGTGCTCGGCGCACAGCTGCAGGTAACGCTCCAGACGAGCCGAAGAGTGCTCCGGACCCTGACCTTCATAACCGTGCGGCAGCAGCATGGTCAGACCGCAGAGGCGGCCCCACTTGTGCTCGCCACTGGTGATGAACTGGTCGATAACCACTTGGGCACCGTTGGCGAAGTCGCCGAACTGGGCTTCCCAGATCACCAGCGCCTCAGGCGTGGTGGTCGAGTAACCGTATTCGAACGCCAGCACGGCTTCTTCGGACAGGAACGAATCGTACAGGTCGAAACGTGGCTGGCCTTTGTACAGGTTTTGCAGCGGGATGTAGGTGCCCGCGTCTTTCTGGTTGTGCAAGACAGCGTGACGGTGCGAGAACGTACCGCGACCGATGTCCTGACCCGTCATGCGAATCGGGTGACCTTCGAACGCCAGGGTCGCATACGCCATGGTTTCGGCGTAACCCCAGTTGATCGGCAGGCCACCGGCTTGCATCTTCTGACGGTCTTCGTAGATTTTCGAGACCTGGCGCTGAACCACGAAGCCTTCCGGAATTTCCAGCAGCTTGGCGGACAGTTCCTGCAAGGTTTTCAGATCGAAGCGAGTGTCGTGACGTGCGGTCCAGGCGTGGCCCAGATACGGACGCCAGTCCACGAACAACTCTTTGTTCGGCTCTTTGACCAGGCTTTTTACAACATGCAGACCGTTGTCCAGCGCATTGCGATATTCATCGACTTTCGCCTGAACACGCTCTGCGTCCAGCACACCGCCCTGGGTCAGACGATCGGCATACAGCTCACGGGTGGTGCGCTGCTTGGTGATCTGCTGATACATGATTGGCTGTGTGCCGCTTGGCTCGTCGGCCTCGTTGTGGCCACGACGACGGTAGCAGACCAGATCGATCACCACGTCACGCTTGAACTGCATGCGGTAGTCGATGGCCAGCTGGGTCACGAACAATACGGCTTCCGGATCATCACCATTCACATGGAGGATCGGCGCCTGGATCATCTTCGCAACGTCGGTCGCGTACTCGGTGGAGCGCGAGTCCAGCGGGTTGCTGATGGTGAAACCGACCTGGTTGTTGATCACGATGTGCACGGTGCCGCCGGTCTTGAAACCGCGGGTCTGCGACATCTGGAAGGTTTCCATCACCACGCCTTGACCGGCAAATGCCGCGTCACCGTGGATGGAGATCGGCAGGACCTTCTCGCCGGTAGGGTCGTTACGACGATCCTGACGGGCGCGAACCGAACCCTCGACCACTGGAGAAACGATTTCCAGGTGGGACGGGTTGAATGCCATCGCCAGGTGAACTTCACCGCCGGTGGTCATCACGTTGGACGAGAAGCCCTGGTGATACTTCACGTCACCGGAACCCAGCTCGACCTTCTTCTTGCCTTCGAACTCGTCGAACAGCTCGCGCGGGTTCTTGCCGAAGGTGTTGACCAGTACGTTCAGACGACCACGGTGGGCCATGCCGATCACGATTTCCTTGGTGCCGTAGGAACCGGAACGCTGGATCAGCTCGTCGAGCATCGGAATCAGGCTCTCGCCGCCTTCCAGACCGAAACGCTTGGTACCCGGATATTTGGTACCCAGGTATTTTTCCAGGCCTTCGCCGGCGGTGACGCGCTCAAGCAGGTGGCTCTTGATGTCGGCGGAGTACGTCGGACGGCCACGCACGCTTTCCAGACGCTGCTGGAACCACTGGCGCTGCTCGGAATCGGTGATGTGCGTAAATTCAGCGCCGATGGTGCGGCAATATGTCTGCTGCAACGCTTCGTGAATTTCGCGTAGGCTCGCCTCCTCTTTGCCGATGAACAGGTCGCCGGCACGGAAGGTCGTATCAAGATCGGCATTGGTCAAGCCGTAATGATTGATCGACAGGTCTGCAGGTGCAGGACGCTGCCACAGCCCCAGCGGGTCAAGCTGGGCTGCCTGGTGGCCACGCATACGGTAGGCCTGGATCAATCGCAGCACTTCAACTTGCTTCTTCTCGTGCTCACTGCTCACGCTACCGGCGGAAACCGGTTGGGCGCGGCGCTGGTTCTTTGCCAGCAAGACGAAATGATCGCGAATTGTGGAGTGCGAAACATCGGTGGCAGGGTTGCCGTCAGCAGGCAACTTCTGGAAGTAGGTGCGCCACTCTTCTGGCACAGCGTTAGGGTCGTGCAGGTAGAGCTCGTAGAGCTCTTCCACATAGGCAGCGTTACTACCGGATAGGTAGGCGCTGTTCCACATGCGCTGCATCACGCTTTCTTGCATGCTTGGTCACCCTCGGTTAGGGGAACACCACCGGCGTCGACACCGAGCACACTTGCAGAAGTCCGAATGCAGCGACTAAAACAAGCCACTTAGGATCACGCTGATAGTCCGGGTACCAGCCCGGATGCCCCTGCTTGTCTCATTTCTTCAAAATAAGAGCCGCAGCCTTATAAGCTGCTGCTCAGGTTAAGACTACGGCGCCGGTTGAAGCCTGCGCCGTAGCATCTACGGGTACAGCGGTCTTGCGGGTACTACAGCTGAATCACACGCCGCTTTGCAGAAGCATGTTACGAATGTGACCGATGGCCTTAGTCGGGTTCAGGCCTTTCGGGCAAACGTTGACGCAGTTCATGATCCCGCGGCAGCGGAATACGCTGAACGGGTCATCCAGCGAAGCCAGACGCTCGGCAGTCTTGGTGTCGCGGCTGTCTGCCAGGAAGCGATACGCTTGCAGCAGAGCAGCTGGACCCAGGAACTTGTCCGGGTTCCACCAGAAGGATGGGCAAGAGGTCGAGCAGCAAGCGCACAGGATGCACTCGTACAGACCGTCGAGCTTTTCACGCTCTTCAGGGGTCTGCAGACGTTCGATGGCCGGAGCCGGCGTGTCGTTCTGCAGGTATGGCTTAACCTTTTCGTATTGCTTGTAGAAGATGCTCATATCGACGACCAGGTCACGGATAACCGGCAAACCTGGCAGAGGACGAACGATCAGCTTGTTACCTTTTACGACAGCAGATAGCGGCGTGACGCAGGCCAGACCGTTTTTGCCGTTGATGTTCATGCCGTCGGAACCGCAAACACCTTCACGGCAAGAGCGACGATAGGAGAAACCTTCGTCCTGCTCTTTGATCAGGGCCAGCACATCCAGCACCATCAGGTCTTTACCACCGGTATCGACCGAAAATTCCTGCATGAACGGCGTAGCGTCCTGATCAGGGTTGTAGCGATAAACACTGACTTGCAACATGGCGGCCACCCTTAATAAGTCCGAATCTTAGGTTCAAAAGTCGGAACAGTCTTCGGCGAGAAGTTCACAGCACGCTTGGTTACGCGCTTGTCACCCGGGAAGTACAGGGTGTGGCACAGCCAGTTTTCGTCGTCGCGATCTTCGTAGTCTTCACGGGCGTGAGCGCCGCGGGACTCTTTGCGGATCTCAGCGGCGATGGCGGTAGCTTCGGCCACTTCCAGCAGGTTCTGCAATTCCAGCGCTTCGATACGAGCGGTGTTGAACGCCTGGCTCTTGTCGTTGATCTTGACGTTGGCGATACGGCCACGCAGATCAGCCAGTTGAGCAATACCCTTCTGCATGTATTCGCCGGTACGGAACACACCGAAGTAGTTCTGCATGCAGCTTTGCAGTTCTTTACGCAGGGTGGCGACGTCTTCGCCTTCGGTACGCGAGTTCAGAGCGGACAAACGGGCCAGGGCCGTTTCAATGTTGGCGTCGGTGGCGTCGTCGTATTCGATGCCTTCAGTCAGCGCTTTTTCAAGGTGCAGACCAGCCGCGCGGCCGAACACAACCAGGTCGAGCAACGAGTTGCCGCCCAGACGGTTGGCACCGTGAACCGATACGCACGCCACTTCACCCACTGCGAACAGGCCAGGGATGATGGTGTCGACGCCGTCGGCATCCTGGGTGATCGCCTGGCCATGAATGTTGGTCGGAACGCCGCCCATCATATAGTGGCAAGTCGGAACGACCGGAACCGGAGCAACCACCGGGTCAACGTGAGCAAACGTCTTGGACAGTTCGCAGATGCCTGGCAGACGGCTGTGCAGTACTTCCTCGCCCAGGTGATCGAGCTTGAGCAGTACGTGGTCGCCATCCGGACCGCAACCGTTACCGGCGATGATTTCCTTAACCATCGAGCGGGCAACAACGTCACGACCGGCAAGGTCTTTGGCGTTCGGAGCGTAGCGCTCCATGAAACGCTCGCCGTGCTTGTTGATGAGGTAACCACCTTCACCACGGCAGCCTTCAGTAACCAGTACACCAGCGCCGGCGATGCCGGTCGGGTGGAACTGCCACATTTCGATGTCTTGCACCGGCACGCCAGCACGCAGAGCCATGCCGACGCCGTCACCGGTGTTGATCAAGGCGTTGGTGGTGGACGAGTAGATACGACCGGCACCGCCAGTGGCCAGAACGGTGGCCTTGGCGCGAATGTAGCTGGTTTCACCGGTTTCGATGCAGATGGCGATCACACCGACGAATGCGCCGTCCTGGTTTTTCACCAGATCAACAGCGTAGTACTCGTTCAGGAACGTGGTGCCGGCTTTCAGGTTGCCCTGATAAAGCGTGTGCAGCAGCGCGTGACCGGTACGGTCGGAGGCAGCGCAGGTACGGGCAGCCTGGCCACCCTTACCGTAATCCTTCGACTGACCGCCGAATGGACGCTGGTAGATACGACCTTGTTCGGTACGCGAGAACGGCAGACCCATGTGGTCCAGCTCGAACACCGCAGCCGGGCCTTCCTGACACATGTATTCGATAGCGTCCTGGTCACCGATATAGTCGGAACCCTTGACGGTATCGTACATGTGCCAGCGCCAGTCATCGTTCGGATCAGCCGAAGCGATCGCGCAGGTAATGCCGCCCTGAGCGGACACAGTGTGCGAACGGGTAGGGAAAACCTTGGTGATTACGGCAGTCTTGTGACCGCCCTGTGCCAGTTGCAGCGCTGCGCGCATGCCGGCACCGCCACCACCAATAATGATGGCGTCGAAAGAAATCGTTGGAATGTTAGCCATGAATCAGATACCCCAGAGAATCTGCACACCCCAGACGAAGTAAGCGAACATCGCAACGCCGCATACTGCCTGGAAAAGGAAACGTACTGCAGTCGCGGACTTGCCCAGCGCCATTGGCGTCAGGTAGTCGGTCGCGATGGTCCACATGCCGACCCAGGCGTGAGCGCCCAGGGCCACAAGGGCCAGCAGACTGAAGATACGCATCCCGTTGTGGGCGAACAGGCCATGCCATTGGTCATAGCCAATGCCCGGATTCGCTACAAGGTATCCGATCAGGAAGATGAAATAAGCCGCGAGAACGACCGCAGACACACGTTGCGCCATCCAGTCATAAAGACCGGAACGCGAAAGGTTCGTAACGCTGGTTACCATATCCAAACTCCTGCCAGAACGATCAGCACCACGGAAACGGCGATGATAATTTTCGAGCCCAGGCGGCCGCCTTCCAGCGTCTCACCGATGCCCATGTCCATGATCAAGTGGCGCACACCGGCTACCAGGTGATACAGAAGAGCGGACAGGAGGCCCCATGCTACGAACTTGGCCAGCGGGCTGGTCAAGCATGCCTTCACCTCGGCAAAACCTTCCTCAGAATCCAGAGACTTGCCCAATGCATAAAGCATGAAGCCAAGGCCCAGAAAGAGAATGATGCCGGAAACACGGTGAAGAAACGACGTAACGCCGGTGATGGGGAGTTTGATGGTCCTTAGGTCTAGGTTTACAGGTCGTTGGCTTTTCACGGCTTTTTTTTCACACTGAAGAGCCCCTAACAATCAGGGCAAAGTTGTTGGGGAGTGCACTGGTCAGGTAACCACCACCCAGGGATGCGACCCCCAATAAAGCAGGCCCAAAAGCCCCTGGCGGTCGGTGGCCGAGTATAGACAGTTAGGCTACTAATGACAACGCGTTCACCTTCCCCTAATAGCGCATTGCACAAGTCGGATAAAAGGCGTAAATGGCAGGCAATTTCGAGGAAAAAGTCCGGTTAAAGCCTTCTGGAGCAAGACTTTAGGCAAATTGACATTCGAATTTATCTCACTATAGTGGTGCGGGCCCTGCGTGGGGGGTCTGTCTGATGATTTCAAGCATAAATAGGAGGCCACATGGCTGACAAAAAAGCGCAGTTGATCATCGAGGGCGCAGCCCCCGTCGAGCTGCCCATTTTAACCGGCACCGTTGGTCCCGATGTTATCGATGTTCGGGGCCTGACGGCCACGGGCCGTTTCACCTTTGACCCTGGTTTCATGTCGACAGCTTCCTGCGAGTCGAAGATCACCTATATCGACGGCGACAACGGCATCCTGCTGCACCGCGGCTACCCGATCGAACAGCTGGCTGAAAAGTCGGACTACCTGGAAACCTGCTATCTGCTGCTCAACGGCGAATTGCCGACTGCAGAACAGAAGGCCCAGTTCGTCAGCACCGTAAAGAACCACACCATGGTTCACGAGCAGCTGAAGACGTTCTTCAACGGTTTCCGTCGCGACGCCCACCCAATGGCCGTCATGTGCGGTGTAGTCGGCGCCCTCTCGGCCTTCTACCACGACTCCCTGGACATCAATAACCCGCAGCATCGCGAAATCTCCGCGATCCGCCTGGTTGCCAAGATGCCGACCCTGGCAGCGATGGTTTACAAGTACTCGATGGGGCAACCCATGATGTACCCGCGCAACGACCTGACGTACGCGGAAAACTTCCTGCACATGATGTTCAACACCCCGTGCGAGATCAAACCGATCAGCCCGGTACTCGCCAACGCCATGGACAAGATCTTCATCCTCCATGCCGACCACGAGCAGAACGCATCGACTTCCACCGTACGCCTGGCCGGCTCTTCGGGTGCCAACCCGTTCGCCTGTATCGCCGCCGGTATCGCTGCACTGTGGGGCCCTGCCCACGGCGGCGCGAACGAAGCCGTTCTGACCATGCTCGATGAAATTGGCGATGTGTCGAACATCGACAAGTACATCGCCAAGGCCAAGGACAAGAACGATCCGTTCAAACTGATGGGCTTCGGTCACCGGGTTTACAAAAACCGCGACCCACGCGCAACAGTGATGAAGCAGACCTGCGACGAAGTACTGAAGGAACTGGGCATCACCAACGATCCGCAACTCGAACTGGCCATGCGCCTGGAAGAGATCGCCCTGACCGACCCGTACTTCATCGAACGCTCGCTGTACCCGAACGTCGACTTCTACTCGGGGATCATCCTCAAGGCGATCGGCATTCCAACCAGCATGTTCACCGTGATCTTCGCTTTGGCGCGGACTGTCGGCTGGATCTCCCACTGGAAAGAAATGCTCTCCAGCCCGTACAAGATTGGCCGCCCCCGCCAGCTGTACACCGGCTACGAGTCGCGTGACATCACCAAGCTGGAAGACCGCAAATAAGACCTGTCTTGCGATAACGTCTTAAAGTTGCACCGGGAACGGCCTCTATTTATATAGAGGCCGTTTTTGTTTGTGCGATGAACCTTATCGTTCCTACGCTCCGCGTGAGAATGCCGCCGGGAACGCTCCGCGTCCCGCCTTCCGGCGAGTTGAGTCCTACATATTGGTGACGCGGAGCGTCACGGGATGCATTCCCACGCGGAGCGTGGGAACGATCAGTGAGTGAGCGGTGGGGGCTGTTATCTTGCTTTGGCTTTGGCTTTGGCTTTGGCTTTGGCTTTGGCTTTGGCTTTGGCTTTGGCTTTGGCTTTGGCTTTTGATCTGCCCCGTCGGGAGGCCGAGTGGAGGTTCTGCGCAGTGGGCAGCTCGGCATGGATGCCGGGCTAGCCGCCCCCGGCCATGGATGGCCGATGGCGGCGGGCCCACGGAGCAGGACCGGAGCGAGGGCACCCTGAGCCTAGGCGAAGGGCCGTACGTCAGGGGCCAAGCGTTTTGGTTACTTTCCGCCGGGCCGCGCAGGCTCTTCCAAAGTGACCCGCTGTAAGAGCGGAACCATAGGTGGCCGTTACCGAAGAAACGGATATGTATGCAGTCAACAAGGGCCGATAACCGCAAAAAAAAATGCCCCGATCTCTCGACCGGGGCATTTCTGTTTAACGCAGCTTACATGGAGAAGCTCGAAGCCTTAGTGCGAAACCGCCCCACTCGCGCCCAAGCCCGTCTGCGAACGAACGAACTGAGGGAAGAACAGCGCCCGCTCATTAACGCCGGCCGTCGACTTGTCAGTGATCGAGAAGAACCAGATCCCGACAAACGCAATGGCCATGGAGAACAGCGCCGGGTACTCATACGGGAAGATAGCCTTCTCGTGATGCAGGATCTGCACCCAAATGGTTGGCCCAAGGACCATCAAACCAACGGCACTGATCAGCCCCAACCAGCCACCGATCATCGCACCACGTGTGGTCAGCTTCTTCCAGTACATCGAAAGCAGCAGCACCGGGAAGTTACAGCTCGCCGCGATGGAGAACGCCAGGCCCACCATGAACGCGATGTTCTGGCTTTCGAACAGAATGCCCAAGCCGATTGCCAACACACCCAGGCAGACGGTGGTGATTTTCGAAACGCGAATCTCGTCCTTGTCGTTGGCCTTGCCCTTCTTGATCACGCTGGCGTAAAGGTCGTGAGACACAGCCGTAGCGCCGGCGAGCGTCAAACCAGCCACTACAGCCAGGATGGTTGCGAACGCTACAGCCGAGATGAAGCCCAGGAAGATACTGCCACCCACCGCATTGGACAGGTGCACCGCCGCCATGTTGTTGCCGCCCAACAGCGCGCCAGCAGCATCTTTAAAGGCAGGGTTGGTGCTGACCAGCAAGATCGCGCCGAAGCCGATGATGAAGGTCAGAATGTAGAAGTAGCCGATGAAGCCGGTTGCATACAGCACGCTCTTGCGAGCTTCTTTCGCGTCACTCACGGTGAAGAAGCGCATCAGAATGTGCGGCAGGCCAGCGGTACCGAACATCAGCGCCAGACCAAGGGAGAATGCCGAGACCGGATCTTTCACCAGGCCGCCCGGGCTCATGATGGCTTCACCTTTAGGGTGAACCTTGATCGCCTCGGAAAACAGCAAGCTGAAGTCGAAGTTGACGTGCTTCATGACCATCAGCGCCATGAACGAAGCACCGGACAGCAGCAACACAGCCTTGATGATCTGCACCCAGGTGGTCGCCAGCATGCCGCCGAACAACACATACATGCACATCAGGATACCGACCAGGATTACGGCAACGTAGTAGTCGAGACCGAACAGCAGCTGGATCAGCTTGCCGGCACCGACCATTTGCGCGATCAGGTAGAACGCCACCACCACCAGCGAACCGCAAGCGGACAGCGTGCGGATCTGGGTCTGCCCAAGGCGGTAGGACGCCACGTCGGCAAAGGTGTATTTACCCAGGTTACGCAGGCGCTCGGCGATCAGGAACAGAATGATCGGCCAGCCCACCAGGAAGCCGATCGAGTAGATCAGGCCGTCGTAACCGGAAGTGAACACCAGAGCGGAAATACCCAGGAAGGACGCCGCCGACATGTAGTCACCGGCGATTGCCAGACCGTTCTGGAAGCCGGTGATCTTGCCACCCGCCGCATAGTAGTCAGCCGCCGAATTGTTGCGCTTGGAAGCCCAGTAGGTGATGCACAGGGTCAGGCCAACGAACGCGACGAACATCAGGATCGCGGAAACGTTGAGCGGTTGTTTGTGCACTTCGCCGGTCAGGGCTTCACCTGCCCAGGCGCCAGGTGCAAAGGCTGCGATGCTCAATAGAGCCATTAGACGCCGGATCATTGCTGAGCCTCCTTGAGAATCGCATTGTTCAGGTCATCAAATTCGCCATTGGCGCGTCGTACGTAGATTGCAGTCAGGATAAAGGCCGAGAGAATCAGCCCGACACCAATCGGTATTCCCCAGGTAATCGAAGACTCGGGGCTGATTTTTGCTCCCAGAATATGCGGCCCGTAAGCAATCAAAAGGATGAATCCGGAGTAAAGCCCAAGCATGATCGCCGAAAGAATCCAGGCGAACCTTTCTCGCTTACTAACCAGCTCCTTGAAGCGCGGGCTGTTTTGAATCGAGAGGTAAATGCTGTCGTTCATTGTTTTTATCCTCGCAGCACAGATGAAGTTGGAACGTTATCCACTCTATGCGGCTACGGAACTGGTTCCAGACGACCTTAGTATTAGAACGACATGACGGTTATGCCATTCTCCAGTCTGCATCAAACACTGTGGGAGCGAGCCTGCTCGCGATAGCGGTGTGTCAGTCAACTTCAATATCGACTGATACACCGCTATCGCGAGCAGGCTCGCTCCCACAAAGGAAAACAAAAGGCCGCTTGGCGGTTATGCCAAGCGGCCTTGAGAAGTGCTGACCAGACGCGTCAGCTCAAATCATTTAGTCCAATCTGCAACGCGTTCCGGGTGCTTGGCGACCCAATCCTTGGCGGCGGCTTCAGGTTTGGCACCATCCTGAATGGCCAACATGACTTCGCCGATTTCGTCTTTCGACGCCCACTGGAAGTTCTTCAGGAACTTGGCAACTTCCGGAGCCTTGGTTGCCAGTTCTTTGCTGCCGATGTTGTTTACAGTTTCTGCCGCGCCATAAACGCCTTTCGGGTCGTCCAGGAAGCGCAGTTTCCACTTGGCGAACATCCAGTGCGGCACCCAACCGGTGACAGCAATGGATTCGTTTTTCTTCTCGGCACGGGTCAGCTCGGCAATCATGCCGGCGCCGGAACTGGCCTTGAGTTGGTAACCGGTGAGATCGTAGTCCTTGATGGCCTGTTCGGACTTGATCATTACGCCCGAACCGGCGTCGATGCCGACGATGCGATTTTTGAAGCTGTCGTCGGTTTTCAGATCGGCAATACTTTTGGCTTTGACGTACTCCGGCACGATCAGGCCAATTCTTGCGTCCTTGAAGTTCGGACCGTAATCGACGACCTGGTCCTTGTTCTTGGTCCAGTATTCACCATGAGTCACAGGCAGCCACGCAGACATCATGGCATCGAGTTTGCCAGTGGCCACACCCTGCCACATGATCCCGGTGGCAACTGCTTGCAGTTTCACGTCATAACCGAGTTTCTGCCGGATCACTTCAGCAGCCACGTTGGTCGTGGCAACACTGTCCGACCAGCCGTCGACATAACCGATAGTCACTGCCTTGCCTTCGGCGCTGGCCAAAGTAGAGCTGATCGCCAGCACCAAAGCGGCACCTGCGCCCAAGAGTCGTCGCATCTTCATCGTTACTTCCCCGAAAGTGCTGCGCTCGACGGATGCCGAGTCGCGTCAACGTATTGTTATAGTGCACAGCGCGCCCATCACGCCCACCGCAAACTCATCCGAACATCAGCGCGATTTATCTATGAAAGCACTGACGCGTCGATAATCAACCTCAGGACAATGACGACCTTCTCTGCCAGCGACCTCAAGGCATCGAGAAACGACATCAGAACGCCATTAATCTAGACCACCGAAAGTCCGCCCGCCAATCCGCCCAAACTTTGCATGTCAAAAGTATGCAGGCCACCAGCCATGCCGCAAATGAAGGTAACATGCGCGGCTTTGCTCCCAGACGGCCTGACCATGCCCGCGACATCCCGCTTTCCTTTTTTTGCTTATCTATTCGCCTGCCTGCTGGGGCTTTTTGCCCTGGGTGGTTTCTGGTATGGCCTCGGTAAACCGGTGGTTCTGCCAGACGTGGCCAGTGCGACGCACAAGCTGCAATGCGCCTCCTACACCCCGTTCGACAAGGACCAATCACCGTTTGATCAGCCGTTCAAGCTGCGCCCCGAGCGCATGGACGCCGACCTCGCACTGCTGGCCAAAAGCTTCGAGTGCATCCGCACTTATTCCATGACCGGCCTCGAGGCCCTGCCCGACCTGGCGCGCAAGCACGGGCTGAAGCTGATGATCGGCGCCTGGGTCAACAGCAACGCGGTGGACACCGCCAAGGAAGTCGACCTGCTGATCGCCTCGGCCAACGCCAACGCGGACGTGGTGACCTCGGTGATCGTCGGCAATGAAACCCTGTTGCGCAAGGAAGTCACGGGCGCGCAACTGGTCAAGCTCATCAGTAAAGTCAAAAGCCAGGTCAAGCAACCCGTCACTTACGCGGACGTCTGGGAGTTCTGGCTCAAGCACCCGGAAATCGCCCCGGCGGTGGATTTCCTGACTATCCATTTGTTGCCGTACTGGGAAGATGACCCTTCGAATATCGACGCGGCCCTGCAGCATGTGGCCGAAGTACGTCAGGTATTCGGCAACAAGTTCGCCCCCAAGGACGTGATGATTGGTGAAACCGGCTGGCCCAGCGAAGGCCGTCAGCGTGAAACCGCCCTGCCGAGCCGGGTCAATGAAGCCAGGTTCATTCGTGCTTTTGTCATCATGGCGGAGCAGCAAGGCTGGCATTACAACCTGATCGAAGCCTTCGACCAGCCATGGAAACGCGCCAGCGAAGGTGCGGTCGGTGGTTACTGGGGGCTGTTCGATGCCGATCGCCAGGACAAGGGCGTGCTTGCCGGTCCGGTGTCGAACGTACCTTACTGGTCGCAGTGGCTGGCGGTGGGTGGTTTGATTTTCCTTGGCACGTTGATCCTCGGCGGCCGTGTACGCAGCACTCGCGCCGCGCTGGTTCTGCCGCTGCTCGGTGCGCTGGCCGCTTGCTCGATTGGCGCCTGGGGTGACCTGGCCCGTATCACCACGCGGTTTACCAGTGAATGGTTGTGGGTCGCTTTGCTGACGGCGTTGAATGTGTTGGTGCTGGCCCATGCGGCACTGACCCTGAGCCCTCGGGCCGGTTGGCGCGGACGGGCGTTCAATGCGCTGGAACGTCGGGCAGGCTGGCTGCTCGCGGTGGCCGGGTTTGCAGCTGCGGTGACCATGCTGGAGCTGGTGTTAGACCCGCGTTATCGCAGCTTCCCGAGCGTCGCGTTCATCCTGCCGGCGCTGGTTTATCTGTGCCGCCCGGTCAGTGTGCCGCGTCGGGAGATTGCCCTGTTGACCTTCATCATCGGTGCCGGCATTGCGCCGCAGCTTTACGGTGAAGGCTTGCAGAACCAGCAGGCCTGGGGTTGGGCGCTGGTGAGTGTATTGATGGTTGCAGCGTTGTGGCGCAGTTTGCGGGTTCGCAAGGGGTAATCCTCTGCGCAGCTACTGGCCTCATCGCGAGCAAGCTCGCTCCCACAGGGTTCTTCAGCGAATACAGAATTTGTGTACGACAAAGATCCCTGTGGGAGCGAGCTTGCTCGCGATGGCTGACTGTCAGACGCTGCGGGAAGCCCGGACCAGACGCAATCCAGCAAGCACCACCGCAAAAACAGCCAACGTCGTGTTGTACAACGCCAACGCCGGCAACCCGAACACCAGCGCCAGCACCGCCAACCACCACCCTGCCCGGCCCGGCAGCACAAACCCGATAACGGCTGCCGCCAATGCCGCGAAGCCCAATACCTTGAAGTGAATCATCAAGCCCAGGCTCGAACGAACCTGGCATTCCCAGCGGCTTGCTTCGTCCACGCAGATGCCGACCCATTGAGCATCCTCCATGAAGCCATACCGCGCGCCATAACTGGCGGCCAGCCATAACGGCAGGAGAACGAGCAGCAGAATCACAGGCAGACGGCGGGACATGAAGCACTCCAATCAACGAAATCGGCGGCCAGCTTAATCTCCCGCCAGCGCTAAGCAAGCGCATGTGACAGATAATTGGTCACGGAATCACTGCAAAGTGTATCGTCCAGCTACTATTACCCCGAAATTAGGCCTGATTGGTGCCGACTCATGGCACTTTGGCGCAAACCCCGTGGTCATAGCCTGCGAACTTCATTCGGCACCTTTCTCTAAGGGATCTAGTCATGCTCCGTTCCTTGCGCTTCGCCGCCTTGTTTGGCGGCCTTATTTTGAGTGCGTCCGCACTGGCGGTGGACATCGACGCCGCCAGTTATGGCTACCCCTTGACCAACCCGTTCGAGGCGACCATCGCAACGACACCGCCGGACCTTCGTCCGGAGTTGCCGCTGGACGACGACATCGATCAGCAAACCCGTAGCGTCAGGTTGCGCCCGGAGCGTGAATTCGATTTGCCGGACAACTTCTGGCCAGTGAAGAAACTCACCTACCGCATCGCCACCCAGGATAAAGCCGCTCCGCTGATTTTCCTGATCGCCGGCACCGGCGCGCGCTATGACAGCACCCATAACGAATACCTGAAGAAGCTCTACTACAAGGCCGGCTACCACGTGGTGCAACTGTCGTCGCCCACCAGCTTCGACTTCATGAGCGCCGCCTCACGCTTTGCCACACCCGGTATCACCAAGGAAGATGCCGAAGACATGTATCGGGTGATGCAGGCCGTGCGGGCACAAAACCCGAATGTCGACGTTACCGATTACTACCTGACCGGCTATAGCCTGGGCGCACTGGACGCAGCGTTCGTCGCGCATCTGGATGAAACCCGTCGCAGCTTCAACTTCAAGAAAGTCTTGCTGCTCAACCCGCCGGTCAACCTCTACACCTCGATCACCAACCTGGACAAGCTGGTCCAGACCGAGGTCAAGGGCATCAACAACAGCACCACGTTTTATGAGCTGGTGTTGGACAAACTGACCCGCTACTTCCAGCAGAAAGGCTACATCGACCTCAACGATGCGCTGCTCTACGACTTCCAGCAGTCCAAGCAGCACCTGAGCAACGAACAGATGGCCATGCTGATCGGCACTTCGTTCCGCTTCTCGGCAGCCGACATTGCCTTCACCTCGGACCTGATCAACCGTCGCGGCCTGATCATTCCACAGAAATTCCCGATCACCGAAGGCACTACCCTCACGCCGTTCCTCAAGCGCGCGCTGCAGTGCGACTTCGATTGCTACATCACCGAGCAAGTCATCCCTATGTGGCGCGCCCGTACCGACGGCGGCAGCCTGCTGCAACTGATCGACCAGGTGAGTTTATATGCACTCAAGGATTACCTGCGCGACAGCCCGAAAATCGCCGTCATGCACAACGCCGACGACGTGATTCTCGGCCCTGGCGACCTGGGTTTCCTGCGCAAGACCTTTGGTGATCGCTTGACCGTTTACCCACTGGGCGGCCATTGCGGCAACCTTAATTACCGCGTCAACAGCGACGCCATGCTGGAGTTTTTCCGTGGCTAAATACCTCCTGCTTATCGCAGCGCTACTCTGCGCAGGCGTCGCCAATGCCGACAACAGCAAAGCCAACGCACCGGTTGTGATTGACAGTGATGGCTTCAAGGAGCCGCTGAGCAAACTCAAATTCAACCCGGGACTGGATCAACGCGAGTTCGAACGCTCCACGCTTAACGCACTGAACGTCTACGACCCGTTGGAAGAGTGGAACCGCCGCGTCTACCACTTCAACTACCGCTTCGACCAATGGGTGTTCCTGCCAGTGGTCGACGGCTATCGCTACATCACGCCGAGTTTCCTGCGCACTGGCGTGAGCAACTTCTTCAATAACATTGGTGACGTGCCGAACCTGTTGAACAGCTTGCTGCAGTTCAAGGGGCAGCGTTCGATGGAAACCACCGCGCGCCTGCTGCTCAACACCACCGTCGGCATCGCCGGCCTGTGGGACCCGGCCACCGCCATGGGGCTGCCGCGCCAGAACGAAGACTTCGGCCAGACGCTGGGCTTCTACGGTGTACCGGGCGGCGCCTACTTCGTGTTGCCAATCCTCGGCCCATCGAACATCCGCGACACTGGCGGCCTGGTGGCGGACTTCAGCGCAGAATCGGCAATCAACTTCCTGAACGTCGCCGAGGTCAGCTCCAACCATCCTGAAGTCTTGATCTTGCGTTCCATCGACAAGCGCTATCAGACCGGCTTCCGCTATGGCCAACTGAACTCGCCGTTCGAGTACGAGAAAGTGCGCTACGTGTACACCGAGTCGCGCAAGTTGCAGATCGCCGAGTAATTCATCGGCAACAAAAAAGGCCATTCGATGCGAATCGAATGGCCTTTTTTTGAGCTAGGTCAGTTACCCATGAACAACTTGCGATTCCTTCGGATCCGCCCCGTAGTCATTTTCACCCTTATTTCCCCGTGTCCCCATTGAAATCAAAAACATGATAAATCCAATGAGAGGGATGATTAGCCAGAAGAAGTTGAGCCCGCTTTTGTTCAGGTCATGATACCGCCGCCAGGTAATCGCCAATCGAGGGCAAGCAGAGCAAAGCGCATAAACGGTGTAGATCAACAGATAAGCTCGCTCCCCCAACAACCCCAACCAAATCCCGATACCTAGCCAAAATGCAATTAAACAGTTATCAACGAGAAAAAACATCCAGAACTCTTTCCTGCTCGCTCTGCCTCCAAACGTTGCGTATTTCTTGAAAGCTTGCAAATACCACTTCATCCCTAAACCCCTTCACAATCAGAAAACCCATTCCGGCCATTACATCCCAAATAGGGAGGTGAAGTTTACGAGAACATCAAAAATGGGCTTGTAGGAACAATCTGAAAGAAATGTGGGTGTCTAGATTTTCTTAACCTTTCACAGCTTTCCAGAGCTTGCTGGCAACCATCACACCCGCCAACACCGCCGCCCCCGCCATAATCCCCGCCACCGCATTCAGCAATGTCGGCACGATAAACCCGGCACCGCCCGCCCCTGCGCTGACGCTCTCAATCCAGTGATGAACCACCGGCACGCCGTGGGTGAGAATCCCGCCACCCACCAGGAACATCGCCGCCGTGCCGATCACCGACAGGCTTTTCATCATGTACGGCGCCGCACGCAGAATCCCGGCGCCGATGCTTTTGGCCATCTGACCAGGCTTCTGGGTCAGCCACAAACCGAGGTCGTCGAGTTTGACGATGCCCGCCACCAGGCCATACACGCCAATGGTCATGACGATGGCGATGCCCGACAGCACGATGACTTGCTGGGTCAGCGAAGCATCCGCCACGGTACCCAGAGTGATCGCGATGATTTCCGCCGACAGAATGAAGTCCGTACGGATGGCCCCCTTGATCTTGTCTTTCTCGAACGCCACCAGATCGACCGCCGGATCAGCCACGGCTTCGACCAGCTCAGCATGTTCGGCCTGATCTTCAGCCTTGCTGTGCAGGAATTTGTGCGCCAGTTTTTCGAAACCTTCGAAACACAGGTAGGCGCCACCGACCATCAACAGCGGCGTGACCAGCCACGGAATGAACGCACTGATGGCCAAGGCCGAGGGCACCAGGATCAGCTTGTTCAGAAACGAGCCCTTGGCCACCGCCCACACGACCGGGATTTCCCGCTCGGCGCGCACGCCGGAAACCTGCTGGGCATTGAGCGCCAGATCGTCACCGAGCACGCCGGCAGTCTTCTTGGCGGCCATTTTGGTCATCAATGCCACGTCGTCGAGTACCGCGGCAATGTCGTCGATCAGCAACAGCAAACTGCTTCCTGCCATGAATCAGGTTTCCTTCGAATAGTGAATGCTGCGCAGCATAGCGCGGCCGAACGTGCTGCGGGGCATTCTTGAGCGCCGCGCGAGGCCGGTGCTACCATGCGCAACCGCCAGCACAGGCAAGGAACCACCTGGTTTATGAGCACTATCCGCGAGCGCAACAAAGAACTGATCCTGCGTGCCGCCAGCGAAGAATTTGCCGACAAGGGCTTCGCTGCGACCAAAACCAGTGACATCGCAGCCAAGGCGGGATTGCCCAAGCCCAACGTCTACTACTACTTCAAATCCAAGGAAAACCTCTACCGCGAGGTCCTGCAAAGCATCATCGAACCGATTCTGCAGGCCTCGACACCGTTCAACGCCGACGGCGTGCCCAGCGAAGTGCTGAGCGGCTACATCCGTTCGAAAATCCGCATCTCCCGCGACCTGCCCTTCGCCTCCAAGGTGTTTGCCAGCGAAATCATGCACGGTGCCCCGCACCTGAGCGCTGATCTGGTTGAACGGCTCAACGGCCAGGCCAAGCACAACATCGACTGCATCCAGACCTGGATCGACCGCGGCCAGATCGCCCCGATCGACCCCAACCACCTGATGTTCAGCATCTGGGCCGCGACCCAGACCTATGCTGATTTTGATTGGCAGATTTCCGCAGTGACCGGTAAAGCGAAGCTGGATGAGGCGGATTACGAGGCGGCGGCGCAGACGATTATCCGGTTGGTGCTCAAGGGGTGTGAGCCGGACCGGTAGACCGCGGCGCACCCTTCGCGAGCAAGCCCACTCCCACACGATCTGTGGTGACACAAAAGGTGTGAGCCCTCTCGAAACCTGTGGGAGCGGCGGTGCGGCGATCCGACTTGCCCGCGATGGCGGCGACTCGGATTTGATCAAAGCCAAATAGCATCCCACAGCGGATAGTCGCCCAGGTGTTCTACGAGCCCTGCCCGCAATGGGTTGGCTACAACGTACCGTGCCATCTTCACCAAGTCTTCCTCTCGCCTCAATGCCCGATCGTGATAGCCCTGCTGCCAGAGTGGCCCATTTCTATTACTGGAAAGGTTCACCTCTCGAGTACTCAATGACTTGGTTTGGCGCATCAGATTGCTGAGCGAACATTTTTCCAATTCGACCAGCCAGTGGAAGTGATCAGGCATAACTACCCAAGCCAGTGAATTCACTAACCCCAGATGTTGTGCTTGGCGAAATTGATGAACGACCAGTCTGCCAAAAGCAAAATCCTTAAAAACCGGTTCACGATCAAGTGTATTGGTGGTCAGCAAATAAACTCGATTGGGCTCGGCATAGCGGCCCGTTCGTAAGCGATGTGAAGCGGGTAAATCAGGCATTCCATTACCTCTCTCATGATTGGTTCATGAAAGGCTAGACCTGGAAATGCCGGGTGGTGATGCAGACTTTTAGCTGGATGTGTCTGGTAGATAGCTATCGCGGGCAAGCCCGCTCCCACAGGGCTGTTGGTGTACACAAAATATGTGAACGCCGTCGATCCTTGTGGGAGCGGGCTTGCCCGCGATAGCAATGGGTCAGGCACTACAAAATCAAGCAGTCACCCCCGCATCCGCCAGCAACCCCGCCGCCTCGATCGCAGTGATCGCACATTGCTCATCAACATCCGAAAGATCCCCGCTGATACCGACAGCCCCCAGCACGTTCCCGTCCTGATCCCGAATCAACACCCCACCCGGTGCCGGCACCACACTGCCCTGCCCCAGACTGTTCAAAGCGGCGATAAACGCCGGGCGTTGTTGTGCGTCCAGTGCCAGCAGGCGTGAGCCTTTACCCAGGGCAATGGCGCCCCAGGCTTTGCCGATGGCGATCTGCGGGCGCAGCAGGCTGGCGCCGTCTTCACGCTGCAGGGTGACCAAGTGTCCACCCGCATCCAGTACCGCGATGGTCAATGGAGCCGCCGAGATTGCACGCCCTGCGGAAATAGCCTGATTGGCCAGGTTGACTGCGACTTTCAAGGTTAAAGCGCTCATGGTGCCGTCCTCATTTTGTTATAGGGAAAGCTGCTGGACTGCGTTTTGTTCGACAGTCCGATGCAACAAATAGAACACAATGAGTTATTTTTTTGTATACAATAATTCTCGAAAAACGCCACATGCGACGAAAAGCCACAGTAGATTGGGCTTCCGACGAATGAAACGGCCGCTTGAGAAAATGGATTGACCTGCGCCGTCCGCCGTGAATACACTCTGCGCAAAGCCACTTGTATACAATTACAAAACGTAAGAGGCACCAAAACCATGAGCAAAATGAGAGCAATCGAAGCCGCCGTTCTGGTGATGCGCCGTGAAGGGGTTGATACCGCTTTTGGCATCCCGGGCGCCGCGATCAACCCGCTGTACTCCGCCTTGCAGAAGGTCGGTGGCATCGATCACGTCCTCGCTCGCCACGTTGAAGGCGCCTCGCACATGGCCGAGGGCTACACCCGCACCAAGGCCGGCAACATCGGCGTGTGCATCGGCACTTCGGGACCTGCCGGTACCGACATGGTCACCGGGCTCTACAGTGCCTCGGCCGACTCGATCCCGATTCTTTGCATTACCGGCCAGGCTCCCCGCGCGCGGATGCACAAGGAAGACTTCCAGGCCGTCGACATTACCTCGATCGTCAAGCCAGTGACCAAATGGGCAACCACCGTCATGGAACCGGGCCAGGTGCCTTACGCGTTCCAGAAAGCCTTCTACGAAATGCGCTCCGGCCGTCCAGGCCCGGTGCTGATCGATCTGCCGTTCGACGTGCAGATGGCTGAAATCGAATTCGACATCGACGCCTATGAACCACTGCCGCTGGCCAAGCCAACCGCGAACCGCGTGCAAATCGAGAAGGCCCTGGCCATGCTCGATCAGGCCGAGCGTCCGTTGCTGGTGGCCGGCGGCGGCATCATCAACGCCGACGCCAGCGAATTGCTGGTGGAATTTGCCGAGCTGACCGGTATTCCGGTGGTTCCGACTTTGATGGGCTGGGGCACCATCCCGGATGATCACCCGTTGATGGTCGGCATGGTCGGCCTGCAAACCTCGCACCGCTACGGCAACGCGACGATGCTCAAATCCGACCTGGTACTGGGTGTCGGTAACCGCTGGGCCAACCGTCACACCGGTTCGATCGACGTTTACACCGAAGGCCGCAAGTTCATCCACGTTGACATCGAACCGACCCAGATCGGCCGCGTGTTCACCCCGGACCTGGGCATCGTTTCCGATGCCGCTGCCGCCCTGACCGTGTTCATCGAAGTCGCTCGCGAATGGCAAGCCGCCGGCAAACTGAAAAACCGCAGTGGCTGGCTGCAAGACTGCCAGCAGCGCAAGTCCAGCCTGCAGCGCAAGACTCACTTCGACAACGTGCCGGTCAAGCCGCAACGCGTTTACGAAGAGATGAACCAGGTGTTCGGCAAAGACACGTGCTACGTCAGCACCATCGGTCTGTCGCAGATTGCCGGCGCGCAGTTCCTGCACGTCTACAAACCGCGTCACTGGATCAACTGTGGTCAAGCCGGTCCGTTGGGCTGGACCATTCCGGCAGCGCTGGGTGTGGTCAAGGCCGATCCGACCCGTAAAGTGGTAGCGTTGTCGGGCGACTATGACTTCCAGTTCATGATTGAAGAACTGGCGGTGGGCGCGCAGTTCAAGCTGCCGTACATCCACGTGGTGGTGAACAACTCGTACCTGGGGCTGATTCGTCAGGCTCAGCGCGGTTTCGACATGGACTACTGCGTGCAGCTGTCCTTCGACAACTTGAACGCTCCGGAACTCAACGGTTACGGTGTCGACCACGTCGCGGTCGCCGAAGGCCTGGGCTGCAAGGCGCTGCGTGTATTCGAACCGAGCCAGATCCAGCCTGCCCTGCGCAGGGCTCAGGAGCTGATCGAAGAGTTCAAGGTGCCGGTGATCGTTGAGATTATTCTGGAACGTGTGACCAACATTTCCATGGGCACCGAGATCAACGCCGTCAACGAATTCGAAGACCTGGCGCTGGTCGGCAACGATGCGCCAACGGCGATTTCGTTGCTTGATTAAGTTGACCTGATACCTGTAGCAGCTGCCGAGGTACGAGGCTGCGTTGCGTGTCCGCAGGACCGCTCGGGGGCCGCTTCGCAGCCCAACGCAGCCTCGTACCTCGGCAGCTGCTACAGGCACCTATTTTTACGGGAGACCACCATGCCGCGTTTCGCAGCCAACTTGTCCATGCTGTTCACCGAGCAGGATTTTCTTGCCCGTTTTGAAGCTGCCGCCAAGGCGGGCTTCAATGGTGTCGAATACCTGTTCCCTTACGATTTCAGCTCCGCCGAGATCAAAGCCAAGCTCGATGCCAATGGCTTGACCCAGGTGCTGTTCAACCTGCCGGCCGGTGACTGGGCCAAGGGCGAACGCGGTATCGCGTGCCTGCCGGACCGGGTTGAAGAGTTCCGCGCCGGTGTCGATCTGGCGATTGCCTACGCGAAAGTGTTGGGCAACACCCAGGTCAACTGCCTGGCCGGTATCCGTCCACAAGGCGTCGACGATGCCACCGTGGAAAAAACCTTCGTCGCCAACCTCAAGTACGCCGCCGACAAGCTGCAAGCGGCGGGCATCAAACTGGTGATGGAAGCGATCAACACCCGCGACATCCCGGGTTTCTACCTCAACAACACGGCGCAAGCCCTGTCGATTCGCGAACAGGTCGGCAGCGCCAACCTGTTTCTGCAATACGACATCTACCACATGCAAATCATGGAGGGCGACCTGGCCCGCACCATGGCTGCGCACCTGGGCGAGATCAACCACATCCAGTTGGCCGATAACCCTGGGCGCAACGAACCGGGCACCGGTGAGATCAACTACCGCTTCCTGTTCGAACACCTGGACCGCATCGGTTATGAGGGTTGGGTTGGCTGCGAATACAAGCCGCTGACCACCACTGAAGCGGGCCTGGGCTGGCTCAAAACCCACAACGCAATCTGACGCAGATCCCTGTGGGAGCGGGCTTTTGTGGTGAGGGGATTCATCGAATCGTCGCACCGCCCCGTTCGGCTGCGAAGCAGTCGTAAAACCAGCAAATGCGTTCTATCTGACCGACCGCGAAAAAACAATTGGGGCCGCTTCGCGACCCAACGGGGGCAAGCCCCCTCGCCACAAAGAGCTCATCGGTCCAGCGCCGGGAGCCACACAAAAACAAGAGGACTTTCTCATGGCTAAAATCGGATTTATCGGCACCGGCATCATGGGCCACCCAATGGCATTGAACCTGCAAAAAGCCGGTCACAGCCTGTTCCTGTCGGCGCACCACGACGCTGCACCTGCTGACCTGATTGCCGGTGGCGCCGTCGCCCTGGCGAACCCGAAAGAAGTCGCGCAAGAAGCCGAATTCATCATCGTCATGGTGCCGGATACCCCGCAGGTCGATGACGTGCTGTTCCGCGCCGACGGTGTTGCGGCCGGTGTTGGCAAGGGCAAGGTCGTGATCGACATGAGCTCGATCTCACCAACCGCCACCAAAGCCTTCGCCGCCAAAATCAATGAAAAAGGCGCTCAGTACCTCGACGCGCCGGTGTCCGGCGGTGAAGTCGGCGCCAAGGCCGCGACGCTGAGCATCATGGTCGGCGGTGAGGCCGATGCCTTCGAACGCGTTCTGCCACTGTTCCAGGCGATGGGCAAGAACATCACCCTGGTCGGCGGCAACGGCGATGGTCAAACCGCCAAAGTAGCGAACCAGATCATCGTGGCGCTGAACATCCAGGCCGTGGCCGAAGCCCTGCTGTTTGCATCAAAAAACGGTGCCGATCCGGCCAAGGTGCGCGAAGCACTGATGGGCGGCTTCGCCTCCTCGAAGATCCTCGAAGTGCACGGCGAACGCATGATCAAAGGCACCTTCGACCCAGGCTTCCGCATCAGCCTGCACCAGAAGGACCTGAACCTGGCCCTGGCCGGCGCACGCGAACTGGGCATCAACCTGCCGAACACCGCCAACACCCAGCAAGTGTTCAGCACCTGCGCGGCCATCGGTGGCAGCAACTGGGACCACTCGGCGCTGATCAAGGGCCTGGAACACATGGCGAATTTCTCGATTCGCGATAAGTAACACCCGCCTGTGCTGATCGTTCCCACGCTCCGCGTGGGAATGCAGCCCGGGACGCTCCGCGTCCCTGCCGAAGCGGACGCGGAGCGTCCATTGAGGCATTCCCACGCAGAGCGTGGGAACGATCATCTGCGTAAACCAAGAACAAAAAGATTGGGAGCCCGCCATGTCGGTCAATCCGCAACAATTCCTGCGCGAGCTGTTTGCCACAGCCATCGACGCGGCCCATCCGCAGCAAGTCCTCGAAGCCCATTTGCCCAAAGATCGCAGCGGTCGGGTGATCGTCATCGGCGCCGGCAAAGCCGCCGCGGCCATGGCTCAAGTGGTGGAGCGTTGCTGGCAGGGTGAAGTATCGGGTCTAGTGGTGACGCGTTACGGTCACGGCGCTCCGTGTGAAAAAATCGAAGTGGTCGAAGCCGCTCACCCGGTGCCTGACGCTGCCGGTCTGGCGGTGGCCAAACGCGTGTTGGAACTGGTCAGCAACCTGACTGAAGACGACCGTGTGATCTTCCTGCTCTCGGGCGGCGGCTCTGCCCTGCTGGCGTTGCCCGCGGCCGGCATCACCCTGGCCGACAAGCAGTCGATCAACAAAGCCCTGCTCAAATCCGGCGCCACCATCGGCGAGATGAATTGCGTGCGCAAGCACCTCTCGGCGATCAAGGGCGGCCGCCTCGGCAAAGCCTGCTGGCCTGCCACTGTTTATACCTATGCGATTTCCGATGTACCGGGCGACCTCGCCACGGTCATCGCCTCCGGCCCCACCGTGGCCGATCCGAGCACTTCCGGCGAAGCCCTGGCGATCCTCAAGCGTTACGCCATTGAAGTCCCGGCCTCGGTGCGCAACTGGCTGCAGAGCCCGGAGTCAGAGACGGTCAAACCCGGCGACCCGAGCCTGGCGCGCAGTCACTTCCAACTGATCGCCCGTCCGCAGCAGTCGCTTGAAGCCGCTGCGGTGAAAGCACGGCAGGCCGGTTTCAGCCCGCTGATACTCGGCGACCTGGAAGGCGAATCCCGCGAAGTGGCCAAGGTTCACGCCGGCATCGCCCGTCAGGTTGTGCTGCACGGTCAGCCATTGGCGGCGCCCTGCGTGATCCTCTCGGGCGGTGAAACCACGGTCACCGTACGCGGCAATGGCCGTGGCGGACGCAACGCCGAATTCCTGCTCAGCCTGACCGACAGCCTCAAAGGCCTGCCCGGCGTCTACGCGCTGGCTGGCGACACCGATGGCATCGATGGCTCCGAAGACAATGCCGGCGCAATCATGACTCCGGACAGCTACGCCCGCGCCGCCGCCCTCGGCCTGAGCGCCAGCGACGAGTTGGACAACAACAATGGCTACGGCTATTTCGAGGCGCTGGAAGCGCTGATCGTCACTGAACCGACCCGCACCAACGTCAACGACTTCCGTGCCATCCTGATTCTCGAGAGCCCTAAAAATGACGCCTGACAAGAAGGTTAAAATCCTCGCCACCCTCGGTCCTGCCACTCACGGGATCGACGACATCCGTGAGCTGGTGCAGGCCGGGGTCAACATCTTTCGCCTGAACTTCAGCCACGGCGATCACGCCGACCACGCTCAGCGCTATCAGTGGATTCGTGAAGTCGAGCGCCAGCTGAATTATCCGCTGGGCATTCTGATGGACCTGCAAGGTCCGAAACTGCGGGTTGGCAAATTCGCCGAGGGCAAGGTGCAATTGCATCGCGGTCAGGCGCTGCGTCTGGACCTGGACCCGACGCCGGGGGATGAGCGCCGGGTCAACTTGCCTCACCCGGAAATCATCGCGGCGCTCGAACCGGGCATGGACCTGCTGCTGGACGACGGCAAGCTGCGTCTTCGCGTGGTGACCAAGTACTCCGACGCCATCGACACCACGGTGCTGAATGGCGGCGAGCTGTCGGATCGCAAAGGCGTGAACGTGCCGCAAGCGGTGCTGGACCTGAGCCCGCTGACCGCCAAGGACCGTCGCGATCTGAGCTTCGGCCTGGAGCTGGGTGTGGACTGGGTCGCGCTGTCGTTTGTGCAGCGCCCGCAAGACATCCGCGAGGCGCGCGAACTGATCGGCGACAAAGCGTTTTTGATGGCCAAGATCGAGAAGCCTTCGGCCGTGACGCAACTGCGCGAGATCGCCGAATTGAGCGATGCGATCATGGTTGCTCGCGGTGACCTGGGCGTGGAAGTGCCGGCCGAAAGCGTGCCGCAGATTCAGAAAAACATCATCAGCATCTGCCGTCAGCTCGGCAAACCGGTGGTGGTGGCGACGCAGATGCTCGAGTCGATGCGCTTCTCCCCTGCCCCGACCCGTGCCGAGGTGACCGATGTTGCCAACGCCGTGGCCGAAGGTGCGGATGCGGTGATGCTGTCGGCGGAAACCGCGTCCGGTGAGTACCCGCTGGAAGCCGTGCAGATGATGAGCAAGATCATTCGTCAGGTAGAAAATGGTCCGGACTATCAGGCGCAACTGGACGTCAGCCGGCCCAAGGCTGAGGCGACGGTTTCCGATGCGATCAGCTGCGCGATTCGCCGCATCAGCAATGTGCTGCCGGTGGCGGTACTGGTGAATTACAGCGAATCCGGCACCTCGAGTTTGCGGGCGGCGCGGGAGCGGCCAACGGTGCCGATCCTCAACCTGACGCCAAACCTGCAAACCGCTCGCCGGTTGACGGTGGCCTGGGGCGTGCATTCGGTGGTCAATGATCGGCTGCGGCAGGTGGATGAGGTGTGCTCAACGGCGCTGGAGATTGCCCAGGCGCAGGGCATGGCCAAGCGTGGCGACACCTTGTTGATCACCGCGGGTGTGCCGTTTGGGCAGCCGGGGTCGACTAACTCCTTGCGTATCGAGACGTTGATCTAGAGCGCCCATACCGGCCTCATCGCCAGCAGGCTGGCTCCCACATTGGTTTTGTGCCGATCACGGAATCAATACTGAACTGAGATTCAGTGTGGGAGCCAGCCTGCTGGCGATGCGGGCGACTCGGTTTCACTGTCTTTCAGAACTGCCATGCCTGCCAACCACTTCAACACCCACTGCCCCGATTGGGCGACTGCCCTGCTCAACGGTTTCAGTCAGATCTTCCTCCAGCGCCATCCGCTGTGCGGTCTGCTGTGCCTGTTGGCCATTCTGTTCACCGCGCCCACCCTGCTCGGCGGTGCATTGCTGGGCGGTGTCGCCGGGTTGCTCACCGCGCAACGACGTGGCTATGCCAAGGCCGATCGACAGGCCGGGCTCTTCAGCTACAACGGTGTCTTGCTCGGTTTACTGCTGAGCCTCTACTTCCCCTGGTCCGCGCTGTTACCGCCGCTGATCATCGCTGTCGGCGGCCTGAGCGCGATGGTCACTCAGCAATGGCTCAAGCGCGTGCGGATCAGCCAATACCTGCCTGCCTATACGGCACCTTTCGTGGGATTGGGCTGGTTGTTGCTGTGCTTCGCCACGCCCTCGACAACTGCGCACGTGATCGAAATCAATACGCTGAACATGCTCGCCGCACCACTCAAAGGCCTCGGCCAGGTGATGTTCCTCGGTCATCCACTGGCCGGTGCGATGATTGCCACGGGTTTGCTGATCGCTGATCGCCGCGCATTCTGCTGGGCGTTGTTGGCGTCTGTCGCAGGCATGGGCTGGAGCATGCTGAATCACGACTTCTACACCGCATTGATCGGCCTCGGTGGCTATAACGCCGTACTCGCCGCCCTCGCCTTCAGCTCGCAGCGCCAGAAGCCTTGGCTGCCGCTCATCGGTATTGCATCAGCGCTGTTGCTGACGCCGGTGTTTGCCGCCATCGGTCTGCCAACGCTGACCGCGCCGTTCATCCTTTCCTGCTGGCTGATCCGCACGGTGGTTCAAATGCTCGGCAAGCCCCCTGTCACCCGTGCGCCTTGCACTCTGGAGGAGAATCAACCTAGGCTTCGCTGATCATTGGTTCAGGCGGTATCCATGGACAGCAACAGAAACTGGCGTGAAGAGCTTTACGTCATGGTTTTCCAGAGCGACACCAAGGCCGGGCGGCGCTTCGACGGCATACTGCTGTTGATCATTCTCGCCAGCATTGTGATCGTGATGCTCGACAGCATCGATTCCATTCACCAGAACTACGCCAATGTGCTGGCGTACATCGAGTGGGGCTTTACGGTTATCTTCGCCATCGAATACGGCCTGCGACTGTACTGTTCGCCCAAGCCGTTGCGCTACGCGTTCAGCTTCTATGGACTGGTGGATTTGCTGGCGATCGTGCCCGGCATTCTTGCGCTGTATTACGCCGATGCGCAGTACCTGCTGATTATCCGGATCATTCGGATGCTGCGGATTTTCCGCGTGCTCAAGCTGAGCCCGTACCTCAAGCAAGCCAACTATCTGATGTCCGCATTGCGCGGCAGCAAGCAGAAGATCGTGGTGTTTCTCGTCAGCGTCTGCACCCTGGTGACAGTGTTCGGTACGCTGATGTACGTGATCGAAGGCCCGGAGCACGGTTTCACCAGCATTCCCAAAGGCATCTATTGGGCTATCGTCACGCTGACCACCGTGGGCTTCGGCGACATCGTGCCGAAAACGCCGCTGGGCCAGGTGATTTCGTCGCTGGTGATGATCACCGGTTACTCGATCATCGCCGTGCCGACGGGAATTTTCACCGCCGAACTGGCCAACGCGATGCGCGGCGAACAACTGCAACATGACTGCCCGGTGTGCAAGAAAAACAACCACGAACATGGGGCGGCGTTCTGCTCGCGATGCGGGAATGCGTTGTTTAAGAAAACGGAATAAGCAAAGCACTTTTTAATCTTTAAAGGACTATGCGAGCCCCGTTATAGTCGCTGGCAATTTGCCTCACTTTTAAATAAAAACTTTTATGAACAAGGACTGCGCAGTGAAAAAACTCTTTGGCGCCTCACTTCTGGCCGCGGGCCTGGCACTGTCCAGCATGGCTCAGGCTGCACCGACTCTGCTTAACGTTTCCTATGACGTGATGCGCGATTTCTACAAGGACTACAACACTGCCTTCCAGAAACACTGGCAAGCCGAGCACAACGAAAACATCACCCTGCAGATGTCCTTCGGCGGCTCCAGCAAACAGGCGCGTTCAGTGATCGATGGCCTGCCGGCTGACGTCATCACCATGAACATGGCCACCGACATCAACGCCCTGGCGGACAACGGCAAACTGGTCCCGGATAACTGGGTCACACGCCTGCCGAACAACAGCGCGCCATTCACCTCGGCCACCGTGTTCATCGTCCGCAAAGGCAACCCGAAAGCCCTGAAAGACTGGCCTGACCTACTCAAGGACGGCGTGCAGGTGATCGTGCCAAACCCGAAAACTTCGGGTAACGGCCGCTACACCTACCTCTCGGCCTGGGGTTATGTGCTGAAAAACGGTGGTGACGAAAGCAAAGCCAAAGACTTCGTCGGCAAGCTGTTCAAACAAGCACCAGTGCTCGACACCGGTGGCCGCGCCGCCACGACGACCTTCATGACCAACCAGCTGGGTGATGTGCTGGTGACCTTCGAAAACGAAGCGGAAATGATTGCCCGTGAATTTGGTCGTGATCAGTTCGAAGTCATTTACCCAAGCGTCTCCGCCGAAGCCGAGCCGCCCGTGTCGGTGGTCGACAGAACCGTCGACAAGAAAGGCACCCGTGCGGTTGCCGAGGAATATCTGAAGTACCTGTGGTCGCCGCAAGGTCAGGAGATTGCGGCGGCGAACTACCTGCGTCCGCGTGATCCGGCGGTGCTGGCCAAGTACACCGATCGTTTCCCGAAAGTGGATTTCCTGTCGGTGGAGAAGACCTTTGGTGACTGGCGAACGGTGCAGAAGACTCACTTCAATGATGGCGGGGTCTTTGATCAGATCTACAGCGGCCAGTAATTGCTGAAGCCAATGAAAAAGGCGACCTGGGAAGGTCGCCTTTTTTGTCGCTCGTGTTCGCTGAAGATCCCCTGTGGGAGTGAGCCTGCTCGCGATGACATTTATCCATTCGATAAATGGGTTGCCTGACACGCCGCTATCGCGAGCAGGCTCACTCCCACAGGATTTGCGCCAAGCAGTTACATCGGCGACAAACGTCAGGATCTTGCAGCACATCCTCTGTCGCTCATTCCGCAACGGAATA
Organism: Pseudomonas frederiksbergensis; assembly: GCF_900105495.1. NCBI lineage: Bacteria > Pseudomonadati > Pseudomonadota > Gammaproteobacteria > Pseudomonadales > Pseudomonadaceae > Pseudomonas > Pseudomonas frederiksbergensis. Next base: position 2,837,899 of record NZ_FNTF01000002.1, on the reverse strand, counting down.
ATTGCTATCACTCCAAACCCTCTTCCGCCGTACGCGTCAGCCCTTTAGCCTGCGCGCATTCTCTTTTGCTCAGCGAGACCCGTTATGAACCCAGCGAACCCAGTGCCCCAGGGCACCGCGACAATGACCCGAGGCATGGTGCTGCTGTTTGCCTTCTGCTGCGGCGCCATCGTTGCCAACATCTACTACGCCCAACCGATCATCGGCCTGATCGCGCCGGACATCGGCTTGACCAGCACCATGGCCAGCCTGATCGTTTCGTTGACTCAGATCGGTTACGCATTGGGTCTGTTCTTCCTGGTGCCGCTGGGTGATTTGCTGGAAAACCGCCGATTGATGATCATCACCACCGTGGTGGCGATTGCCAGCCTGCTGGGCGCGGCGTTCACCGATCAGCCCAACGTGTTTTTGCTGATCTCGCTGCTGGTGGGGTTCAGTTCGGTGTCGGTGCAGATCCTGATTCCACTGGCTGCACATTTGGCGCCGGAAGAGTCTCGGGGCCGTGTGGTCGGCGGGATCATGGGCGGTTTGCTGTTGGGGATTCTGTTGGCGCGACCGGTGTCGAGCGTGGTGGCCGACCATTTTGGCTGGCGTGCGATGTTTGTGATTGCAGCGGTATTGATGGCGGCGATCAGCCTGGTATTGGCGCTGACGATTCCCAAGCGTCAGCCTGATCACAGCGCTTCTTATGGTCAACTGCTGGGGTCTTTGTGGACCCTGTTGCGTCAACAACCGGTGTTGCGTCAGCGGGCGTTTTACCAGGGTTGCATGTTCGCCAGCTTCAGCCTGTTCTGGACCGCTGTGCCACTGGAACTGGCGCGCAATCATGGCTTGTCGCAAACCCAGATCGCGATCTTCGCCCTGGTCGGGGCTATCGGCGCCATCGCCGCCCCCATTGCCGGTCGACTGGCTGATGCCGGCCACACCCGCATCGCCTCGTTGCTGGCCCTGCTGTTCGCCAGCCTGAGTTTTCTGCCCGCCTTCATCCATCCGGTCTACAGCGTCATTGGCCTCGCGGTCACCGGCGTGGTGCTTGATTTCTGTGTGCAGATGAACATGGTGCTCGGTCAACGCGCGGTCTACGCCCTCGACGCCAAAAGCCGCAGCCGCCTGAATGCGCTGTACATGACCAGCATATTCATCGGTGGCGCATTTGGCTCCTCGGTGGCCAGTGCGGTGTATGAACACGGCGGCTGGTTGTGGATTGTGATTGTGGGTAGCGCATTTCCTTTGTTGGCATTGCTGCGGTTTTTGAGTGTTTCGCAAAAGCGTTCGCTGGCGACGGCGTGAAGCTTTAAAAGCATCGCGGACGAATCGGATCGCCGCACCGTCTCGCGCCTATGGGACCGAGGTTGCCTGCGATGGCTGTGTGACTGACATCACTCAGTGCCGAACCAACTTCTCCATCGCCGCATCTGCCAGAAATGAAGAGCGGCTTTTGACATTGTGCTCGCGCACATAACGATCGATACGCTGAATCACATAGCCGGGCAGCGTCACATTGACCTTCTCGGTTTTGCCCATGTACGGCGCGATGTCCAGCTCCAGCATGCCCCAGCCCATGTCGGCGAAGTCCGGATTCCCACGGTGGGCAGCAGCAGAGGTAGGCATGGGAATCGACTCCCCGTCAGCCGCAATCTCCTGAAGCATGATGTGGGCAATCTCGACCGCCGCGTTGTAGGCGTCTTCAAACGTATCCCCGGCCGTTACGGCGCCTGGAATATCGGGGATCTGAATACCGATGGCGGTGTTCTCGTCGCCCCACTCGATACAGATTGGATATTGCATTATGGATCTCCTGCATGACTGGCTCCCGGGCAATACAACCCGGCTCGCCTCCTGATGCTTTTGACCGTCCCGATCGGCAAATCCTTTTTCGGATGAGGGACGGGTATCGTGTACGGGTTGTATCGGTGTTTGAAGAGGTGATGACTGCCGGTAATCCGATCCAGTATCCAGCCGGCCTCCTCCAACTCCTTGATCAATAGCCTGCTCTGCACCAATAGCCTCCTTGCTCAGGCCCAAACAAAAGTAACCCTAGAGTTATCTTTACTCAAGCACAAAAATCCGCAACGCGACGCTTGGTTGTTTTACAGGGTGTGATTGCGGACGGCGGCATACTTTCCAAGAATGAACACTTTCACTCAGCTAGAAGTGATCATCAACGGCCGAGTCAGCGTCAACGCCGCCGAAGGTCTGCGCGCAGCCGTGCTCGCCCATCAAGGGCTGACCATGGCGTCCGAATGGATGTTTGCCCCGTAACTGGCCAACGGCGCGGTCAGGGAGGTAATGAAGGATTGGACGTTGCCGAATCAGGACCTTTGGGCGGTGTTTCCCACGGGCAGAATGGCCAGCGCAAAGGCTCGGGCGTTTGTGGAGTATGTGCAGGGGTTGCTGACAAAGGAGGTCTGAAAAATGCACAAAAAACAAAACGGCGATCCAAGGATCGCCGTTTCTGTTTACTGCCCGAATTGTCGTCCCAACCCGCCCGGCACGCCCTGGATGTCGGTCTCTTCCCATGGCCCGTTCGGGCTGATCGACCGGCTCCAGCCGTTATTCCAGCGGTAGTACGTGCGCTGGCGGTAGAAGGTGTTGGTCTGATCATCGAGAACGTACACGCCGAGCTTGGCGTCCCAATGGCTGTTGCCACCCGGTGGCGGCGCGAAGCTGGCGGAGGTGCGTGGCAGCGGTTTGGCGGGCTTGGCCGGAATGTTCGGTTTGCTCGGAGTCGGTGTCGGGGACGGCGTCGGGCGCGGCTGCGACGGCGGGATCGGTGGCAGCCGTTCAGGCTGCTGCGGCTGGACCACGCAAGCGCTTAACCCCAAAACCATACTGAGCAGGGTGATACGAGCGATGGTGGTCATAGTGGCGATTCCTGTCATTTGTCCGGGCTGTCGATGGTCAGTGTTTGCTGCGCTGTGGTGCTGCTGGCCAGAGGCTGGCTGCGACCGATCCATTCGCCGGCAGTGGGTTTGCCGGCGCGGGAGATGCGCGCAACCAGTTGGACTTCAGGGAAGTTCGACAGTTTCAACTGCGGCATCATTGCATCGGCGTCGCCCAGCTCGACGGTCGCCGGCAAGTCGGCCACGGTCAGACGCTTAGCGGCCAATGGCGCAGGAGGCCCTGCGGTGGCGCGGGCGAAGATGAAGACGCTGTCGCCCGGCTGAACCTTGGCTTTCAGCTCGGGTGCCAGGTCCACTCGCACCTTGAGCACTGCCGCCACCTTGGCAGCCGGCGCCTGGGCCACCTTGCCGCCGCTGGCTTCAAGTTTCTCTGTGGCCCGAGTGATGCCGCCTTGCAGCGCGGCGCGGGAACCGTCTTCCGGCGGCAGTTGCACCAACAGGCGATTCCAATAGTCGATGGCGTCCTGATAACGCTGGCTTTCAAAGGCAGCGATACCGAGCAAGCCAAGGCTGGTGACTTCTTTCGGATCGGCTTTGAGCGCTTCGTCGGTCAGGGCCTGGACCTTGTCCGACCACTTCTTGCCGTCGGCGAAGTACTGGGCCTGCGCCCATTGACCCAACAGCTCCGGCTGACGACCGGCCAGGCTCACCGTGCGTTCGAAGATCTTCGCCGCGTCGCCAGGGCGATCCTGAGCCATGTACGTGCGACCGAGGAAATACAGGCCTTCAGCCGAATCCGGCTGAGCCGCGACCGCACGTTCCAGGCGACGGGTCATCTCTTCCATCGACTGCGGCGCCTGGGAGAATTCACGGGTCAGTTCGACCTTGTCGCTCGCCCCAAAATGCAGATAGAGGCCAAGACCCAACACCGGCACCAGAATCGCCGCCAGCAAGGGCCATGGTTTGCCCAGGCGGGACACCCGAGGCGCCTCGACGCCTTCAGTGTCGGCGAGCAATTCACGGGCAGCTTCGGCGCGACCGGTGTCCATTTGCGTGGCGTCGAGAACACCCTCTTCCTGCTGAGTCTGCAACTCAGCCACACGCTCCTGATACAGCGCGACGTTCAGCGCCGTACGGTCCTCTTCAAGCTGGGCGCGACGACCACGCAGAACGGGAATCAGCAGAAAACTCAGGGCAACCAGAAGCAGCAGACCTGCAGCGAGCCAGAAATCAATCATTCTTGGTTTTATCCAACAGGTGGTCGAGGCGCTCACGCTCCTCGGCAGAGAGCTCATCCTTGGTGTCAACGCGTTGCACGCGACGACGCCGGACGATCACGGCGATGATCACAAAACCGCCCAGCAGCAGGCCGGCAGGGCCGAACCAGAGCACAGCAGTCTTGGCGTTCAGAGCAGGCTTGTAACGGACGAAATCACCGTAGCGGTCGACCATGAAGTCGATGATCTGCTGGTTGTCCTTGCCCTCGCCGAGCATGCGAAAAATCTCTTTGCGCAGGTCGGCGGCGATCGGTGCGTTGGAATCGGCAATGTCCTGATTCTGGCACTTGGGGCAACGCAGCTCTTTGGTCAGCTCGCGAAAACGCTCGCGATCACCTTCTTTGGCGAATTCGTAAGTGTCGATGGCTGCGTGTGCCACGCCGGCCATGCTCAAACCCAATAACGCGGCGGCTATCCAGCGCTTCATGGCTTGGCCTCATCAACCAGCGCCTGATACTTGGCCGCCAGTTTTTCACGCCAGACCTGTTCGTCGATCACGCCAACGAACTTGTCGCGGATGATGCCCTTGGCGTCGATGAAGAAAGTTTCCGGGGCGCCATAAACGCCGAGGTTCAAACCCAAAGTGCCTTCGTCGTCACGGATGTCCAACTGGTACGGATTGTGGAATTCCGCCAGCCACTTCAAGGCGTCAGCGTTGATGTCCTTGTAGTTGATGCCGTAGATCACCACGCCTTTCTCGGCCAGTTTGTTCAGCACCGGATGCTCGACCCGGCAGGAAATGCACCAGGTGCCCCAGACGTTAACCAACGCTGGTTTACCCAAAATATCGTCCCGGGTCAGGGTTTTGTCGCCCTGCACCGCCGGCAGGGAAAACTCCGGGAACGGCTTGTTGATCATCGCCGAGGGCAACTCGGCCGGGTTCAGGAACAGACCGCGATAAAGGAAAACCGCCACCAGCAGGAAAATCGCCAGGGGCAACAGCATCAACCAACGTCTCATGCCGTGGCTCCCGTCATGCCCAGCGCTTCACGCACACGGCTGTTCACCTTGACCCGGTAACGGCGATCCAATGCCGCGAGCAACCCGCCCAAACCGGTGAGCAAACCACCGAACCAGATCCAGCGCACGAACGGTTTGACGTGAACGCGCACAGCCCAGGCGCCATCGCCCAACGGCTCGCCGAGTGCAACGTAGAGGTCGCGGGTGAAACCGGCGTCGATCCCGGCTTCGGTCATCACCGAGTTCTGCACGGTGTAGAGGCGTTTTTCCGGGTGTAGCACGCTGATTTCCTTGCCGTTGCGGATCACCCGAACGGTGCCTTTGTCGGAGGTGAAGTTCGGGCCTTCGAAATGCTTGGCGCCTTCGAATACGAACTGGTAACCGCCCAGGTCCATGGACTCACCCGGCGCCAGACGCAGGTCGCGCTCGGCACTGTTCTGGCTCGACAGCACGACGCCAAGGGCACACACGGCGATGCCGAGGTGGGCGACCTGCATGCCCCAATAACTGCGGGTCAGGGTCGGCAGGCCTTTGATCAGGCCTTTGTGGCGAGTCTTGTCGAAGATGTCACGCACACCGGCCAGCAATACCCAGGCAGCGAGCATGAACGTCGCAATCACTGCCCAGTTGAAATCGCCATAAGCGACACCGGCGACCACGGCCAGCGCGGCGCTGCCGAGCAACACCGGGGTCAGCATGCTCATCAGCCATTTGACCGGGGTGTCTTTCCAGCGCACCAACATGCCCACCGCCATCACCACCATCAGCAAGGCCATCAACGGAATGAACAGTGCGTTGAAGTACGGCGGGCCGACCGACAGCTTGGCGCCCGTCATTGCATCGAGGATCAGCGGATACAACGTGCCCAGCAGGATCATCGAGGCCGCCACCACCAGCACCAGGTTGTTACCCAGCAGCAGGGTTTCCCGGGACCAGAGGTTGAAGCCAACGTGGCTCTTCACCACCGGAGCGCGCAGGGCAAACAACGTCAGCGAACCACCGACCACAAACAGCAGGAAGATCAGGATGAACACGCCGCGCTCGGGGTCGGACGCAAAGGCGTGAACCGAGGTCAGCACGCCGGAACGCACCAGGAAGGTCCCCAGCAGGCTCAACGAGAAGGCAGCGATGGCCAGCAACACGGTCCAGCTCTTGAACACGCCACGTTTTTCCGTGACCGCCAACGAGTGAATCAGCGCCGTACCCACCAGCCATGGCATGAAGGAGGCGTTTTCCACCGGGTCCCAGAACCACCAGCCGCCCCAGCCGAGTTCGTAGTACGCCCACCATGAACCGAGAGTGATACCGATACCGAGGAAGGCCCAGGCGACGATGGTCCACGGACGGGACCAGCGAGCCCATGCCGCATCAAGCCGACCGCCCAGCAGTGCAGCGATGGCGAAAGCGAAGGCCACGGAGAAACCGACATAACCCATGTACAGCATCGGCGGGTGAACGATCAGGCCGATGTCTTGCAGCAGTGGGTTGAGATCGCGACCGTCCGTGGGAATCTGCGGAAGGATGCGGGCGAAAGGGTTCGAGGTGAGGATCAGGAACAGCAGGAAACCGGTGCTGATCATGCCCATCACCGCCAGCACGCGAGCCAGCATCACTTGCGGCAACTGCCGGGAGAACACCGACACCGCGAAGGTCCAGCCGCCGAGGATCAACGCCCACAGCAGCAACGATCCTTCGTGCGCGCCCCACACAGCGCTGAACTTGTAGTACCACGGCAAGGCACTGTTGGAGTTGCTGGCAACGTAGGCGACGGAGAAATCGTCGGCCATGAAGGCGTAGGTCAGGCAACCGAAGGCGAACAACAGAAACGCGAATTGCCCCCAGGCGGCCGGCTGGGCCAGGCTCATCCACAAGCGATCACCACGCCAGGCACCGAACAACGGCACCACGGCCTGAACCAGCGCGAAACACAGCGCCAGAATCATGGCCAGGTGGCCGAGTTCAGGAATAAACAGTCCGGACATCATCGATCAACCCTCCTTCGCGGGCGTTGGAGCAGATTGACCACTGTCTTTCAAAGCCTTGGTCACTTCCGGCGGCATGTACTTTTCATCGTGCTTGGCCAGCACTTCGTCGGCCACCACCACGCCGTCGGCGTTGAGCTTGCCCAGGGCAACGATGCCCTGCCCTTCGCGGAACAGGTCCGGAAGGATGCCGCGATAAGTGATGGTCACGGATTTACTGAAGTCAGTGACGACGAATTTCACGTCCAGCGAATCGCCGGAACGTTGCAGCGAACCTTTTTCGACCATGCCGCCAGCGCGGATGCGCGTGTCTTGCGGGGCTTCGCCGTTGGCGATCTGGGTCGGGGTGTAAAACAGATTGATGTTTTGCTGGAGGGCGCTCAGGGCCAGGCCGACGGCAGCGCCGACACCGACCAGGATCGCGAGAATGATGATAAGACGCTTTTTGCGCAGCGGATTCACTTGCCGTTCTCCCGGCGCAGACGACGCGCCTCTTGTTGCAGATACCGCTTGCGGGCCAGGATTGGCGCCGCCACGTTGAGGGCCAGCACCGCCAGGCTGATGCCATAGGCGGACCAGACATACAGGCCGTGATGGCCCATGGCGAGAAAGTCGCCGAATGAAGCGAAACTCATCGAGCGACCTCCAGACTGTTCTGCACTTCGGCCTTCACCCAGCTCGCCCGGGCTTCGCGCTTGAGCACTTCAAGGCGCATGCGCAGCAGCAACACCGCGCCGAAGAAACAGTAGAACCCCAGCGCCGTCAGCAGCAGTGGCAGCCACATCTCGACGGGCATTGCCGGTTTTTCGGTGAGGGTGAACGTCGCGCCCTGGTGCAGCGTGTTCCACCACTCCACCGAGTATTTGATGATCGGGATGTTGATCACGCCGACAATCGCCAATACCGCGCAGGCCTTGGCGGCACTGTCACGATTGCTGATCGCGTTGCCCAGCGCAATAAGACCGAAGTACAGAAACAGCAGAATAAGCATGGACGTAAGTCGTGCATCCCAGACCCACCACGAACCCCAGGTCGGTTTGCCCCAGATCGCGCCGGTAACCAGCGCCACGGCGGTCATCCAGGCGCCGATGGGCGCGGCGCATTGCAGGGCGACGTCGGCCAGTTTCATCTTCCACACCAGCCCGACGATGCCACAGATCGCCAGCATCACGTAGATGGACTGGGCCAGGATGGCAGCCGGAACGTGGATATAAATGATGCGAAAGCTGTTGCCTTGCTGGTAATCCGGCGGCGCAAAAGCCAGGCCCCACACGACACCAACGCTGATCAGCAGCAACGCCGCGACACTCAGCCACGGCAGCAGTTTGCCGCTGATGCCGTAAAACCATTTGGGCGAGCCAAGCTTATGAAACCAGGTCCAGTTCATTACTGTTTCCATCACGGTTGCTGCTCGCCATCACGAAGCAGCCAAAAAGGGTCTTTACTGGTTAAAAAATAACCAGACCTCATTATTCGCCGACGCTGATCTTCAGGCCAGCAGCGATTGCAAAAGGTGTCAGGGTTATCGCCAGGGCGGTCAGGCTACCAAGCCACAAGAGATAACCGGTCGCCGGCATGCCCTGCAATGCCGCCTGCAAGGCGCCACTGCCGAGAATCAACACCGGGATGTACAACGGCAGAATCAGCAGCGCCAGCAACAGGCCACCGCGCTTCAATCCCACCGTCAGGGCCGCGCCCACCGCACCGAGCAGGCTCAGCACCGGTGTACCCAGCAACAAGGAAAGCAGCAACACCGGCAGACAGGCGGTTGGCAAACCGAGCATCAATGCCAGTAATGGCGCGAGCAAAACCAGTGCCAGGCCAGAGAAGGACCAGTGTGCCAGTACCTTGGCCAAAACCAGAAGAGGCAGGGGGTGCGACGAAAGGACCCACTGTTCAAGCGATCCGTCTTCGAAATCACTGCGGAAAAGCCCGTCCAGCGAGAGCAAAACCGATAAAAGCGCTGCTACCCAGACCAGTCCCGGAGACAAGGTTTGCAACAATTGAGACTCGGGGCCGACCGCCAGCGGGAACAGGGAAACGACGATCGCGAAGAATACGAGCGGATTGGCCAACTCCGCCGGACGGCGGAACAACAATCGGGCTTCACGGGCGACCAACAGGCCGAAAACACTCATACGGCCCAATTCCCCAAGTCAATGTCGCGATAGCCGGCCGGCATCCGGGTCAGCGTGTGGTGAGTGGTCAAGACCACCATGCCGCCGCGCTCGCAGTGTGCGGCCAGATGTTCTTCGAGTTGCGCCACGCCTTGTTTGTCGAGCGCGGTGAATGGCTCATCGAGGATCCATAGCGGCGGGCTTTCCAGGTACAACCGCGCCAACGCGACCCGGCGTTGCTGCCCGGCAGACAGCGTATGGCAAGGAACATCCTCGAACCCCCGCAGTCCCACAGCCGCCAGCGCTTGCCAGATCGCCTCCTGGGAGGCAGGTTGATGCAAGGCGCACAGCCAACTCAGGTTTTCTTCCGGCGTCAGCAAATCCTTGATCCCGGCGGCATGGCCGATCCACAGCAGGTTGCGCGCCAGCTCAAAGCGTTGCTCGTTCAATGGCTGGCCGTTGAGCAGCACCTGGCCGGCAGTCGGCTGCATCAGCCCGCAAAGCAGGCGTAAAAGGCTGGTCTTGCCGCTGCCGTTGGGGCCGCTGATTTGCAACATTTCGCCACTGGCCAGTCTCAATTCGAGATTTTCGAAGAGCAGCCGAAGGTCTCGCTCACAGGCGAGGGCAACGGTTTGCAGGACTGGACTGGTCAAGAGATCACGGGCCTTTTGGGTTCAAGTCGGCAGTGGAGCAGCCGTTAAAGATATGCAGGATAAATGCATTGGCGGCCCGTTCTAAGGAGCTGGATCAAGTATTTGAAATGTTTTCAGCGCCCCGGATACAACGGGGCGGCATTATACATGCCATGCCCTACTCTAAAGAGGGCAATTTCCTCAGGTTGTGACCGCGTATGACAGGCGAAATGAACATCCTTCCGCTCCCGCAAACCACGCCCGCGACTTCGCGACCGCTGGTGGTGAGTGGCGACCTGCTGAAGTTACTGACGCCGATGGAGGGCCTGATCACGGCCGGTCAGACCGCCAAGGCCGAAGTGCTGTCGCTCAAGCAGGCGGATCAGACCTTTCAACTGTTGCTCAAGGTCACCCTCGACAGCGGCCGTCAGACCACGGTCCAGGCCACCAGCAGCCAACCACTGCCTCAGGGCACCAGCCTGGCGATCACTCAGCCGTCGGCGAGTAATCTGGCCGTTACCGTGCAACAGGCCATCGCCTCCAGCGTCGCCACGCTCACTCGTATCGACACGACACAACTGCCCGTCGGCACCCTGCTGCAAGGCAAAGTGCTGACCTCTCAGGTGTTGCCACAGGTGCCGGGCCAGCCGACGGTGTTTCGCTCGATGGTGAGTTTGCTCAACACCGCGTTGAGCGGCAGCACCCTGAACATCGACAGCCCCACGCCCCTGCGCATCGGCACCTTGCTGAGCGCGCTGGTGCAGGACACCCAGACATTGAAGTTCGTGCCGTTGAGCAGCCGCCAGGAGCAATTGGCGGTGAGCCAACAACTGGTCAGCCAACAGAGTCGTCAAGGCTCGCTGGATGGCCTGCTCAAACTCCTGCAAAACCTGCCGCCCTCGAACCAGACGTCCAGTGACCTTCGTGCCGCCGTCGACAAGTTGCTCGCCGGCCTGCCCGATGTTCAACAACTCAGCACGCCAAAGGGGCTGGCCCAGGCACTGGCCAATAGTGGGCTGTTCCTTGAAGCCAAATTGCTCAGCGGTCAGAACCCGGCGCTGGCCGCGGACATGAAAGGTGATCTGCTCAAGCTGATCGCACAATTGACCCCAAGCCTGCCGGCCAACACCAATCTCAACGCGATCATTGCCGCCAACACCCTGGCCCAGGCCATGCCGAACTTCGTGCGCAGTGCCCTCGGCATGCTCGGTCAGGTCAGCGCCAAACCGCAGCCAACCAGCTTCCCGCTGCCCGAGCGCCTGCTCAAAAGCTTGGACGGCGAAGGCGACCTCGAGCACTTGCTGCGTTTGGCAGCCGCGGCGGTTTCACGCCTGCAAAGCCATCAACTGTCGAGCCTGGAACAGACCGGCGTCACTGACGACGGTCGGTTGATGAGCACGTGGCAACTGGAAATCCCGATGCGCAATCTGCAGGACATCGTGCCGTTGCAGGTCAAGTTCCAGCGCGAAGAAGCACCCGAGAAAGAACAACAAAACGAACGCCGCGACGAGCGCGAACCCAAACAACAATTGTGGCGAGTGGACCTGGCGTTCGACATGGAGCCCTTGGGCCCATTGCAGATTCAGGCACAACTGATCAAAGGCAGCCTGTCCAGCCAGCTCTGGGCCGAACGCCCGTACACCGCCAGCCTGATCGAAAGTCATCTGGCCGAACTGCGCCAACGACTGCTGGCGTCCGGCCTGAATGTCGGCGATCTCGATTGCCACCTCGGCACACCGCCACAAGGCCCTCAAACCCGCCTCGAACAACGCTGGGTCGACGAAACCGCATGAAAAACCCCAACACCCCGCGCCAGGCCGTCGCCCTCAAATACGACGGCAGCCACGCCCCTACCCTCACGGCCAAAGGTGACGAAGCACTGGCCGAAGCCATCCTGAAGATTGCCCGCGAATGCGAGGTGCCGATCTACGAGAACCCCGAGTTGGTGAAACTGCTGGCGCGGATGGAATTGGGGGAGAGTATTCCGGAAGAGTTGTATCGCACGATTGCCGAGATTATTGCGTTTGCGTGGAATCTGAAGGGTAAGTTCCCGGCAGGGCATGATCCGGATACGCCGATGGTGGAGAAGGACATTACTGATCCCGGGGATGATTACTGACTCCAACTACACCTGAGTCAAGACTATTCTCCGCTATTTACCGCTCGTCGCGACTGTCAGATATGACAGTTGCGCAGAAACTCGCCGCTGTCGCCAGATGGGCCAACAGCGTCGACTCCCGGCGCTGCCCCAAACGGAGCGCTCCGATGAACTTAACCGTCAAAGCTGACGAGGACTCTGCGGACAGCAGTGTGCTGGCCCTGGGAGCCCCTCATATTCCCAAATGGGTTTCACCAATGGATGGCGATGAGGGTTACCACGGCGGCATTGGCGCTGAAGCCCTGAAAACCGATCTGCTCGTTATCGTTGATCCCTGGCTTAGCAGCGCGATAGGCCAAAGTTGCGCTCTCTTCTGGGATGACGACGTAAGCCCGATCCACACGGAAGTTATCGATACACCCGAAAAGCTCACCGAGCCTCTTCTATTTCATGTACCGGCAAGTCAAATCATGGATGGAAGCGCGTTCCCGGTTTTCTATCGTGTCATACGCTCCGGTGGTAACGAAGCCGACTCGTTCAAACTCAACGTTCTGGTCAAACGCTCTCTGCCGGGAGGCGAACTCGACAAACCCGAACCTCTCGGTCATCCCGGACTGCGTTACACCTTCATTCCAGATATCAAGGACGGCGTCGATGGCGAGATGGCAAAGCAAGGTGTTGCCATGCGTATCGAGCCCTATCAGCACATCACCGTGTTCGACCGCATCGTCGCGCGATGGGGGAAGGAAGAACAGGTGATCCACTATCCGGTCACACCTGAACAAATCAGCGATCCACAAAACCATCCGATTCTGATCATGTTCGATGAACAATTGATCAAGCGTGCGGGTGATGGCAAGCATTTGATCACTTATCAGGTAATCGACCGCTGTGGAAACCGTCCACATGCCTATGCCCCTTGGGCAATTCCCACTGAAGTCAGCGTCAATGTGAATCGCATACCCGCACCAACCGTAACAGGTGAGCAAGCTGGGGTGCTGGATCCTGCTTACGTCTCGAACGTTCAGGTTGTCGCTTCTGGTATCGGGCTGGCCGCTGGCGACAGCGTAAGCGCTCACTGGCAAGGGCGGATAGAGCGCGAGACAACAGCCAAGACCTACTCAGGAAGCGGAACGCTGGAGTTTCCGATACCGATCATCTGGGCCAATGAAAGCGACCAAAGCTCTGTCAGTGTCACCCTGCGCGTGGTACGTGCGGGCGCAAAACCTGTTTCCGAGTCTAAATCCTTCATGATCAAAACCACGATCAGCCTGAAGCCCCCCAAGGTTCTGGAGGCCTATGGCGCACAAGGCGATCGTTTGAAAATGTCCGATATCTATGAGGCCAGACACGTCACGGTTCAAATTCAACAATATGTGGGAATGGCTGTGGGGCAGACCATTCGTGTCCGCTGGGCATCTGCGCGGAAAATCTATGACAGCGCGATCACGACCGTGACGGCCGTCGGCACAATGGAGTTCCTCATTCCCCGCATGGAAGTGGTGGATTCAATCGGCAGTACTGTTCCCGTCAGTTTCACGGTACGTACCTTTCCCAGCGGCCCCCTGCACCGTTCTGATCCGCTACGGCTGGATGTTGATGCTCAAGCATTTGTCCTGCCCCCGCTACGAATCACCTCCGACCAATCCACAGTCACTGTCCGTTATCCGGCAATGGCCACCGGATACCACGCGCGCGTCCGCCTGGATGGAGTTTCTACTCGTTATACGCAATGGCAAGACATGAAAACTGGTGTTACCGCAGAGTTTTCAATCTTGGAAAGCTGGATAGCTGAAAACAAGGGGAAAACCGTGTTGATCAATTACAGCGTCAATCGACCCGGTATAGCCGAGCAGAGCCAGTTCTCTCAAGTATTAAGAGTAGAACTATAACCCGCGTCACCCATTGACTACTCACTAGAACTCTAAAGGAGTTAAAGACATGACCGCTGAGCTGAAAACATTTAATCTTGTCGCACCCAAGGTTCTTGAGGCCTCTGGCGCTGACGGAAAACGCTTGAACTTCAACGATGTCTATAACAGCACCCACGTCAATGTCCAAGTGCCACATTACGTGGGCATGCTCAATGGACATGAAGTGAGGGTACGCTGGACAAATGGTCGCTATAAATATGATAGCGAGACATTGACCGTCGGCACCCCGGGCCTTCTGAACTTCAAAATCCCTCGACTTGAAGTGATCGATTCAATTGACTCCCTTGTGACGGTCAACTACAGCGTTCGCCTCAATCCAGATGTGCCGCTGATTATTTCGAAATCACTGTCCTTAAATGTTGACGAGCAAGTATTCGACCTCCCCGAACCCAGACTTTCCGCTGACAGGCAGAAGGTGACCGTAAAGTTTTTGAATATGACACCCGGCTACACTATCAGGATCAGGTGGCACGGAGTGGTAATACGGGACACCGAAAGCCAGGCAATTCAGAACAGCTCATCAATGGCCTTCGATATTCCAGCAAACTGGATAAAGGAGAACACTGGGAAAACCGTATTAATCAACTACAGCGTTCGCCGTTCAGGATCGAACGATAACCTGATGTTGTCTCGTTTGCGGCGCATCACTTTTTGAATAATCTCTGGTAAGAGCGAAAGACACAGAATGCAGATCAAGTGCATTCTGTGCCTTTACATTTCGAACAATGCAATCAGCCGTCGAGATCAACCTCCAAACAGTTCCACGACCTGATCACCCTCGTGATAACTGAATGCCGAAGTAGCACCTGCTGACAAATCCACCCTGATAACAGGAAGCAGATCACCTGTCATATTGAAATAATCTTGCTGCATATACTTGGCACCGGTCACCCCGGCACCACCACCTTGATGCTGCAGATAAAAAAATGCATACAGTGGTAGTTTTTTTGGAATGTCTTGCGGCCACAGCGAAAGAATTATTTCATTGTGATACTGCCGCTCCTCTGCTGGCGGCTCAAATTGGCCTCGTGCCTGAAGGCTGATTGCAAACTGCTCTACACTTGAAGTAAAGCCACATTGGTTTTTATTTCTGTTTGAAAAGTACCCGCCTCCCGCCACTGACCGATAATGCACTTTCCATTGTTCAAGCGTAGTTACCCCCTCATCCGGGCAAGAGCGACTCTTTGTCGGATAAGAACTGTGAGCCCCACACCCTCCCACGCCCGCTCGATACCAACTCGCCGCATCGGTAGGAAAAGAGCAAAGCACGCTAATTGGATAAGTACCCAACCGTTCGGCAGTAGCAAAGTCTTTGAAAATAAATCCGTGCAGGTCACCCCAAGCCAGATTGGTTATCCCTAGATCTCTACGCAGATAGGAAAATGGCACTCCTGCCTTATTGATCGCTGTAGGGCTTGGGTTCCAGGAGTGATACGAAGGTTTCGCACCAGTGGTACGAACAATTACACCACTGCAATAATACGCCGCTTTTCCGCTGCAATTATTTGATAGGTTGTTGTATCGAACATTCAGCCTTTCCGCTACCAGTTGGCCAAACCTCTGATCTTTCGCATCAAAACTGAATATATTCTTGTCTGCCGCAGCAATATCCATCTTGACAATAGGCACATACAAGGACGTCTCAAGGTAGTACTCACGTTGAAATTTTTGTGCGTCCGCCAACTTCGCTGGCGTAGACGCATCATAAAACACCGCTTCTACAGGAAGATTTTCAGGTTTGCTCTCATCCCACGTCTGAACCAGAACCTCAGTGGGCTTGGCCGTCCAGGCAGCGTCCACAAGTTTGTGCGCCTCAAGACTGGCTTTGAACTGAGCCGCGACAACCGTACTTAGAGAGCACTGATTCTTTGGCAGAGAACTGTGTTCCTTGAAGTTTTTCAACCAGGCCGCCGCCGTTGTTGCGGGAACTGCCAACTTTGCACAATTGGCAAGGTCCGCGCTCGCTTGCTCAACCTTAGGTGCGAACCCGCATCCGTGATCTGCTCGCACATCAAGTGATTCGGTTGGAAAGGGGAAAATACAACGCAGGTTCAGCGCTTTGCCTACTGCCAGGGCCGAAGTCTGATCTTTCAGGATAAAACCCGATTTTCTACCGCCATTAAGCGAAGTACTGCCTATGTCAGAGCGAATATAGGTAAACGCCACCGACCCTAATGTCGTCGCCTTCGAGCCATAATCCCAAAACTTGAAAAACGTACTGTAATCCACTGCCCGCAAGAGAACACCGGAGCAATGATAAGCGGGCGTAGCATTTGAGCACTGCACTACATTACTGTTGTATTTGGCGTTCAAATCCGTGATCAGCGCCTGTCCGGACATGGCTTGAACATGTGTAACGCAACAAAATATCAAAATAATCAAAGTTCTCATCTGGACAGTTCCGCTTGAGAGAGAAATTAATCTCAAGTCTCTGCTGCCCCAAGCACGCTTTTCTACTGTCAGAAATAACAGTCTCGACGAACGGCGCTCTGGATGATCTGACGTTGCTTGATTATTTAGTGAACCGATGGGAGGAGTTTAAGTCTGCATCAAATACAAAAAAGATCGCAGCCTCGTTGCACTCGACAGCTCCTACAGGGTGTACACCATCCCAATGTAGGAGCTGTCGAGTGCAACGAGGCTGCGATCTTTTGATCTTCTCAGTTCTTGTGCAACTTACTCATCAACTCCGCCTCAGCCTGGGTCAAGCCGCAGGACTGAGTCAGTTCATCGACGCTCGCACCCATACCGACCAGTTTTGCCGCCTGGGCAAACGACAGGCTCGACGGATCGCGCTGTTCCAGTTGAGCCAGTTTGTCCGGCAACGGGCCAACCACCGCGCGCAGTTCGTGCAGGTCTTCACCCATGCGCACATTGCCGCTTTGGTAGTCCTCGACACGCCGGGCCAGGTCCTTGATGCGCTGATCGCGCAGCGCATCGCCCTGGGCCTGTTGCGCAGCGATCAGTCGTTGGCCTCGTATGTACGCCAGAAACATCGCCAGCGTGCCTGCCCAAAAGAGGAACAGGACAATGACCGCAACCTCAAGAATCAATCAGATGTTCTCCAGGTCCGACCATTCTTCTTCGCTCATCATCTTGTCCAGCTCGACCAGGATCAGCAATTCGTTGTTCTTGTTGCACACGCCCTGAATGAACTTGGCGGATTCTTCGTTACCGACGTTCGGCGCGGTCTCGATTTCCGACTGACGCAGGTAAACCACTTCGGCCACGCTATCGACCATGATCCCGACCACTTGCTTGTCGGCTTCGATGATGACGATTCGGGTGTTGTCGCTGATCTCGGCATTCATCAGGCCGAAGCGCTGGCGGGTGTCGATCACGGTGACCACGTTGCCGCGCAGGTTGATGATGCCCAGCACGTAGCTCGGGGCACCCGGGACCGGGGCGATCTCGGTGTAACGCAGGACTTCCTGAACGCGCATCACGTTGATGCCGTAGGTTTCATTGTCCAGTTTGAAGGTTACCCATTGCAGGATCGGATCTTCAGAACCTTTTGCATTCGTCGCTTGATTACTCATACCCTGACCCCTCGAAAAACCGCTTCTGGCGGTGTGTGTTCTGTAGGCGGCATTCAACAATGCCGTCGCATACTTGTTATGTCGGCAGCTATGTCGGTTTGTGTAGCGGCTTGCTGCCGCTCATGTGCTTTGCCCCGCCGCTGGCGATCAACTCGGCCAGGGCGGAAACGTCCAGCAGCGCACACATGTGCTCAATCACCGTGCCGGCGAGCCATGGCCGCTGACCTCGGTGACTTCTCCATTTGATTTCGTTCGGGTCCAGGCGCAACGAGCGGCTGACCTGATGCACCGCCAGCCCCCATTCGTAGCCCTGAACCGAAATAACGTATTGCAGGCCCTGACGGAAATCGTCGCGGTAACGGTCGGGCATGACCCAACGCGCGGTGTCCAATACTTTCAGGTTGCCGGCCTGGCTCGGCAGGATCCCGAGGAACCATTCCGGCTGACCGAACAGCGGTGTCAGCTCGTGGCCGGCCAACGAATAAATCGAACCCAGACACACCAGCGGCACCGCCAGGGTCAGCCCGGCGACGTCGAACAACAGGCATTCGAACGGCTCGGCAGCCCAGGACGGGCGACCATCGGTTTCCACGGGTGGCGGCGTATTGCTCGGTGGCCGGTGGACTTCGACCACCGGTGGCACCAAGGCTTGCAGCAGCGGTGCGATGGTCGAGACCGGCGCGAGAAGCGGCGCTGGTGTTTCGATCACGGCTACCGGTGCTTTCGCCACCGACGCCGCAACCACGGCGGGTTTCTGCGCATCGCGAGCCTGCTCTTCAAGAACCGCTGCCTGGAACTCGTCCAGCGCCGCTTCAACTTCGACCGCTTCGACAACCTCAATGACTTCAACCAGTGCTTCGACTTCCAGCGGCAACTCTTCAGTCGCCTCCATCAGCAAGCTGTCCAGATAAGACTGGAGAGCCAGTTGCGGGCGCGAGGTGACCTTCACCGGCCGGTTCATGCGCGCACCACCGTAGGAGCTGTGTTCATCAGGCCACCGTCGGGACAAGTTGTGCGGCCAGCAAATGCTTGAGCAACGCGCGATAAGCCAGCACCCCACGGCTCTTGCCGTCGAACTGCGAAGGCGTCACGCCGGCACGGCTGGCGTCGCGCAAGCGGGTATCGACCGGGATGTAGCCCTGCCAGATTTCTTCCGGGTACTTGTCGCGCAATACTCGCAGCGTGCTG
This sequence comes from Pseudomonas frederiksbergensis, assembly GCF_900105495.1. Lineage (NCBI taxonomy): Bacteria > Pseudomonadati > Pseudomonadota > Gammaproteobacteria > Pseudomonadales > Pseudomonadaceae > Pseudomonas > Pseudomonas frederiksbergensis. The sequence continues at coordinate 2,819,329 of NZ_FNTF01000002.1, read as the reverse complement.
AGAGAAGCCTGCGTGCGGCGGTCGAACAGGGTCGGCACGATGCTGAACGGCAGCGCCTGTTTACGCGAACGGTTGATCATCGCCAGGGTATTGACCATGCGTTCCAGGCCTTTGACCGCCAGGTGTTCAGTCTGCACCGGAATGACCAATTGCTGGCTCGCCGCCAAGGCATTGACCATCAGCACGCCAAGCAACGGCGGGCTGTCGATCACGGCGTAATCGAAGTCCTGCCAAAGTTGCGCCAGGCTCTTGGCAATCACCAGGCCCAAGCCGCTCTGTCCCGGCGACTGGCGCTCGAGGGTAGCGAGTGCGGTGCTTGATGGCAGCAGGGAAATACTTTCGTGGCTGGTGGGCAACAGCAACTGACCGGGCAAACCTTGCGGCACACTGCCCTTGTGCAGGAACAGGTCGTAGCTGCTGTGTTCCAGACTGTCGGGGTCGTAACCGAAGTAGCTGGTCATGGAGCCGTGGGGGTCGAGATCGACCACGACCACGCGCTTGCCCGCCTCGGCCAGTAAACCGGCTAAAGCGATAGAGGAAGTGGTTTTACCAACACCACCCTTTTGATTGGCAACGGCCCAGACTCTCATTCGGATTGTTCCTCCCGGTCGAAATGCCGACCGAGAAATAGCTCAACGTATTAATGCGGGTGACGGAGAATTGACGGCACTCTCTCGTCCCGGCGACTTGACCGGGGTCGGTGCAGTTTGTGTGCCAGCACGCTTCAACGCGGCATCCGGTTTCGCATTGGCCGTTCCGGTACCCGTGAGGCTGCGGCGCACATCAAGATTTCGTGACACCACCAGCACCACGCGACGGTTACGCGCCCGCCCCTCGGCAGTGGCGTTGTTGGCTACTGGCTGGAACTCGCCGTAACCCACCGACGCCAGGCGACCGGGGTTCACACCCTGCATCGCCAGCATGCGCACGATGCTCGCCGAACGGGCCGAGGACAGCTCCCAGTTGGTCGGGTATTGCGCGGTGCGGATCGGTTGATCGTCAGTGAACCCTTCGACGTGAATCGGGTTGTCGAACGGTTTCAGAATCGCCGCAACCTTGTCGATGATGTTGAACGCGATGTCGCTGGGCATGGCGTCACCGCTGCCGAACAACAGGCTGGAATTGAGTTCGATCTCGACCCACAACTCGTTGCCGCGAATGGTCATCTGGTTGGAGCTGATCAGGTCGCCGAACGCCGCGCTGATGTCATCGGCGATGCTTTTGAGCGGATCGCTGGCACCCGCGATTCCGGCGTCGACCTGCTCGGCGTCTTTAACCAGCGGCTTGGCCGGGGTCACGGTCTGCGGTCGCTCGTCACCGATCGGGATCGGCTTGAGGGCGCGGTCGGAGTCGGTAAAGACCCCGATCAACGCTTCGGAAATAACCTTGTACTTGCCTTCGTTGATCGAAGAGATCGAGTACATCACCACGAAGAAAGCGAACAGCAACGTAATGAAGTCGGCGTATGAAACCAGCCAGCGTTCATGGTTTACATGTTCTTCAGGTTGCCGACGACGAGCCATAGTCCATTACCCCCATCAATCCATGAAGCCTTGAAGCTTCAACTCAATAGAGCGAGGGTTTTCACCTTCGGCGATCGACAGAATGCCTTCCAACAACATTTCGCGATAACGCGACTGCCGCAAAGCAACAGCCTTGAGTTTGGCGGCAATCGGCAGCAGCACCAGGTTGGCACTGGCCACGCCATAGATGGTCGCGACGAAGGCCACGGCAATGCCGCTACCCAGTTGCGAGGGATCGGCCAGGTTGCCCATGACGTGGATCAGGCCCATCACCGCACCGATGATGCCGATGGTCGGCGCGTAGCCGCCCATGCTTTCGAAGACTTTGGCGGCTTCGATGTCGCGGCTTTCCTGGGTGTAGAAATCCACTTCCAGAATGCTGCGAATCGCTTCCGGCTCCGCGCCGTCCACCAGCAGTTGCAGGCCTTTGCGCGAGTAGTTGTCAGGTTCGGCGTCGGCCACCCCTTCCAGACCCAGCAGGCCTTCCTTGCGTGCGGTCAGGCTCCAGTTGACGACGCGATCGACGCCACCGGCGAGGTCTACGCGAGGTGGAAACAGGATCCAGGCCAGAATCTGCATGGCGCGTTTGAAGGCGCTCATCGGTGACTGCAGCAGCGCCGCACCGACGGTTCCGCCGATAACGATCAACGCCGCCGGGCCGTTGGCCAGGGCGCCGAGGTGGCCGCCTTCAAGGTAGTTGCCGCCAATGATGGCGACGAACGCCATGATGATCCCGATGAGGCTTAAAACATCCATCAGATACAAGCCTCGACCAAATGCTTGCCAATATCGTCCAGGCTGTACACCGCGTCGGCGAGTTCGGCTTTGACGATGGCCATCGGCATGCCGTAGATCACGCAGCTGGCTTCATCCTGCGCCCAGATTGCACTGCCGCCCTGTTTGAGCAGACGTGCGCCTTCACGACCATCGGCGCCCATGCCGGTCAATACGACCGCCAGAACTTTGTCACCGTAAGACTTGGCCGCGGAACCGAAGGTGATGTCCACGCACGGCTTGTAGTTCAGGCGTTCGTCGCCCGGCAGGATTTTCACCGCGCCACGGCCGTCGATCATCATTTGCTTGCCACCCGGCGCCAGCAACGCCAGGCCCGGACGCAGGATGTCGCCATCCTCGGCTTCCTTGACGCTGATGCGGCAGAGCTTGTCCAGACGCTCGGCGAAAGCCTTGGTAAAGGCCGCCGGCATGTGCTGGATCAATACGATCGGTGCGGGGAAATTGGCCGGCAACTGGGTCAGCACCCGCTGCAAGGCAACCGGGCCGCCAGTGGACGTGCCGATGGCGACCAGTTTGTAGGCTTTGCGTTTCGGCGCTGGCGACGACGAGGCTGGCGCAGGGGTACGCGCCGGAATCGGCGCCGGTGCCGGACGCGCAGGCGCGCTGCTGCCGTAGCTGCTGACGCTCGAAGGTGCAGGCGTCGGGGCGGGTGCGGCTACAGGTGCCGGAGCGCTGTAGGTGTTGGCGCGACGGTTACTGCGCGAGATGCTGAGAATCTTTTCGCACAGCAGTTGCTTGACCTTCTCCGGGTTGCGGGAGATGTCTTCGAAATTCTTCGGCAGGAAATCCACCGCGCCAGCGTCCAGCGCATCGAGGGTTACCCGAGCGCCTTCGTGGGTCAGCGAGGAGAACATCAACACCGGGGTCGGGCAGCGCTGCATGATGTGCCGCACTGCCGTGATGCCATCCATCATCGGCATCTCGTAGTCCATGGTGATCACGTCTGGCTTGAGGGCCAGCGCCTGATCAATCGCCTCTTTTCCGTTGGTCGCCGTGCCGACGACCTGGATATTCGGATCCGCTGAAAGAATTTCCGAGACGCGGCGGCGGAAAAACCCCGAATCGTCCACCACCAGGACTTTAACTGCCATAAACACTCCGTTAGGCGGAGCGAGGCTCAGTCGCCCCGCCCCACCAGAATCAAATACGCCGTGCGGCGTAACGCTTGAGCATGCTCGGAACATCGAGAATCAGCGCAATGCGGCCGTCACCGGTGATGGTGGCGCCGGACATGCCCGGGGTTCCCTGGAGCATTTTGCCCAATGGCTTGATGACCACTTCTTCCTGGCCCACCAGTTGATCGACGACGAAGCCGATCCGCTGAGTGCCCACCGAAAGGATCACCACATGGCCTTCGCGCTGCTCTTCGTGAGCGGCGGAACTGACCAACCAGCGTTTGAGGTAGAACAATGGCAGCGCCTTGTCCCGCACGATCACCACTTCCTGGCCGTCCACCACGTTGGTGCGCGACAGGTCGAGGTGGAAGATCTCGTTGACGTTCACCAGCGGGAACGCAAACGCCTGGTTGCCCAGCATGACCATCAGCGTCGGCATGATCGCCAGGGTCAACGGGACCTTGATGACGATCTTCGAGCCCTTGCCCTTGGTCGAGTAGATATTGATGGTGCCGTTGAGCTGGGCGATTTTGGTTTTCACCACGTCCATGCCCACGCCGCGTCCGGAGACATCGGAAATTTCGGTCTTGGTCGAGAAGCCCGGCGCGAAGATCAGGTTGAAGCAATCGGATTCGCTGAGGCGATCCGCCGCATCCTTGTCCATCAGGCCTTTCTTCACGGCAATGCCGCGCAGAACGTCGGCGTCCATGCCCTTGCCGTCATCGGAGATCGACAGCAGGATGTGGTCGCCTTCCTGTTCAGCGGACAGGATCACCTTGCCGCTGCGCGGCTTGCCCATCGCTTCACGCTCGGCCGGCTCTTCAATACCGTGGTCGACCGAGTTGCGCACCAAGTGGACCAGCGGGTCGGCCAGGGCCTCGACGAGGTTCTTGTCGAGGTCGGTTTCTTCGCCGACCAGTTCCAGGTTGATCTCTTTCTTGAGCTGGCGAGCCAGGTCGCGAACCAGACGTGGGAAGCGCCCGAAGACCTTTTTGATCGGTTGCATCCGGGTCTTCATGACCGCGGTTTGCAGGTCGGCCGTGACCACGTCGAGGTTCGACACGGCCTTGGACATGGCTTCGTCGCCGCTGTTGAGGCCCAGACGGACCAAACGGTTACGCACCAGTACCAACTCGCCGACCATGTTCATGATTTCGTCGAGACGTGCGGTATCGACGCGCACGGTGGTCTCGGCTTCGCTGGCCGGTTTTTCCGCTGGCGGCGCAGACGCGGCACGAGCCGGGGCCGGGGTAGCAGCAGGCTTCGGCGCTTCGGCTTTAGGCTCGGGCGCTTTGGCGACAGGTTTCGCTGCAGCGGCAGGAGCCTTGGTGACAGGTGCCGAAACAGCGGCGCCAGTGCCGACTTCAGTGAACTTGCCTTTGCCGTGCAATTCGTCGAGCAGCGATTCGAACTCGTGATCGGAGATCAGATCGCCGCCAGCCGCTTTTGCGGTAGGCGCAGCCGGGGCCGGGACCGCAGCAATGGCCGACTCCAGCGCATCAACGGCAAAGTTGCCCTTGCCGTGCAGTTGATCGAGCAGTGCTTCGAACTCGTCGTCGGTGATATCGGAGCTGTCGCCTGGCGCTTTCGGGGCAACCGGTGCGGCTGGCGCCGAGGCTACCGCATCGACCGCGAACTGGCCTTTACCGTGCAGTTGATCGAGCAACGACTCGAACTCGGCATCGGTGATTTCGTCGCTGCCCGCTGCATTGCTGCTCGGCGCTGGCACAACTGCCGGGGCTTCTGCCTGAGCCTTGACGGCGTTCAGCGAGTCCAGCAGTTGTTCGAATTCGTTATCGGTGATGTCACCCGACTCGCTCTCGGCGGCAGGTTCTTCCACCACGTCGGCGACCGGTGCCGTTTCATCGGCGGTTTTCGGCTCGGCCAAACGGGCCAGTGCCGCCAGCAATTCTGGTGTGGCAGCCGTGATCGGGCTGCGCTCGCGGACTTCGGTGAACATGCCGTTCACCGCATCCAGCGCTTCGAGAACCACGTCCATCAGTTCCGAGTCGACGCGACGCTCACCCTTGCGCAGGATGTCGAACACGTTCTCGGCGATGTGACAGCACTCCACCAGCTCGTTGAGCTGGAGGAAGCCGGCGCCTCCTTTTACAGTGTGAAAACCGCGAAAAATTGCATTGAGCAAGTCCGCATCATCAGGTCGGCTTTCAAGCTCGACCAGCTGTTCGGACAGTTGCTCTAGAATCTCGCCGGCCTCAACCAGGAAATCCTGAAGGATCTCTTCATCGGCGCCGAAGCTCATGTGTAGGGGTGCTCCTAGAATCCAAGGCTGGAAAGCAAATCGTCTACATCGTCCTGACCGGACACAACGTCTTCTCTTTTATCGGCATGAATCTGCGGACCTTCACCCTGAGAGAGATGTTTTTGCGGATCTTTTTCTGCCAGCATCGCTTCACGGTCATGTTCGATGCCCGCAAAGCGGTCCACCTGACTGGCCATAAGCACGAGCTTGAGCAGGTTGCTTTCAACTTCGGTGACCAGTTGGGTCACGCGCTTGATCACCTGACCGGTGAGGTCCTGGTAATCCTGAGCGAGCAGAATGTCGTTGAGGTTGCTCGACACAACGCGATTGTCTTCGCTGCTGCGTGTCAGGAAACCGTCGACTCGCCGAGCCAGCTCGCGGAACTCTTCAGCCCCGACTTCGCGACGCATGAACCGTCCCCAATCGGTGCTCAAGGCCTGGGCTTCGTTGCTCAGGCCGTTGACCAGCGGCGTGGCGTTTTCCACCAGGTCCATGGTGCGGTTGGCCGCGGCTTCGGTCAGCTTGACCACATAACCCAAGCGCTCGGTGGCATCCGTGATCTGCGAGACCTCCTCGGCTTGCGGCATGTTCGGGTCAATCTGGAAATTGACGATCGCACTATGCAGCTCGCGAGTGAGCTTGCCCACTTCCTGATACAGGCCACGGTCACGGGTCTGATTGAGCTCATGGATCAGTTGCACAGCGTCGCCGAACCTGCCTTTTTCAAGGCTTTCGACCAGTTCGACCGCGTGTTTTTTCAGGGTCGATTCGAAATCGCCCTGTGAAGACTCGTTATGCTCCATAGCTCCCCCGTGGCGAAGTGGATCAACCGATGCGTTCGAAAATCTTTTCGATTTTGTCTTTCAACGCCTGGGCCGTGAAGGGTTTGACCACATAGCCGTTAACACCGGCCTGGGCCGCTTCGATGATCTGCTCGCGCTTGGCTTCAGCGGTGACCATCAGCACTGGCAGGTGCTTGAGCTTTTCATCCGCGCGTACGTGACGCAGCAGATCGATGCCGGTCATGCCAGGCATGTTCCAGTCCGTTACCAGAAAGTCGATGCTGCCGCTGTTGAGGACCGGGATCGCAGTGATGCCATCGTCAGCCTCGACCGTGTTGGTGAACCCAAGGTCACGCAACAGGTTTTTTATGATCCGCCGCATCGTTGAGAAGTCATCAACGATGAGGATTTTCATGTTCTTGTCCAATTCGACCTCCAAGCAGTCTTAAACGCGCCCAGCACCTGGACACGCCATTTCAATCAATCCGGCAATGCACTCGATGACTGTCTGGAGCACAACAGATCGTGACCGGCAAGGTTCAACACCCCACCAGCCGCGTTCGCAGTGCCCCCACACTGCCTTCAGCGCGCTCGCCACTCCCCCAAACGCCCCCGCAAACGGGCCGCGCACTGGCTATGTAACTGGCTGACCCGCGATTCGCTGACCCCCAGGACCTCACCGATTTCCTTGAGGTTCAGCTCTTCGTCGTAGTACAGCGCCAACACCAGTCGCTCACGCTCCGGCAAATTGGCAATCGCGTCCGCCAGCGCCGCCTGGAAGCGTTCATCTTCCAGATCGCGTGACGGCTCCAGATGTGCACTCGCGCCATCCTCGTGCAGCCCTTCGTGTTCGCCGTCCTGCAACAGATCGTCGAAACTGAATAACCGGCTACCCAGGGTGTCGTTCAAAATCCCGTAATAATCGTCGAGACTCAATTGGAGTTCGGCCGCAACTTCGTGATCTTTAGCGTCACGGCCGGTTTTAGCTTCAATCGAGCGAATGGCGTCGCTGACCATCCGGGTATTGCGGTGGACCGAACGTGGCGCCCAGTCCCCCTTGCGTACTTCGTCGAGCATCGCGCCGCGGATTCGAATGCCCGCGTACGTCTCGAAACTCGCGCCTTTGCTGGCGTCGTATTTGGTCGACACTTCAAGCAGGCCGATCATCCCGGCCTGGATCAGGTCTTCGACCTGGACACTGGCCGGCAGACGCGCCAGCAAGTGGTAGGCAATGCGTTTAACCAGTGGCGCGTAACGCTCGATCAGCTCGTACTGCGCGTCACGTGCCGACTTCTTGTAAAGGTTGTAGCCACCGGCTGTCATAGCACAGGTCCTGCGGTCTGTTGCACGAGGCGCTCGACGAAAAACTCCAGGTGCCCACGCGGGTTGGCAGGCAGCGGCCAGGTATCGACCTTCTGGGCAATGGCCTTGAACGCCAGTGAGCACTTGGACCGCGGGAAGGCTTCGTAGACGGCGCGCTGCTTCTGCACAGCCTTGCGCACACTTTCGTCGTAAGGCACCGCGCCGACGTATTGTAAGGCGACGTCAAGGAAGCGATCCGTGACCTTGGTCAACTTGGCGAACAGGTTGCGCCCTTCCTGCGGGCTCTGGGCCATGTTGGCCAGGACGCGGAAGCGGTTCATGCCGTAATCGCGGTTCAGCAGTTTGATCAGTGCGTAAGCATCGGTAATCGAGGTCGGTTCGTCGCAGACCACCAGCAAGACTTCTTGCGCTGCGCGGACGAAACTGACGACCGAGTCACCGATGCCCGCCGCGGTGTCGATCACCAGCACGTCGAGGTTGTCGCCGATATCGCTGAACGCCTGGATCAGGCCGGCGTGCTGGGCCGGGCTCAAATGAACCATGCTCTGTGTGCCGGACGCGGCCGGAACGATGCGGATGCCGCCAGGGCCCTGCAACAGTACGTCGCGCAGCTCGCAGCGGCCTTCGATCACGTCGGCCAACGTACGTTTGGGTGTCAGCCCCAGCAGGACGTCGACGTTCGCCAGCCCCAGATCGGCGTCCAACAGCATGACGCGCCGACCGAGCTCAGCTAGAGCCAGGGACAAGTTCACTGACACGTTAGTCTTCCCGACGCCACCTTTGCCGCCGGTCACCGCGATCACCTGTACGGGATGCATGCTGCCCATGAATTTCTTTACCTTGTCTTACTTAGACGGAGGCCACATTACTGGCTGCGCGTTCATTAACTGAACAATGCATGGCAGGCCATCGATGTAGGTACAAAAACTGTCATTAGTACCTCAGCCCACCTGCTTGGTCGGGCTGTGGTAAATATCAGCGAACATGTCAGCCATGGCTTCTTCGCTGGGTTCTTCTTGCATTTGCACGCTTACGGCGCGACTGACCAACTGATGACGACGCGGCAGATGCAAATCATCCGGGATCCGCGGGCCATCGGTCAGGTAGGCCACCGGCAATTCATGACTGATGGCCAGGCTCAACACCTCGCCCAGACTTGCCGTTTCATCCAGTTTAGTCAGGATGCAGCCAGCGAGCCCACAACGCTTGTAACTGTGATAAGCGGCCGTTAGAACCTGTTTTTGGCTGGTGGTTGCCAAAACCAGATAATTTTTCGATTTGATGCCACGACCGGCCAGGCTTTCGAGCTGCATGCGCAGTGCCGGATCGCTGGCCTGAAGGCCCGCGGTATCGATCAGCACCACGCGTTTGCGCAGCAAGGGCTCCAGCGCCTGTACCAGTGACTGCCCCGGATCGACGTGAGTCACCGACACATTGAGGATCCGGCCCAACGTCTTGAGTTGTTCCTGAGCACCAATACGGAAACTGTCCATGCTGACCAGCGCGATATTCTGCGCGCCGTACTTGAGCACGTAACGGGCCGCGAGCTTGGCCAGGGTAGTGGTCTTGCCCATGCCGGCAGGACCGACCATGGCAATCACGCCGCCCTCCTCCAGAGGCTCGACTTCCGGTGTGGCGATCATCCGCGCCAGGTGTGCCAGCAACATGCGCCAGGCCTGACGAGGTTCTTCAATATCGGTAATCAGCGCCAGCAAATCGCGCGACAACGGGCCGGACAGGCCGATGCGTTGCAGGCGACGCCAAAGATTGGCCTGGGCCGGACGGCTGCCTTGCAGCTGATTCCAGGCCAGGGAGCCGAGTTGCACTTCCATCAGTTCGCGCAGGCTGTTGAGCTCGAAACGCATCGAGTCGAACGCCCGTGGGTCAACGCCACCAGAGGCTGGTGCCGCAACCGGTGCAGGACGATGGGGTTCGGTGTACGTCGGTTCGATCAGCGGCTCGGCGGCGGTCAGTGGCAGGCCGGCGAACAATTGGCGATTGGTGGACTTGTCGCTCTCGCCATCGCTGCGCAGGCTCAGTTCGGCCTGGGCGGTGACGATCCGCGACTGGGTCTTGCGCAGCTCGTCTTCGAGTTCCATGTTCGGAACGCGCGGGGCCAGCGCCGACAACTTGTAATCCAGGGCAGCCGTCAGCTCGACACCACCGGCGATCCGGCGGTTGCCAATGATGGCGGCATCAGCGCCCAGCTCATCACGAACCAGTTTCATGGCCTGACGCATATCGGCGGCGAAAAAACGCTTAACTTGCATAAACCACTACCTCAGCCGTTGGGCCCTACTGTCGCAACGATGGTCACTTGCTTGTTGTCAGGTATTTCCTGGTAAGCCAACACATGCAAACCCGGGACTGCCAATCGGCCGAATCGCGACAGCATCGCGCGAACCGGACCGGCGACCAGCAGAATCACCGGTTGACCTTGCATTTCCTGACGCTGCGCCGCGTCGATCAACGAACGTTGCAGTTTCTCAGCCATGCTTGGCTCCAGCAGAACACCCTCTTCCGAGCCTTGTCCTGCCTTCTGAAGACTATTGAGCAATATTTGTTCCAACCTTGGCTCCAGGGTGATCACTGGCAGCTCGGAGTCAGTGCCTACAATGCTTTGGACGATTGCACGGGATACGCCGACGCGCACCGCGGCCACCAGCGCGGCAGTATCTTGACTCTTGCTGGCGTTGTTGGCGATGGCCTCGGCAATGCTGCGGATATCGCGAACTGGCACCTGTTCGGCCAGCAACGCCTGCAATACTTTGAGCAGCTGCGACAGCGACACCACGCCCGGCACCAGTTCTTCAGCCAGTTTTGGCGAGCTTTTGGCCAGCAATTGCATGAGTTGCTGCACTTCTTCGTGACCGATCAACTCACTCGAATGCTTGTAGAGAATCTGGTTCAAGTGGGTTGCCACTACCGTACTGGCATCGACCACGGTGTAACCGAGGGATTGGGCCTGGGCACGCTGGCTGATTTCGATCCAGACCGCCTCCAGGCCGAAAGCCGGATCTTTGGCGGTAATGCCGTTGAGCGTGCCGTAGACCTGGCCCGGGTTGATCGCCAACTCGCGATCCGGGTAAATCTCCGCTTCGGCCAGGATCACCCCCATCAGGGTCAGGCGGTAGGCACTTGGCGCCAGGTCGAGGTTGTCACGGATATGCACGGTCGGCATCAGGAAGCCCAGATCCTGGGACAGCTTCTTGCGCACGCCCTTGATTCGCGCCAGCAATTGACCACCCTGATTACGGTCCACCAAGGGAATCAGTCGGTAGCCGACTTCCAGGCCGATCATGTCGATCGGCGTGACGTCATCCCAGCCAAGCTCCTTGGTTTCCTGAGCGCGAGCCGGCGATGGCAGCAATTCCTGCTGACGCTTGACCTCTTGCAGGGCCTGTACCTTGACCACGTTCTGCTTCTTCCAGAACAGGTACGCGCCGCCCGCCGCCAGGGCTGCCATGCTGAGAAAGGAAAAGTGCGGCATGCCCGGCACGAGGCCCATCACCGCCATCAAACCCGCCGCCACCGCCAACGCTTTGGGCGAGGCGAACATCTGGCGATTGATCTGCTTGCCCATGTCTTCCGAGCCGGAAGCACGGGTCACCATGATTGCCGCAGCTGTCGATAAAAGCAGTGATGGCAATTGCGCCACCAAACCGTCACCGATGGTCAACAAGGCGTACACCCGACCGGCATCGCCGAAGGTCATGCCGTGCTGGAAGATACCGACCGCCATGCCGCCGATCAGGTTGATGAACAGAATCAGCAGGCCGGCAATGGCGTCACCGCGAACGAATTTGCTGGCACCGTCCATGGAACCGTAGAACTCGGCTTCCTGGGCCACTTCCATCCGGCGCAGCTTGGCCTGGTTCTGGTCGATCAGACCGGCGTTCAAGTCGGCGTCGATCGCCATTTGTTTACCAGGCATCGCATCGAGGGTGAAACGCGCGCTCACCTCGGAAATCCGTCCGGCACCCTTGGTCACCACGACGAAGTTGATGATCATCAAAATCGCGAAGACGACGATACCGACCACGTAGTTACCGCCGATCACCACCTCGCCGAAGGCCTGGATCACCTTACCGGCGGCGGCATGGCCGTCCTGACCGTGGAGCATCACCACCCGCGTGGAGGCCACGTTGAGCGCCAGTCGCAACAGGGTCGCCACCAGCAGGATGGTCGGGAACACCGCGAAATCCAGCGGCCGCAACGCGTAAACACAGACCAGCAACACGACAATCGACAACGCGATGTTGAACGTGAAGAACACGTCCAGCAGGAACGGCGGCACCGGCAACATCATCATCGCCAGCATGACCAGCAGCAACAACGGCACACCCAGATTGCCTCGACTCAGGTCGGCAACGTTTGTGCGTGCAGTGTTGAATAACTGAGAGCGATCCACCGGTTTTCCCCGTTCCTTTAAAGCAAACTTTTTGACGCCTGAAGTGGGCGCAGAGCGGCTACTGCAAGAAGCCTTCCAACTTTTGCAGAGGCGGGAAATAGAGGGGTTTATCAAGGAATTTGCAGTGCCTGGTCCGGCCGCTCAACGCCTGTAGCAGCTGTCGAGCCTGCGAGGCTGCGTCCGAGGACGAAGTCCTCGCCAGAGTTTCACGGCTGCTGCGCAGCCGAACGCAGCCTCGCAGGCTCGACAGCTGCTACACGCGCCTCTCTCAGGTGTCGCGCCGCAGGTCGGGCGGAATCGGCAGGTCGCCCTTTAGCGGATCCGGGCGCTTACCCTTGCCGGCACGGTGCTGGCGGATCTGGTAGACGTAAGCGAGCACCTGGGCGACAGCAAGGTAGAGCCCGCCAGGGATTTCCTGATCAAGCTCGGTGGAGTGGTAGATCGAACGCGCCAGTGCCGGCGACTCAAGCAGCAGCACTTCGTTGGCCACCGCGATTTCACGGATTTTCAAAGCCAGGAAGTCGCTGCCCTTGGCAATCAGCATCGGCGCCCCACCCTTGTCCGGGTCGTACTTGAGCGCTACGGCGTAGTGGGTCGGGTTGGTGATGACCACATCGGCATCGGGGATCGCCGCCATCATCCGGCGCTGGGACATTTCGCGCTGCAACTGGCGAATGCGCTGTTTAACTTCTGGCTTCCCTTCCTGATCCTTATGCTCGTCACGTACTTCCTGCTTGGTCATCAGCAGTTTCTTGTGGCTTTCCCAAAGCTGCACCGGCACGTCCACTGCGGCGATGATGATCAGCCCGCAGGCCATCCACAACGTGCTCCAACCCACCAATTGCAGGCTATGGATGATCGCCATGTCCAGTGGCTCATGAGCGATGCGCAGCAAATCGTCGATGTCCGAGGACAACACGGCCAATGCCACGAACAACACGATGAAAAACTTGGCCAGCGCCTTGAGCAACTCCACCAACGCTTTGGTCGAGAACATCCGTTTCAGGCCCGCGCCGGGGTTCATACGGCTGAACTTGGGCGCCATGGAACCCGCTGCGAACAGCCAGCCGCCGAGAGAAATCGGCCCGATCAACGCCGCCAGCAGCAAGGTAATCATTACCGGCTGAATCGCGAAGAGGGCAATCTGCCCCGAATGCAGCAGGTAAGTGCCCATGGAACGCTGATCCAGAATCACCTCCCGCGAGAGCGAGAAATTCATACGCATCAGCTCCATCAGATCCTGGGCCAGGGCTCCGCCAAAAATCAGCAATCCACCGGCGCCGGCAAGCATGACGGCCAAGGTATTTAGTTCCTTGGAACGCGCGATCTCGCCCTTCTCGCGAGAATCCTTCTTGCGTTTCTCGGTGGGGTCTTCTGTTTTGTCCTGACCGCTTTCGCTCTCAGCCATGACTCAGCGCGCCCGTGCCAGTTCGCGTAACAACTGCAAGGCCTCGGAGGCCAGCGGTTGATACTGATTGATAATGTCCGCCAGCCCGACCCAGACGATGAACAGCCCGAGCACCAGTGTCAGCGGGAAGCCGATAGAAAAGATGTTCAACTGCGGCGCAGCCCGGGTCATCACGCCAAAGGCGATGTTGACCACCAGCAACGCGGTGATTGCCGGCAACACCAGCAACAGCGCAGCACCGAGGACCCAGCCGAGCTTGCCGGCCAGTTCCCAGAAATGATTGACCATCAACCCGCTACCGACCGGCAACGTAGTAAAGCTTTCGGTAAGGACTTCGAACACCACCAGGTGGCCGTTCATGGACAGGAACAACAGCGTCACCAGCATGGTGAAGAACTGCCCGATCACCGCCACCGAGACACCGTTGGTGGGATCGACCATCGAAGCGAAACCCATACCCATCTGAATGGAGACGATCTGCCCGGCGACCACAAAGGCCTGGAAGAACAGTTGCAAGGAGAATCCCAGCACGGCACCGACGAGGATCTGCTCGGCAATCAGCAGCAAACCGCTCAAGTCCAGCGCATTGACCGGCGGCATCGGCGGCAGGCCGGGAGCGATCACCAATGTAATCGCCAAGGCGAAATATAGGCGCACTCGCGTAGGCACCAGGGTCGTGCCGAAAACCGGCATGACCATCAGCAAGGCGCCGATACGAAACAGCGGCAGCATGAACGTCGCCACCCAGGTACTGATCTGGGTATCGGTCAGCTGGAGCAGCGACATGGTTTAACCGATGACCTGAGGAATACTGCCGTACAACTGCAGGATGTATTCCATGAAGGTCTGCACCAGCCACGGACCGGCGACGATCAACGTCACCAGCATCACCAGCAGACGCGGCAGGAAGCTCAGGGTCTGTTCGTTGATCTGGGTCGCGGCCTGGAACATCGCCACCAACAGGCCCACAAGCAAACTCGGAATCACCAGCACGGCAACCATCATGGTGGTCAGCCACAGCGCTTCCCGGAAGATGTCTACCGCAACTTCTGGCGTCATGGCGATACACCGCCGAAGCTGCTCGCCAGGGTGCCGATGATCAATGCCCAGCCATCCACCAGCACGAACAGCATGATCTTGAATGGCAGGGAAATGATCAGCGGCGAGAGCATCATCATACCCATGGCCATCAGCACACTGGCCACGACCAGGTCGATGATCAGGAACGGAATGAAGATCATGAAACCGATCTGGAACGCGGTTTTCAGTTCGGACGTGACAAACGCCGGAACCAGAATCGTCAGCGGCGCCTGATCCGGCGACGCGATATCAGTGCGTTTGGACAAGCGCATGAACAACTCCAGATCGCTGCTGCGAGTCTGGGCGAGCATGAAGTCCTTGATCGGCACCTGCGCCTTGGCCACGGCGTCTTGAGCGGTGAGTTTCTCCGCCAGATACGGCTGCAAGGCATCCTGATTAACCCGGTCGAATACCGGCGCCATGATGAACAGGGTCAGGAACAGCGCCATGCCCGTGAGGATCTGGTTCGACGGCGTCTGTTGCAGGCCCAGGGCCTGACGCAGGATCGAGAAGACGATGATGATCCGGGTGAAACTGGTCATCAGCATGACGAATGCCGGGATAAAACTCAGCGCGGTCATGATCAGCAGGATTTGCAGGCTGACCGAATACTCCTGAGCACCCTCGGCATTGGTACCCAGGGTAATCGCCGGGATCGACAACGGATCGGCGGCGAACGCCAGTGGCGCGGCCAGCATCAGCGCCAGCGTCAAGATGATGCGTAGCGCACCCATTACTTCTTATCCTTATGATCCTTGCCCATCAGCTCCATCAGGCGCTGGGCAAACTCGGGGGTCGCTTTCTCAGTAATGCCGGGCACTTGCACCGGCTCCTTGAGCACGTGCAGCGCGGTGATGGTGCCGGGGCTCAAGCCAAGCAGAATCTGCTCGTTGCCGACCTGCACCAGCATCAGACGGTCACGCGGGCCGAGTGCGCGGGAACCGATCAGCTCGATCACCTGCCCTTTGCCGGCCGGCCCGGCCTGCTGGACCCGGCGCAGCAACCAGGCGAGGAAGAAGATCAACCCCAGCACCAGCAGCAAACCGAACACCAACTGCGTCAATTGCCCGGCCACACCGCTGCTGACCGCCGGTGCGGCGGCGCTGGCAGCCGTCGCCACCGGCTCGGCAGCCATAACGCTGAACGGCAAGGCCAGCGCCAACCCTGGCAACCCCCCCAGAACCTTTTTCACTCAGCGCAACTTCTTGATGCGTTCGCTTGGGCTGATCACGTCGGTCAGGCGGATGCCGAACTTCTCGTTGACCACCACTACTTCGCCGTGGGCGATGAGCGTGCCGTTGACCAGCACGTCCAGCGGCTCACCGGCCAGGCGATCGAGCTCGATCACCGACCCCTGGTTGAGTTGCAGCAGGTTGCGGATGTTGATATCGGTGCTGCCGACTTCCATGGAAATCGACACCGGGATATCGAGAATCACGTCCAGGTTCGGACCGTCGAGGGTAACCGGTTCGTGGTTTTTCGGCACGCTGCCGAACTCTTCCATCGGCAGACGGTTGGACGGCGAACTGGCGGCGTCGGCGGCCAGCAAGGCGTCGATGTCGTCCTGCCCGGCGTCGCCGGTTTCTTCCAGGGCCGCAGCCCATTCATCAGCCAGCGCCTGGTCGTCCTGGGTGTTTATATCGTTAGCCATCAATTTGTCCTCGGCGGGCATCCCTTCAATCAGGAGCCGTCAGTTAAAAGCACAGGGGGTTGGGAGCGCCGGTCAGCGGCGCTCGATCGGCTCGATCACTTGCAACGCGAGGTTGCCTTTGTGCGACCCCATCTTGACCTTGAACGCAGGCACGCCGTTGGCGCGCATGATCATCTCGTCCGGCATCTCGACCGGGATAATGTCGCCCGGCTGCATGTGCAGAATGTCCCGCAGGCGCAACTGGCGACGGGCAACCGTGGCACCGATCGGTACGTCAACGTCCAGCACGTCCTGACGCAAGGCGTTGACCCAGCGTTCGTCCTGATCGTCGAGGTCCGACTGGAAGCCGGCGTCGAGCATTTCGCGCACGGGTTCGATCATCGAGTAGGGCATGGTCACGTGCAGGTCGCCGCCACCGCCATCGAGTTCGATGTGGAACGTCGACACCACAATCGCTTCGCTCGGGCCGACGATGTTGGCCATGGCCGGGTTCACTTCCGAGTTGATGTACTCGAAGTTCACTTCCATGATCGCCTGCCAGGCTTCTTTCAAATCGACGAAGGCCTGTTCCAGCACCATGCGCACTACACGCAATTCGGTGGGGGTGAATTCACGCCCTTCGATCTTCGCGTGTCGGCCGTCGCCGCCGAAGAAGTTGTCCACCAGTTTGAACACCAGTTTGGCGTCGAGGATGAACAACGCAGTGCCGCGCAACGGTTTGATCTTGACCAGGTTGAGGCTGGTCGGCACGTACAGCGAGTGCACGTATTCGCCGAACTTCATCACCTGCACGCCACCGACGGCAACGTCCGCCGAGCGGCGCAGCATGTTGAACATGCTGATGCGGGTGTAACGGGCGAAACGTTCGTTGATCATTTCCAGGGTCGGCATGCGCCCACGGACGATGCGATCCTGACTGGTCAGGTCGTAGCTTTTGACGCTGCCGGGTTCAGCAGCGGTATCGGTCTGTACCAGACCATCGTCGACGCCATGCAACAGCGCATCGATCTCATCCTGGGACAGCAGGTCCTGCACGGCCATGTCGTGTTCCTACTGCAGTACGAAATTAGTGAAAAGCAACTGTTCGATGACCACTTTGCCGAGTTCTTTCTGCGCCACTTCCTGGACGCTGGCCGTGGCTTTCTGACGCAACATTTCCTGGCCGACCGGCGATGCCAGCGTGGCGAAATCCTGTCCCGAGAACAGCATGACCAGGTTATTGCGGATGACGGGCATGTGGACTTTGAGCGCGTCCAGATCGGCCTGATTGCGACCCTGCATGGTGATGCTCACCTGCATGTAGCGCTGACGACCGTTCTGGTTGTAGTTGGCCACGAAGGCCGGAGCCATGGGCTCGAAAATCGCTGGCTGCTTGCCGACCGGGGCGGTTTCAGCCGCGTCGGCAGGTTTGCTCTGGGCGCTGTGCATGAAGAACCAGGTTGCTCCCACGGACAAACCGATCGCCAGCAGCAGGGCCACCACGATCACAATGATCAGCTTGAGTTTGCCTTTGGTTGCGGGGTCTTTTACTGCTGCTTCGCTCTTCGCCATGCCAATAATCCGTCACTATTCGGGTTTTCACAGTCGCACGGCAAGGCAAGAGCAAGTGTTATGCCAGAAGCGTCTGTAGGGAGATGGGTGACGGCAATCTGAAGCACACCACAAACCACTGTGGGAGCGAGCCTGCTCGCGATGGCGATGTAACAGTCAACGAGATGTTGAATGTTATCGCCTCATCGCGAGCAGGCTCGCTCCCACAGGGTTTGATGCCTGATTTGATCAGGCGTAGTAGTCGACGGCGCTAGAGCCGATGACGCTGGTAGCCGCAGGCGCCACTTCGGCAATGGTTGGGGTGAGCTCGCCATCCATCGAATCAAGGCGACCGCCACTGGCACTGGTGCGCCCACCCTGACTCTGTTGAGCCTGATCCTGGCCTTGCTGCGACCCGCGGGACTGGTCGGACACATTGACGTCGACCTGGCCCATGCCCTGTTGCGCAAACATGTCACGCAAGCGATGCATCTGCCCGTCCAGCGCTTCACGGACGCTTGGATGGGCACTCATGAATGTCACTTGAGTCTGCTGATCCGGAACCATGTTCACCCGAATGTCCAGCCGCCCCAGCTCCGCCGGTTGCAACTGAATGTCGGCGGCCTTGAGATTGGCACTGGACAGGTACATGACCCGGTTCACGACTTCTTCGGTCCAGCCGCTCTGATGCATGGCGATCGGCTGGTTCACCGGCAATGCGTTGGCGGTTTTCGGCGTGGCCGCCTGGGTCAGTGCCGCCAGACGGTTGGCGAAATCGTCGACCCGGGTATCGCTACTGGCGGATTTCAGATCCTTGAGACCGTCATCGATAAGACCACTGAAGGCCTTGTCGCCGTCCTGGCCGGTGCTGTCCTTGTCGGCTTGCACATCGAGCATGCTCGCCATGCCGGCGGCGAAGTTCTGCGCCGAGGTCGACTCGCCGTCGGCCTGAGCCTGGGCCGAGGTCGGTGCCGCTGTTGGCTGGGCCTGACTCGCCGCCGAAATATGGCCGCCCTGCTCCATGGCCATGCGCACGGCGGGCAGTGCGTCAAGGGGATCGGCTTCGGGATCGAAATCGGTGTCAGTGCTTGCAACGACCGGAGTCGTTGCCGCCGTCACAGCCACCTCGACCTGCGGTGGTGGGGTGACCACAACGGGCGGAGCGGCCGGTAGCGGCATTGGCGCCGCGGGCTGTACTGCCTGCATTAACGCAGGATCCAGCGTCGGGTCAACAGGCGCGGCATCAGCGACCGGCGTTTGCACAGCCTCCGCTCCTTCATCGCTGGCGGCCTCGTCGTCAGCCTGCGCCGGTTTATCGGCGGGCAAGGATTTGCCGCTATCGGCAACCGCCGGTTCCGGAGCGGCAGACTTGTCGTTGCTGACGTCTTTTTTATCGGGGCTGTCCGGCGCTTTATCGTGTATCGGCCTGGCCGATCCATCACCCACCGCAGAGGGTTTGTTCCGGGCTTGATTGGCGTAGACCTGAGCGAAGCTGGATGCCTTGTCCCCAGGCTCAGCGGCCAGCGCCGGTGTTTTGGCGGAGGCGGCTTGAGTCTTGGCCTGCGCGGCGGCCTGAAGGAGCATATTGGGGGTAACGGGCATGGAACGGTCTCCGCTGCACTGGGATCGTAGGTACAGTTGACGGAGATTATTGCAAAGGTCGCGCCAGGTTTGAGTGACTGGCGCTAAAAGCGCCGAACGGTCTCATTGCCAGAGATCGAGCGCTGACGCTCTGCTTCATAGAGCGGCCGGACAAACGCAAATTCGTCATCAATTTCGTCTACCAGCTTTTCAATGCCGGCGAGGCTTTTTTGCTTGGCGCGCTGCTCCAGCTCATGGCACAACTCAGCCAGGTGAATGGCGCCCATGTTGCTGCTGCTGCCCTTGAAGCTGTGGGCGGCATTCATGAGTTGCGCGGCATCTTCAGCCTTGCGCAAGATGCGTAAACGCTCTTCGGAGTCGGCGAGAAAGGTATCCAGCAACATCGGATACTCATCCTCCATCACCTCTTGCAGCGCGTTCAGTATGTCGCGGTCCAGATGTGTGTCAGCCACTTGCTCACTCCTTGATCAAGAATGCGTGGATTATGCCAGAGCCTCCCAGAAAAACTCCACGCGGGCACTTCGGCCATCATCGGACCAACTCGCGTTGTGGCCCAGTTGACGGATAAGACTGACGCCACGTCCCGACAGACGGACACCGTCGACGGGGCGTTCCATTACTCGTGCGACATCGAAACCCTTGCCACTGTCTTCAATCCGAACAATCAGACACCCGCCCTCGCCCTTGGGTGTTACCTGCAAATGCACCCGCACATAGCCGTCCTGCAACGCGTCCAGGCGTGTATTGCGTTGTTGATAATAGCGGGTGAAACCCGAGGCATCGCGCTTGAGACTTGAATCCAGCCCCAGCACCCCATGCTCCAGGGCATTGGAATACAGTTCGGCCAAAACACTGTAGAGCGCCCCGCTCTGAGCCCGCAGACCGTGGACCTCGAGCAGCAATTGCAGAAGAAACGGCAGCGGATTGAAGCGTTTGAGCGTGGCGGCGCGAAATTCGAAACTCACTGACCAGTCCAGCGGGCAGGACTGACCACTGTCGGAATACACCAGCGCCGGCGGGCTCAGTTGTGCCGCCTCCAGCAGACTGACCTCGACCATGCTCACGTCATCACGGGCCTCGCCGCGAAAGTCCCGCAACGCCTGCTCGATCTCTTCGAACAGTTCATCAGGCTGACGATTGGCCGCAAACACCTGCTGCAACCGCTCCACTCCAAACAGCTGTTCGTTGGCATCGCAGGTATCGATCACTCCGTCGGACAACAGGAAGACCCGATCCCCGACCGCCATCGGAAACACCTCGGTGCGGTCATCGAAGGAATGCGGGCTCAACACGCCGAGCGGCAAATGCCGAGCCGCCAGCGGCGTTCGCTCGCCGCTGGCGATGCTGTGCAGGTAACCGTCCGGCATTCCGCCGTTCCAGACCTCCACCGAGCGGCGCTGAAAACTCAGGCACAGCATCGTTGCACAACAGAACATGTCCACCGGCAGGATGCGCTTGAGCTTGGCATTCATCTCGCGCAGGGTTTCGGACAGGCCGTAACCCTTGGCGGTCATGCCATAGAAAACTTCAGCCAAGGGCATGGCACCGACTGCGGCCGGCAAACCGTGACCGGTAAAATCGCCGAGCAGCACGTGCATGTCGCCGGCCGGGGTGAACGCGGCCAGCAGCAGATCGCCGTTGAACAACGCATAAGGCGATTGCAGGTAGCGAATATTCGGCGCACTCAAGCAGCCGGAGTGAGCCACCTTGTCGAACACGGCCTTGGCCACGCGCTGTTCGTTGAGCAGGTACTCGTGGTGCCTGGCGATCTGGTCACGCTGTTGCAACACCGTGGCCTGCAATCGTCGCAAGCGGTCCATCGCCTTGATCTTGGCGCCGAGGATCACCTGGTTGTAGGGCTTTGCCAGAAAGTCGTCACCCCCGGCCTCCAGACAGCGGGCCAGCGCTTCGCTTTCGGTCAGCGAGGTGAGGAAGATGATTGGCACCAGGGTTTCCCCGGCCAACTCCTTGATCTGCCGGGCCGCCTCAAAACCGTCCATCACCGGCATCATCGCGTCCATGAGCACCAGTTGCGGTCGTTGCTGGCGAAACGCTTCAACGGCTTCGGCACCGTTGGCGGCCGTCAGCACCTCATGCCCCTGGCGACGAACGATGGTCGACAGCAGCATGCGATCGGCCGCGCTGTCTTCGGCGATCAGGATCGTCAGCGGTTCGAACGGCGACTGCATGCCGTTCAACTGATGTCGAACAGTTTGTCGAAGTTGGAGATGGCGAGGATCTTCTTCACATCGGTACTACTGTTAACGACGCGAATATCGGAATTGTCGCCACCAGCGTGATCACGCAGCAAGAGCAACATGCCCAGCGCCGAACTGTCGAGGTAGGTCGCTTCTTTCAAGTCGACGACAACTGCGGAGAGTTTCTTGTCCTCATAGGACTCACGAAATTCCTGATGCTTGGCGAAATCGAATCGTCCCTTGACCGATATCGTCAGCTTTTGCCCATCTTTTGAGACTTCTGTAACGACTGACATTTAACGGCTTCCTTGTCATTGGTGAACGTACGTGTACAAGGTTTAGCACTTGGCAGGGATGGGGGCAAGGCTGGTAAGTGGCGCAATCCTGGAGGACGTCTTCGCGGGCGAGCGCAGGATCGGTGTTGTTCACGCTGCAAAACCCGCAGGAGCGAGGTTTGCCCGCGAAGAACGATGACGCGGTCCAGCTGATTCAATACGGATCCTGACGCGGCAACCGCTGGGACAGCTCATCCAGCAGCTTTTGCTCACGCCGGTCTTCCAGCCGCCGTGCCTCATCCAGGTAGCGCAACACCAGTTTGCGCAAGCCTTCGACCCGGGCAAACGCCTGCTGCCAGGATTCCCGTGCCTTGTTCAGGTTGTTTTGATGCCATACCAGGCTTTGCCGCTGCTGGTCGATGGCGGTCCCCAGTTGCGCCAGGAAGCCTTGATAACCCAGCAACCATTGGCCCGACACGCCACTGCTGCCGCGCACGATCCACTGCTCCTGGTAATCGAGACGAAAGGCTTCGAGGTCGGCGAGCTTGCTTTCGGCCAGACGGACCTGCCCCTGAAAGTGCCCCAGACGCAGGACCGCGGTTTTCTCGGCCTTTTCGGCCATTTCGACCACGGGGGCCAGGCGCGAGGCTCGGCTCTGGGCCATGACCGGTTAGCCGCCGGCCGCGGGAGCGAAAATCGTGCCCAGATAGGCTTCGCTTTCGCCCAGGCTGATGCTGTCGTTCAGGCCCTGGCGCAGGTATTTCACCAACTGCGGTTGCAGCGAGATCGCCAGGTCGGTTTCCCGATCGCCACCCGCGACGTAGGCGCCGACGCTGATCAGGTCTCGACTCTGCTGATAACGCGACCACAGCTGCTTGAAATACTGGGCGCGCATCATGTGTTCGGGCGTAACCACAGACGGCATGACCCGGCTGATCGACGCTTCGATATCGATGGCCGGGTAATGGCCTTCCTCGGCCAGGCGCCGGGACAGCACGATGTGCCCGTCGAGCACGCCTCGTGCGGCATCGGCAATCGGGTCCTGCTGGTCATCGCCTTCGGACAGTACGGTGTAGAACGCGGTGATTGAACCGCCGCCCTTCTCCGCGTTACCGGCCCGCTCCACCAGTTTCGGCAGTTTGGCGAACACCGATGGCGGATAGCCCTTGGTCGCTGGCGGCTCGCCAATGGCCAGGGCGATTTCTCGCTGGGCCTGGGCGAAACGGGTCAGCGAGTCCATCAGCAACAGGACGTTCTTGCCCTTGTCACGGAAATACTCGGCGATTCGCGTGCAGTACATCGCAGCGCGCAGGCGCATCAGCGGCGCATCGTCCGCCGGGGAGGCCACCACGACCGAACGCTTGAGGCCTTCTTCACCGAGGATGTGCTCGATGAATTCCTTGACTTCACGACCCCGCTCACCAATCAGCCCGACGACGATGATGTCGGCCTCGGTGAAACGGGTCATCATCCCCAGCAGGACACTCTTGCCCACGCCAGTACCGGCAAACAGGCCAAGACGCTGACCGCGACCGACCGTCAACAAACCGTTGATGCTGCGAATGCCCACGTCCAGCGGCTCGCTGATCGGTTCGCGCTTGAGCGGGTTGATGGTCGGGCCGTCCATCGGCACCCAGTCTTCGGCCTTCATCCCGCCCTTGCCGTCCAGCGCGCGACCGGCGCCATCGAGCACCCGCCCGAGCATGCTCATGCCCATTGGCAGACGGCCGGTATCGGCCAGAGGAACCACACGGGCACCGGGAGCGATGCCGGCAACGCTGCCGACCGGCATCAAAAACACCTTGCTGCCGGAAAAGCCCATGACTTCGGCTTCGACCTGCACCGGGTGATAACTGTCGTCGTTGATGACCATGCAGCGGCTGCCCATGGCGGCGCGCAAGCCCTCGGCTTCGAGGGTCAGGCCGACCATGCGCAGCAAGCGGCCTTCCAGGATCGGCGCGCCTGCAAGCTCCGTGGCCTCGGCGTAGCTGCCGAGGCGCTTGGCGAAGCTGGTGCGATCAAGGCGCATCGGGAGCGTCCGGTTCAGGTTCGACCGCTGGCTTGTCGCTGATCGGCAGTTCCAGGCTCAGATCCGGCTCGGCCGGGTGCAAGGCCTGTTCGTGCAACTGATCGAAGAGCTTGTCCATGACCCGCGCAACGCGGGTTTCGACCGTGGCATCGATGCGACTGTGTTCAGTCTCGACCCGGCAACCACCGGGCAACAATGCCTCGTCCTCGACGATGCGCCAGGTTTCTTCATGGCGTTCGCGCAGGGCTTTGACCTGTTCGAAATCTTGCGGATTGATGTACAGCCGCACATTGCCCACGCCCAGCGGCAAGAGCTTGAGGGCCTCGCGCATGACGTGTTCGATCTGCGTTGAGTCGATGGCCAGTTCACGCTGAATCACCTGTTTGGTGATGTGCTGCACCAGATCGACCAGGGACTTTTCGATCTGGGTGTCCTGCTCGGCGATAGGCTCGAACAAATGCCCCATCAGTTGCTCCAGAGCGGCAATCTTGGCGGCCAGGGCCACCTCGGCTTCCTGGCGGACCTTGAGCGTGGTGCTGTGAAAACCTTCTTTTTCGCCCGTGGCGAAGCCTTCGTTGTAGGCCTCCTGGCGAATGCTTTCGAGCTCTTCGAGGGTCAGTGGCTGGACTTCCTCCAGCGGCACTTCTTCCATTTCCGGCGGTTCGGGCTCAGGTTCCGGCTCGGGTTCCGGCACGAACGGGTCGAAGCTGGGCAGCGACCAGACGTCGAAACCACCGACGTCCTTGCCGCGGATCAGGTCGGTGTTGGACTCATCATGTTTGGACGACATAGTGACCTTAGATCATCTCTTCGCCGCCCTTCCCGCCGAGAACGATTTCTCCGGCTTCGGCCATACGGCGGGCAATGGTGAGGATTTCTTTCTGCGCGGTTTCCACGTCGCTGACGCGCACCGGGCCTTTGGCCTCGAGGTCGTCGCGCAACAGTTCGGCCGCCCGCTTGGACATGTTCTTGAAGATCTTCTCTTTGACGCCTTCGTCCGAACCCTTGAGGGCCAGCACCAGCACGTCGGAAGACACTTCGCGCAGCAACGCCTGGATACCGCGATCGTCTACATCGGACAGGTTGTTGAACACGAACATGAGGTCTTCGATCTGACCGGACAGGTCTTCGTCGACTTCGCGGATCGAGTCCATCAACTGACCTTCGATCGAGCTGTCGAGGAAGTTCATGATATCCGCCGCACGCTTGATGCCACCCAGGGTGGTGCGCGAAGCATTCGAGTTGCCGGAGAACTGCTTCTCGAGTATCTGGTTGAGTTCTTTCAGGGCTGCCGGTTGCACGGTGTTCAAGGAAGACACCCGCAGGATGATGTCCAACCGGACCTTATGGTCGAAGTTGCCCAGCACTTCACCGGCCTGGTCCGGATCGAGATAAGCCACCACGATCGCCTGGATCTGCGGGTGCTCGTAACGGATCACGTCGGCGACGGCGCGCGGTTCCATCCACTTCAGGCTGTCGAGGCCACTGGTGTTGCCGCCCAGCAGGATGCGGTCGATCAGGCCGTTGGCCTTGTCTTCGCCCAGGGCCTGGGTGAGCATTTTGCGCACGTAGTCATCGGAGCCGACGCCGAGGCTGGTCTGGTCGCCGACGATGTCGACGAACTCGCTCATCACCTGCTCGACCTGCTCGCGGTGCACGTTACCCATTTGGGCCATGGCCACGCCCACACGCTGGACCTCTTTGGGCCCCATGTGGCGCAGCACTTGGGCAGCATCGGTGGAACCCAGGGACAGCAGCAGAATCGCGGCTTTGTCGACCTTGGTCAGTTTGGCGGCAACGGCTCGGTTATCACTCATCTGCGTTAATCCACTCTTTCACGACCTGGGCCACGCGACCCGGATCTTCTGCCACCAGACTCTTGATTGCGTTCAACTGTGCGTCATAGCCTTCGCTCGGGCTCGGCAGCAGAATGCTGGTCGGGCCACCGAGGCTGACGCGGTCGTTGGCCAGTTCGCCGTCCAGGCCGCCCATGCCACCCAACTCGACGTCGCTGCCGATGCCCAGATGTTTGTCTTTGCCGCCGCCGGTGATGTTGTTGAGCACCGGACGCAGCACACCGAACACCAGCACCAGGATGAACAAGACTCCCAGCACTTGCTTGACGATGTCCCAGAACCAAGGCTGGGAGTAGAACGGAATTTCGGCAATCACTTCACCGCGCTCGGCGGAGAACGGCATGTTGATCACGCTGACGCTGTCGCCACGGCTGGCGTCGAAGCCGACGGCGTCCTGTACCAAACGCGTGAAGCGCGCCAATTCATCGGCGGTCCATGGCGCACGGGTGGTTTCGCCGTTGGCCGCGTTGATCTTGACCTGGTCATCCACCACCACCGACACCGACAGGCGATTCAAACGGCCCTGCTGTTGTTTGGTATGGCTGATGGAACGGTCGAGCTCGAAGTTCTTGGTGGACTGCTGGCGCTTGTCCGCCGGGTACGGAGCCAGCATCGGCTGGCCGGTGGCCGGGTCCATGATTTGCTGACCGTTGGCATCCAGCAGTGGCTGGCCTGGCTGCACCATGCCGGCCGACGCGGTAGCGCCACCGGTGGTTTGCGGTGCGGAAGCCGGCGCGGGCGGCTGGTTGCTCAGGGCACCCGGCACACCTTGCGGGCCATTGCTGGCGGTACGTTGTTCGTTGACCGACTGCTCGCTGCGCAACGCCGGTTGATCCGGGTTGAATTGCTCAGAGGTCGACTCGACAGCGCTGAAATCCACATCGGCCGAGACTTCGGCTTTATAGCGATCGTTGCCCAGCACCGGTTGCAGAATGTTATGCACGCGCTGAGTCAGCATGCTTTCCATGCGACGGCTGTAATCGAATTGCTTGCCGGCCATGGTCAGCTCGGAATTCTCCGCCTGATCCGACAGCAGGTTGCCTTTCTGGTCGACAACCGTGATCTGGGATTTGCTGAGTTCGGGAACGCTGGTGGCTACCAGGTTGATGATCGCCAGTACCTGGCCAGGCTCCAGCGAGCGGCCGGAGTACAGTTCCACCAGAATCGAAGCGCTCGGCTTGCGCTCGTCACGCACGAACACCGAACTTTTCGGAATCGCCAGGTGCACGCGGGCACCCTTGACGTTGTTCAGGCTGGAGATGGTGCGAGCCAGTTCGCCTTCGAGGCCGCGACGATAACGGGTCGCTTCCATGAACTGGCTGGTGCCCAGGCCCTGGTCCTTGTCGAGGATTTCAAAACCGATGTTGCCATCGCTGGGAGTGACACCAGCGCCCGCGAGTTTGATTCGCGCACGGGACAGGTCATCGGCCTTGACCAGCAAGGCACCGGAGTTCGGTTCAACGGTATAGGGAATGTCGGCTGCGGCCAGGGTATCCATGACCTGTTTGGCGTCCATACCGGCAAGGCTGCCGTACAGAGGCCGGTAATCCGGCTGCTGGGACCACAACACCACGGCAAAGCCAATCGCCACGCTCGCAGCCAGGCCGACCAACAGGCCCACCTGACGCAACATGGTCATCTCGGAGAGGTTTTCCAGGAAGGACAACCCGAACAGCGGCGGCTTGCCGTCTATTGGAGTGGCCTTGGCCGGAACATTATCGGCGGCTGCTTCTGCCATGACTCAAATCGTCCTTAAACCGGCATCTGCATGATGTCTTGGTATGCCTGAACCAGCTTGTTGCGTACTTGGGTCAACGCTTGAAAAGACACGCTGGCCTTCTGCGAGGAAATCATCACGTCCGTCAGGTCGACGCCGCTCTTGCCGATCTCGAAGGCACTGGCCAACTGACTGGACGCCTGTTGGGTGTCGTTCACTTTATTGACGGCCTGACCGAGCATGTCGGAAAAGCTGCTGCCACTCATTTGAGGAACAGCGGCAGTCGATTTCGACGCAGACATGGCATCCATTTGCATGGACCGCATGTCCAACATCAATCGATTAAATTCAATACCTTGGCTCATGGTCTACTCTCTCTGGCGACCCGCAATTTTTTGACACTCACTCGGCGGGTAGTGAGGTGTTAGCAACAAGGGTGCCAGCTCCGTGGCCGCTCCAAACAAAAGCCCAGACTTTTCAAGTCGTCATGCAATCTGTAGCAGCTGGCGAAGCCTGCGTCCGGCTGCGCAGCAGTCGTAAACCTGAACATGCGGTCTTTCTGAAACACCGCGCGGGATGATTTCACGACTGCTGCGCAGCCGGACGCAGGCTTCGCCAGCTGCTACCCAAATCGGATCAGGTGGCGAACAGGTACGCTTCCACGTCCATTCCGGCGTCGCGCATTTGCGCCAGCTTGTAGCGCAGGGTGCGCGGGCTGATGCCCAAGCGCTCGGCGGCCTCTTTGCGGCGGCCGCGCTCAGCGCGCAAGGTGTCGATGATCATCTGGAATTCACGGCGCCGCAGGTCATCGCCGAGGGCGCCCGCCGATTCGGCGTCGACTTCGACTGCGCGCACAGGCATGGGCGCCAATGTCGGCAACGGCGCGCACGCCACAGGCCCGGCCAGACAGAAATCCTCAGGCTGAATCAATCCGCCCTGCTGCAGGATTAGCGCCCGCTGAATCGCGTTGTCCAGCTCACGCACATTCCCCGGCCATGGATAACCGATCAGACACGCCTCGGCCTCGGGCGACAGCTTTGCCGCGGCATGCTTCATTTTATTGACGTACTTGGCCAGAAGGCGCTCGGCCAATGGCAGGATGTCGGCGGTTCGTTCACGCAACGGACGCCAGGCCAGTGGGAAAACCGACAGGCGATAGTAAAGGTCTTCCCGAAAACGCCCCGCAGCCACTTCACCGGCCAAGTCTCGGTTGGTGGTGGCGACCACTCGAATGTCCAGCGTGATCGGCTTGCGTGCGCCGACTCGTTCGACTTCGCGCTCCTGCAATACCCGCAGCAACTTGGCCTGCAGACCCAGGGGCATTTCGGAGATTTCATCGAGCAGGATCGTGCCGCCATCCGCCTGCTCGAACTTGCCGGCCTGCGCTGCGATGGCGCCAGTGAACGAACCCTTTTCGTGACCGAACAAGGTGGCTTCGAGCATGTTGTCCGGGATCGCTGCACAGTTGATTGCAATGAACGGCTGACTGGCGCGGTGAGAGTGCTGATGAATGTAACGCGCCAGCACTTCCTTGCCGGTTCCAGACTCGCCGGAGATCAACACCGTGGAATCACTGCGCGCCACCCGTGCGGCCAATTCCAGCAATTGCGCACTGGCCGGCTCGAACGCTACAGGCCCTTCGCCTTCGGTCGCCCCGAGGCTGCCCAGCGCATGCCGCGCCACCAGATCGAGCAAGGCTTTGGGCTCGAATGGCTTGACCAGATAATCCGCCGCGCCCTGACGCATGGCATCGACCGCCCGCTCGACAGCACCGTGAGCGGTCATCAGCAACACCGGCAGCTGCGGCTGACGAGTGCGCAGCAATCCGAGCAGTTGATGGCCGTCCATGCCCGGCATGTTGACGTCGCTCAGCACCAGGTTGAACGCCTCGGCACCAACCGCTACCAGCGCCTCTTCCGCCGAGCCGACAGCTTTGAAATCGTGACCGGCGAGCAACAGCGTATCGGCCAGTGCTTCGCGTAGCGCGCGGTCATCCTCGACCAGTAAAACCTTGATTGCCATGTCCTTCACTCCGCGCCCTGAGCGCTGGGCTTTTCACCCGAAAAAAGTGGCAGGATCACCTGCGCACACGTGCCGCGACCGAGCCGCGAGTGCAGCTGCAATTGTCCTTGATGAGCACGCGTCACTGCCTTGACCACGGTCAGGCCGAGGCCGGTTCCGGTGGTTTTAGTGGTAAAGAAGGGTTCACCCAGACGCGCCAGCACCTTCGTATCGATGCCACTACCGCTATCGCTGACCGCGACACGCAGGTTGTTGTCACGGGTATAGAAATGGACTTTCAAACGCACATCGCCGGCGCTGGCCTGGATGGCGTTCTCGATCAGGTTCAGGATCGCCCCGACCAGCGTGTCGCGATTGCACAGCAACTCGCCCGAATGACTGTCGCATTGCCAGCGAATCGGCAGATCCTGGACATGGGTCAATGCGGCCGCCTGTAGCGACTGCATCAGCATATTAGGCGTGACGCGATCGGTCAGCGGTAGCTCGCCGCGTGCAAACACCAGCATGTCGCGAACTTGATGTTCCAGTTCGTGCAAGCGCTCTTTCAGGCGCCCGGCAAAACGTTGCTGGGTCTCGACCGGCAACGCCTGCTCAGTCAGATGACTGGCGTAGAGCAAGGCGGCGGACAAGGGAGTACGAATCTGATGAGCCAAGGACGCGACCATGCGACCGAGCGACGACAGACGTTCGTGGCGGGCCAGCTGATCTTGCAGATGACGGGTTTCAGTCAAGTCGTTGAGCAACACCAACTGCCCGGGCTCGGCATCCAGCGAGCGAGTGGAGATCGACAAACGCCGACCGTCCTTGAGCGAGATTTCGTGACCGTCGTCTTCACGGGGCGCAAAGCAGCGGGCAATGACATGACGCCACAGTTCGCCTTCAAGGGGCAGACCGAGCAGCTCGCAGGCAGCGGGGTTGGCTTCGCGCACGATGCCTTGGGCGTCGATGACAATGACGCCGCCGGGCAACAGATCAAGGAGGTTTTGCAGCCGGTTGGCCAGGCGTTCTTTTTCCGCCAGCTCCTGCATGCGCTGGGCACTGACCACCGCCAGCTCACCCTTGAGCTCGGTGACCCGGGCTTCGAGCATGCTGTAGGAATCGGTCAATTGGCTCGACATCTGGCTGAACAGTGCAAACGCCTGCTCAAGGCCAAGCCGGCTCGCCTGCTCTACGGACGACGGTTGTCCCGGAGCATCAGGGACAGAAGACATCTGGGCGGCTTGGGGCATCGGGCTCTCTCGCTTGGCTGACCGTCAGTGAAACGGAACGTTGCGAGGGATGTAGCAATACCCGTGCCTAAAAAAAACCGCCTACAAATGAAGGACTTGAAAAACAGGCGTCAATCATCCGCCTGTTCATCACCGTCACGACGGCTCATACCGTACTTGCGCATCTTTTCCACTAGTGTGGTGCGACGAATACGCAGCCGCTCTGCCGCGCGCGCCACAATGCCATTGGCATCATCCAACGCCTGCTGAATCAGCCCTTGCTCCAGACCACCGAGGTAGTCCTTCAGGTCCAGACCTTCCGGCGGCAGCATGGCGCCTGCAGAGAAGTCCGGAGTATGACCGTTGATGGCCACGCGCTCTTCAAGATCGCTGCGAAAGCTGTCGACCAGTTGCTCATCTTCGTCGTCGACATAGCGGAATTTCTTCGGCAACTCGACCACGCCGATCACCCCATACGGATGCATGATCGCCATGCGTTCCACCAGGTTGGCGAGTTCACGGACGTTGCCCGGCCAGCCGTGGCGGCACAGCGACATGATCGCTGCCGAGTTGAAACGGATCGAACCACGCTTCTCGTGTTCCATGCGCGAGATCAACTCGTTCATCAGCAGCGGAATGTCTTCGACACGCTCGCGCAGAGGCGCCATTTCGATCGGGAACACGTTCAGGCGGTAGTACAAGTCTTCGCGGAAGCTACCGACCTCGATCATGCTTTCGAGATTCTTGTGGGTTGCCGCGATGATCCTCACATCGACGCTCTGGGTCTTGTTGCTGCCCACGCGCTCGAAGGTGCGCTCCTGCAATACGCGCAGCAACTTGACCTGCATCGGCAGCGGCATGTCGCCGATTTCATCGAGGAACAGCGTGCCGCCATTGGCCAGCTCAAAACGCCCGGCGCGGCTGGTGATTGCCCCGGTGAAGGCACCCTTCTCGTGGCCAAACAGTTCGCTTTCCAGCAATTCGGCCGGGATCGCCCCGCAGTTGACCGGCACGAACGGCGCGTCACGACGCTTGGAGTGATAGTGCAGGTTACGCGCGACCACTTCCTTGCCGGTCCCGGACTCACCGAGGATCAGCACACTGGCGTCGGTGTCGGCGACTTGCTGCATCATCTGACGGACGTGTTGAATCGCCCGACTGGTGCCGACAAGACTGCGGAAAAGATTGGGCTCACGGTGACGGCCGCGCTCGCGGGCCTGGTCGTACATCTCGCGATAGACCTGGGCACGGTGCAGGGAGTCGAGCAATTTGCTGTAGCTGGGTGGCATTTCGAGGGTCGAAAGCACTCGGCGACGCTGGTCTTCAGGCAAGTCAACGGAAGAATTATCGCCCATTAACAAAACCGGAAGGAACTCATCCCAGGTTGAGAGTGTCTTTAGCAAGCCCACAAGTGCACCAGGAGCATTGACCGTCCCGATGAGGACACAGATTACTTCACGACTTGATGACAATGAGCCGACAGCCTGCTGCCAGTCATGGCTACCGCAGGGTAAATTTTCTTCGCCAAGAAAATTTAAAATCACCGCCAGGTCGCGGCGGCGGACGCTATCGTCATCAATCAGCAGAATTTTGGTTTCACGCCACATGCAATAGCAACTTCCCTAGTCAACTCAATGCCCAAAATGAGGGGGCAAGCTAGACGCTTGCAGACACGTTATGCCTGTAGACGCCTGAAATCTGGTAGCAGCCACTAGTTAAGTCAAAAAACCGTGCACAGTCAAATTTATGGCGCACTATGTTTGGATTAACCGGGGTTTTTAACCGAACAGATGGTAAACCTTTGCCGCGCTCTGTGCTTGGTGGATCTGCGACATCTCATCAACTATCGCTTGCCGCTCCCCCGTAGCCGCCTCAAGAAGCTGTTTATACACCCCCAACAACTCCTCAAGATTGTCGCGTAACGCGGCCTCGTCCACCGAAGCTTCACTCAAGACGTCTTCCATGCAGGAACGGCAAGCCAGGTCCAACTCACCAATGGCTTCCCAGTTACGCTCGGCCAAAGCACCGACCAGGCCTTCACGGGTTTGTTCGATTCGCTGCAATACAAGACTCATGGTGATCTCCTTAAAACTGCGGACCCGGCGCGGCGATAGCATCCCAGCCGTCTTTGACGGTGCGAAGCAAATCGGCGACTTCGTCGAGAATTTTTGGATCGGTTTTGACGTTGGCTTCCGTCAGGCGCTTCATCATGTAGGAGTACAGCTTGTCCAACTCACCTACGGACTCGACAGAATTCTCCAGGTCCAGACCTTCACGCAAGCCGCCAATGATGCCGATCGCCTTGCCGATGAAAATGCCTTTATTGGGGATATCCTTGCGCTCCATGGCCCCCCTGGCCTGAGCGATGCGGTCCAGACCGCCTTCCATAAGCATTTGCACCAGGCGATGGGGACTGGCTTCGGAAGTCTGGGCCTGAGCACCAATCTTCTGGTACTGCCGAAGGGCTAACATCGGGTTCATGCTGTACCTCATCAAAACTCTGTGATTCGTATAACCAGTGTATCGACACGGCGTCAAAATTCTTTAGACCCAACAAAAAAAAGCCCGACAAGCGGAATCCGCTGCCGGGCTTTTGGCGTTTATGCACTATGAGGCGTTTTTCTGCGCGTTCATCGCCTCGAACATCGAGGTAATGTTGCTGGCAGTGGCCTTGAGTTTGCCCACCAGAGAATCCATGTCGTTGTACTTCTTGGTCAGCACGGCCGTCAGCGTCTCGATACGGCGATCCAGAGCTAGCTGCTGGTTGGCCAGATTCGACTTGGCCTTGGCCAGGTTGGTCGAGCGGGCATCGAGGATACCCTCACTGCCAGTGACCGTGTATGGGGTAATTGCATCGTTCATGCGCGTCAACAGGCCTTTGGCGGCATCGCCAGTCGCCGTCGGATCACCCAGGAACAGCTTCTGAACCTCACCACCGAGCTTCTGGGTGTCCATCGCAGTCGTGAACTTGGCGCTATCGAAATCCAGCGCACCGGTTTTCTGATTGGTGGTGATACCCAATTGCGACAGAACAGTAAGTTTGTCACCCGCACCGGTAGTGACCAACGGCGAACGAATCGATGCCAGAATGCCACGCGCCAACGGGTCACCGGTCAGTGCAGCAGGAATGGTCGGTTTGCCGTCGTCATCCAGGGAAGGCTTGGTCAGCGCATTAACACTGGTCACAACCTGGTTATAAGCATCAACGAAAGCTTGAATGGATTTTTTCAGACCATCACTGTTCGGGCCGACCGTTACCGTCGTGGTTGCATCACCACCGGCGACCAGATTCAGGGTCAAGCCGGAAATGGCCGCGTCAACCTTATTGCTTTTGCTGGTCAGCGCGAGCCCATCCACGGTGAACTTGGCGTCCACCGCGAATTCGCCGATGGCACCCGCCGAAGTAGCTGTCGGTGTTGCACCCATTTGCTGGCCGGCATTGATCTCCAGACCCGCGATACCGCTGAGGGTGATATCGGAACCGGCACCGGTCACCGTGGACCCCATCACCAGACGCGAGCCAAACGAGTCGGTCACGATGTTGGCACTGAAGCCGTTGGCGCCCTGCTGGGTGTTAATCGCATCGCGAACCGACTGTAACGTCGCGCCTGCCGGAATGGTTACAGAACTGGAAACGCCGTTTTGCGTGATATTGAGCGTGCCGCTCGCAATGGCACTGCTGGTACCGCCAGCAAAGGCTGCGGTAGCTACTTTGGACGAGGTCGCAAGATTAGAGACCTTGATCACGTAAGTGCCGTTGACGGCCGTGTTGCTGGCTACAGCGGTCAATACTTTCGCGTCAGCAGAGGTGGCGTTGTAACCCAGGAATTGCGGAGTTTGCGTATTGCCCAGATTCTTGATTGCAGTCTGGAAGTTCGCCAGGACACTTTTGAGGCTACCGATACCGGAAATCTGCGCGGTGTTGGTGGTCGTCTGACGGTCGATCTGGTTCTGCTTGGCTGCTTTGTCGGCATTGACCAAGGCTTTGACAATAGCACCGGTATCAAGGCCAGAGCCTAAACCCGTGCCCGGTAGAATTGGACTTGCCATGCATATCTCCCTTCAGTGTGTCGCCGGTCTTTTGACCACTACAACGTCCAAAAGAACATAGCAACAATATTCATGCCAGCTGTCAGGCTTTCGCGCTGAACAACAGGCTGCTTGCATCATTCAAACTATTGGCCAGCCGCAGGACTTCTTCATTGGGGATTTGGCGAACCACCTCACCCGAGTCACTGGCAATAACCTTGACGATTACTTTGCCTGAAGGCTCGTCAATCGAGAACTCCAGATTGCGCTTGACCGACTGAACGAACTTTTCAATTTCCTGAACGGCCATCTTGAGTTTGTCCCGCTCGGATACCGAGTCTTGCTTTTGTTCATCCTTGACCGGCGCCACCACAAGGGCATCGGCTCGAGGCTTTTCCACCGGCTTGTCAGCAACGGTCGTCGCCGGCTTCGCAGCAGGATAAGACAAGTTCAGCTTCACGCTCATATCCATGTCCATTACCTCTTAAACTGAAAAAGCGAGAGAGCACGTATACGCACTCCCCCGCCAAAACTCATCCGGCTATTACTGAAGCAGTTTCAGTACAGCGGATGGCAGTTGGTTGGCCTGAGCCAGAACTGCGGTGGAAGCTTGTTGCAGAGTTTGTTGCTTGGTCAGCTGTGCAGTTTCAGCAGCGAAGTCGGTATCTTGTACGCGGCTCAGTGCAGCACTGGCGTTTTCGTTGATGTTTTGCAGGTTGGAAATGGTAGTCGAGAAACGGTTCTGAGCAGCACCCAAGTCAGCGCGGGTGGCGTTGATGTTTGCCAGAGCAGCGTCGATAGCCGAGATCGAAGCGTCAACGTTGGTGTGGTTGGAAGTGTTGTCCAGACCGGAGATAACGGTACCGGTCATGCCCAGGGCGCTGGCGTCGAAGCTGGTCGCCAGGGTCAGAGTGATCTGGTTGTCGGAAGTAGTGTTCGAACCTACCTGGAACTCCATCGCACCAGCAGAACCGTCGATCAGTGCCTTACCGTTCAGGTTGGTCGACTGAGCGATACGGGTCAGTTCAGCGATCGACTGTTGGTATTCTTTGTCCAGAGCGGTACGGTCAGCAGTGCCGTTGGAATCGTTTCGCGATTGCAGTGCGATTTCACGCATACGCTGCAGAATGTTGCTCGACTCTTGCAGAGCGCCTTCAGCGGTCTGAGCGATCGAAACACCGTCGTTGGCGTTTTTGATAGCCATGTTCTGACCACGGATCTGCGAATTCATACGAGTAGCGATCTGCAGGCCGGCGGCGTCGTCTTTGGCGCTGTTGATTTTCAGGCCGGAAGAAAGACGGGTCATCGAAGTCGACAGAGCGTCGGAAGCACGGTTCAGGTTTTTCTGAACGTTCAGCGAAGTAGTGTTGGTGTTTACTGTCAAAGCCATGACGAATTCCTCGTTGGTTGGGTACTGCGGCTTCCGGCCCTGGCAACCGCCGGGTATGGCCTAGAGAACCTTCGTAATAGTTATCGTCGCCAATGCAGGTTGCTTTAGGGGATTTTGAAATTTTTTTGCCATCACCCTGCCACCCCCTTTAAAACAAAGGCCTAGCGACGACCCAACCACCAAAAAATGACGCCAGAGAACTGCCGAAAAACCTCCTTACAACCCCGCTCCCGCTGATCTCCTATGGATTACGCGGAATTGACAGCCAGCAACAAATCGACCAGTTCGTATTCAAGGTAGTCCGCCAGCGCCAACCAGTCCTGTCGTTCCTGACTATCAAGCAGGCAGGTCAGCAATGCCATCCACCGGACCGCAATCTGGCTGTCTGCCCCGCCGACCCGCGACTGCACTCGCTCCGCTACCTCGACCATGACCAGCGCAGCCTCGACATCCCTTCCCAGGCGAAACAATGCTGAACATTGTCGGGCCTGATCAACGAGTAACACTTCGCTCATTGACTGAACTCCGGATGAAATGTCGTGCCGGCAATCATCGCCCCGGCTCGACTGCTGTTGTAGAAGGCTACGTGTGGATGCGCAGCGATATAGCGCTCCAGCTCACACAGGTAGCTGCGGAAGTTGAGCTGGGTTTTGATTCGTTGTCCGAGACCGTCGAGCACCCAGTGTTTGGCCGCCCCCAGTTGTGGCCCCAGGTCGCCATCGTCCCAGCACGCATGGGTCTTGTCGTTTGGAAAGGCAAAGTCGGCACCGAACAGGGTGATCTGCACCGCGCCCATCTTCACCGCCAGGTCCACCGCCGGATGAATCACGCTGCCACCGACATACAGCTCGCCTCTCGGTAACTGCTGCCGCATGTGTTGATAAATTGGACTGGCGGAGTAACCGACATACCGCACCCCCTGCCAGGCTTTCAGCACTTGTGGATCGACCATGGGCATGTATGCCAGGGCAATGTCCGTCGTTCCTTCAGGCGGCAGGTGCCGGGTCGAGATGCGTTGATCGATACTGACGACGATGTCGGGACGGATGCCGTGATCAAGCAACGGCCGGTAAGCGGTATCGACACAAATGAACAACGGTCGCACCGCCTGCTCGCGGATCGCCCGCAAGCGATCGAAGTGCAACTCCAGGCTCGGCCCGGTGGCGATCACGAACACTTCCTGCCCTGGCCGCGTACCGAACAGCCGGGCGACATCATCATCGGCCTGGACCAGGCTCAGACTCGCCTGTAAGCGCTCGACGATGTCAGGAGCCTGAGGATCAAACTCACTGTTATTGAACATCAAGTGGGTTTCGCTGATCAGGCGATCGCGGATCTTGGCATTGAAGTCATCCGCCAATACCAGCTCGGACGGCAAGGCGAAAAACGGCAGCTGGATTTCCGCCAGATCGCCGGCGTACATCAGCTCGACCCGCGGATCGCTGAGCCACTGCTGCTGATCCAGCAGTTGCAGCACCAGCGCAAACACTGCGCCGTTGAGGATGTGCACATACAAGTGTTCAAGCCCGGCGCGCGCCAGCAACTCCATTTGCAGATCGCCAAGCCCGGCGCCGTAGACATGCACCACGGGGCTGTCGATCGGCAGGCTGTCGGCCTGAAGCCTGGCCTCGCGGGTGCGGTCATGGCGGCTGGTCAGTTGAATGCCATCGATGCTCAGCGTCGAGCCCAGGCCTTCCACCAGTTCAGCCTGCAACAAGCTTGTGTTCTCAACCAGCAAGCGCGCAGACAACATCGGCCAGCGGCGCTGTATGACGTCGACGTTGCGCTCAAAGAACTCGCTCATGGAGCCTCGCTTTTCATTCGGGCAAAAAAATAGCGCTCAAGGTTACACCTTGAACGCTTTTTTTGTGCCTGGCTTTTGAAAGATCAAGGGCGATAGATGATCGCCGAACCCCACGACAGACCCACGCCGAAACCGCTCAATGCGACGCGCTTCCAGGCGGAGTCCATGACATGTTTTTCCAACAGCAACGGAATGCTCGAGGACACCGTGTTGCCGGTCTCGACCATGTCCTTGATGAACTTCTCCGGCTCGCCTTCGAAGCGTCGCGCCACGGCATCGACAATCGCTGCACTGCCCTGATGGATGCAAAAGGCATCGATATCATCAGCGGTCAGTTGCGAATCGGCCAGCAACTCGTGCAAATGCGCCGGGACTTTAAGCAGCGCAAAATTGAACACCTGACGGCCGTTCATGAAGAACACCCCATCCGTCACCTTCAGGTGCGGCGCACCGGAACCGTCGGTGCCGAACTTGGCCTTGCCCAATTGCCATGGCGCGTTTTCGCCCATCCAGGTTGCAGTGGCGGCATCGCCAAACAGCATGGTGGTATTGCGGTCTTCCGGGTCGACGATCTTCGAGTAAGGATCAGCGGTGATCAGCAGGCCATTCTTCAAGCCTGCGGCTTCCATGAAGCCCTTGATGGCGTAGATGCCGTAGACGTAGCCGGAGCAGCCCAGGGAAATATCGAACGCGGCCACGGTAGTCGGCAGGCCCAGTTTGTCCTGAACAATGGCTGCGGTGTGCGGCAGGCCTTCTTCGTCGCCGTTCTGCGTGACAACGATCAGCACATCGATGTCATCACGTTTCAAGTCAGGATTGTTGGCGAACAGCGCATTGGCTGCTTCGACACACAGGTCCGAGGTTTCCTGCCCGGCGTCTTTACGCGGCAGGAAGGCCGAACCGATTTTGCCCAGGATGAATTCTTCATCCTTTTCGAATTTTGCACCTTGTGCGTAATTGTCCACGCCGGCTACAGGAACGTAGCTCGCAATGCTTTTTATGCCAATCATTACGGCTTCCCAATAATAAACAGCCCAATACCACCGCTCGTAATGATTCGAGGGGCGCCGACAAACGGATAAAAACGTCGCCTCACCGAGGCGACGGCGGGAAGAATATAAGGCTATCACCGGGTCAAAAAGACACCAGGCGCCACCTCCCCGATTTATACAATACAGTGAAGATGCGCGTTATGACTCGCAGGTCACTCTATTTTGCCGAATCAGCGCCACAAGGGGTTATTCGACCAACGACCAGTCCAGCGGCGTTCCGCGTGGGATGGCCAGACGGGCACGGCGGCCCAGAAGCGTTTCCGTGTGTTTGGGAGCCAACCCCAGCCCCGGACGAATGGCTCGCAGATTAGCGACAGTAAAGGGTTCGCCGGCAGCCATGTCCTGAGTCACGTAGAGCGAGCGGCGGTACACCAGGGACTTGCGCTCGGCGTCCGTCACACCGTAATGCACATGGCCCATGGCCTGCCACGCGCGTTCGGTTTCTATCACAAGACAGGCGAGCTCCGCCGGTTCCAGCGAAAAACTGGCATCCACACCACCGGCGGAACGGTCGAGGGTGAAATGTTTTTCCACCACCGTCGCCCCCAGCGCCACCGCGGCGACAGACACTCCAACACCCATGGAGTGATCGGACAGGCCAACTTCGCAGCCAAACAATTCACGCAAGTGAGGAATCGTCCGTACGTTGCTGTTGGCAGGCGTCGCGGGGTAAGTACTGGTGCACTTGAGCAACACCAGATCCTTGCAACCGGCCTCGCGGGCGGCACGTACGGTTTCATCGAGTTCAGCGATGCTGGCCATGCCGGTAGAAATGATCAATGGCTTGCCGGTCGCAGCGACCCGACGAATCAATGGCAGGTCGGTATTTTCAAAGCTGGCGATCTTGTAGACCGGTACGTCGAGGCTTTCGAGGAAGTCCACCGCGGTGTTATCGAACGGTGTGGAGAACGCGAGCATGCCCAGTTCTTTGGCCCGGGCGAAAATCGGCGCGTGCCATTCCCACGGTGTATGGGCCTTCTCGTACAACGCGTACAGCGAAGAACCGGCCCAGAGGCTGTTAGGGTCCTTGATGAAGAACTCACCTTCGGACAGGTCCAGGGTCATGGTCTCGGCGGTGTAGGTTTGCAGCTTCAGGGCATGCGCTCCGGCCTTGGCCGCGGCTTCGACGATCTGCAGCGCCACATCAAGGGACTGGTTATGGTTGCCACTCATCTCGGCGATGATGAACGGCGGCGCATCGGCACCGATGGAACGATTGCCAATCTTGAAGCTAGTCATTGCGGTGATCCTTCAATATGCGCGTGAACACGCAAGCACGCTGGGTGAATCCTGCTTCGCGAAACTGCTTCAGCGACGGCTGATTCGCCGGCAACACTTGAGCGGTGATGGCCTGCAGTTGCGGCCAGTGGGTGGTCACGAAGGCTTCGCCCCGCGCCAACAGCGCCCTGCCCCACCCTAGACCGAGGCGGTCTTCAAGCAGGTAAATCGAGACTTCGGCTTCAAGTCCGTCCAGGTCATAACGCAGTACCCCGACCGGGCCATCATCCGCCTCGGCGATCAACAGTAATCGCCCCGGGTTACTCAAGCTCGCCGCCAGCCAGTCTTGATGCCGTTGCCAATCGATGACCTGCGTGTCCAGCGACCAGTGCCGCACCGACTCGGCATTGCGCCCCTCGAACAGCAGCTGCGCATCGTCCAGAGACGCCTTGCGAACCTGCAGTACCGCACCGGCGAGCGCTGCCGCAACCCGCTGCGCACCCCGCCCATCGACCAACTGACGCGAGTGTTCGGCCAGACTTTGGCGTAACCCCTGATTGCCCGCGAGAAAAGCAATGGCCTGACGCAACTGCTCGACACTGACGTGCTCGCCGGGGCCCAGATACACATGGGAACCTGAGGTCGCCATGCTTTCGCCGTTGGCCTGCTGATTATTCGAGACCGCGATGCAGATCGTCGGCAGCCCCATGGCCGCCCGCTCCCAACTGGTGCCACCGCCGGCACCGACAAACAGGTCGGCCTCGGTCATCAGTCGGTAAAAGTCGCTGACAAAACTGTGCAAGCACCAGTTCGGACGACTCGCCGCCAAGGCCTGCATCTGTGCCCAGGCCGGGTTATCGGCACCGGCGACGAAATCGACTTCGAGCTCATGCAACTCCGCCATTGCCAGCATCGCGTGGTGGGTTTGCATCGCCGCATCGAAGCCACCGAAATTCACCAGCACCCTTTTGGCCTTGGGTTTGATTTCGATAGCCGGGCAACAGAACTCATCGCGCAGCAGGGCAAAACGTGGACCGAGCAAAGTCTGGCAGCCAGGTGCTAGCAGCGAAGCATAGGCTTGTGGCGTACCCGACAAGTTCTGGTTGAGCAGCAAATCAACGCTGTAGGTGCGCGTGGCGAGGTCGTCCACAGCGGCAATCCTTGGCGCCCAGCGGCGGGCCGCGGTCTGCCAATGATGATCGAGGCCGTAGTGGTCGACGATGACCCAATCGAAGACCGGATGATTGCTCAGCG
The DNA here is from genome assembly GCF_900105495.1 of Pseudomonas frederiksbergensis. Classification (NCBI taxonomy): domain Bacteria; kingdom Pseudomonadati; phylum Pseudomonadota; class Gammaproteobacteria; order Pseudomonadales; family Pseudomonadaceae; genus Pseudomonas; species Pseudomonas frederiksbergensis. The sequence continues at coordinate 2,777,794 of NZ_FNTF01000002.1, read as the reverse complement.
CGTGCCCAAGTGCGGCGATGTCCGCCTGCCAAGGCAGCAAGGATTCGATTGCCTGCTGCGGATCTTCATCAGGGTAACGAGCCGCCAGGGCGAAGACTTCAAAGCCCTCGGCTTGCAGTGCATCCAGTCGATGGCCCGGCAACAGGCGGCAAGCGAAGGCCACCTGCGCACCTTGCTTGCGTAAAACTCTGGCCAGGGTCAAACAGCGAGCAATGTGGCCGCTGCCAATGGTCGGCGACGCATCGGCGCGGATCAGCACTCTCATTGCAGCTCTCCGCCAGCTTTCAATGCGGCATAGAGGTATTCGGCACGCTTCCAGTCTTCAAGGGTGTCGATGTCCTGCACCAGATGCCGCGGCAGAATCACCGGAAGGCTCGCCGGAGAAAACAGCACATCGCCGCGCAACCAGGCCTCTGTGCGCCCCCAATAGAACTGGCCGGCATCCTGATAGGCTTCAGGTAAATCCTGGGAGCGGGTATTGCGAAACTCCGGGTAGAGCGAGGTCAAGGCACCCTGCTCGTCGAGGGTCAAGGCACGTTGCACCGGGAAGCCGAAACCGGTCACGGAAAAAGCGAAGGACTTGTCCGGATGCTGCACCAGCAATTCATGCCCCTGACGCAGATACTTCGCCTGCAACAGCGGCGCGGTGGCGTAGATGCAACAGACGTAGTCGAAGATCGGTAATTGGCTCAGGGCATGCACGATCACTGCAGCTGTCCCGGTGAAATCATCAGCCAGTTCGACCGGCCGCACGAACGGCACCTGCGCGCCATGAGCCCGGGCGACGTCGGCAATTTCTTGGTCATCCGTACTGACGACGACTTGATCGAACAACCCGCAATCGAGCGCCGTACGGATCGAACGGACGATCATCGGTACACCGTCGAACGGTTTGAGGTTCTTGCGCGGGATTCGCTTGCTGCCACCGCGGGCCGGAATGATTGCAACGCAGCTCAAGTGTCACTACTCCTCAAGAACCAGCCGACGCAGTTGCTCGACCACGAAGTCCTGTTGTTCATCGCTCAGCAAAGGAAACATCGGCAGGCTGATGGCCTCGGCGTAATAACGCTCGGCCTGCGGGAAGTCACCTTCGGCAAATCCCAGCTCGCGATAGTACGGCTGCAAATGCAGCGGAATATAGTGCAGGTTCACTCCGATCCCGGCTGCCCGCAACCCTTCGAACACCTGCCGATGGCTGAGGTTGATCCGATCAGGTTGCAACCGCACCACGTACAGATGCCACGCCGACTCGGCTTCGGGCTGCGCACTGGGCAAGGTCAGCGGCAGGTACGCCAGCAATCGGTCATACCGCGCCGCCAGTTCACGACGACGCTCGATGAAGCCATCGAGCTTGTTCAGTTGTGACAAACCGAGCGCCGCTTGCAGATCGGTGATCCGGTAGTTGAAGCCCAATTCCACTTGCTGGTAGTACCAGGGACCGTGACTGGGTTCAGTCATCTGCTGCGGATCGCGGGTCATGCCGTGGCTGCGCAAGCGTTGCAGGCGCCCGGCCAATTCCGGGCGATTGGTCAGGACCATGCCGCCCTCGGCACTGGTGATGATCTTCACCGGGTGAAAACTGAACACCGTCATCGCCGCAAATTCGCCGCAGCCCACCGGACGCCCGGCATAGGATGCGCCGACCGCGTGGGACGCGTCCTCGATCACCGTAAAGCCATAGCGTTCGGCCAACTCGGCGATCATGCGCATGTCGCAGCTCTGACCGGAAAACGCCACGGCCACCAGAACCTTCGGCAGCGTGCCGTCACGCTCGGCAGCTTCAAGCTTCGCCGCCAGCGTGTAGGCGTCGAGATTCCAGGTCAGCGGATCGATGTCGACGAAGTCCACTTCGGCGCCGCAATAGCGACCACAATTGGCCGAAGCCAAAAAGGTGTTCGGCGTGGTCCACAACCGGTCTCCCGGGCCGAGCCCGGCAGCTAGACAGGCAATGTGCAACGCGGCGGTGGCATTGCACACCGCCACCGCGAAATCAGCCTGACAACGCTCGGCCATGGCCTGTTCGAAGCGTTCAATGGTCGGCCCTTGTGTCAGCCAGTCGGACTGCAACACGGCGACCACCGCATCGATGTCTGCCTGATCGAGGCTTTGCCGACCGTAGGGAATCATGCCGACAGCTCCGCGTGCAGATCTGCGATCTGGCCGACCGACAGGAAGTGCGGGTTGGTGTCGGAGCGGTACTCAAAATCCTCGCTCACAGGCGTGCCCTGCTCGCCCAGTTTGTCGACAGCAAAATCCACGTCGACGCTGGTGAAACGAATCGACGGTTGAATCGTGTAGTGATCATCGAACTCCAGGGTCATGCGCGCGTCGTCCAGCGGGACCATCAGCTCATGAAGTTTTTCTCCCGGACGAATGCCGACGTTCCTGTGCGGCAAATGTTCAGCCATGCCCAACGCCAGATCGACGATACGAATCGACGGGATCTTCGGCACAAACACTTCACCACCGTGCATGCGCGCAAAGCTGTCGAGCACAAACTGCACACCGTGATCGAGGGTGATCCAGAAACGCGTCATGCGTTCATCGGTGATCGGCAGCTCCGTGGCGCCCTCGGCAATCAGCTTGCTGAAAAACGGCACCACCGACCCCCGCGAGCCGGCGACGTTGCCGTAACGAACCACCGAAAAACGGGTGTTCTGGTCACCGGCAATGTTGTTCGCGGCGACGAACAATTTGTCCGACAACAGCTTGGTCGCGCCGTATAGGTTGATGGGGCTGGCCGCCTTGTCGGTGGACAGCGCGACGACCTTTTTCACGCCGTTATCGATGGCTGCGGCAATGATGTTTTCCGCACCGTTGACGTTGGTACGAATGCATTCGGTGGGGTTGTATTCTGCCGCCGGCACTTGTTTCAGTGCCGCGGCATGCACCACGTAATCGATACCGCGCATGGCCTGACGCAAACGCTCGGCATCACGCACATCGCCGAGGAAGTAACGCATGCACGGCGCGTTGAAGGTCTGTTGCATCTCGTACTGCTTGAGCTCATCGCGGGAGAACACCACCACACGCTTGGGCTGATATTGCTCCAGCAACCGGCGGATGAAATTGCGCCCGAACGAGCCGGTGCCGCCAGAGATGAAAATCGATTTACCGTTGAACATGCCTTGAGTCCTTTTACCTGTCAGTCAGGCTTATGCGAGCAACTGCGCCCAGTTGACACTGGCAGCGTCGCCAAGAGTAAAGCCCTTGCCGGTCAGGGAAAGATTCGGGTTGTAGGCCGCGTCCTGAGCGAAGCGCGCCTGCCACTTGTCACGCAGGGCAGCTGCCGCCTGCGGGTCATCCGGCAAAGTGCCGGGGTGGGCGATTTGCACTTGCGGCGTCCATACGGTCAGCAACCCGGCATCGACGACTTTCAGGCAAAAGTCGACATCGGCATACGCTTGCTCGAAATGCTCTTCATCCAGCCCGCCCAGTGCGTCGAACACCTCCTTGCGCACCATCAGACAAGCGTCGGAAACTGCCGAATAATTCTGCTCGACCAGCAGTCGATGCATATGACCCGGTGCGTCTTTTTTCTCGCCAATGAACGCAGAAGCCACGCCATCTTCCAGTCCCAGAATCAGACCGGCGCCGGTCACGCTGCCCTCGTGATCAACCAGTTTGGCCCCCACCACACCCACTTCAGGACGCTGAGCCTGATTGAGCAAGGCTTCGACCCAATTGGCATTGACCACCTCGGCGTCTTCTGCGAGCAGTACCAGATACTCACCTTGCGCCTGCGCGACGGCCTGGTTGAGCAGTGCCGACGAGCTCACGCGCCGCTCGTTCTTGATCAGGCGAATCCGCCCGCCGCCGTTTTGCTCCAGACTGTCGAGCCACGTCAGCAGATCGGCTGACTGACTGTGATTGTCAGCGATGATAATTTCGTTGTTCTGATAGCGCGTGCGCTGCAATACGCTCACCAGGCAGCGCTGCAATTGCTCCTGACAGCCTTCACTGCGTACGATGATCGACACCTTCGGACGCCCGGCGTGGCGGTAGTCGATCCGCAAGCCACCAAATACCTCAGCGCTCACCTGTGCCTGATAGCCACGGGTTGCCAGGTGGCGCACCAGAGTCTGACGTTGGTGCTCGTTCGGTGCCATCTCCACTGCCGGGGTGATGAGCAATGGTTCGGCCAAATGCGCCAGACCCGCCAGCCCGCCAGTTTCGATCAGGCGCAGCAGCAGGTCGAATTCCAGGGCATCGCTGAACTCGCGGGCATAACCGCCGACATCCACCAGCACCTCGCGTCGGAACAGCCAATGCCGGGCGGTCAACGCCGGCAGACTTTGCAGCAGGTCGAGGTTGAAGTCCGGACGGAAAACTTCGGTCAATGTGCCGTTGCTACGGCGATGAATCTCATCCATCGCCACCGCACGGCAACCTTCGGCGTTCTGCAACTCAAGGCTGGCACGCAGGAAGCCGGCAGACGTGAACTCATCGCCGGCCTCGGCCAACAGCAGCCAGTCCGACGTCGAGCGCTGGGCAATCTGGTTCAGTCTATCGACGTAGTTGCTTGCACTGACCTTTACAAAATGCACAGTATTTTGTTCGGTGGTGACCTGGGGCAAATCACCGGTGGTGAAGACCACCACCTTAAAGGCGCGGAAAGCGCTTTCCATCAGGCTGTCAAAGGTGGTCTGCAACTTGTCCATGTCGGCTTCAAGATCCAGCAGCAGAATGCCGAACTGAGGCCCGCCCTTATTGGCCGCCAGATGTTGATTGATTTTCCGTACTGCCGTGTCGTTCGGCTGGCGAGCCTGCAACCAGTTCAACAGCCGGCCGGAGGGCATACCGTCCAGCAACTGACGGCTGTCGTAGGTCGGTACGCTGTCGAGGCGGGCAATCCAGTCCGTCAATATTTTCGCATCGGTGCTCTCGCCCATGTCCAACAGTTGCTGCACCAGTTTTTGCACAACCCTACGGTTGAATGCGCCCAACTGTACGGCATGCAGCAAACGGTTCTGGATGGTCTCGGACGTGTCATTGGAATAGATCCGCTGCAACGTGTGCTGCTGAAGTAACGCACCTTCCATTTCTTCCAGCTGCAAGCGTCCGGCAGGCATCGCATGGAGCAGGAATTCGCACTCGGTCAGTTGATCGAAAAACGCCTGGTTGTAGAACGGCATCTCGACATACTGATGAGGCCCGAATGCGCGCTTCGGGCCGATGGTGGGGTCTTTCCAGTAGGACTCGAAAATCGGCTCGATCGTCAATGCATTGCGCGCGGCCAGGCTGTCGGCCAGCGCCTGGAAACTTTGCAGGGCGAACTCTACGGTCTGCACCTGGTTCAGGTCGCTGATGCCGGTCGGCAGCGTGGCGAGGAAACCGGCAAAGCGCTCACGCTCGGCGACGGAGCGGGCGTCTTTGAAACTCAGGACGTGAATGATTTCGGTATTGTGATCCGAACGACCGTAGTTGACCTCCCGCACCACATAAGGCGTCGGCAGAATCCGCGCCTTGGCCCGCGCGAGCATGTAGTACACGTGACCGATTTCCTGCCACTCGAAAATCGTGCCCTCCGGCATGGCCGCGTACCAGTCCTGCAACAGCGAAGTACGGTGCACCGCATAGAACGGCGGAATGTACTGGCCCATGTAGTCGAGCACACGATCCTGCGCGCGATCGGCGCTGTAATCCTCTTTCACCTTCTTGTCGCGACGGTAGTACTGCACATAATTGGAGTGCGTCAGGTACATCAGGCAGTAGCCGTGGCACATGCCGTAATCGGGATTGGCCTCGAGGAAGTTCACAGACTCGGTCAATGCATCGTGCAGCAGGAAGTCATCGTCGGCGGCCAGCACCATGTACGGTGTGGTGACCTGGCTGGCACCATACGCAAGCTTTTGTTGAAAACCCGTGTAGGTGAACTGAGGCAAATGGCGATAGTCGACCGACGGGAAGTCGGCCGCGAGGCGCTCATCGCCCTGCACGGACGAATCCAGCACCAGCACCTTGGCGGAGTAGCTGCTGTAGTACTGCAAGGCACGTCGCAGGAACGCACTGCGGTTGTGGGTGATAACCACCACCGTGAACAGCTCGTTCAGCGGTGTCACGTTGGTTTGAGTGTTGCTTTGAACCTGCATTTTCCTATCCCCACAACCGGCCAATCGCCAAGAACCTGAAACCACTTTTGATTAACGAACGCGACGTAGGTAGCCGTCCGGCGCCACGGTGATCAGCAGCTTGTTTTGCAGTGGCTGGTCAATTTCGAAGTCCTTGTTCTCTTCCAGGTACTTCCATACCGCAGTCTTCGGGTTGTCGCCCGGGCCCCATGGACGATCCGGGAAGAAGTCGGCCGGCATGTCTTCAACCACGGTGTCCATCACCACGCAGTAGCTGTCCACCGAAACCAGTGGCGCATAGAGACGCAATTCTTCAAGCACGTGGTCGTGGGTGTGGTTGGAGTCCAGCACCAGAATGACTTTCTTGCCTTCGGCCGCAGCGCGGACTTTGGCGGCGATGGCCGGGGCGATGCTCGAACCCTCGATCATCGAAATGCGCTTGCTCATCGGGTGGCTCTCGATGGCTTCGCGGTTGTGCGCACGAATGTCGAGATCGATGCCCAGCACTTCGCCGTGGCCTTGCAGCTCCAGCAACGATGCGTAGTAGATGATCGAACCGCCATGGGCGATACCGCATTCGATCACCAGGTCCGGTTTGACCTGCCAGATGATCTCTTGCATGGCCATCATGTCTTGCGGCAACTGGATGATCGGACGGCCCATCCACGAGAAGTGGTAGCTGTATTTGTGCCTGGCCGATTCATTGAAAAAATCCCGGGCCAGGCCGGTGAGTTTCTGGTCATCGCCCTGACGCGCGATTTCTGCCTGGCATTCGGCTTCGAAGGCTTTGTTGATGCTGTTGTCGGTCATTTCAAAATTCTCAATGGTCACTGGAACGAAGCGTTGTCGACGGCGTGATAGACGTAGCGTCCACCAGTCATCCGCTTGATCTCTTCGAGGTAGTTGGAGTTCATCACAAACAGATTGGCGCCTTCGGGCAGAGCCTCCATGGCCTCTTGTGGAGAGGACACCCGCACACCGCTCAGCGGCAGATAACGGCCCTGCTTGGCCGGATTGATATCCACCACGCGGTCCACTGCCACACCGGCCCGTTGCAGGAACAGTGAATAGATCACGCCTTTGGACGATGCCCCCCAGATCGCCGAACCTTGTTCGGGGTCGGCCTGAATAATCTGCACCGCACGTTCAAGGCTACGGGTGAAACCTTCGGGCAGGTCCAGGCGCGGCACCGGGTGTTCCGGGGTCAGGCGCAAGGTCGAAAGATCCGCAACGATGTACAGGTATTGGCCACCGAACAGGTGACCGGCCTCCTGCACGGTGCCGAACATCCGGCGCAGGTCATCGAGGCGGAAGTAATTGACGTGCTCGTAGAACAGGTCGAACCAGGCGCGGTGCTCGATAATCCAGTCGAAGCACGGCACTTCGATGTAGATCTGCCCGCCCTGATTGGCCTCGGCGATCTCGGCAAGAAAGCTCACCGGATCCTGAATGTGTTCGAGCACATGACGCAGCACGATGGCGTCCGCCGCCAGACCCAGCCCGCGCGTGAACGGGGCCTTGATCACGTCGACATTGTCGCCTTCGTACGCCGGGTCGATGCCGGTGATGGCATAGCCCTGACCTTTCAGGAGTTCGAGAAAGTAGCCTTTGCCGCAGCCGACTTCGATCAGTTCCTGGCCCTTGAAGTGCCGGGCAATGATGCCTTCGACATCGCTCAGGTGCTTCTGGAACTGGACCGAATGCGCCTGCTCATTTTGGTAGTCGGCGTCGTAGCTGAGCGTGTCGGCATCGAAGGCCTGGTTGAAGATCAACCCGCTCTGCTCATCCTGTACCAACACCATGTCGGCAGAGGCCGAAGCCCTGGCCGATTGCGGGTCGGCGAAGGTGCGATTCTGCAACACCGGCAGGTCGGCGACCCGATACAACTCATGCCTCATGCTCTGCTCCCAGTAGCTGTTGCAAGCGGTCCGCCACGCCCCAGAACGCCATCGGTTCATGGGTCGGGTATGGGTAGTGACCGAGGTTCAAACTGATCGATGCGTCACGTTCACGCAGCCGCTGCTCGACCAGCGCTCTGACCGATATCGGCTGGCCGCTGGAACAATTGATCACGCCATTGAAGTCCCGCTGTTGCAGGATCGCCGCGAGATAACCGGCGGCAGTCTCGATGGCCAGGTAATCGCGCAGTTGCTCACCGGCCGACATGTTGAAACGTTCGTCGCCGGCATCGATCGCCCGATCCAGCGCTGCCAGCAAACTATTGGGGTTCTGTCCGCTGCCGTGCAGGTAAAACAGCCGCGCCCATTGCAGGGTGAATGACTTCTCGCGCTGCAAGTTTTCGAGGAACACGCGCAAGGTGTTCTTTGCCAGCCCATAAGGGTTGCTTGGCTGCGGCGCGGACTGCTCGCTGAGCGACCCACTCTGCATGCCGTATTCGAAACAGGTTCCGGTGACCAGCACCTGCGACACGCCCGCCTCGACCGCGCCCTTGATGAACCGGTAGTCAGCCATCAGGTTGTGCTCGAAATGGAACAGTGCCTGATAGTTCGGCAACCCCGGCCAGGCCAAATGCGCCAAGGCATCGACACCCGTGGTCAGCTTGGCGATGTCCAGGTCAGCGGCGTGAATATCCGCGGCGATGAACTCCACCGCATTGATCCACGGCATGCTCGCGGCAGTCTCGGCATTGCGCGCCACGGCGCGAACTTCGCAACCACGAGCAAGCAAGGCCGCGACCAGATGCCGGCCGACAAACCCGGTGGCGCCGGTCACGAGCACTTTCACAGGACGGTCAACTCGGGCACGGCGATCACGAAACGGCCATCCCACTGACGCACCCGGGCCAATTGTTGACTGACTTCATGCAGCAAATTCCACGGCAAGACCAGCACGTAATCCGGTTTCTCGATGTCGATCTGCGCCGGCGAAACGATCGGGATACGACTGCCCGGCAGGTACTTGCCCTGCTTGTGCGGGTTGGCATCGGCGACCCAGGCCAGCAAGTCCGGTTTGACCCCTGCGTAGTTGAGCAAGGTGTTGCCCTTGGCAGCGGCGCCGTACCCGACCACACGCTTGCCGTCGGCTTTGGCCTGCAACAGGAAGCGCAGCAGTTCGTGCTTGATGTGTTCGGCGGCGGGCGCGAGGGTTGCGTAGTACTCGGGGGTTTTTACACCGGCATCGAGCTCGGCTTGCAGTTGCAGTTGAACCGCTGGCAGGACTTCGCGGCGCACACCATCGACGCGCTGAACGAACACGCGCAGCGAACCGCCGTGGGTCGAGAGCTGACTGACATCGAACACTTCCAGACCGTTGCGCTCGCACAGCGTTTGCACGGCGGTCAGGGACAGGTAGGAATAGTGCTCGTGATACAGCGTGTCGAATTGCTGCCCTGCCATCAGGGTCAGCAACTGCGGAAATTCAAATGTCGCCACGCCCGTCGGCTTGAGCAAAGTAGCGAAACCGCAGAGGAAATCATTGATATCCGGCACGTGGGCCAGCACGTTGTTGGCCGCCATCAGGTCGGCGGCCCAGCCTTCGTTTGTCAGCTGCAACGCGGTATCGCGGCCGAAGAACAGCTCGCGGATTTCCAGGCCTTTTTCCCGAGCTGCTTGCGCGGTGCTGCGGGTCGGCTCGACGCCCAGGCAAGGGATGCCGCGCCCGGCCACGTACTGCAACAAGTAACCGTCGTTGGCGGCGATTTCCACCACACGGCTGTCAGCCGTCAGATCGAAACGCTCGACCATCTCGCCCACATAGCGCTCGGCATGGGTCAGCCAGGTGCTGGAAAACGAACTGAAGTAGGCGTACTCGGCGTCGAACAGGCTGTCGGCGCTGGTGTAATCCTCGGTCTGCACCAGCCAGCATTGCTGACACACTGCAACCTTCAGCGGCACCCATTGCTCGGATTGTTCCAGCTGATCGGCGCGCACGTAGGCATTGGACGGCGGCGAAGTGCCCAGATCAATCAGCGGCAAGGCCAGCGGCGTTGCGCAACCACGGCAGTTCATACACGCACTCCAGCGAAGTGTTCATCGAGCACGGGATGGCTGGAATCCCTGGCCGACAGATTATTGACAGGCAACGGCCAAGCAATCGCCAGCCGTGGATCGTTCACCGACAAACCGCCCTCATGCGCAGGCGTGTAATCAGCGCTGTGCAGGTAAAGCAATTCGGCGTCATCGGTGAGGGTTTGGAAACCATGGGCAAAACCGGCCGGGATCAACAGGCTGCGGCCATCGCCAGCACGCAGGTGTTCGGCGTGCCAGTGCAGAAAGGTCTCCGAGTCCGGGCGTAAATCCACCGCCACGTCCCAGACCTCACCACGCAGACACGTGATCAATTTGGCTTCCGGTGCGCTGGCGTTCTGATAATGCAGACCCCGCACACTGCCCCGCTCACGGGTGCAGGAATGGTTGATCTGGCGGATATGAAACGGCTGGCCGAAGGCGCTCAGGCTGCCTTCGCAGAACAGCCGCGCAAAGTGCCCACGCTCATCTTCGAAGCGTTTGTGCTGCACGCTGAACAGTCCGGCCAGCGGCAATGACTTCAACAGAAACTCGCTCACAGCGCGCCTCGGTACAGGTTCAACTGGCCCAACGTGATGGCGCGCATGTCGTCGCCGTTTTGCCAGGCCAGGTGCCAATCGAGGGTATGGGTCAGGCATTGCTGCAACGACCAGCGCGGTTGCCAGGCCAACAGTTGACGGGCGCGGCTGCTGTCGAGGCGCAACAGACCGGCCTCATGCAAATCGCTCGGTTCGATGCGCAATCCGCGCGCTTGTGGCCAGCGGTTGGCGAGCAGTTCGACCACTTCGCCAACGCTGCACATGTCCGCTTCGCTCGGGCCAAAGTTCCAGGCACCGGCAAACCCGGGACCTTTTTCATAGAGACCGGCGGCCAGTTGCAGGTAACCGGCCAACGGTTCCAGAGCGTGCTGCCAAGGGCGCACGGCTTGCGGGTAACGCAGGGTCACCGGCTCATCCGCCGACCAGGCCTTGAGCACATCAGGGATCAAGCGTTCTGGAGCGAAGTCACCACCGCCCAGCACGTTGCCGGCCCGGGCCGTGGCCAACGCCAGACCGTGTTCGGCATAGCGCTCGGCCGGGAAAAACGAAGCGGCATAGGACTGGGCCAGCAACTCGCAGCAGGCCTTGCTGCTGCTGTAAGGGTCGTGGCCGCCGAGGGCTTCGTCTTCGCGGTAGGGCCACAGCCATTCCTTGTTCGCGTAAACCTTGTCGGTGGTCACCAGCACGCAGGCACGCACGCCACCGACCTGACGGATCGCTTCGAGCAGGTTGAGGGTGCCCATGACGTTACTGGAATAGGTCCCGAGCGGATCGCGATAGGCTTCGCGCACCAGTGGCTGGGCCGCCAGGTGCAGGACGATTTCCGGCTGCGTTTCGGCGATCAGCTCCAGCAATGCGCCGAGGTCACGCAAGTCGCCGCGCTGATCATTGATGCCCTCGTGCACCCGGGCCAGTTCGAACAGGCTCGGTTCGGTCGACGGGTCGAGGGCAAAACCGCTGACTTGCGCGCCCAGGCTTTGCAGCCACAGGGTCAGCCAACTGCCCTTGAACCCGGTGTGGCCGGTCAGCAGAACGCGTTTGCCACGCCAGAATTCCGGGCTCAGTCCCATTGCTTCCATGGGGCCTCCCCGCTCTGCCACAGCGCTTCGAGGTAGTTCTTGTCGCGCAGAGTGTCCATCGGGTGCCAGAAGCCTTCATGCTCGAAGGCCTTCAATTGTTCGTCCCGGGCCAAACGGGCCAATGGCTCGGCTTCCCAAGTGGTGTCATCACCGCCGATGTACGAGAGCACTTTGGGCGAAAGCACAAAGAAACCGCCATTGATCCAGCCACCGTCACCACGGGGCTTCTCGGTGAAACCGAGCACCTGATCGCCGTGACGCTCCAGGGCACCGTAACGGCCCGGCGGTTGTACGGCGGTGACGGTCGCCAGACGACCGTGGGTGGTGTGGTAGTCCACCAGTTGACGGATATTGATATCGGAGACGCCGTCGCCGTAGGTAAAGCAGAAGGCCTCTTCATCCTTGAGGTAACGGCCGGCGCGCAGCAAGCGGCCACCGGTCATGGTTTCCTCGCCGGTGTCGATGAGAGTGACGCTCCACGGCTCGCTGTAGTTCTGATGCACGTCCATGCGGTTGTTGCGCATGTCGAAGGTGACGTCGGAGGTGTGCAGGAAGTAGTTGGCGAAGAAGTCCTTGATGGCATAGCCCTTGTAGCCAAGGCAGATCACGAAGTCATGAATCCCGTGGGCGGAATACTGCTTCATGATGTGCCAAAGAATTGGCTTACCGCCGATCTCGATCATTGGCTTGGGCTTGAGGTGCGACTCTTCGCTGATGCGCGTGCCCAGGCCACCCGCCAGAATTACTGCCTTCATCGTCTCCCCTCTTGTTCTTCACAGAGCTCGGCCAAGCTATTTCAAGCTTTTGCGTGCTGTCTGGCTAAAACACTCTGCCGTGTCAGGCGGCGGCGTACCGGCCGCAAGCGCTCGTTTTATGGCGATATGAGGGGGACTTGCAGGAAACGCGCCAGCTCATGAATCCAAATAGCAGGCACAAAAAAGGGACGAATCCGGATCATGCAGACCGGGTTCGTCCCCAAGCGTAAAGCGGGCACCTTCAATCCCGTAGCAGGAGAAAGGCGTCTGATTCAGGTATGCAGGTGTACATCCATGCCCGATCAGTCAGGCAACCAGCCCTCGTCCCAGTAGTTGAGATTGTTGCCCTTGAGCATGTAATCGCGCAGCACTTCCTCACGCAGCGCATCGCCCATGCGATAGCTCGCATCAGGGTCGGACAGGTGCATGCGGATTGCCTCGAGCCATTCCTCGGTGCTGTTGCTCACGACCTTGGTGCAGGGCAGATAGCCGCGATAGGCTTCAGTGTCGGTGCAAATCACCGGGTAACCGCAGGCGCCGTACTCCAACAGACGCAGGTTGCTCTTGCAGTCGTTGAAGATGTGGAACTCCAGCGGTGCCAAGGCCAGATCGAGGTTCAGGCTGGCCAGTTTGGCCGGATAGGCCTCCAGGCCGATGCTGGGATGGAACTCATGGACAAATGGACGCAAAGCCGGCGGACACATGCCGAAGAACACCCATTCGACTTCGTTGGCAAGCAGGCGTACCACGTCCGCAATGATCGCCAGGTCTCCATCATGACTCGTCCCGCCACCCCAACCCACGCGAGGCTTGCGAGAGGTGCGGCGCTGACTGGTGAGCCCGGTCCAGAGATGCGGCGCAAGCATGTTCGGGACCACCCGGATATCGTGATGCATGTCCCGCAAAGCGTCGGCCAAGGGCTGGGTCGAGACCACAACCCGGTCACACAGCCCTATGCCACGGCGCACTATTTTATCGACCCCGACCTCAGCCTTGCGCAGGTGCGCGTTCTTCTTCGGGACATCAATCACATAATCGTCAAGTTCAAAGATGCGCAAAGCGTGCGAGCAGTTTTTGACTCGCTCAACCTCATCGACCGCATTCTGGCTATAGCGGCCCTGCAGCACGATCACGTCGGGGGAGCACCGTTCCAGGTCAATGTCTGTCGGCGTGTGATAACTCAGATGCCCCACCACGCGCCCGGCCGCCTCCAACTCACGGAACGGCTGGGCAACCCGGTAATGGCCCACTGCGGTGGTATTGATTGGAATCGCCAGAATCTTGGGCAAAAGCTGACGCGAGAACGGGTCCCAGCCATCCTTGAATCCCGGCTCCAAACTGAAGTTGCTGGTGCCCAGACTCAGATTAGGGTTGTAGGCCGGATCCCTGGCTATCACTGGCAACCATCGCTGGTAAAAGCTTTTCTGCTCGGCCTGCAACACCCTGGGAGCGGGAATGAAGGCAGAGGATGGAACCACTCGCATCAATTCGGCGTAGGGAGTCCACACCACCAGGTATCCGCTTTGCTTCACACGCAGGCAAAAGTCAGCGCCATTGAGTGCTTGCGCCAGATTCTGCTCGTCCAGGCCGTGCAGATCATCAAAAACCTTCTTGCGCACAAGCAGGCAATCGATGCCCACGGCACTGAAATTCTGTACGGTCTGCTGGCGCTGCATGTAACCGGACGTGTTGAGCAACTCACCACGATTGGGAACACCGACCGCCCCCCGCAACCCCAGTACCTGGGCCGTGCCCTCGATACGCCCTTGCGGACTCACCAGCCGACCGCCGACCACTCCGACTTCCGGACGCTGAGCGTGATTGAGCAACTCGTCGAGCCAATCAGGGCTCACAACGATACTGTAGGGACTGAGAAACAACAGATAGTCGCCACGGGCGTGGCCGGCAGCGAAGTTCTGCACTGCAGCCAGATTGTCACCATGATCACAGTGCAACACCCGAAGTTTGTCACTGCCCATTTGCTCCATGGCCGACAGCCAGTTGCAGGCATCAACGGCAGTACTGCCGTTGTCGACAATGAGAACTTCATAGCGTTGGCAGGCGGTTTTCTCCAACAGACTTTCGACGCAACGCTCCAGGGAACCCAATTCATCGCGGGTCGCAATGACGATCGAAACCATGGCCGGCTCATCATGCAGGTAGTCCACACGATTGATCATCGGCTGATTGCCAGGGCGAATCCGGTGTGGTGCACCGAGCCGCTGCAGGTGCGCGGCCAGCACGCGAGGGTTCTGCTCGATAATCTGCGGCTGCGTGAGCCACTGGGAGAGACACAGAGCAGATTCCACGAGAACTTCAGCGATGTGCCCAATCGCATGTGGCCCGTTACTCTCCACCAGTCGCCAGACCAGATCATGCACACCCAGCTCGCCAAAACCGTGTTGCATGCCACCCAGCTCGATCATCCGCTGCCGCTGCAGGGCCAGCACGCGGCCGACATAGGGATAGCTGCGCATCAGATCCAGGTTGAAGTCGGGCTTGAACACCGGCTCGACCGAGACGTCATCACGCAATCCGCCCTCGTCACTGTAGAGGCAGCGCACGTCAGGCATTTCCACCATGCGCTCTGCCAGTAACAGTAAAGCCAGTTCATTCAAGCGATCGCCCGCGCGAACCAGATAGATCCAGTCTGCGTTATCCAACTGGGCCAGCAGGCGATTGAACTGGGCAACCGGTTCATCATCCAGACGTATATGACGCACACCGTCGAATGGCGCGTGCTGTAATTGGGACAGCACTACCACGTGCTCGGCGGCGTAGGTCTGATGACGAATGCTCTTGAGCGTCTCTTCCAGCGCCGGAACATCGCCTTCGCTGTCGAGAACAATCGGCACGATGCGCGGACGCCAGCTCCAACCCTGCAAACGGGCGTCGAGCAAACGTTGCTGGGCCGGTTTCAAACGACGGCACGACAGCCATTCCCGGTACATGTCGACAAAGCTGTCGCTCTTGACGCCTACCCGGGTGTGCACCATCGTTTGAATGAAGCCCAGTTGCCGTCCCAGCGCGGTTTCTTCCCAGGCATAGGCGTGCCCCTCAGTCGCATCGGCCAGTGCCAGATAACGTACCCAGCCCGGCGCAGGCGCCGGCTCACCACTGCGCAAGGCAAGCATTTGCTTGAGCCAGTCGAGTTCGGTCATTACCGCAGCCTTGACTGGTGTCTGATCGCTCAGCCGCGCCGGATGCAAACGCTCAAGGCTCAACACCTGACCCACCACCACCAGATTGCCACGCCGTAGCAGGCAGGCAAACAAGGCGAAGTCCAGACACGCGATAAAGCCTTCGCCAATCTGAGTCAGGGCCGGCAAATATTCCAGCGCATGCCGGGTTCGCAACAACGCCCCGCTGAGGCCAGTGAGAAAATTGACCAGACTGCTTTCCAGAATGCCCAGCAGATCCTCACCCTTGAACAAGGTGACTCCCGTGGAAAAACAGCAATTTTCCACACGGTCAGAAAGCAGGATGTAATCACCGTCGTAAAACTGCCGCTGGCCGGTCACCAGGTTGACGTCTTCGTGGTCGATGAAGCCGACGATCTGCTGAGTGATGCATTCAGGGAGTAGCTGGTCGTCGTCGCACAGTAACTTCAGATAGTCACCGCTGGCCTCTTGCGCACAGGCCATGAGGTTGGCCTGAAAACCCAGGCGCTGCGGATTGCGCACATAGCGCAGGCGAATCGAGACAGGCACCTCGCAGGCATCGACGATCTCACGGATCTCGTTGCCACAACTGTCATCGCAGACGATTACTTCAAGATTGGCGTAGGTCTGATTCAGCGCGCTTTGCAGTGCCGTCTGGAAGAACTGCGGTTTGAAGGCGGGGATGGCGATGGTGACAAGAGGAGCTGGTTTCACGGCGAGGGAACTCTCGAGCGGCGGGACCTCACTCTAAACAAGGAGAGTTCCCGGAACCGCTGAAAAAAGACGGTTTGCACTCAGCAGTCTTAAGCCCCCGCGACAACATCGCGAGGGCCTTGACTCAGACTTTGTTGAACAACCCCAACTGAGCAATTTTGCTGAACGCCAGTTGCGAGGCTTGAAGCATGGTTTGCTGCAGCGTCAGACGGGTCATCACTTCGGCAGGGTCCGAATCACGAATCGCACCCTGCGTCTGCGTATTGGCCAGTGCCAGGCTCTGGTTGATGTCAGTCTGGGTGACCAATGATGCGCCGCGACCACCCACGGAGCTGAGACCTGACGCCAACTGGTCGATGCCACTGGACAAGTTGCCAACACCCGAGCCGATTGCCGCGTTCAGTTTCTGAATGGCTATCGGATTATTGTTGGTCGGCGTCGACAGTGCTGTTTTGAGCTGACTGACAGTGTCCAGAACGTTTTGCGTCTGGTGAGTGTTGACCGCAACGGAAAACTGATCTCCCGCCGCCGGTGTACCGGCCAAAGTAAAGGAGACACCTGACGCTGTTGCTGTGGAACCCGCCATTGTGCCGCTGGAAACCGGTGTGCTGTTAGCGGTCAAAGGCGAGGCATACAAATCGTAATTCGTGGCACTGGTGAACTTGAGGATCGCGCCGCCACCCGGAAAACTGGCGTGGTAGTCGGCGCTATTGGTGACCGCCGTCCCGGTGACCAGCGCCGCCGAGGGGTTACCTGGGCTGCGGGACGCATTGAAGCTGTCCGGCTTGGCAGCCAGGGTGAAACTGTGTCCGGTGATCACCGTGCTCGGAACGTCACCCGCTTGCAGGTTAATGTTCAACTTCAGATCGACGCCACGGAAGTTGACAGTCTGCGTGGCCGCCCCACCGGTGGAACTGAACACACCGTTCTGACTGGCCTCGGCGGTGACATCGTTACCCAGCGAGTCTGTGATTTGCAGCTGCGTATCGCTGACGAAATTCACCGTGTACGGTTCGCCACTGCGGAATTTTGCGTTGTAGGTAACGTCGGAGCCCACCTGACCGTTGGAAAGCACCACACGACCGTCATCGACGGCTGGCGAGGTCATTGCAGTCTGGGTGCGGCTGGTGTTGATGGCTTGCTGGAACACGTCCCAACCGGTGCTGTTGGTGGCCATCGACTGGGTATCGCCAATCGGCAGATCCAGCGTGACCTGATCACCGTTGTAGGTGTAGCTGCCATCGGTATTACGCGAGAACGGTGCGATATCGCCCTTGGATCCGGAGAAGATGTATTTGCCGTTCTCGTCCTTGGTGTTCATCAGGCTCAGCAGCTGCTCTTCGATCTGACCCAGTTCAGAGGCGTTGGCCTGGCGGTCAGCGTCGGTATAACCGGCGTTGCCCGCGCCCAGGGCTAGTTCCTTGGCGCGCTGCAGCACGTTGTTGATGCTGGTCATCACCGCTTCGGTCTGGCCGAGCGTGCCTTTGATGGTGGTCATATTGTTCGAGAACTGATCCAGCATCGAAGCCTGCTGACCCAATTGCAACAGACGCGAGGCGCCGACCGGATCATCGGCTGCGGTGTTCACGCGAACCAGGCTGCTGGCCTCTTCGCTGCTCTTGACCACGTTGGCGAAGTTCTTCTGATAGTTCGCAGCCGAGGACTCGTAAAACTGGGCGGTAGAAATGCGCATGGGCTACGACTCCTTAAATGCTGTTGATCAAAGTGCTGAAGATTTCCTGCGCAGCCTTGATGATCTGCGAAGAGGCGGTGTAGTACTGCTGATACTTGACCAGGTTGCCGGTTTCCTCATCGAGGTCGACACCCGAAAGCGAGTCGCGCGCACCCTTGGCGTTTGCCAGGATGGCTGAGGTCGCGGCGCTGTCGAGCTTGCCCTGGGCGGCCTTGGAGCCAACGCCTTCGACCAGTTTGCCGTAAGCGTCGTTCAGGGAAATGCCTTTGCTGGCGGAGCCGGTGTCCACGGTCTGCGCGGTCTGCAAGCCGGCCAGTGCGGTGCCGTTACGGTTGTCCAGGCTGCCCGGCTGACTGAGCGAGACGTTGATCCCGGCGCCGTTGCTCGGGGAGCCGGCGATGGTCATGCTGAAGGCCGCGGTGTACTGAGTGGCAGGCGCAGGCGGGATCGGCGCACCTGTGGAATCCTTGAGCGGAATGCTCAAGTTCAAGGTGTTGCTCTCACCTGGCTTGATGGTGCCGCTGCTGATCACCCCACCCTTGGCATCCAGGAACTGGTAGGCCTGGCTGGTGCCGTCGGCGGACACCGCACCAAAGACAACCTTGGCCGGCGTGGAATTTTTCAGGCCGTTCTGCATCGCGGTTTTGGTGGCCGCGTCGTAGATATCGAATTGGGTGGTCAGGGTCGGTTGACCGCTGGCCGGAATGGTCAGGGTGCCATTACCGCTGCCGCTCGCCGCGATGGATGCACCCAACGGTGCCGCGATGGCCAGACGTTTGGAGTCGGTCATCTCGGTCTTGATATTGGCCGCCGCATTGCGGGTCGGGGTGATCTTGAAGGTATCGCCAGCAGCCGCGGTGCCACCGGTCAGCTTCAAGGAGAACCCCTCGATCACCGGCGCCGGTGTGGTCGTCGTGCTGTAGCTGCCGCCCACAGGCGTATTGTCTGGCAGGCGCTGCACGGTGTAGTCGGTGGCGCTGGTGAACGTCACCTTGTAATCGTTGATGGTCAGCTTGCCAGTGTCTTCGATGCTGACATCGAAGTTGCCCGAACCCACGCTGTTATTGCCGGAGGCGATGCTGCGCTGAGCCATTTGCGCAGCACTGTTGATGCTGTTGAACAGGTTTGAACCGAAGTCACCGTTCTTGTCGATGCCCTGGGCCTGGATGCTGTTCATCTGATCGGCGACGACCAGGGCGACGCGACCCAGTTCGTTCATGGCCGGGTCGAGCACGGTGCTGCGATAGCGCAGCAAACCGCCGATTTCGCCACCGGTCATGATCGACGTGATATCGATGGTGCTCGAACCACGATTGAGTTGCAGCGCCAAGCGGTTCGGGTCGTCTTTGCCCGGCACGACTTCGAGTTTGTTGACGGTGTTGCCCATGACCAGCGGCTGGCCGCTGCCCAAGTAGATATCGACGTTACCTTCACGCTCGACGATCTGCGCGCCGGTAAAGGTCGAAAGCTGGCGTACGGTCTCGTTACGGGCGTCGAGCAGCTCGTTCGGCATGCCACCGGAGCTGGAAATTTCGGCAATCTTCTGGTTCAACTGCGCCACGGTGGCGGCCAGTTTGTTGACCTGATCGGCCATGTTCGTCAGGTTGCCATTGATGTTCGCGTTCTGCTCGTTCAACTGGCTGGACACCGAATTGAAACGATTGCTCAAGGCCTGGGCATCGCTGAGCAGCAACTGGCGTGAAGCGTCGTCACCCGGCTTGGCGTTGACGTTCTGCACCGAGGCGAAGAACTTGGTCAGTGCGCCATTGAGGCCGGTGCTGGTGTCCGACAGCAGTTTGTCCAGCGGCGTGACCTGGCCCAGGTACGCGGCCGAATCGCTGTTGAGCGAAGTGGTGGTCTGCAGTTGGGCGTCAAGGTAGCTGTTGTACACCCGACGTACATCGGCCAGGGTCGTGCCGGTGCCGATGTAGACATTGCCGAACTGCTGCGAGGCTTTGGTGCCCTGCACGGTCTGCTGACGCGAGTAACCCGCGGTATCGACGTTGGCGATGTTGTTACCCGTCGTCATCAACGACGATTGGCTGGCTGACAGCCCCGACATCCCGATGTTGAGCAAACTCATGGTTCAGACCTTATAGCTTATGCCTATAGAGGCGTGGTGGTAGCGCCCGCCGCAGCGTAGTTCTGGTAACTCGTCATCTGCTTGGCTATCTGCGAAATCTTGCTTGCGTAGTCCGGGTCGGTTGCATAACCGGCCTTTTGCAACTCGCGCACAAACTGTTCTGGGTTATCGGCCGACTTCACAACATCTTGATAGCGATTGTTGGTTTGCAGCAGCGTCACAAGGTCATGGAAGCTGTCCTTGTAAGAGTCATAGGAACGGAACTGCGCCGTCTCCTTGACCATCTCGCCATTCCTGAATTCGCTGGTGATTGCCCGCGCCGATTCGCCCTTCCAACTGCTGCTGGCCTTGATGCCGAACAGGTTGTGACTGCTGCTGCCATCCTGGGCGCGCATGACCGATTTGCCCCATCCGGTTTCCAGGGCGGCCTGCGCCACCAGGTAACGCGGATCAACCCCAATGCGTTCGGCGGCCTCTTTGGCCATCGGCAGCATGGTATTGACGAATTCGTCGGCGGAACTGAACGCTTTCTTCGCCGGTGCCAGCGGTATTTGCGCCATGGCACGACCGTAAACCTGCAGGCGCCCGCTGGATGTCGCATCCGCTTGCGAAGCCAGCCAATCGCCGTTGTACAGCGGACCGGCACCGGTCTTGGTGCTCTGCGGCATCTGGATGTTGTTCTGTGCTGTCGTGGCGGTCGCGGCAGGAATCGATGCCGACGGCACCAGCCCTGCGAGCAAGCGGTCGGCCAGTTTTGGCGGCAGCGCCAGACGCCGTTGATTGATCAGCGCCATGTCATTGCGATGAGTGCCTTCGCCCGCACTACTTGCCGCGCTCACCGAGCGCGAAGCCCACAACGGACGCTCGCCATTGAGGCGCGACAGCGGCCCGTTGGTGGCAACCGTACCGGCGGCAATCGGGGTTTCCACGGCGGCTTTCGCGGCAGCTTGCTTGGCGGCTGACGCTGCAGCGGCCTCGCCCGGGGCCAGCGGTTTGTTCTTCGACATCTGACGCATCAGCACGTCAGCCAGACCAATACCGCCACCCTCACGGGACATGGAAACGGCCAACTGCTGGTCGTACATTTCCTGGTATTGCTTGGCGGCCGGCGTATTGAGCGGATTGTCCTGGCCCAGCGCGTCGGTGGCCGAGCGCATGGACTTGAGCATTTCACCGAGGAACAGCGACTCGAATTCCTGCGCAACCTTGCGCATGTTCGCGTCACTGTCCTTGTCGCCGACCTTGAGCTGGTTCAAGCGATTAAGGTCCGAATAGGAACCCGAATCGTTGCTGTTGACCCCCAAACCGCCCTTGCGCATATCCATGGTCGCCGCCCTCAGATCACGATCAGATCGGCTTGCAACGCGCCGGCCTGTTTCAGGGCTTCGAGGATGGCCATCAAGTCACCCGGCGCCGCGCCGACCTGGTTCACCGCACGCACGATTTCGTCGAGAGTGGTGCCCGGGCCGAACTTGAACATCGGCTTGGCTTCCTGCTGGGCGTTGACCCGCGAGCGCGGCACGACCGCCGTCTGCCCATTGGACAGAGGGCCGGGCTGGCTGACGATCGGGTCTTCGGTGATGGTCACGGTCAGGCTGCCGTGGGTCACGGCGGCCGGGGAAACTTTGACGTTCTGGCCGATCACGATGGTGCCGGTCCGCGAGTTGATGATGACTTTCGCCACCGCCTGACCCGGGTCGACTTCAAGGTTCTCGATGATCGACAAATAGTCGACGCGCTGGCTCGGATCAAGCGGCGCACTGACGCGAATCGAGCCGCCGTCGATGGCCTGGGCAACGCCAGGGCCGAGCATGTTGTTGATCTTGTCGACGATGCGCTTGGCGGTGGTGAAGTCCGAACGGTTGAGGTTCAGCGTCAGGCTGTTGCCCTGGTTGAAACCGCTCGGCACCGAACGCTCGACCGACGCACCGCCCGGGATACGACCGGCCGACGGAACGTTAACAGTGATCTTCGAACCGTCACGACCTTCGGCGTCGAAACCGCCGACCACCAGGTTGCCCTGAGCGACCGCATAGACGTTGCCGTCGATCCCCTTGAGCGGCGTCAGCAGCAAGGTGCCGCCGCGCAGGCTCTTGGAGTTACCGATGGACGATACGGTAATGTCGACCTGCTGCCCCGGCTTGGCGAACGCCGGCAAATCGGCACTGATCGACACCGCCGCGACGTTTTTCAACTGCACGTTGCCCGAACCCGGCGGCACCTTGATGCCGAACTGCGAGAGCATGTTGTTGAACGTCTGCAGGGTGAACGGGGTTTGCGTCGTCTGGTCGCCGGTGCCGTTAAGCCCGACCACCAGGCCGTAGCCGATCAATTGGTTGGAACGCACACCAGAAATACTGGCGATATCCTTCAGCCGCTCGGCTTGAGCGTTGAACGCTGCGGACAGCATTAGAGCGGCCACCATGAGGCTTTTGAAATTCAACGTGGCCACCTAGAAAGGGAACAGCGGGCTGAGGAAGAAACGGTCGAACCAGCCTGGCTGACTCGCATCGGCAAAAGCACCGGTGCCCGAATAGGTGATGCGCGCATCGGCGACGCGGGTCGACGACACAGTGTTATCGGTGGCGATGTCATCGGATCGAACCATACCGGCAATCCGCACCAGCTCATCGCCAGTATTGAGGGTCAGCCACTTCTCGCCGCGCACGGCGATGATGCCGTTGGGCAACACATCAGCGACGGTCACGGTGATCGAACCGGTCAGGCTGTTGCTCTGCCCGGACTTGCTGTCGCCCTTGGTGGCGCGGTCACCTTCATAACCGACATCCAGGCTCAGGCTACCGCTGCCCACTGGATCGCTGGTGCTCAGGCCACCCCCGAAAAACGAGCTCAGACCGATGTCGGTCTTGCTGTTCTTGCCAATTTGCGAGTTGGCGTTCTTGCTGGCCTGGGTGCGTTCATTCAGGGTGATGGTGATGATGTCACCGACCCGGAACGCCTTGCGGTCGCTGTAGAGGTTCTGTTCGAAACCGGCCTGGTAGATCGAGCCGTTATTGGCGGCAGCCGGCAGCGGTGTGCGCGGCAACACCGGGGCGTAGTAAGGGTCATTGGGCTTGGGCGGCGGGGCAACGCAGCCCGCGAGCACGACGGCCCCACTCAGTGCCAGAACAGATACGAAGCGATTCATGACCCTACCTCACGGTGTTGCAGGCGACCTCATGGCCGCCTCATAGACTTGATTACAGATTCTGCGTTACGAACGAGAGCATCTGGTCGGCGGTGGAGATCACCTTGGAGTTCATCTCGTAAGCGCGCTGAGTGGTGATCATGTTGACCATCTCTTCAACGGTGCTGACGTTCGAGGTCTCGAGGGTGTTCTGCAACGTGGTGCCGAAACCGGCCAGGCCCGGGGTACCGACTTGCGGCGCGCCGCTGGCCGCGGTTTCCAGGAACAGGTTGTTGCCCACCGCCTGCAGACCGGCCGGGTTGATGAAGTCGGCGGTTTGCAGGTTGCCGATCACCTGGGAGGCCGGGTTGCCGGTAACGGTGATGGACACGGTGCCGTCACGACCGACCGTGAAGGTCTGGGCATCGTTCGGGATGACAATGGCCGGTTCCAGGGCGAAGCCGCTGGCATTGACGATCTGGCCGTTGGAGTCGAGGTGGAATGTCCCGTCACGGGTGTAGGACGTGGTGCCGTCCGGCTGCAGGATCTGGAAGAAACCGCGACCGTCGATGGCCATGTCCAACGGCTGCTCGGTGGTTTGCAGGCTGCCGGCGGTGAAGTTTTTCTGGGTCCCGACAATGCGAACACCAGTACCCAATTGCAGACCCGACGGCAGTTCACTGTCCTGGGTCGACTGGGCGCCTGGCTGGCGTTTGATCTGGTAGAGCAAGTCCTGGAACTCGGCGCGGTCACGTTTGAAACCCGTGGTCGACACGTTGGCCAGGTTGTTGGAAATGGTCGTCAGGTTAGTGTCCTGGGCGGACAGACCTGTTTTGGCAACCCATAGAGCCGGAAGCATTCGATTCTCCTCGTGCGCCTGTTTTACGGCGCGACGTTCTGATAATTAGCTGATCTGCAAGACCCGAGCCATGGCCTGGTCGTCTTCTTTGGCGGTGTTCATCATCTTGATGTGCAGCTCGAACTGCTTGGCCAGGGCCAACACCGAGGTCATCTCTTCCACGGCGTTGACGTTGCTCGACTCAAGGAAGCCGGACACCAGTTTGACGTCGGCATCGGCCTGCGCCGGCTTGCCGTCCTTGGTGTGGATTGAACCGTCCAGGCCTTTGGTCATGTTCTTGAAGTCAGGGTTGACCAGCTTGATGCGGTCGACTTCCGCCATCACGCGAGGACCTTCGCCCATCGCACGAATGCTGATGGTGCCGTCCTCGCCCACTTCGATTTGCTGCTCGGGCGGCACGGCAATCGGCCCGCCATTGCCCATCACCGGCATACCGTTGCCGGCGCGCAGCACGCCCAGGGCGTCGACGTTCAGGCTGCCGGTGCGCACGTAGCTTTCGCCGCCGTCCGGGTTCTGCACGGCGATCCAGCCATTGCCTTGCACCGCGACATCGAGGTCGCGACCGGTTTGCACCAATGCGCCAGGGGAGAAATCGGTGGCCGGACGCTCGGACAGGGCAAACGCACGCGCCGGAAAGCTGTCGCCGAACACCGGCATCGAACGCGCCTGCTCCAGGTCTTTCTGGAAGCCGTTGGTGGAGATGTTCGCCAGGTTGTTCGCATGAGCCTTCTGCGCCAGTGCATTCTGGCTGGCGCCGGTCATTGCCACATAAAGGTACTTGTCCACACTCTTTCCTCTGCATGCCGGACGTTTGCCGTCCACCGCTGTACTGCTGAGCCACAAGCAATTTGCAGACCAACTTTTTTCTGGCGGCGCAGGGCCCGGCAAACAAAGGACTTGAGGGGTTCAGGAGGGATTGGAGGATTGTGTCGAAGACGAAAAACCGGCGGTGTTATGCCGCTTCGAGGCAAGTGCCGACCTTACTGACCGATTCGCTGATCGTTCCCACGCTCCGCGTGGGAATGCAGCCCGGGACGCTCCGCGTCCCAAAGCGGACGCAGAGCGTCCATTGAGGCATTCCCACGCGGAGCGTGGGAACGATCAGGCGCTGCCGGGTTCTTTGCCGACTTCATACTCACGCAACTTATTGGCAATGGTCGTATGCGAAACCCCCAACCGCTTGCCCAGTTGCCGACTGCTCGGATGCTCGGAATACAAACGCTCCAGCACCGCTTTCTCGAAACGCCCGACAATCTCGTCCAATCCGCCTTCAAGAGAAAAATCGCCAAGCGGCTGACGCACGCCGTAGTCCGGCAAGCGGATATGTTCGGCCTTGACGGTACCGCCCTCGCACAAGGAAACCGCCTGGAACAATACGTTTTCCAATTGCCGAACATTGCCCGGCCAATGGTAGTGACTGAGCCGTTCCATCGCCGCCGGCGCCAGTTTCGGCAGCGGGCAACCAATTTGCCGACTGGCCTGATCGAGGAAGTGTTCCACCAGCGGCGTCAAACCATCGAGGCATTCGCGCAGTGGCGGGATGTGCAGTGAAAGCACGTTCAAGCGGTGATACAAATCCTGGCGAAACTCACCCCGCGCGCACAACTCGGACAGGTCGACCTGCGTCGCGCAAATCACCCGCACATCCAGATAAACCTCTTCATCACTGCCCACACGACGGAAGCAACCGTCCTGCAGGAAGCGCAGCAATTTCACCTGCAAACGCGGGCTCATTTCCCCGACACCATCGAGAAACAGCGTACCGCCTGCCGTCAGCTCCAGCAGACCGAGCTTACCCTCGGCCCGCGCCCCCTCGAAAGCGCCGGGGCCGTAGCCGAACAGCTCCGTCTCAGCCATGGATTCCGGCAGGCCGGCGCAGTTGAGCGCCATCAACGGTGACTGCCCCCGCGGACTCGCCAGATGGCAGGCGCGCGCCAACAACTCTTTACCGGTACCGGTTTCGCCTTCTATTAACAGCGGCGCATCCAGCGGCGCCATGCGTCGGGCTTCGCGCACCACCGCGGCCATCACCTTCGAGCTTTGGAAAATACTGTCGAAACCGCGCAACTCCTGCTTGCGCACGTTATAGATGCGCTCACCGACCCGGTCGGCGCGGTGCAACGTGAGTACGGCACCGGCCATTGCTTCGCTGTCGTCATGCTCCGATTGCAGTGGCGCGATGTCGGCGAGAAACACGTCGCCCTTCACTTTCACCCGCAAGCCGTTGATCCGCGACTTGTTGGCGCGCACCAGTTCCGGCAAGTCGAAATCCTCGGCGTAACGCGACAACGGAATCCCCGGCACCTCATCGACCCGCACGCCGAGCAACTGCGCCGCCGCGCGGTTGGCCGCGACGATCGAGCCGCCCATGTCGATCGATAGCACCGGAAATTCCAAGGCGCCGAGCAACGCATTGAGTTCCATGTGCCGACGTTCGCTGGGCATCAGCCCTACACGCTTGACGCCGAATACCCCGCCGATCGCCTCAAACTTCGGACGCAACGCCTGAAACTGAATGTTGATCAGGTTCGGGCAGTGCAGATAGATCGCGTTGCCATGCTCACCGCCGACTTCGCCGCGAGCGACGTTGATCCCGTACTCCACCAGCAAGTTGAGAATGTCGCGCAGGATGCCGATGCGGTTCTGGCAGTGGACTTTGATACGCATAAAAACGCCCGAAACAGGAGTGATTGAGGGCCTGAGCAGGGATTTTTCTGCGCAGACACCAACTTAGTCGTCAAGATTATGTGACACCTGCACGCCATTTCAAACCCGCCAATCTCAATCCCTGCGCCATTTCAGTCGATCCGTAACGATTACTTTACAAAAATCGACGATTTTTCCTACGCACAGCGCGACTCGGGCGCTGCAACACTGCATTTCTGAGGTATTTCTAGGTCCATAGCTGTACTCACAACAAGAACGAATTCCCCTAGCAGGAGAGCAGCATGAAGCAGACGCAATACGTGGCTCGCGAGCCCGATGCGCAAGGTTTTATCGACTACCCCGCCGAAGAACACGCGGTGTGGAACACGCTGATCACTCGCCAACTGAAAGTGATCGAGGGTCGTGCGTGCCAGGAATACCTGGACGGTATCGAAAAACTCGGTCTGCCCCACGACCGCATTCCGCAACTCGGCGAGATCAACAAGGTCCTCGGTGAAACCACCGGGTGGCAGGTTGCCCGGGTACCCGCACTGATCCCCTTCCAGACCTTTTTCGAATTGCTCGCCAACAAGCAGTTTCCGGTGGCGACGTTTATTCGTACCCGCGAAGAGCTGGATTACCTGCAAGAGCCGGACATTTTCCACGAGATCTTTGGCCACTGCCCGCTGCTGACCAACCCCTGGTTTGCCGAATTCACCCACACCTACGGCAAACTCGGCCTACAGGCTTCCAAGGAAGAACGCGTGTACCTGGCGCGCCTGTACTGGATGACCATCGAGTTCGGCCTGGTCGATACAGCTGAAGGCCTGCGCATCTATGGCGGCGGCATTCTCTCCTCGCCGAAAGAAACCGTTTACTGCCTGTCAGACGAACCTGAGCATCAGGCCTTCGATCCGCTGGAATGCATGCGCACGCCGTATCGCATCGACATCCTGCAACCGCTGTACTTTGTCCTGCCGAACCTCAAGCGTCTGTTCGACCTCGCCCACGAAGACATCATGGGCATGGTCAAGCAAGGCATGCTGTTGGGCTTGCACACACCGAAATTTCCGCCAAAGGCTGCGTGATCCGCAGCTTTTAGAATCAAGTGAGCCTGTCAGGAACCGACGCTTTGGTTTAGCGTGGTGAATTGACGGCCGAATTCCAATAATTCGATTTCAGGAACCCATCATGTCCACATTGAACCAAGCCCATTGCGAAGCCTGCCGCGCCGATGCCCCTCAGGTCAGCGACGAAGAACTGCCGGTACTGATCAAACAGATTCCTGACTGGAACATTGAAGTGCGCGACAGCGTGATGCAGCTGGAAAAAGTTTTCCTGTTCAAGAACTTCAAACACGCACTGGCGTTCACCAACGCCGTTGGTGAAATCTCCGAGGCGGAAGGTCACCACCCAGGCCTGCTGACCGAGTGGGGCAAAGTCACCGTGACCTGGTGGAGCCACTCCATCAAGGGCCTGCATCGCAACGATTTCATCATGGCCGCGCGCACTGACGAAGTGGCGAAGGACGCCGAGGGCCGCAAATAATGCATTTCGACGCCATCGGCCGAGTACCCGGCGACCCGATTCTCGGCCTGATGGAGGCCTATGCGCAGGACCCCAATCCGCGCAAATTCGACCTCGGCGTGGGCGTCTATAAAGATGCCCAAGGCCTGACACCGATTCCCCAGTCCGTGAAACTCGCCGAGCAACGTCTGGTGGATCGCCAGACCACCAAGACCTACATCGGTGGCCACGGTGAATCGGCGTTCGGCAAGGCCATCGTTGAATTGGTGCTGGGCGCCGATTCCCCGCTGATTGCCGAACAACGGACCGGGGCGACGCAAACACCGGGCGGCACCGGCGCGCTGCGCTTGAGTGCCGACTTCATCGCCCAGTGCCTGCCGGGCCGTGGCGTGTGGCTGAGCAACCCGACCTGGCCGATCCACGAAACCATCTTCGCGGCAGCCGGGGTCAAGGTCAGTCATTACCCGTACGTGGGCAGCGATAACCGCCTCGATGTCGAAGCGATGCTCGCCACCCTCAACGAGGCGCCGAAAGGCGATGTGGTGCTGCTGCACGCCTGCTGCCATAACCCGACCGGTTTCGATCTGTCCCATGACGACTGGCGCCGAGTGCTGGACGTGGTGCGCAGTCGCGATCTGGTGCCACTGATCGACTTCGCCTACCAAGGCTTCGGCGATGGCCTGGAACAGGACGCCTGGTCGACCCGGTTGTTCGCTGCCGCGTTGCCGGAAGTGCTGATCACAAGCTCCTGCTCGAAGAACTTCGGCCTGTACCGCGATCGCACCGGTGCGCTGATTGTCTGCGCGAAAACCGCTGACAAGCTGGTGGATATCCGCAGCCAACTGGCCAACATCGCCCGCAACCTGTGGTCGACACCACCGGATCATGGCGCGGCTGTGGTAGCGACCATCCTCGGTGATCCAGAGCTGAAAAGCCTCTGGGCCGACGAAGTGGAAGCCATGCGTTTGCGCATCGCCCAGCTGCGCAGCGGTTTGGTTGAAGCGCTGGAACCTCATGGTTTGCGCGAGCGCTTTGCGCACATCGGCGTGCAGCGCGGGATGTTTTCCTACACTGGTTTGTCGCCGGAGCAGGTCAAACAACTGCGCGATCATCACAGCGTTTACATGGTCGGCACCGGCCGGGCCAACGTCGCCGGAATCGATGCGACACGCTTGGATCTGCTGGCCGAAGCCATCGCCGAAGTCTGCAAGTAATCCCTATCGCACCACTGATCGTTCCCACGCTCCGCGTGGGAATGCCTCGACGGACGCTCCGCGTTCGGCTTTAAAGCGACGCAGAGCGTCCCGGGCTGCATTCCCACGCAGAGCGTGGGAACGATCGTCTGCGCCACTGCCGCAGACCTGTCTAGACAATCCCATCCGTCGCAACAATTGGATATAAAAGTCTATTTGTCATTTCTTCTGCTGTATCCTCCCCAAGCTTTTTAAAAGCGCGGATCTACCAGATCTATCAACAGACTTTGCGAGGAGCGCGATATGCACGAGATCCCTAATCTCCCCTTCCCAAGCCTGCACGAAACTGAGCAGACGCCCACGCAACAAGCCGGCGCCCAACAGCCCGAGCCGAAAGAAGCCACTGAACGCCGCAAGGCCGACAGCGAAGACTGATTCACCTGCAATGCCAGACCGTGTGGAAAGCGCTAACATGCGCTTTCCACACCGCCTGAACCCTTGAGCCCTCCATGACCGACGACTTCAGCGAAACCCAAGCCAGCGTCCTGATCGGTACTACCGAGAAGATGATCGAGATCTGGAATCGCCTGTCCCCCGAGAAACGCGCCGCGCTGCTCGCCCGTTTCGGCAGCGAAGAAAACGCACTGGCCGCCCTGGTCACCACGCACCTTGTCGCTCCCGCCAAACCCTGATTCATCCCCGCCCGGCAAATAGTTTTACTTTTTCCACGACCCGTAGCCGCTTGCGCCGCTATCATAAGCAGCCTATCTATCCTGCTTCCCCGTGGATCTTTACCCATGTCTGAAACCCAGCGCCCCCTGGCGGTCACGCTGCAAGTCGTTTCCATCGTCCTGTTTACCT